>CACWHC010000013.1:0-44936 GCA_902760645.1 uncultured bacterium
TATCAATATGGCTGTACAGAGAAAAGGTCCTGACGGTTGGCATCCTGTTGATAAAGATAATCCGGAAGAAATATATTTTACTAACCTTAATTTCTCGGGTGATTCTACAATTAACGGCAACATCACAGGTGAAAATGATATTAAAAATACTCTTGATATGAAAAATACCGCCGGAAGTACTGTTAATTTTAACGGTGAAGAAATAAATGTTAATACCCTTGATAACAACGGTGACATAAATATTAGTAAAAATGCCGCTATTACAACTGTTGAAGATACTATTACGGGCAACGGTAATTTGAATCTTTTATCGGGGGCATCTTTAGCTTTATCTTCAAATATTACAAATATTGAAAATTCTTTAAACCTTAATAATGCTTTATTTGATATGGAAAACGGTTCTATTGATTCAACTGTTTTTACAAAATTAACTTTATCAGGGGATAACTCAATGAAGGTTGATGTGGATATTGCTTCTCAAACAACCGACACCCTTAAATTCAACAGTTCTACTGATTTAATCGTAAATCCCAATGCAAATTTAAATGTTTCAAAAGTAAATTTAATGAATACAAATGATGTACAAACTTATACCAATGAAAAATACTACATTCCATTCGTTTCCTCTGATTTTAAAAACCAAAATCTTTTGGGGCATGTAACTTTGAGTGATTCAAGTGATATACTGACCCCAATATTTAAGTATAATTTCGGGTACGAAGAAGATGCCACACAAGGCGGTTTCTTGTTATCAAGAGGAGCAACTAAAGATTATAACAGTTATAACCCTGCTGTTGTAACATCACCTGTTGCAGCTCAATTTGGAGGATATTTAAACCAGTTAAATTCTTATGAACAGGCTTTTTATAATTATGATATAAAAATGCTTATGACTCGTGAAGAACGTAAGGCTCAGCAAATGTTAAATCGCTATGCCTCGCAGGAAACTCCAAAAGTATTTTCCCCTGTATATTTGCCTGAAAAAGATAGTGCAGGCTGGATTAGGCCTTATGCAACATTTGAGAAGGTCGGTCTTCATAACGGACCTAAAGTTGAAAATATTTCTTACGGTTCATATTTCGGAGGAGATTCAGAAACTCTTACAACCAAGAATGGCTGGGATTTTCAATATTCACTTTATGCAGGTTATAACGGCTCTCACCAAAATTATTCTGGCAATTCAATATACCAAAACGGAGGTACTCTTGGTTTGACCGGCATTTGGAACAACGGAAACTTTTTTACGGCATTGACTGCCAACGCCGGAGCAGGAGTAGCTGAAGCTTCTACAATGTATGGCTCGGAGGATATGACAATGCTTATGGCAGGTATAGCATCAAAAACGGGTTACAACTGGGAGTTGGCAAAAGGTAAATTTATAATCCAGCCGAGTTATTTAATGTCATATTCGTTTGTTAATACTTTTGATTACACAAATGCTGCCGGATTAAGAATATCTTCCGACCCGTTGCATGCAATAAATATTTCACCCGGACTGAAATTTATAGGAAACCTTAAATACGGATGGCAGCCTTACGTTGGGGTGCAAATGGTATGGAATATTATGGATAAGACAGATTTCAGAGCGAATAATGTTGCATTGCCCGGTATGAGTGTAAAACCATATTTCCAATACGGGATAGGTATACAAAAACGTTGGGGTGAAAGGTTTACATGCTTTTTCCAAACAATGCTCAGAAACGGCGGAATAAACGGTGTTGCATTAACAGCAGGCTTCAGATTTACTCTTGGTAAATAGGAACATTTTTATTTTCATAACAATGAAATTTATGCTAATATATCTGTTATGACAAAGATTTTCAAAAGAGCAAACGATTTATTTATAGATAATATTTATAATGAAGTAGTAAAATCGCCGGTTCGCATACTCCCTATTACTTTTTTAATTCTGTGCATTTTGGGCGGAGTATTACTGGCACTCCCTTATTTTGGTGAAATGTCTTTTATAGATGCGTTATTTACATCAGTAAGCGGAGTCTGCGTAACAGGCTTATCCGTTCAGGATATAAGTACCCAATTAAATTTAGGGGGACAATTTATACTTATGCTCCTAATTCAGGCAGGCGGACTGGGGATAATGAGTATTTCATCAGTAATTTTTCTTTTATTAGGGAAGAAAATGTCTGTTACATACGAAAAAAATGCCCGAAGTATGTTTGAAGCGGAAAGCAAAGAAGAAATCAAAGAATCGCTGTTTTTGATATTTAAATATACATTTTTACTTGAATTTATAGGTTTTATTATCCTCGCTGCAAGATTTTCGTGTATCAGTAAAGATATATTTTGGGGAATAAAACAAGGATTGTTTTTAGCTGTTTCAGGATTTTGTAATGCAGGATATGCATTAATATCAGACAATTTAATATCCTATAACAGTGACCCGATTATTATTTTAACAGTATCATTCCTGATTATTTTTGGAGGTATTGCTCCGGCTATTGCAATAACTTTACCAAAATTTTTAAGAGGCGAAAAACCTACACCGGTCGCCAAAATAGTATTTTATACAACAGCGGCTCTGCTTTTAATCGGAACAATTTTTATACTTGTATCATCATTTAATGGTGCTCTCAATGGCATGAATATTTCTGACAAAATACTGAATGCATGGTTTCAATCAGTAAGCGCCAGAACCGCTGGATTTAGCTCCATTGATTTAAGTAACATATCTTGCGGCAGTTATTTTACTTTAATATTCCTTATGATTGTAGGAGGTTCGCCCGGTGGTACTGCCGGCGGCATTAAAACAACAACATTTGCTATATTTATAATCACAGCATTTAATATATTCTGCGGAAAGAAAAATATTATAAGAAACAGAGAAATACAACCTGAAACTGTTTATAAGGCAATAGCACTAATATCAGTATATCTGCTTGTACTTGTAATTTCTTGTTTTTTATTAATTACAACTCAAATAATTTCACATTCCAAGCTGGTTTTTGAAGCAGTTTCCGCAATGGGAACTGTTGGATTATCAATGGGAATAACACCTCAGCTTGATACATTCGGCAAAACTGTTATAATTTTAACAATGTTTTTAGGCAGGGTACTTCCTGCAATGATTATTTATTACCTGAACTCCAGGACTAACGAATTTTATTTGAGTTATCCGAAAGCGAAAATATCTTTAACATAGGAGAAAATTTATGAAAAAACATATAAAAGAACAAGTATTAATAATCGGTTTAGGACAATTTGGAATGGCTTTGACCAAAACGCTTTTTGAAAAAGGATATGAAGTAATTGCCGTAGACGTTGATAAAAAATTAGTTAATGAAGCTTCTAATTATGCAACAGATGCTATTTGCATAGATGCTATTGATGAAATTTCGCTTTCTAAACTTTCACCCAAAACCCGTGATTTGATTATTTGTTCAATAGGTGCAAGAGAACCATCCATTTTGGCTGTTGCTCTTTTAAAACAAATGGGCTGTGAAAATATTGTAGCAAGGGCATCTGAGGCAATCCACGCAAGAATTTTAAAAGCTATCGGAGCAAAACGTATTATTAATCCCGAATATGAATACGGTAAAAAATTTGCAAACAAAATTATATTTAAAAGCATTTTCCTTGATAATAATGCAGATGAGCTTGAACTTTTTGAAATTCCGGTTCAGTCGTTTATGATTGATAAAAATCTCAGAGAACTTCAATTACCTGACAAATATAATGTAATTGTTGCGGGCATTATGAAAGATAATAAATATACAAGACCTGTACCTGATGAGAAATTTCAGCCAAATAGCAGGCTTTTGGTAACAGGCACCAATGAAGATATTGAAAAAATGATAAAGGAGAATAATTAATGAATTTTTCCGGAAAGATTTATTTGTATTTTATAACTCTTTTAATTTGTTCCACAGTAATTACACTTGCAGGTATTTACGGATTTCAAAAACTGGAACCCTCAATTAATTTATTAAACAGCAGTAACACTCAATCTTTATATTATTCGGAACAAATGCTGACAAGCATTTCCGCAAAAAAAGATATAAATGTTTTTGAAAAATATTTAACTTTGGCAAAACAAAATATAACCGAAGAAGGAGAGAAAGAAGTTGTTAATGATATATCCGCCGACTATTTGGCAGCATTTAAAGGGAATAAAAAATCAGAAGATGAAACTATCAAGGATATAACTGATCTGGCAATGATTAACCGTATGGCTATGGAGCAGGCAGGAATCAACGCAAAAAAACAATGTACAATCGGGATATGGATTATTCTGTTTCCGTCAATTTTCATCTGGATAATAGGAATTGCCCTTTTAAGACGGCTCGACAGAACATTCATTAAACCCATACAGGAATTAAATGATGTTATCCTTGAATATAATAAAGGAAATCAAATGAGGAGATGTCCTTCCGTAACAATTTCAAAAGATTTACAAATGCTTTATGACGGAATAAATAATATTTTGGATAATAAATAATATTCTCTTACTATCCTCTGTTCTGAGGCAGACTGATTCTTATTTTTTCAGGGAGTTTACTTTCTAAAAACTCTCTCAATTTGTCTGCATTTTTATTATAAAGAACCCCTGCATACAAAATTATCAAACCTGTCAGCAGAATAAGACTGGTTAACAGAGTTGTATTATCTTTTATATGCGAAATTTCAAGATTTATAATGTATTCAATTACACCAAGCAAACCGATAATTGAAAACGGCTTACGCTGTATAAACAACCCGATTAAAAGATAAAATAAACTTAATATCAAAATTATCAGCTGCATTTGCCAATCAATATTTGTGTACATATCAGCCAATCTGAGTACTTCTGTATAAACAAAAACCGCACCAAAGAAATACATCCATTTTGAATAATCTGCTTTTGTTAACCTGTCCTTTATAAATGCCGCAATAATAAGACCAATACCAAAAATAATATTACTGTTAACAATAATTTTGTCTTTCATATTTTGCCATCCGAAAATCCAATCTACGATACACATAAAAATTGAATATGAACAAAAAATCGTCGGGATAGCTAATAAAGTCACATTCCTGAATTTTTGTAAAATTGTATTTGCAATAATTGTTAAAGCTGACAGTACAATAACAGGAAATTTACACATATCTCCGTAATTTGCAAATTTATCGATGTCCGAAAAATGAGGGAAAAACCCTGTCATTTTTTCAATATCCATTACAATAAGACCGAATGCCGCAATAAAAAGGAAATACAAAATTCCTGCCGGGAGTTTTTCGTCTTTTCTCCACAAGAATTCACCAATACCAAAAAACAATCCTGCGTATAATGTCCCTAACAATAATATCATTGTATATGTACTGTTTTGAATTGTATTCGACATTAACGAGGTCATTGCACAAAGCATTATGAAACCGCCAATGTAATAAAATGTCTTAACTACAGTTGATACCTGTTTTTGTTCATCACTATACTGCTTGAACAATTCGGTTAATCCGTCTTTTTGACATTCATTAATTATCTCTTTTTTAACACCCAAATCCAGTATTTTTTCAAAATCCATAAATTTCTCCTGAATTTTATATATTTTGACTATTTATTAACCGACAATGGAGTGCCTTTTTCTCCAATATAGAATACTACAAGCTCAACAGGCACATCTCCGGTATTTTTGCCGTAATGATATTTACCTACCAGTTCAGGAAGGCATTGTCCTTCAGTTAATGTTATTTGGTCATCTTTGTCCGTAATAACAGTTAACGTACCGTGTTTCACATAAGCAATATTTACCAAATCATGCTTATGCATAGGTAAACTTTCACCAACACCTATATTAATCTTTAATACAGTAACTTCCGGGTTTTTTATTTTTAATTTTTTATAGTGAGCATTATCCCACGTTGAAGTTGTTTGCAATAATACATCTTTTTGTGCCGAATACACAGTATTTGAAGCCATAAACAATAATAATGCTACTGCTAAAATTAGTGATTTAATGTATTTATCCATCATATACCTCTCTTTAATATATTATATCTAAATTTAAACTAATCCGGGAAATTAAAATAAATTGTTTCATTAGGCTTAATATCAATTTGTACCCCTTTTCCCCACGGAGTAGAACGATTAGCATAATCATCCCAAACCTCTTTAGACTCTCCATTAATAATTTTTTTTGTATCATCAATATACGATGGTGAGAAAAGCATATTACCTACAGTTATTTCAGAATGCTTGTAATCAGGCTGCATTTTTTGTCTGTACGTTCCTCTGATTTCTTTATTAATTGAATGCTTTATCCCATCCGAATCAGTATACGAAGTCGGTATAAAAGTAAAAGATGCATTATGGTGCCATTCCTTTGGAGGGGTTACATCCTGCATTTTTCCGGTTAATATATAACCTTTTTCTAATACAGTACCATCACTCAAAGAGACTTTTTTAGACACATAAACACTAATAATATCTTTTGGAGCTGTTGTTGAAATTTCATCAACAGCTTTTCCCTTTAATACACTTGCCTCGGCAGATAAAAACAAACCCGACAATACTATAAGTGCAGCTAAAATATTTTTTCCCATGCCAACTCCTTTTTTTATATTTAAAAAATTACACAAATTCCAAATAACAATGAAAATCCTATAAGCATCATAATTGGAGTATCCATAGAATGAGGTGCAAAAGCCTCTGATAATGTCATAATCGGAGGGAATAACAGCATTGCAGACCAAAATTCCTGAGGATTTGCAAACTGAGTCCTGAATAGAATCAAAAATACAACAGCAGCAATATATACGCAAGCACTTCCGGCATATGATCTTACATATCTGTGTTTTAAATTCCATGACGGAACCACATATTTTTTCTTGCCTAAATAAGTTCCGACCGGCTCTGCAAAACCATCACCTATAGCAACCGTAAGGACAACAACTGATGCTAATAACGGCAAATTTAAATATGTTTCAAAAATTTGTTTAAAAACAGTTATAATTAAAAGTCCGGGCAAAATATTACCCAAAACTATCCATTTTAAAGTATTAGGTCTGTCCTCTACCCTGTCCAAAGAATTAAACTGCAACATAAAAAAGGCTGAAAATTCTCTTACCGGTTTTATTAAGAGCAAAAACATAAAAAGTACGAATAAAGATTCCCAAAGGTGAGGCAATATTCCAAAAGGTTCAGTCGGAGGACTCAGTAAAGGAACAAGATAAGCCGCAAAATGCTGTATCTTTCTTGTATAATTAACCTTAAACCATTTATTCTTTGAAGTTGTAATATAACCTTTTTCATCCGTATTGCAATAATGACGGCATAACATGCCTCCTAATAGTGCCAAAATCATCATTACGGATAATTTTACTACAGTTTTTTTAAAAAATGCCCACGCATCAAAAAGCCCCGGATCAAACAATACCGTCCAACTGAGCAGAAATGCAAATAATATTAACCATAGTATCAAGAACTTTAAATCAAAAGTTTTTGTCCATCTTTCGTCATAATTTCCGGCAGCATCACCCGGCATCAATAATTTATCTTGCATTTAATATCCTTGCAATTTTAAACTAACGAAATTATTATATACCAAAAGAAATTTTGTTACCTTTTATTTTTTCAGAATTTTGTGCTAACATAATTGGCATGATTGATTGCTTATCAAACCCAAACTGGATAAATCCGCAAATAGATTTTTTACTTTTTTTACAAAACATAAGAGTAAATCATTTTGAAATATATGATAAATTCTTTTTATCGATTACTGTTTTTGGAGAATTTTGGCTTCCAACATTAATTTGTGCAATTACATACTGGTGTATAGATTTTATGGCAGGATTATATTTATTTTCTTCATTTGGACTTAATGCCATAGCCACACATTTCTTTAAAATGCTTGCATGTGTTTACCGGCCATGGGTTTTGAGTAACGAAATACACCCGTCAAAACTTGCCGTACCATTTGCAAAAGGGTATTCATTTCCGAGCGGACATTCTGCAACAAGTGCCTCAGTATTAGGTGGAGTTGCTTATCTTTTAAGGCATAAAAAAATATTATGTACACTCTTAATTTGCTTAGTCTTATTAATAGGATTTTCAAGGTTGTGGCTTGGAGTTCATACACCGCAGGATGTGGTATGCGGTTTATCAATAGGCTTGGTTTTAGTTTTTGCGGTAAATAAAATCATAAGATGGGCAGAATTAAATACAGACAGATACCTGTATCTGGCATTTATAACTGATATTATAATGATTGCAATCTTAATTTATATTAAATATTTTAGTACATACAGAATGGATTATATCTCAGGGAAATTATTGGTAGATCCTCAAAAAGCTATCTATAGTGTAGTAGTAATATATGGTTATATTATGGGACTGCTTAACGGATGCTTTTTATGCAGAAGATTTTTCCCGTTTAATCCAAAAGACCTTCCCCTTAAAAATCGTATCCTGATAGGAGCTATAGGTGGGATTTTCATAGTTTCCGTATTAAGAATAGCTGTCGGATATATCATTTTGAATCAGACAGCACTAGCCGTTGCAATGCCGGTTATGTTGCTTACTGGACTTTTTATAACACTTATTTACCCGATTATATTTCAGCATTTTAATAAAAAATATATACACTAAACTGTTTTACAATATACATTCAGCGATTGGTTTACTAAGTTTATATATATATCGTCTTTTAATCTTATTTTTTCACCGTCTATATGACAAACCGTCCAATAGTTTTTCATAAATAAGGTTTTAACCTTCATATAACGAGCTCTGGAATTATTAGATTTTATATTTAACAATATTCGTAAAAATTCATAGAAAAAAGCAATCGGATTCTTCGTTTTTAAAATAAATATATCAAAATATCCGTCATCAAGTTCTGACTTTTTACCGACAGAAACAATATTTTTGTACATATTTGGAGCTTTTGCGACAATAATACAGGTTGCAGTAATTCTTCTCGTATTATTATCGTACGTTATTTCATAAGTTTTTGGCTTTAATCTTAATGCAAATATGATACCTGCAATTACATATGCAAAATATCCGAAATCATTTTTAAGTGATTGCGGAGTTTTACATATAATATCAGAATCGTAACCCAACCCAAACCGTAAAAAGCAAGGAATATCATTTATTTTTAACATGTCAATTTGTTTTATATAATTTTTATCAATTATTTTTAAGCATTTTTTTAAATTTGCAGGAATACCAAGCTTTGCAGCCAAAAGATTAGCTGTACCACTTGGAATAATTGCAAGAGTTTTATCCGAACCTGCAATAGATTTTGCAACCTGATTAATTGTACCATCGCCGCCAACTGCAAATATAGTATCATAATCATCAATAATTGAATCGTTAAATTCATCAATATTAATAAATTTAAATTTATTACATCTTTTTAATAGAAATTTATGAAGGATTTTTTTGTGAAATATTGCTTGCTTTCTGCCTGAATTGTAATTAAAAACAACTAAAGCATCTTTCATTTAGCATTTACCTCCAATAAGTTTGATTAATTTTATATAAACCAAACTCACAATTATTGCAAGCAAATATCCGCCTATCACATCTGTAGGATAATGAACACCTAACCATATCCTGCATATTCCCATGAATAAAATCCATAATACAGAAATTAAAATACCGGCAAACTTTAAATATTTATTCGTACAATATTTATTCAAATAATAAATAACTATTGCAAAAAATACAAATGTGACAAAAGAATGCCGTGAAACATAACTGAAAGAATGAGAATGCACTGCAATTTGCAATTCCATTGGCGGTCTTGGTCTGTGAAGGCATATTTTTACAAAACTGTTAATATAATATGCAACAACAGGTGCTGAAATAATTATAAGCATATCAATTAACAAATACTTTCTGTAAAAATATATACACCAGCCTATGACATTTATTATAATCATCCCCCAGTATAATTCGCTTCCCACGAGCAAAGGAATAGTAACGGGAAAAACTGTTAATACATTTTGAACAGCGGATATTATGCTAATATCCCACTGAGTTACAGCAGGACAAAATAGCACAAAACCTGAATAAATAAAAAATAGTAATACTAAAAATGCAATTATTTTTTTCATTTTTGTCCTATAAATTTAATGACAGCAACAACCTGCACATTCTTTTTCACAAGTTTGCGGCTGAGATTTTTCCTTTGAACAGAAATGATCTCTGTCAATATAATATTCACCTTCAAGAGGGAATATTGTCATCCATAAGTTTTCTCTCCAGTCTTTATCCAGGATTTCTTTTACTTCAGATGAATATTTATCAATCTCAGATGTAATCTTAGGATCGGTAAGATATGCTGCAGCATTTTCATGTGTTTCGTACGGTTTAAATTCCTCGTAATATTTTCTCAACACATCAGGTCTGTCAACAATCATACAAGGACGCAACATGTTACCGTCTTCATATGGAATGCCGTTTCTGATAGCAGTCATGAACGGCGAAGCCAAAGCCTCGGTCAAAGTACAATTATTTAAGTTATGAGTTGCCAAATGAACGAACGTACAAGGTTCAACATCACCTCTCGGGTTAACGTGAACATATTGTCTGCCACCTGCTATACATCCCATCATTTCAGGACCGTCACCCCAGAAATCAACTGTCATCATCGGCAAAGTGTTTCTGGCATTATAAACAGCCTTTAATATCTGACGTCTTTGTTCTGCATTTGGAGTCATACTTACATCCGGGCTGTCCCCTACAGGAACATAATGGAAGAACCATGTCCACAAACAACCCTTATCAGATAACATCTGCATAAATTCATCGGATGTAACTTCGTCACAATTTTGACTTGTTGCTGTGATTGATGCACCAAAGAAAATTCCTGCTTTCTTCAGCATATCCATTTTATCCATAACCATGTCAAAACAGCCTTCGCCTCTGATTGCATCGGTATTTTCTTTTAATCCGCCCAATGAAAACATAGGTTGAACATTACCCAATTTTTTCAGTTTTTCAACAGTTTTTTCGGTAATTAAAGAGCCGTTTGTAAAGGTAATAAACGTACAATCGTCAAATTCTTCACACAATTCCAAAAATTCTTTTCTCGCAAAAGGTTCACCCCCAACGATAGGGAAAATATGTATTCCCATTACATCTCTTGCCTCTGTGAAAATTTCTCTCCATTTATCTTTTGTCAAATCTTCTTTAACATCATATTCATGAGCCCAACAGCCCTTACAATTAAAGTTACATCTTTTTGTAATACTTGCTAACAAAACGGTAGGAGGGAAAAATCCGTTCTTTTCATTAAACTCTGAACGTTTTCTCAGATTATCACCATAATAACCGTTTACAAAGAAGTTTTTAATCCATTTGTTACGGCAATTAGGATGCAATTCCGTTAAAATCTTTTTCCACCAGAAAAGATGTGCATGTTCTGATTCAAACAACCACTGCATTCTTTTGGCATGATTTATTCCACCCTTTGAACCTGAAATCTTTTCAAAAATTTTTGCAAGATTAATCAGCTTTTGTTTGCTGAAATTATTTCCCAAATAATTGATTGTTTGGTCAATTACAAAATTATTGAACATTAATTTTAAATTATCAAATGCACCCATTGAATTTGATTGCCACACTGTGGACTGTTTTTCTACTCTCATTTCGACTCCTTTTTATATAAAGATATTTGTTATTGTTCTGATTAGATAGACATTATATTACCATTTATGAACAGCAAATGCTACCAGGAATATTTGACTTACAATCTGTAAAGCTGAAGCAAGAGGAGAAATCCAATCGTTACCCGGGATTTTTCTCGGAACAATAATTGTATCTCCGGGATTAACCTTAGTTGATAAGTGAATTTTCTTTGCCCTGCCGTTTACACCTACTTTATACGTTCTGAAACGATTTGCACTAGGTGTATATCCGCCTACTTCTTTTATGTATTTTCTTACAGTATAACCTTTTTTGTATATAAACGACTGCTCGTTATACACTTCGCCAATAATACTTACATGATTTGATACCCTTGGAATATAAATATCATCGCCGTCCTGAATTTCAATATTATCAACTTTGCTTATTTTATCTATATCATTGGTATCAATATTTAATGCAATTTGTCCGTTATAGCGATATGGTAATGAATCCTTCCGAGCCTGCAGAGATTCAATTAAGTCTATTTTATTTTTCTGGTCAGCCTCAGTTTGCTTAAACCCTACCGCAAGCTTGCCTCTGAGCAATTCAATATCTCTCTCATTATTTTGAAGTGCAATATTAGTTTGTTTTGACTGTAAAGTATTACGCTTAAATACAATACCTCTTAAATCAGCATCTTCAGTTAATCCGCCTGCCAACTTTATGACATCAGATAAATTTTGACCTTTCACAAATGTAAATACCCCCGGATCTTTAACATATCCTGAAATCTTTACTGTTTTTAATACTTCATCATTCCTCAAGGTTCTGAAAAATATTTTGTCTTCCGGCGAAATAGATATTGCTTTAATTTTGTCAGAATTAATCATCAAATCATACATATAATGTATACTTGTACCGCCCGATTTATGAGTAATTTCAACAACAACGTTTTCAGTCGGAATAAGTTTGTTTGTATTATCTGTACCCATTTTGAGTTTTCCGTCACCATCGACATGAGAAGTGTTAATCTCATTATTATCACCTGATTTTATATCAGATTCCATAAATTTTATATCGGACAGAACATCTTTTAATGTCATCCCGGTCATATACGGTATATGTTTTGGATTGTTAATACATCCGTACACATCAACAAAAGAAGAATTCGTATTTCTATAAACAGTAATAACATCTCTTGCTTTCAACACAGGATCATTCATTCCTGCGAAAAATTCTTTTAAAAACACCGGAATCGTTTCTACGGTATTTTCATCGCCTGATATTCTTCTTATCACAGCCTGATTAATAAAAGTTTCTTCCAATAATTCATCTTCACTTTTCAATATATCAGAAAGACGCATTCCTTCCTTCCAAACATAGGTTGAAGGATGTTTAATGTTACCTTGTAAAGTAACGAGATTTTCAACACCATTATATAATTCTCTGAATTCTAAGATATCACCATTTGCAAGTTTTGTATTTTTAGCTTCATTCCAAAGAATTGTTCTACCCGTTTTTTGTCCGGAAGTCGGATCAAATCCTACCCGAACAACTTCATTAGGAGTTGTTGTAACAAGGAATCCACCCGCATAACGGATTAAATCACCCATTGTTTCGCCGGGCTTTAATTCATAAATACCCGGTGTAGGAACTCCGTTTCTCACAGCAGAAGTAGTTCCGATTTTTGGAACAAATATCCTGTCATTTGCTTTTAAAATCAGGTTGCCGTCATTTCCAAAAAGTATTGCATTATACAAATCAATAGCACCTGCTTTACCATTATATGAAATGTTTCTTAAAGAACCGGATTTTTTTACACCTCCTGCTGCTCCCAAAGCATCAAGTATTGAAGAGTTACCGCTGACATAAACTTTTCCGGGATGTCCGACTTCACCATAAACAAATATTGAAAAAGTTGTATCAGAAGAAACAGTAAGTTTTACATTCATATTGTTAAATTTACTTCTTGCAATTCTGTTAACATCACTCTCTACTTCACCCAACGTTCTGTTTTCTGCTCTGACAAGACCTATACCGGGGATAAAAATAGAACCGTTTGAACCGACTGTAACTTGTGATGCCGGAGGAACCAAGTTTGAACCTGACATAGACATTACATCAACAGACGCACCATAAGATAAAACATTAATTCTGTCACCCAAACTGAGTTTGTAATCAGAACCGAATTTACCTGTAGAAGTTGAACCTGTAGCTGTTGATGAACTAAAATTATAACCTATCTGTTTCAAATAATGACCTGAAACAACACTCTCTTTACCGTTGTATAGAGCTTCAACAGAGGTTTCAATATCTTTAATTTCCTGTTCGTTATCGCTAAAAGCATTTCCGCTCTTAACAGTACCGGCTTCCATGTCATCAGTAGCAGCGAATGCAGGAGCTGCAGACATCGGCATAAAGCAAAATGCCATCAGTAAAATTACAGCAATTATCTTTTTAAACATAAATGTATTATTCCTTTCAAAAAATCTTCCTAATACAATATTACATGCTAATTATGTAATAGCAATCTCCATCAAAGATTTTATTGCCGGCCATTCAAGTTTCCACAATCCGGAAGCATCCAGAGCGTAGTTTCCGACACAAGCAAGTTTGCAATCTTTACATTTATTAACGGTTTCAATAAACAATGGATCGCTGATAACTTCTTTTAAAGATCTGCCTCTTACGTTAATAAATGGTTTTCTGTCATAGCAACGGAGCATTTCTCCGTTTGAGTATATTACTGTAGCAATTCTTGGCCAATGGCATTCGTAATAATTCTTCTTTGCAATAATATAATCCATAAAGTAGTATGAATTTCTTATAGGATACCCTTGCTTTTTGAGTTCTTTGATTTTTATAAACATTTCAGATAATTGTTCATTTTCAAGCTCCGTATTTACAACGTTTTCTGCCTCTTCAGGTACGGATGCCGCCTTATTAACGGTAAAATAAAGCAATATATCCGCATCTTTGCAATACTGAGCCACTTCTTTAATCTGTTCAAAATTTGTCTGAGTTGATACCGTACAGCAAATATAAATTCTCATTTTAGGTGAATGGATTTTATGGTACTCAATACCGCTCATAACTCTGTCACAAATTCCGGGCATATGTCTGATATCATCATGAGCCTTTCCTACCGCATCCAATGAACAAAACATTAAATCCGTATACTGCCCGAACCCGGGATTTTCTTCCAGAAACCAGCCGTTTGTAGCAATTTTTGTATATAAACCTGCATCATGAGAAGCTTTGCATATTTCCGTAAAATCTTTTCTCAACAGCGGTTCACCGCCCCACAAAATACTATCCATATACCCGATTTGGCCTGCTTCAGTTAACAGTCTGATAATTTCCTCTTTAGGCATATCGTCCTGACCTTTTTTTGACTTCCAAAAACAGAAATCACAATCACAATTACACGCACTTGTCACCATTAAAGAAAAACATAACGGTTTTGGATTTTTTGATAATCTGCTTTGAATACACTCTAATGCCCCGCCAAATAAATGTCTGTAGTATTTTATTCTTTCCAATGTCATATTATTTCTGGATTTTGTCATTTTCTCTCCTTAACTTTTTTCTCATAACTAAATCTACAAAAGCTTCTATTCTCGTTATATTTCCGGCCTTGCCTGTCTGCTCATCCAGCACCAATTCCAAAATTGGTATATTCTCATTTCTACTAACCTTTGGCAAAATATTTTGAGCCACAATTTCAGGCATACATGAGAATGGCATTATATGTATTATACCATCAATATTGTTTTTTGCAGCATATACCGTATCACCTACTGTTTCAAGGCATTCACCACCTATTGCACGTTTCATGTAATCTTTTGCATATCTCACGCAGCGTTCTCTGTGAGATTCTTTCTTATAAAATATGGAAGGCTGAAGTACATGCTCAAGCCAGTCTGAAAAGAATATCTGACGCTGAACTTCAACGCCCAAATCGCCGAGAGTTTTTTCGATTTCCTGATTGGTAAACGGGTCCAGCAATACAAAAAATTCACCGAGCAAATATACTTTTGGCACAATTTTATCTTCATCAATAGGAATTTTCTTGAAATCTTCAATAACTTGTTTTTTTAATTTTTTACAATCTCTGACAGATGTTGTATCTCTTATTATTTCATACCATTTTTTATAGCATCGTTCCGCTTCCCCTTTGTTAATTTCTCTTGGACGTGTGTAAAATAAAAGCCGCTCTGCTGTATCAATTGCAAAAGCCTTGTTAAATCCCGTACTAAAACCTTTATAATAGCGGTAAGGATTAATGCAACGTGTAACATGCCAGAAAGCTTCCAAAGTTTGCTTCATTTTGCTCTGATACATATCAAAAACTATCATATCAAACTTATAGCCCATTTTTTTAAGAGTTTTCTGAGCCATTTTTGTATAATTACCGAAACGACAGGAACCGGGGGCCTGAAACATCATCAGCGTATTTGCACCGTTTTCAAGTGCCATAATATAATTTGCAAGATTTAACTTATATGGTAAGCAAATACCTTCAATACTGTTTTTTACGCCTATTTCGAGAGCTTTATTTGTATTTTGCGGCGGCATAACAATTTTTGCACCAAGAGAACTCACTAATGCCCCCATAGATAAATCTATATTACCCATACGAGGCCATGCAACAACTCTGTCTTTAGTCTTGATTGAATGTTCACGCTGTGCAAATCGTTTTTTATTTAGTTTTTTTTCTTTTTCTTTATCCATACCTTAATCTATTTTACTATAATCGGATTTGAGTATGCAAATCCTCTTTTATTCATTTCGACCTGAACTCTGTATTTACCGGTTTGGGAAATTTTTAATTTACATGATTTTGCTTTGCAGTTATGAATTTCAATACCGTCTTTTAGTATTTTAATATTTGAGATAACTGAATTTTCAACATACAAAAAAGTATTTTCATCTTTTGATATGCTCCCGCCGCAACCGGCAAATGAATCAGAATTTAATACATATATTTCAGGAATCTTTTTACAGACTGACTTATTTGCAATAACATTATTTCCGCTTTTCAATGCCGACAATATTTGTTCCTTTGCTATATTAAAATCACTGCTTAAAGGACAGTCTAAATATATTTCATTCACAATCGTATTAAGCATAAATTTATACGGGAAAATCGTAACGGGAATAATATAGCGAACCCGCATAGCATGAGCGTCTGTACCACCTATAGCCGGTATAATTTTATCGGAAGAATTATTCAGGCAATCCCACCATTTAATAGTATCAGAAGCCGGTCTTTTCACAAGATTATTCTTAAAAATATATGAATATATAACGCTGAAAATATTATTTGAGTTATAATTATCCGCCCACTGAGAAAACCAGTTCCATATTTCAACACCGTCAGGAATATTATTTTTATCAGTCCATCTTAAAGGCTTATATTTATTTTTGCGGTTTACTGACTCATCAGGGTGAGCCGCAAAACCGAATCCGCCGTTTTCTCTTACTTTAATAATGTTTTTTTCACAATTATCTGACGGTTCAATAAAATTATCTATCCCGAAAGCCAAATAATGATTTCCATACTCCGAAGAAATTTCTTCACCTTTTATAACTAAAACTCCGTCTATATAACCTTCTTCTATATCTAAATTATTGTGATCCGTTATAATAATCCACGATAAACCGCATCTGTTTGCAGCTTTAGCTATATCACTGACACTGCCTGTCCCGTCAGAATTAACCGTATGTATATGAATTGCACCGCAATATTTATGTATATCAATACTTTTATTCATTATTCTTTACTTAGTGAACTTACTAAAACTTTTTCAATTACAGGTTCATCAATTGTTTTCTTAACAGGATTATTAAGTTCTAAGTTTTTACGTTTCTTACGGAACAACATATCCGCAAAAGCTTCAATTCTCGTTACAAATCCTGCTTCACCGGTATGCTCATCAATATTCAGGTGTAACATAGGCATCCCTATATTTTTCGCATGATAATCAATTTCATCAATCATTAAAGAATCAGGTCCGCAGCCAAACGCTGATAGTGCAATTATACCGTCTACTTTTTTATTCAACATATAATATGCAGCCGCTCCGGTTAAATCCAGCTCATTTGCCCAATATTGAGTTTCACCTATTGCAAGGAGAGAATTTATTGAATTTTCTCTTGAAACATCAAGTGATGTATAAACCTTAATATCCATTTTTTCTAATTTTTTTATCAGATTTAAGGAAATTCTTTCATCAAAGAGATTGTAACCGTGAGCCATAATTACAACGGAAATCGGTCTTACTATCTGAACATTCTTTTTCTCAAATACGCCGTTAATCGCATTATTCAGTGCTGTGCCGTAACTGATACCTGATTCTGTCATAGCTTTAAAATTATCATAGGCTTCCCAACCTGCATCTATTGCTTTATTTATTAACTTTTTGTCGGTAATACCAAGACTTTCTGCTGTTTGATACCAAAAATCATAAAACCCTGCGTTTTCAGTTTTATCCAATGTCGGTTCAATCATATTAAACGGTTTATCTATTACGTTTCTTATGATTTCCGGCAGCCCTCTTATTTTACTGCAATTATTAACCTTGTATCCTGTTGATTGAATTGACGGAATAAAAATGTTGGTAATACCTTTTTCAAGCAAATTAACAACATGCCCGACAAAAACCTTTATCGGCAGACAAGTATCCGATACCAAATACTTATTACCGTCTTTAATTATTTTTGATGTAGTTTTATCAGACAGAACAACCTCTACCCCCAGCGTAGTAAAAAATCCGTGATAAAAAGGGTAATTTGTATAATATGAAATTGCTCTTGGTATACCAATTTTTTCTATTTTATTATATGTTAACATTTCTACCGCATATATTATGTTTTCAACATCTGATAAAATTGTAACACAAAAATATAAAGTATAATTTTTTTTAAACAAATATCAAAATTATTATTAATTTATTTAATATTTTAGCCACTTGTAAGAGTATACATCAAGATACTTTGAATAATTATTTAAATCTCCTGAATCTTTAGCTTTTTTATATACATAACTGTCAAATTTACCTGAGAAAATTTCATTTTCATCGACTTCACCGTTTCCGTTCAAGTCTAAGGCAAATTTATCTTTTCCTACGACATAATCAAATATATTAAGTGATTTTTTATCTTTAGCACTCGTTCCATACTGATAATTATTCGTAAAAAGTACCGCATCCGCATATTTTGGCTGCGAATATTCTGATAACTCAATATTTTCACGATAACAATTACCCATTACATCGTTAGTACCTTTTTTGAAAAATGTATATTTGCTTTCATTATTCTCCTGAGCTCTGTTAGTTTGCTGTTTTACATCACAGCTCTGCTTAAATGTTTCCAACATACCGTCATAAGTGCCGAATTTCATTCCAACATTAATTTCCCCTGACATAAAAATCTCCTTTATAAATTATCCCCGTATTTATATAAAGTATTTTTATCAGAAAAAATTGCATGTTTTAAATAAAATTATGATACACTTATCTCAGAATTAGGATAATAGGTTGGGAATGATGCCTGGTAACCTATTAAATCCTGACATTCCTGTAAGAATTTATCTGCCTGCTTTTTAGCTTCCGAATTTTCAGGTAGTTTTAGTCCTACCATAATCCTTTGTATCTCACCCAATCTTTTCAAATCATCTGAAAGTACATTAAGATTATTTTTTACATTTTTGGTAATTCCGTTTGTCGCAGCATACATAGCACTATTCATAATAAGATATTTCGACATATCAGGATTACTTGCTATTTTTTTGAGTATTTCATCTATTGCAGCATCATATATGCCCATAGGCTCTCTGTAATTTGACCTTTTTATCTTTGCATCAAGTTTTTTCTTAAATTCTTTTAGCGTTTTCTCATAATTTTCATCATTATCAATGCCTGACATAGCTTCCAAATGTTTATTTATAAACTTAACCTGACTATCAAAACTTTTCAAAATACTATGCATGCGATTAATATTTTTACGGGCATCAGAGAACTGCTCATCATCCACAATACTGAGAGCAAAGGTTTCACTTAATCCGAGTTCGTTAAAGAAATCTATCAATATCGGAGCATTTTCTTTTGTTAATAACGATGAAAATAGTATTGATAAACCATCCGGTGATGCCACAGGGACAAAAGAACCATCAATAAGTTCTATTTGAGAATTTTTAAATGCATCTGCAACAAGATTTAATTTACCCTGACGTTTATAACTCATAATTTGCATCTGAAGTTCTACAAGGTTTGCTTTCACAAGAACACCTCTCAATGCACCATAAAGTTCCTCATTTCTTTCCTCAAGTTCTTTTTTCTTTGCCTCAGAAATATTTCCCGACATTAGCTCAGAATCTTTTGCATTCATCAATAAAAATTCTTCCAGCAATTTTTCAGGCTTATCAACTATTGAATGTTTATCATAATATTTTATAAACATATCATAATATTTATCGGCTTCTTCTGCTTTACTCTCATTCCCTCGTCCGAGTTTTATTCTTGCCGATATCCATTTATCCAGTATTTCCGCAGCTTTACTTTGGTATCTTGGTTCAAACAATTGCTTCAGCATGTCCTCTTTTGAAGCTTTCAAATTTTTCAAAGCCTCTTCTTTTGCTTCTTCCATTGTATCGCCATATGCTGTCGTCTGGAATGCTTTAATTTTGTCATATATTTTGTCGGTAAGATATCTGTACACAGCTACGGACATTTCGCCGGAATCAGTAATTTTAGTTATTTCATCCGATAAATCCTGCAATGTTTCGTCACAAAGATTTGCCGTTACAAAATCTTCCATTAAATCTGATACTTCCGAAAAATCGTCATACGAAAGAGTTAAATCATTTTTATTATATTTTGCAAGTATTTCATTTAAATCATCTACAATTTCCATTGATATTATTTGCGAATCATAAGAATAAATATATGTCATATAATCGTCAAGTTTATCAAACATATTTTTGAAAGCACCTTCTATATCTTCAATATCTCTTATGCGGACAAGCGGATAACCCGGCATTACACCGTATTTTTTGTAATTAGTATCTTTGTATTTATTAAAAAGTTTGTCTAAATGTAACAATGATATTGCCGAACTGTAATCAGTATAAATATCATCAAAGGTTTTTTCCTTGACATACGTTACGGTACTGCTTTTTTCCCGTTTGAATTTATTATAATCATAATGAGCTTTTGTTTCTCCTGTTTCAATATCGCCAAACAGTTTATCTCTGTATATCTGATTATATAAAATATTTACAGCCTCATCATTTTCTGCACGAAGCCGCTTCAGCATATCATAGCCTGTAATATTTTCGATACCCAAAGCCTCTTTTGTAATTTTATTCCTATACAAACTTTCAAATTCTTTAGTGGTTAAATCTCTTAAATCATTAAATATTCTTATAAATTCTTCGTTAGTAGTTGGAGCAAAAGTACTGTCAATCCATTTTTCAATATTTGGCATATTTATTTCTTCAGATTCAGAAAGATAATTGTTTTTAATCAGAATTGCTCTTACTTCGTTTGCTAATTCGTCTATTTTTTCATCCTTATTTTCAAAATCCGGAGTCACTTCTACCATATCTTTTTTGAAATTGGATACAACAGAAGTAATTGTATGAAGCATACTTCCGTCAAAATCGGAATTTTTCACATTTTTCATATTTTTAATAACAGGCAATAATTCTTTTGGCTTCGACTGAATATCATAACGACTGACCCAATCGTCAATGGCTGACGCTATTTCCTTATTGGAAGAATATGTAATATAGTTTTTTATATCACTATTTTTACCAAATACATAATAAAAATCCTTAATTGCCTCTTTTTCTATTTTGTTTTTTATTTTTTCTATATCATCCGCATTTTTTACATAGCTGTAATCTTTATATATTGTCGAATTATCATACGAAGCAGATACAGCAATTTTATCTAACATCAGCCTTATCGGATTGTTTTTTGGAAGATTCTTATATTCTTCAAATGTTGAGATTCCTTTATCGAAAGGTCTGGTGCCAACAATTTTCTTCATAAAATCATCAAAATCTTTATCATAACCTTTCCCTGCATTGTCCCCTCTTTCCATAGCCTTTTTAATTTGAGCCTTGGTCATACTATTTGCATATACTTTTAAAGCAGGTAAACTTTGATAAGGATTTATTAGAAATGTATTTTTTAAGCTGCCGGCACTCTGAGCGACATGAGGCACCATCCCCGGAGCTATCACATCTGACAAAAGTGGAAATCTGAATTCATCACCGCCGCCGTTAACTATTTTTTTGTAGAGTTTGTCTTCTATGATTTCAGGTTTTGTTTCTCCAACTTTATCCAATAT
The DNA here is from genome assembly GCA_902760645.1 of uncultured bacterium. Lineage (GTDB taxonomy): Bacteria > Cyanobacteriota > Vampirovibrionia > Gastranaerophilales > Gastranaerophilaceae > UBA1221. The sequence goes on from CACWHC010000013.1 coordinate 21,932, forward strand.
ATTTTCCTGAATATTCCCGTTTAAGTATTTTGAATTTGTGATATAACCCAATTCTCCACCGAAATCTCTGGCATAATCAGTTCTGACAAAACCGTTTTTATCAGTCCACACATTTTCAAATTCAGAAGCACCCCAGCTGTTATCATGGAATACTACATATTTAGTTTCGCCGTTTTTCAGAGTTACGGGAGCAATATCCGCAATATACTGGGCATGCATCGCAGGTCTTGTATGATCAACTGAAGTAGAAGAAATTCCTGAATATACACCGTTACGGATATTATCAAACGCTCTCTGACCGTTTTCTTCAATATAATAAGGTCTGTCCGTCATATGTTCTATAATACGGACTTCCTGCGAAGAATATAATCCGCTGTTACCTTCTTGCGGAACCCAATAATTACCTGATTTGACACCTATTTTTCTTGCATGATTTTCCAAAGGCTCTTTAAAATCTCTGTATTGGTTCAGTAATCTTCTGTTAACTACTGCATACCATTCGTTAATATTATTTCTATACTGTTTAAGAGCCGCCTTTTCCATAGGTGATAATGTTGTATATGCTTTTGGCAAATCAGAATAACTCTTTATGTCATTATTTTTATCTGCCAAAAGCTTATCAATTTGATCAAATCTTCTTTTAAATGCTTTTAATTCGGACTCTCTCGGGATTTCGCCCAAATCTTCCAGTTTTTTAACTATATCATATCTTACATCTGTATGATTTAAAACATCATTATTTGATTCATCAAATATAAATAGAGCTCTGTGATACTGATTAATTAATTCTTCAACGTTATTAAAACTTTTTGCAAGTTCTAAGTAGATTTGTTTTGTCTGTTCAATATCCGCATCTTCGGGAACACCATTCAAAAGATTAAAATCATGAATCACATTATCGCATTTCTCATGAAACATTAGTTTCCCGATTTTATCGAGATCTTCCGTAAACTTAGTCATATAAGATTCAAGTCCCATATCATCAAATATTTTTTTGTATTCTTCTTGCGTACATTCACCTGACTCCAAAAGGTCTATTTTTGACTGCAGATATTGTTTTACTTTTCGTTTAAGAGGACCATCCGCTAATTCTTTTCGCAAATTTTCAACTTTTATAAAAAGTTCTTCATTTTCCTTTTGGGTTTTTGCACTTACGTCTTCTTTATTTGCAGCTTCCTCCATTTTTGCTCTCAGCTTTCCGCTTAATTTTGCAAATTCTTTTCTTTTCTTTTCATATTTTTCAATTTCATGCTTTGTCGGATTTAAATTCAAATCATCGGCGATTTCCTGAACAAGTCTTCTGTTTTCAGGTAAATCAAGCTGATTTTTATAATCTTTAATTTCATTAGCAAGTGCATGATACCTGTCTGCCATAGTAATTGAATGATAGAATTTATCTATTGCATCCGTTGTAACTAACTCTACCTGATTTTTCATTTCAGACAAAATTGCAGCCAAAACTTCCGGATCATTATCAACCCCAAGATTTGCAGCAAGTTTACTCTGAATTTCCGGTTTCAAAGTACCTTTACCGATTTTTTCAATTAGTGAATCCATGTTTTCCATCAGCTTAGTTTCTCTATTCGGAAGATGAAACCTCATCATAAGAGTTTTTCTGTGTTCGGGAATACTCAGCTGTAAAATCTGCTGAGTTCTGTAGCTTGCGGCAGCTTCATACAAAGTTCTTGCATTTCTAAGCTTTTTGCCTGTGACATTTGAATTAACTCCTGAAGCCTTACTTAAATCTTCCAAAAGTTCCGTCATTTTTTCTGACAATGCATCAATTTTATTTTTATCGGAATTCGGGAATACAGCTTGCAGATAATTTGAAATTTTATATTCTTTTAAATCTTTTTCTTCATTTGGCAAATACGAATACTCACGAAAGTTATCAGGAACTTTTTTAAGTTTATCAGAATTTTTAACTTCAAGATTTCTTAAATCAGACAAAACTTTTGCTATCTGCTTGTCAAATGTATTTTCTCCGGCTAATTCATATATATATGATTTTAATAGATTATTATTTGCATTTGATATAAACAAATTTTTCTGCATTTCCGAATCGGATTTTCTTTTCAAAAACTTTTCTTTTTCAACTTGAGCCTTATATTCAGCAATAATTGACTTTGCTTTAACCAAACCTCTGTAATAATCATGTTTCTCTGCCAAATCTTTTGATATATCATTCATCAAGTGAGAATCGGTGAACGTATCGAAATAATTAATATCAATAGGACTATAAAATCCGTAAGATTCATTATTTGCACCTATTTTATCTGCAACATTCATCCAGTACATAGCAGCAGTATCAACTACTCTGTAACCTCTTGCCATTGCAGTTTTAAAGTCTATATACGGTTTTTGAACAGGAACTTTGGTATGCGAACCGAGTTTACTCGTATCATAAATCATTAAATTATCGTTATTGTCCAGCTCAGACATGACCATATCAACATAATTTGCCTTATCTTCATAAGCTAAATCTTTTCTGCAAATTGAAATCGAGGCACACATACCGTGATGTAACTGATTTATTTCCTTTGAATTCGGGAATTCAGATTCAGGCGTATTAATGACTATATCATTTATTATTTCCGCAAGAACTCTGTTTTTTTCATTCGACAACTGGGGATTTATTACATAATCATCACTCATAAAATGGTTTAAACGCTTTAATATATATAACTTTTGTGCGGTAGGAACCTCTGAAGAAATAACAAAATAATCCAGATTGTTTCCGACATTTTCAAGATTTTTATTTTTCAGTGCTTTTAACTTATCAAAATCAATTTTTTTGAGTAATTCTTCCCGCTCCCTTAGAATTGCATTTTCTTCCTCTGTATAAGCCTTTTGAGCTTCCATTTGCTTTAATACGGGGATATACTTCCTCTGAACTTCCCAGTCAGATGCGTATACAGCTATTTTTGCCGCATTATCAAGTTTGGATTTCCATTCATTATATGATTTTTTATTATCAAGATTTATATTTGTACCGTACCTGAGATTATTTGATACATCAAGAAGAAATTTAACATTTTCTTCGCCTCTTATTTTTGCAAGATTTTCTATTGCCTCATTTATTCTTCTCTGATTTGGCAAATTTAAATCATAATCATTGTCCCTCTTTAGCTGTGAAACTGTGTTTCTATCCTGTCTTTGTCCTTTAAACGTAACACCAATTAAATCAACACTGTTTATATTCATAAAATTTTTATCCCTCAAGGTCTGAATTATAATGCATGTGTTGATTTAAACTCCTAAAAAATTTTTTTTGCCATAATTCAGCACTAACACACATCAGAATTAACAAAATTTAATAAAATCAGAATAATATATATATGAAAACCATTTATATGTTTAAATAATATATATATTTGTACATGCCATATCCGATATGGTAAAATAATAAAAATGTATTTTAGTAACATGATAAGGAGAATGTAAATGAGGGATAAGACTTTTTTGATGATTCCAGGACCTACTCCGGTGCCGGAAAGTGTGATGCTGGATATTGCCCGCCATCCGATTGGACACAGAAGCAGCGAATTTTCTAAAATTTTGGAAAATGTTTATGCAAACTTAAAATATGTATTCAGAACTAAAAATGATGTATTTGTGTATACTTCAAGCGGTACGGGTGCTATGTGTGCAGCTTTGGAAAACCTGATTAATGAAGGGGATTCCGTTTTATCTCTTGTACTTGGAAACTTCGGCAACAGATGGGCAAAAATTGCGGCTTCACGGGGTGCGGTTGTTGAAAAAATAGAAGTACCTACAGGTGAGGTTATTGACCCTGAAGTATTAAGAACGAGATTAGCACAGGATACGGAAAAGAAAATTAAAATAGTTACATTAACTCACAGTGAAACTTCAACAGGTGCTGCCAATGATATAAAAACACTTTGTTCAATTATTAGAGAACACGGAGCTTTATCGGTTGTTGACGGGGTAACATCTGTTTGTGCAATGGAATGCAATCCTGACGAATGGGGAATTGATGTTCTCGTATCAGGTTCACAAAAAGGCTTTATGATTCCTCCGGGATTAGCCTTTCTCGTAGCAAGTGAAAGAGCTTGGAAAGTTTACGAAGAATGCAAACATCCGAGTTTCTACTGGGATTGGGCAGCCTACAGAAAATCCGTTCAGGCAAATTCAACTCCGTTTACGCCTGCAGTTAATCTGTTTGTAGGCTTGAATACCGCTTTAGAAATGATTAAAAAAGAAGGTATTGAAAATATGAATGCCCGCCATAAAAGGCATAGTTTGGCATTAAGAAACGCCATAAAAGCTATCGGACTTGAGCTTGTTGTAAAAGACGATAAAAACGCAAGTAATTCAATAACTTCAATATTACCGCCTGACGGAATTACCGTCCCTGACATTAGAAAAGTAATAAAAGAAGATTTTGATATAGTTGTTGCAAACGGACAGAATGAACTGAAAGATAAAATCTTCAGAATGGGAACTTTAGGTTTTGTCTGCGACAGAGATTTAATCTCAGCTGTTGGAGCTTTAGAGGCAACTCTATACAAACTCGGTTATAAATTTGACTTGGGCAAAGGTGTTGCAACGGTAATTAAAGAATTAGCAAACAAATAACAAAAAGGGACTAACGTTGTGAAAGAATTAATTACATTTTTTATATTAGCAGTTTTTTTGAGCGTAAATATGAGTGTCGCTGCAGAGGATACACTGTTGAATGAAATTCAAGAAAATACATCTGCCGTAGTACATAATGATGCCCCTGTTTGGGCTGATTATGTAGCTCCAAAGTACCGCAATCCCCGTCAGGATTTTTCAAGAGGCGGTGCTATTACAGAAGTGGCAGTTGGGGGAGTTTTGACAGGGTTAATACTTACTGCTCCAATCGGTGTTCCTATGATTATACACGGCTCAACAAAAATAAAAATGGTTTCATACAGTAACCGCAAACAAATATTTGACAAAAAAATTGCCGAAGCACAATTAATTGAAGATGATGCAGAAAGACAAGCTGCGTATGATGCTATATTAAAAAAATGTAATTTAAAAGAATCAACAAAAGCACATTATGCTAAAAAAACAGAAAAAGCTGAGAAAAAGGCTGCTAAAAAAAATCAAAAATAAAAATTGGAAGGTGGGTGTTAATGCCCCAACATTATAAGGAGAAATAAATGAAAGTATTAGTTACGGATAAAATAAATGAGGCAGCAGGCAGGATTATTGAGGCTGCGGCAGAAGTAGACTTTTTACCTACAATGAGTGAAGATGAACTCGCCAAAATAATCGGAAATTATGATGCCCTTATGGTAAGGAGTCAAACCAAAGTTACTCCCAAAATTATTGAAGCCGGGAAAAATTTAAAAATTATCGGCCGTGCAGGTGTCGGAGTTGATAATATAGACCTTGAATCAGCAACTCAAAAAGGTATAATTGTTGTAAATTCACCTGACGGAAATACAATGGCAGCAGCCGAGCATACAATTGCACTTATGCTTGCTATGGCACGTAATATTGCACCTGCCGCTACTTCTACAAAAGAAGGGAAATGGGACAGAAGTAAATTTACGGGTACCGAATTATACAAAAAGACTCTTGGTATTATCGGATTTGGTAAAATAGGTTCTCATGTAGGAGAAGTCGCACTCGCTTTGGGGATGAAAGTCGTTGTTTATGACCCGTTTACATCAAAAGAGGTTGTTGAAAAATTTGGCGGCGAATATATTGAAAATTTAGATGATTTTTGGGGTAAACCCGATTTTATTACCGTACACGTTCCAAAGACAAAAGATACTGTTAATATGATTAACAAAGATACAATTCAAAAAATGAAAAAAGGTATAAGACTGGTAAATTGTGCAAGAGGCGGAATTATAAACGAAAATGACCTGAAAGAAGCAATAAATTCCGGTTATGTAGCATCTGCAGCTATTGACGTTTATGAAAACGAACCTAACATTACGGAATGTCCGCTTATAAACTGCACTGGCAACATTGTTTTAACTCCTCACCTTGGAGCAAGCACAACAGAAGCACAAATGAATGTTGCAATTGACGTTGCAGAACAAATTAAAGAAGTATTATCTGGCGGCTCAGCTTCTTCTGCTGTTAATATTCCGTCACTCAGACCCGATAAACTCGAACCTGTAAAAGATTATATGGGTATTGCTGAGAATACGGGTGAACTTGCCGTTCAATTATCAACAGGGGCGGTTAAATCTATTGAAATAACTGCTGACGGAGATTTGGCTGATTTGGATATTCAGCCGCTTGAAGTTGCAGTATTGAAAGGTATTTTATCTTCCAGACTGGAAGGTGTAAATTATGTCAATGCACCTGTGATTGCTAAAAAACGAGGTATCGATATTATTACTACACATTCAAAAAGGAAATGCAGCTTTGACGGCAGAATTACGGTAAAATTAACTACGGACAAAGAACAAACCGTTGTTGCAGGTGCAATCGTTGCAAAAGATATTCCAAGAATTGTAAAAATTAACGATTACGAAACAAGTATTCGACCTGAAAAACACGTTATTATCGTTCCTCATGTTAATAAACCATCAATGATTGCCAAAGTCGCTCAAGTTATCGGCGAAAAAGGTATCAACATCGGCTCTATGAACGTTGTTCAAAAGAATGACAAACACGAAACAGAATCCATAATGGTTATAAATGTTGATACTGCAGTTGATGATAATACATTAAAATCTATTGAAAAAATCGACGGTGTACATAATCCTAAGTATGTAAATTTAACGGTGTAATTTATGACAAACAAGTTAGCGGTATTTGATTTTGACTCAACACTAATGGACGGAGAAACTTTGGAATTTTTCGCCCGTGAAGTTGGCATTCAGGATAAAGTTAAATCCATCACAGATAAAGCGATGAGGGGTGACTTGGACTTTTTTGAGAGCCTTACGGAAAGAGTATCTTTTTTAAAAGGACTTTCTGTTTCCAAAATTGATAAAATTTGCAAATCACTGCCACTTATGAATGGTGCAAAAGAAGCCGTCTTGGGATTGAAAGAAAAAGGGTATAAAGTTGTCTGCTTTTCGGGAGGTTTCAGAAATGCAACACGATTATTTGCTGAAGAACTGGGACTTGACGGAGAATTTTCAAACATCTTACACTCAAAAGACGGTATCTTAACAGGGCAAGTCGGCGGAGAAATGATGTTTAATGACAGCAAAGGTCAAATGCTTTCAAGACTTCAAAAACTTCTTGATGTATCCGAAGAAAATACACTCGCAGTCGGAGATGGCGCGAACGATTTGAGTATGTTTAAATTCGCCTCAAAACGTGCCGCTTTTTGTGCAAAACCAATATTAAAAGAAAACGCAAATATTGTTATTGAAGAAAAAGATTTAAGTAAAATTCTTGATTTTATTGAATAATTTTTCTCGGTTTTTGTGCTAAAATTTCTGTGTAATAAATGTTATATAATACGGAGTATTGTATATTATGCACAAACATAGCCACGAAGTAACAAATGAGAATGAGAAAAAGACACTTATCGTGATTATTTTCACAATAATTGCAATGGCTGCGGAAATTGCATACGGCTATATCACCAATTCAATGGCATTACTTGCTGACGGGTACCATATGGGAACTCATGCACTTGCATTGGGTTTAACTTATATTGCATACATATTAATCAGAAAATTCAAAGATTCTCCAAAATTTCCTGGCGGCACAAACAAAATAGGAATGCTTGCAGCTTATACAAGTTCACTATTTTTGGGATTTACAGGTATCTGGATTATATTAGAAGCAATAGAACGCCTTGTTAATCCTTTAAAAATTGAATTTAACGAAGCAATACTTGTTGCAGTAATAGGATTAATTGTAAATGCAGTTTGTATATTTATTATGGAAGGCAAACATAATGGCGATTGCTGTGAACATTCCGAACACGAACATCATCACCACGATGAAGAAGATTACAATTTCAAAGCGGCATACTACCACATACTGGCAGATGCTCTTACATCTATCCTTGCAATCGGAGCATTGGTTGTGGGCAAATACTTAAATATACTTTGTTTTGATTCAATTGTCGGTATATTAGGCGGGATTTTGATACTTAGATGGGCTGTCGGACTACTCAAAAATACCGTTGTAATTTTGATTGACATGAAAAAAGGCTAAAAACAGAAATTTATCGTTGCAAGAGCTTTAATAATTTTACAATGTTTAATGCACCGTTATCCGTTCATTAATCTTAATTTTCCGATTTTTCTTTTTGAAAAAGATGCTTAACTTTATATTTTAAAGTTTTCTTTTCAGCTTCTTTTGCCGCTTCCATAGCTTTTGCTTCTAATATAACTTCTTCAACAGTCGTTGCCGTACTGCCTTCAATCGGATCCGGAATTGAATTCACAAACTCAGAAGCTTTATCAAATTGTGCCTGCGTTGCAAGCCATTTAAATGATTTAATAAGCGTTAAAGGTTTTGAAGCATCCCCTCTGACCCCAAGCTGGAATTTTGTAGCTGATGTATCAACATATTTATTATCGAATGAAGGTAATAACGCAAACACATCTTCCGGAACTGTTTCACAGAACACAGAAAAAGCTTTTGCCGTAACTACATTCATACTCGCTGCACTATTCATTAGATTTACAGGATTTATTGCATTCAAAGGTCCAAGTAAATTAGAAAGTATTGAAGTAATTTTTACACGAACTTTCATATCCGCATAATTTTTTACAATATCAAAATTGCCCAAAATATGTAAATTCATTACATTTCCCTTTGATGAAATATAATCAATAGCACATATTCCGTCTTTTAGTACAATTAATCCCTTCAACTCATTATAGTGTGTCGTATCAATCGTTGATAATGAATTAATTACACCTCCAAGTGCAGTTTGGAAGAATTGTGATTCTCTGATATTTTCTGCAAGAATAAGATTTTCCAGTTTTCCAAAAGGCCCGAACTGCCCGTCTTTGGCTTGGAAAGTAACCGTACCTTTAATACCTTTAATCTGTTCCTCTTGGGTTTTTGCAGCACCATTTATATCTAATTTTGCATCAAAATTAGTAGTACCTGATATAGCATCTTTCATGCCTGCAGCATCTAACAGTGCTTTTTCGATATTTATATCCTGTCCATTCAAGTCAACACTTATGAGTGTTTTAATTAAGTCGACATCAATATTACCTCTTACACTTCCGTTAAAAATATTTGTCAAAAGATGACGCAAGTATAAATGATTTCCTCTTAATAACATCTGAGATACCGTATTTGTAAGTTCAATATTACCGGTAACTATTCTTCTGAAATTTATTAATCCGTTTGGAATAACAACAGGAATATCTTGATTACTTGATGATGCGGAGGACGACTGCGGCAAATAACGGGGAATAGCATTCGTTACAGCCGTAACGTCATCAAGATTAACTGATTTTGAATTAACACGTAAATCATTAATTACGATATTTTTGCTTGATTCAAGAGAATATTTACCGCTTGCACTAATATCGGAATTTCTCATCATAAAATCCTGAATATTAAATATCAGTTCTCGACCGCTGACTCTTATATTCAGATTTTTAAGAGCAGAATGAATTTCAGGAATAATAAGATTTCTTATATTTATGTTACTTCTTATTAATGGAGAACTTGCATTACCAAATACATAAGACTTAGTCCCATCAAGAGTAAAAGAAGATTTCGGGAATACAAAAATCTTACCCTCCATATTATGCGGAATATTCAACTTCATAAGATTTATACGATTATGCTCTATTGTACCATCCAGCTCAACAAGCTTATCAAGAGTTTCAACCTGCTGACCATTCTCATCTATTGTATAATTTCTTGTATACAGACCTGTATTTTTAATCTTTATTCTGTTTGGCTTGAAATCAACTGTTGCCTGAATTGCAGCTTTTTTATTCTGCAGATTTTTAAAATCTACAGGGGTAATATAGTTATTTTCATCACTTAAAGCTTTCGCAAGCATAGATACTTTTGCATTATTACCGCTAAGTGACATTTGTACAGGAATCTTACCCTTTGCGTTTATATATGGCTTAAATTCTCTGCCTATTAATTTAATTAAATCAGGAGTAGTAATTTCCCCCTCTGCATTAAAATCAATATTTTCCAAATTCAGATAATCGGTTACACTACCTGAATATCTGATTGCGGATTTTTCATTAAAATACAATAAATTCTGCATTATATTGATATTTCTGTCCTGAATTTCAACATTTAATTTAGGAATTGATATTACAGAAGCTGTTTTCGGAAATATTAATTTAAAATCACTGTTATCAACTTTCCCTGATAAAGACGCCTTCTTTGCCTCAAAAACAAACGCAGACAATAATTCTTTGTTTTTAATATTTAAGTTATTTTTTTTATCAGCAAAATCAAAATTGCTAAGTTTAAACTTGGCGTTAGTCACAGCCTTCTTCATCTTACCCTCAATTTTCAACACGGTTGAAAAATATCCTGATTTCAGATTGAAAGAATTACGCAAATCTTTTGGGGCAAAGGCACTAAACAATTTTGTTAAAGGCACACCATTCGCATTGACATTAATATCCATATATGATTTTTCGTCAATAGTTCCGTTAATATCAACTTTTGAATTTCCGACAGACAATCCGGAATTTTCTATTTTTAAAATATTATTATCTAACAGTACATTGATATTTGCAGCTGAAATTACTTCACCAAGGTTTCTGACTTTCAAAGCTCCATTCTGAACTTTTATATACCCGTTCGATTTTAATTTTTTAAAATTTGTTTTAATATGACAGTCAACTAAAAGAGAACCCATAGCTTTGAACTGATTTAATTCATTTTTTATATTTACTGATTGCAAATAAGCTTCAACAAGCGATAAAAGCTGTTGGAATTTAATTGTACTTGTCTTTATGCTCATATCAAGTTTTGGATGACGTGAATAATTTACCTTTCCGAGCAGCATGATATTTTCGTCATTTGATGCATAGAAATTACTGTCAATATTGGCAACTTTACCGACAGTCTTAATTCTGAAATAACTTTCCGGTAACTGAATCTTTGATAATTTTAACGTTATATTATCGGCGTTAAAATAACCGTATGAAGTTAACCCGCTTCCCTCATAATATCTTATTCTGATTTTTGAATCAATATTAGTCTTTAAATCATATGTCTGATACGTTTTTACTGGATTAATAAACGGGATATCAATCTTTTCAGCTCTGTCATCATCCTCATCTAATTTTGGAGAAGGCGGAGGTAAAAATGTATCAATATCAACATTCGCAGTAATATTATGGTTTCTGTCACTAAATAATTCTGCCAAAGTTCTTATTCTTATACTTTCACCGTTAAAGTACCCAAAGATAAGTTTTTCTCCGTGCAAATCAAGATAATGTCCGCTGCCGAAGTCTTTAACAAGAACTTTATAATTATGTAACCTTACATTTGGGATAACTATTCTTATCCATTCCGGATTAAAATGAAATCCGCTTTCCTCATTTATTACCTGTTTTTCACCAAATGTTGCTTCTTTCCTTTTGTTTAATATATTTTCAATATGTTTTACAATTTTGTAATCTTCGCCATTTTTCATAATTTCCGCATTTATAACAGGGTTTTCAATATCAACACCTGAAACCCTTGCTGACAAAATCAATATATGCGGTAGAGATACAACGGCTTTTATACCGTCAGAAGTAAACAGAGTGGACTTATCCGGCAAAGACACTTTAATATTTTCCGCCTTAAATCCGACTCCTAAAAGCGGAGTAGTCACAATTTTTTCGTTTGAATAATCCAAATCAAGATTTGCCTGTTCTTTTACAAGCTTTTGAATATCCGCTTTATAAATACTCAAATCTATAACTCTTGGCAGTACAAACAAAAACCCTGCATACACCGCAACTAATATAACGCAGCAAATTATACCTAATATCTTAAAAAATTTCTTCATAATATCCCTTCTTATAATATTGATATTATGGTAATTCAAAAGAATTATAATGTAAAACTGCTGACTATAATATTATTACAATTCATTACAATACGAAAACTTATGTGCTAAATATTATCTTCTGCCGTTAATAAAACCTTACCGGCTTCCGGATTCATTGCTTCTATTGCAATTTTATTAGAACCGTCAATCACACAATCATTACCTGACATAACAAGTGTTCCGGATTGACCCAGTCTAAAAGCTATCGGATTAGCCTCCGACACATCCGTTCCCAAAATTTCCTGTCCGTTTGTAATGAATTTTACATTTTTTGGTTCAAATAAAACATCATTAATCTTTACATAATTAAATCCGCTTATAAATCCCGGACCTAATACATTTTTTAAGACAATGCTTGCACCGTTATCAAGTTTTTTCAACGAACCCTTTTGATAAATTCTTCGGATTAAAAATTCAGGAACAACGACCATTTCATACCTCATTTACTTAAATAACTGACAGATTTTAAAAGTACCCAATAATATTATAACATTTTTTAAATCAGATTTAAATCCCCATGGTGATTTTATATTTCGTTCTTTTTCCCAGACAACAACTTCAAGTTTATTATGAGGCTTCAAAAATTCGGATACCAAATAAAACTTATCCTGAACATTTCTGCGTTTTATATATCTTCCTATTTTTACACCGTTCAGGAAAATTGTTGCCCTGCGGCATCGAAAATCTTCAAATGAAATGTATTTAGCCAAAAATACGTCATCATTAAAATCAATGTCAAATTCTGCAGTTATTTTTGCAAGATACGGATTTTCACTTTCATATTTATCTGTTCTTTCCAATGCCAGCTTTTCACAAACAGAAAATTCCAAAGGTATCTCAGGGTTGGTCTTTATCAAAACTAATCCTCTCGGGTTATTTGTATCACCTGAAAATCCCTTATCAAATCCCAGATTTTGCACTAAAATTGTAAGTTCATTTACTTTGGCACTTAAAATACTATTATTTAAAGGTATTGATATAGTTTCAGGAACCTCCTGCAATTTTTCCAATTTATAACTATTCCTGTTAAGCACCTCTTTGCCGTTTATATAAACTGCAAAAAGGTGTCTTGCACTCAAAGTTATTTCCGATAAATTATCCGGTATTTTGGTTTTATACCAAACAAACTCGTCATACATATCACAAGAAAAAGCATCCGTATCCGAACTAACTTTTTTCCAATCAGAATAATCATAATCGACATCAATTTCGGGAGAACAAAATTCAACCTTCTTAATTTCAAGTTTTTGAATTTTTTGTTCACCATTAAATTTATCAACAATACAATTTTTCTTATTAAATTTATACGTCAAATCAAAATATGCAATTTCAGAACTTTTGTCTACCGCAACGGCACCGTTTGGCAGTACATAATCAGCATTAAAAATCATTTTGTCGCCCAAGCACCAGCTTTTATTTGCCAACTCTCTTGTCAAAAATATAAATTGTGTTTTTTTATCGTCAGCCCCAAACGTAAATTTGACATAATCCTTTTGATTTCCGCTAATTATTTTCCCGTCAGAAAGATATATATTAGCATTTTCATCCGCAATAAAAAATATGGCTTCCTCTTTTTCATTATTAAGCCGTGCAAATATTTCCACATCCGAAAAGTCAATTTTACAACCTTTTAACTGCAGGTTCAGCGGACAAATTTTCATATCATAAGATTTTAATTTAACATCTTTCCCGGACGGCAATTTAATTTCGGCAGTATCAGGGTTTAAATTACGCAGGAACAGCCAGTCGCAATCGTTTACCAAGTCGTGTCTTAGCTTTGCATAAATATTTTCCTGATAAAAATCAAAATCTTTTGGCTCTGTACAGGTAAACCCAAAGGAATCTATTAAATAATTAATTTCTTTTGCCTTATAAAAATTACTTTGCAATGCACCAAATTCGTCTATTGGAGCTGCAAATTCATAGCTTGTATAAACTTCATCACAAGCCAAATCATCCCAATTTGTTCCGCCAACGGTCATATAATGGTTAAATAATGTAACCCCCTGAGATAATGCCGTTTTTGTCATTATATTGATATGCTCATCCCCAAGAGCCTCTCTTATATGTTCATACCCTGAACCGTCCCATTTATCAAACCAGCCTGCCTGCATCTCAGCAATAAACGGTGGTGAATCTTCTTTTGCAGAACGAAAAATATCTTCAACATTATCCAACGTATCAAAACAGAAATTATCCTGTTTCCAATTTTGATTTGGATTAATGTAAGGGTACAAATCAAGTGCATATATATCAACACAATCCGCCCACAATCCTGCAAAATACGCATCATTATGGAATATCGGGCACTTTATTCCTCTTTCCCGTGCCATTTTATACAATTCTCGCATGTAATCTTCTTCCATTGTATCGGTTGCATATTCGTTCTCTATCTGAAAAAGGATTACATTATCAAATTCGTTAATCACAGGTATAATTTGGTCATACCACTCAGCTACATACTCCATATATTTTTTAGAATACTGATAAGCCGTACCGACACGATTTCGCGGAATTACGTCCTCTGCCTTTAAAAGCCAAAACGGCAAACCCCCTGCATTTACCTCCGCATTAATAAACGGACCCGGACGGGCTATTACAAAAAGTCCCGTATCTTTAGCCGCCTGCAAAACTTTACGGACATCTTTTATCCCTGAAAAATCGTAAACACCCGGAGCTTTAGAGTGATAATTCCAGTTAAAATATATATCTACAGTATTATATCCGCCGGATTTCATTTTTGAGAATCGATCCCGTGCCATTTTCTCACCGGGGGTACGGAAATAGTGGAATGCACCGCTCTTTATAAATAAGCGTTTACCATCAACCATTAGCGAATATTTATCATACGTTATATCCATATTTTTTATTGTACGGATTTTTCACTTTTGGTCAAATGATTAAGTCATTATTAAATATTTACAAATCAATTAGCAAAAAATTTATATCACGAACTTAAGATAATTATAGTATTATAAAATAAAGTAACTAACCGGAATTCCGCTGGATGGATAACAATATTCAAACATATATACATCCCCATAAAGCCGCAATATTCAACAGATTTAAACTGGGAGAAAAATCTGCTGAACATACCTGCACGCAAAGCAAAGAAAATTCTGCTGTCGCCTGCACCAAAAATTCCAATAAAAATTTTAATGTCACAGCAGGTAATATTGCTATTATTTCAGGTATAGGCTTATTATTTCTCTCTAAAGGGATACAAAAAAATACCGGGAAATACTTAAACAAATTTAAAGAATATCTTGAAACAAAGTTAGAATATTCAGAATTAAACAATAACAAGAAAAAAGTTTCATTTTACGATTATTCAATTCGCAAGCTGAGTGCTTTTATCAGCAAAACAGAAAGCATAAATAATATTACTTCATTAAAAGACATCCTGTTCATGAAATTAATGTTTAATACAGCTCCTACCCAAAGAATCCATACCTGGATAACTAAAATGTTTGAACAGGCATCAAGAAAAACCGTAATAAAGTCCTACAAAGAAACCCAACAGGCATTTGACAAAATGTACAAAGCATTTGATAAATTAGACAATTATATTTTAAGCAATTCTGTCAATGAAAATATTATATATAATGAAAAAACATACACCAAAGCAGAACTTGTAAAATTGGCTAAAGGTTATCGTGATACGGCAAAGCTTGTAATGGATAATTTTATGTCAGAAGAAGCTCAAAATACGCGATATAAATACATAAAAAGTAAAACCTCAAAATTATATTCCGAATTTTGGGATGCTTCATTTAAAGGTTTTTGGTCTAAAAACAATAAATTTAAACGTAAAGAAATGTGGCAATCCTTTATTGCCGCAGAACAAGTTAAAGACGATAAAGCATTTTTTGAAGAAAATCTGGCAAATATCAGAAACGTCATATCCTACAGCGCATCTGATAAAAATCTTCTTTTAAGAAATTACATAAAACGACTTAACGAAATTGTTTCGCCTACGGATAAAGAAAACATTGATATTATTAACAGACTGGAATGGTTTGCGAAAAACCCCGAAATCTTAAATGAAACCAAAGAAATATTTTTAAACGAAGTCATAAAACTCGAAAAACTGGCAGATGCAACTATTATTACTGAAGATAATATCCTTAAAGAACAGGCAAACTCAATAAAATCCTATGCCAATTTGATATACCAGCTTATTAAATATAATGATACCGGCGAAATTCAGGACATGCTGTCAATATATTATAAAATTGCACCTTTTGAACTTTCAAAATCAGGAGCCGCATTAGCCGTTAAAAATGCTGTCAAATCATTTGATAAATCCGTAGCACTTGAAGGCTCCGAATTTTTTGACAAACTGAGAGATTTGGTATTGGGTTCAGCACCTACAGACGTGCTTACCATAGTCAGTTCTATCGGAATGATAGGTTATGGTTTGGGATTTGCTCATAATAAAGAGGAAAGGACGTCCATAATATTAACATCAGGCATCCCGATTATCGGTGCCATCGGAACAGCTTTATATACAACACTGAAACTTGTATCCGGAGGAAAATCGCTTGCTTTGGGTATAGTATCAGGACTTGTGCTGAACCAAATGGGAGTTTTTGCAGATAAAATACGACTGAAATATTTTAACAAAGACAAACAAGTTTAAGCTTACTGCTTATTATCAGAGCACATCTTTTTACATTTTTTCTTGTAACATATCGGTTCAGAATGGATTGAAATTGAACTGTTCGGATAAACTTTTAATAAACTCTGCTCAATTTCTTCACATATTTTATGACATTCACAAATTGAAGTATCATGAGGAAACTGCAAAACAAAATCAATATCAGTAGAAGGTCCGACTTGACGAGCTTTTACGGTATTCTTTTTCAATTTTGCGACATCTGAAAACTTTTGAATTATTTGTTTAATCTTTTTTATCTCATCATTTGGTAAAGTATAATCCAAAAGATTTCTCAACGTTCTTTTGACGATAGAACATCCGGCAAGATATATAAACACCGCAACCATAATAGCAATTATCGGGTCAAGAATCGTATGTCCTGTTACATGAATTAATAGCAAACCCAACATTACACCTAATGAAGAATAAATATCCGTTCTTAAATGTTCACCGTCAGCGTACAATGATACAGAATTAGATTCCTTTGCAACTTTGAACAACAGAAAACTGACAATAGCATTCATTATAACCGCAGCCAGCATTACAATAATACCCATAAATGCTTCCGTATCACAATGTATCCCTAAAATAATTTTTTGAACGGATTTATATACTATGAAAAATGCGGCAAAAATAATTAACAAACCTTCTATAAAGCCTGCCATATCCTCATATTTCCCATGACCATACGGGTGATCTTTATCCGCCGGTTTTGAGGACTTATTTACAGAAAAAAGGGTTAAGGCAGATGCCAATAAATCACTCATAGAATGAATTGCCTCAGACAAAATACTTATACTTCCTGATATTATCCCGACAACAATTTTTGAAACGGAAAGTATCAGATTCGATATTACAGATAATGCTGCAACAGCTTTTTTCTTTTTGTTAATATCCATAAAGTTATTTTACAACATTTTAGAATTATTTACCAGTATTAATTTGACATCTGTAAGCGGTTATTATAAAACTATAGAGAATACACAGATTTAAATCTATGATAATATTAGAGCTGATTTATAAAATTTATATCAAAATAAGAAAGTCCCTTCAGATTCCTGTCAGGTATTTTGTAAAAATGGTTGTTGCAATTTCATTTTATACAGCACCTAAAAAGGGTTCAAAACCTACATTGCTGATAATAAGTGACAACGGATTAGGGGATTATTTTTTAGTTCAAAATTATTTCAAATACTTAAGAACAAGTACCAGATATAAAAATCACAAAATTATAGTACTGTCAAAGACCGACCGCATTGATTGTTACAAGAAATTTAATAAAGATATATTTGATGAAATTATACCGTTTTATCCTGCAAAATACACTAGCAATTTTATATACAGAATTTACATTTTGAATAAACTGATATACAAAAATATAACAGAGGTACTGAACATTTTAGTGTCTTATACTGACATAGACTATGACAGTCTTTCTACAACAAGCATTCTTCAGTATCTGAAGCCTGAACATGCTGTAGCTCATATTATTAAACCGAATGATAATAAACTGCTTGAAAAATTTAATCTGTATGATGAGCTGATTACTACTGACAGAACAGATATGTATGAATTTGACAGAAACAGGCAGTTTTTTGAAAATTTATTGGGATTAAAAATTTATGAAGGGAATTTACCACGAATAAAAACCGATAGTAATGTCGTCACAAACAGGATAGGTATATGCCCTTTTAAGAGAAATACAACTCAGGTTTTAACAAAAGAATTTTGGATTGAACTTATAAATTTAATAACTGAAAATAATCCGAATTTTGCAGTATCGATAATTGGTGCTCCGCAAGATTTTTCTGATGTTAATGAAATAATCCGGTCAATAAAAAACAATAATAACGTATTAAATTTAGCCGGGAAAATAAAAAGTTCAGATTTACCGGAATATATACATTCATGCGAAGCACTTATATCTGTAGAAACGGGTACTGTGCACATTGCATCAGCCGTTGATACAAATACACTATGCATTTCAAACGGTTCATTTTACAAAAGGTTTCAGCCAATTCCATCAGATTACATAAATTATATCTATCCTCCCGAATATTATAACACTCCGAAACCGGCAAAAGACGGATTAAATATTTATGCTAATAAAACTGAGGACTTTGATATTAATACCATTACTGCAGAAACTATTTTTAACAAATTCAATGAAATATTAAATAATACGAATTGAGAAAGTCAGAATATTCTGTCCGTTAGCTCTTTCATAAGAAATACTTTCACTCATTTGTTTTACCATAAATATACCCAGTCCGCCCAACTGTCTGTCCTCAGGTGAAAGAGTAATATCAGGGTCTGCTTTTTCTAACGGATTATACTCAAAACCTGTATCCTTAAATTTCAGCTCTACCACTTCATCCGATATTTTGGATAAAGTAACTTCAATATCCCCTGTTTCGTCACCATATGCATAAAACTCAACATTAGCATATATTTCTTCGGCACACATATCTATTTTATTAACAGCTTCTTCATTCAATTTCCAGTCTGCGCAAACCCCGTGCAGCCATGTATAAAATACCTTATAATTTTCTTTTACGGCTTTTGCCTTAAATGTTTTTTCATTTGATGTATCAGAACCGCTTATGCCGTCAACACCGTTATATTTAAAGGCAAGCATAGTCACATCATCACTTTGAGGAATATCCCCCGAATACCGGCTGATACTACTTTTTATGCTGTTAATAATATTCACTATATCGCTGTTACCACAGGCATTAATCGTATTTAGCAATCTTTCCTCGCCAAACATTTCTTCATCCGCATTTAATGCTTCCGTAACGCCGTCCGTGTATGTATAAATAACATCACCCGGTTCTAATTTTGTTTCATAAATACTAAATTTTGCATCTTCTATAACACCAAGTACATAATTTGAATCCATATTCAAATACTTAAATTCCCCGTTATTCTGCTTTATTAACGGAGGATTATGACCGCAATTTATGCAATATAATTTTCCTGTTGAAACATCTACAATTCCTGTAAACATTGTAATAAATAAGTTATTCTTATTATTAGAACAAATTTTCTTATTGATTTCTTCAATTAAATCTTTAGGTTCACGAACAATTTGAGATACATTGTTGATAATTGTTTTTGTTGTCATCATAAACAGAGCAGCAGGAATACCTTTACCTGAAACATCAGCAATTAAAAACATGAAATAATTATCATCAATAAAATAAAAATCGTAAAAATCGCCGCCGACTTCTTTTGCCGCAACCATTGATGCAAAAATATCAAATTCTTTTCTTGCAGGGAACGGCGGGAATATAGCAGGCAGAGATGAAGTCTGAATTGATTTTGCAATTGTAAGCTCAGAGCTTATTCTCTCACGTTCTTTGGTAATAGTCTTTATATCTTTTGTCATTTTATCAAATGTATCAGCCAGTCTTGCAAATTCTTCAGGACTTTGAACCTTAATATCTATATTGGTTTCACCTTTACCGATTTTATTAGCTATCGCAATAAGTGCCCCGATTGGCTTCAGTACATTTCTTCTTAAACCGGAATACAAAAAATATGCCAGAGAAAAACTTATCAATACAATTAACAAAGAAAATATCATCAAACCTTTTAAAATTTTCGCAAACAATTCACTTTCCGGAATACATACAATAAATTTCATTCCGTTAATCAGCTCTTGTTCAAAAGGCAAATATTTTTTGTTATTGTATATCAAATATTCTGTACGTTTTAAGTCCCCATTGTACCACGGAATATTTTTTAAGGACTTTCCAACTAATTCTGCATCATTTAAGTTCGGATCCGTTGTAACTATAATATAATCTTTTTTCGGATTTGCAAACAATGCGAAACTATTTTTCGTAAGTTTGTTTTCCAGCTTTATAATTTTTGCACGAACATTGCTAATATCCCAGTCAACGGTAGAAAGCCCGACAATATTTCTGTCATCATCATAAATAGCAGTTCCTGCAGTAATCATTAAAGAGTCACTGCCCTCTTTTTCATAATAAGGAAATGACCATTCTACGTTATCATCTCTGGTTAAATTAGGCATTATCTCCTTATACCAATTTTGATTTAAGTAATTATATTCCTCTGATTCAAATGATTCGTCAAGGACAAGTTTTCCCTTATCATTACGATAAGCATATATACAAGACCTCATTTTATCAGGATTAACAATATACGGCTTAAACCAAATACCTCCACCGAGTGAAATCGGATAGTTTTCAAATACTTCTATTATGGTCTTTTCGGCGATTTTAGGATTTCTGTCGAATTTGTAATAGAGTTCACCCATCAAGGCTAAATCTCTTGCATTTTTTTCCGTACGCAATATATCCAGATTAAGCTCCTCTGCCTGAAGCTCC
This sequence comes from uncultured bacterium, assembly GCA_902760645.1. Taxonomy (GTDB): domain Bacteria; phylum Cyanobacteriota; class Vampirovibrionia; order Gastranaerophilales; family Gastranaerophilaceae; genus UBA1221. Next base: position 42,918 of record CACWHC010000013.1, read on the forward strand.
GTAAAAATAATGGTTCGGTCTATCAATATTTGCTTAATATCATGATAATAACACAACGCAATAGCCGCCAGTATAAAAAGAAGCACCAGCGACATTGACAGCGTAATTATTAATATCTTTGATTTAATTGTTTTAAACATTACTCAATAACTAAAAATTTATCAAACCCTACCATTTGGAATGATTTAAGTATTGTTTCAGATACGTTTCTGAGTTTCATTGAACCATGAGATGCCATTTCTTTATGCAATTCCAATACCACTTTTAACCCAAAACTGGAAATAAAAGTTATGTTAGCAAAATCTAAAATTAACTCATCAACACCTTCAGAATCTTCTATAGTTTCTTTAACCTTTGTACCAAATTCTACTGCATTGTCTAAGTCCATTCTGCCCGTAGCCTTTACATATAATCCGGATACTCCGAAAGGTTTCAATTCTATTTCCATTTATCTACCCTCTCATTTCATAAAATAATATAGCTATTGCTCAGATACTACCATATTTATCAACTTTAGTCAATTAAGTAACACAAACTGCAAAAAAATGAGCCCTAAAAAGGACTCATTTTTTACACTGTATTTTTTACTAAATTAGTAAATATAGCAAAGAACTTCGCCGCCTACATTTTCTTTACGAGCTCTTCTGTCAGTCAAAAGACCTTTGCTTGTAGAGATAATAGCAACGCCCAAACCACCTAATACTTTAGGAAGAGTTTTTGCTTTATGATAAGTTCTCAAACCAGGTTTAGATATTCTTTCTAATTTAGAAATCACAGGTTTTTTGTTTTGGTCATATTTCAAAGTTATAACAATTACCTTGAATTTACCTGATTCTTTAACTTCATAATCTGTAATAAAGCCTTCTGATTTCAACAATTTTGCTAATTCAATTTTCAATTTTGAAGCAGGCACTTCAACAGTTTCGTGAGAAACCATGTTAGCATTTCTGATTCTTGTCAGCATATCTGCTATAGGATCTGTCATTGACATAATTTATTCCTCCGGACTTACTCCACAGTTAGAGAGCAGTATCCAATTATCTGTTACACCGCTTACTGAATTAATGTTGCGAGATTATTAACTACTCACTTTTTTCAGCAGTTCGGAACTGTATGAGATTAAAATATCATAAACAAATTCTTTTTTCAAATATTCTGTAAATAAAAATTTACACATTACTTACATCAGACTGTTTATTTATAAACTTTATCACCCAGTCTTACACGAGTAACAAACATGATTTGATAATTACCGTTTCTGTCATCATCTGCATCATTCTCATCTCTAACAGTATTTGTATAATATGAATATCTGTGCCCCTGAGCATCCACATATTCCATATCTACAAGCATACCTTCCAAAATAATTTTATCCCAGGTTTTAATTCTAATCAAAGCACCCATTATATTATTATTTGCAGGTACAATATGTATATTAGACCAATGCGACATTGCATATTCAGGTGTTACAGGTAAAGTTTTAACCTTTGCAGTAGTTAATAAAACATTCCCGCCGGTTTGTTCATCTTTGAGTTTTGTACACTCAAAATATTTTGTGTAAAAATTTTTATTCCCTAATTTACCCCACGATATAGCAACATCATACAAAGCTGCCCCATCAGATAATTCCGTTTCGGATGAAAATATTCCGCTCGCAGAAACAATCAACCCCGCAATTTTATAATATGCAACAGGCTTTATAGTAATATTATTACCACTTATTAACGTCCTGTACCAAAATATTTTTTTTGCACTTTCTTCATTCGTATAAACATCCTGAACAGGCTCCTCCATAACAGATATAGGAGTATTATCTACCTTTGAATAGAATGCAAAACCAAATTTTAACCAATACATTATATGAGCTTTGAAAACAACCAGCAATACAAATATCAATATAAGAATCAATTTTCTGATATGTTTGGAATTTCGTATTAAATCTTCTTCCAATTTTTTATCGATTACCTTAATTGTATAATTATACTCTTTTTTCTCATCTAAACTCATGTAACGCTCCTA
>CACWHC010000013.1:44951-85687 GCA_902760645.1 uncultured bacterium
ACTCTTTTTTATTATATCTGTTTGTTAATTTTAATATTAAAACTATACATGCCCGCCGAACAAGGTATCCTGACAAATATTCAGGATACTATTGTTACCAGCTTGCTTTTGTAACGCCCGGAAGTAAACCTTCGTGAGCCATTTTTCTAAGACAAATTCTGCAAAGACCGAAATCTCTGTGATAGCCGTGAGGACGACCGCAGATTGAACATCTGTTATGAAGTCTTACTGCCGGATATTTTCCTGCCGCTACAAGAGCTTCTCTTTTTAATTCTTTGTCTATCATCGCTTTCTTAGCCATGAATTTCTCCTTTATTGTTTTGTTATATTAACGTCTTTTACTTGTTCATCCCTTTAAAAGGCATACCTAATAATTTCAGCAATTCTCTTGCTTCATCATCAGTTTCAGCAGTAGTAATGATTGAAACATTCATACCTTTTACAAGATCAACTTCTTCATAAGTAATTTCAGGGAACAATGCCTGTTCTTTTAAGCCTAAAGTATAGTTACCACGGCCGTCAAATGCCTTAGCACTAATACCTCTGAAGTCACGAATACGAGGGAATACAACGCAGATTAACTTCTGTAAGAAATCATACATTCTTTCGCCTCTGAGTGTTGCCATAGCACCAACCGGCATACCTTCTCTTAATTTGTAAGATGCGATTGATTTTTTAGCTTTTGTTACAACACATTTTTGACCTGCAATTTTAGTTAATTGACCTTCGATAGTTTCAGCAATTTTTGAATTGTGTGAAGCTTCACCAACACCCATATTCAAAACGATTTTTACCAATTTTGGTACCTGTAAATCGTTCTTGTAGCCGAACTTTTCTTTCATGGCCTTTTTAACTTCGTTTTCATATTTTGTTTTTAAGTTTTCTGTTTTAGTCATTTTTGTTTTCCTCAATTCTAGCGATGTATATGTTCGTTAAAAACAAACCTTACACATCTAATTGTTCACCACATTTTTTACAAACACGAACTTTTTTACCGTCAACTACTTTATGAGCAATTCTGGTAGGTTTTTCGCAAGCCGGACATACAACCATTACATTTGAAGAATCAAGAGGTTTTTCCATTTTAATTAAACCACCCTGAATACCTGCCATTGGTTGCGGTCTTTGAGCTTTGGTAACCATATTTACACCTTCTACCAATACTTTTGAATCTGAAGGCATAGCTTTTTTAACGTTACCGATTTTTCCTTTATCTTTGCCTGCTGTTACGATAACTCTGTCACCGGTTTTAACATGCAAGCTTTTTTTCTTATCATTTGCCATTTTAATTTCCTTTTACTTTTCATTTCTGAAACAAATTCGACCTTGATTTTGTTTCTTTATTTTACGTCAGTCCGAAAATCCGCCATTTTGGATTTTCTTAAAGCTCAAGCCTGTCACTCGCTGCATTTCGCATTCGCTCGTTTCGGCTTTCGCCCTCCGGGTTTTACCCGTCCGAAAATCCGTTATATAACTTCCGGAGCTAATGAAACAATCTTCATATAGCCTTTATCACGAAGTTCTCTTGCAACCGGTCCGAAAACACGGGTTCCACGAGGATTACCGTCTTTGTTTATAATAACTGCAGCATTTTCGTCAAATCTGATTACAGAACCGTCTTGACGTTTAATATCTGCTTTAGTTCTTACAACAACAGCACGGACAACTTCTGATTTTTTTACGGTCATATTAGGAGTAGCATCCTTGACTGTAGCAACGATTTCATCTCCGACTGCCGCAAATTTCTTATTTGAACTGCCCATAACTCTGATACATAACAACTGTTTTGCACCTGTATTATCAGCAACTTCAAGTCTTGTTTCTTGTTGTATCATTTTTCTTTTCCTTTTTTACTTTACTTTCGACCTCTCATTACTCAATGGTAATGTTGTCTGCACAATTTTGTGCCATTAATTCATATCCGAATCGGGATTACTTAACCTGTTCTACAACTTCAGACAATGTCCAGCGTTTGTCACCTGAGATAGGGCGAGATTCTACGATTCTAACCGTATCACCGATGTTACAAACATTTTGTTCATCATGTGCTTTGTAGTTTTTGTTAGTTTCAATAATCTTTTTGTATTTCGGATGTGAAGCATATTCAGCAACTCTGACTACAATGGTTTTATCCATTTTGTTGCTTACTACGATTCCTTGTTTTTCTTTCTTAGGCATCTTTACCCTCCGCTGTGTTTGCAGCTTTTTCAGTAATTACAGTTTTTGCTTGAGCTATTAAGCGTTTATTCTTAGAAATAAGAGAAGTGTTTTCCAAACCTGCAGTTGCAAGTTTCATTTTGTTGTCTAACAATTCCTTCTTCCATTCAAGTATAGCACTCTTTAGTTCTTCAACTGTTTTTTCGCGCATTTCACTTAATTTCATTTTGATATTTTCCTTTTATTTAAGCTTCTAACTTTGATTTTTCTACAACTTTAACCTTGATAGGCAACTTTTGAGCAGCTAATTCAAGTGCGTTAACTGCAACGTTTCTATCAAAATATTCAAGTTCAAATAGAATTCTGTTTGGCTTAACAACAGCTACCCAGTATTCCAAATTACCTTTACCTGAACCCATACGAGTTTCAGCAGGTTTCGCAGTAATCGGTTTATCAGGGAAGATTTTAATCCAAACATTACCGCCACGTTTAATTTCACGAGTCATCGCACGACGTGCAGCCTCTATTTGACGGCTGGTTATCCAACCGGGTTCTAAGGCTTGTAATGCATAAGAACCGAATTCGAGTTTTGTTCCTCTTGTTTCATGTCCTTTCATTCTGCCTTTCATCATTTTACGATATTTAGTTTTTTTAGGCTGTAACATTTTATTTACTCCTGTTAATTATTTTTACTTAATTGTGTCTTACTTAGCATCAGTAGTTTCGATGGCTCTTTTTCTGCGGCGACCGCTTCTTTCAGTACCTTCTTTACCACTTTTTGCTTTAATATTCATGTCTGCTTTTTCGCCAGGCATTAAATCACCTTTGAAAATCCAAACCTTAACACCGATTTTACCCATGATTGTATCAGCTTCAGTAAAACCGTAGTCAACATCTGCTCTCAAAGTCTGTAGAGGTATTCTGCCTTCTTTAGCCCATTCTGAACGAGCAATTTCAGCACCGCCCAAACGACCTGATACCATAACTTTAATACCCTGAACGCCTGATCTCATTGTACGCTGCATTGCTTGTTTCATTGCACGTCTGAAAGCAACACGTTTTTCAAGCTGTTGAGCAATATTTTCAGCAACTAACTGAGCATCTGCATCAATTCTTGCTACCTCAACAACATTAATTATAACCGGTTTACCGATGAATTTAGAAACTTCTTGTCTTAATTCATCAATACCTTGTCCGCCTCTGCCTACTACAATACCGGGCTTAGCAGTTACAACCGTAATGGTTGTATTTTTGTCTTCGATTCTTGAAATCAAGACTTTTGATACGCCTGCTGCGTATAATTTTTTCTTAATAAATTTTCTGATCTGATGATCTTCTTTTATAAAAGTACGGTATTCTTTGAACGAAGCATACCATGTGCTTGCCCAAGATTTTATTATACCTACTCTAAATCCGTTTGGATGTGTTTTTTGTCCCATTTTTTATACCTTTATTTTTTTACTACCATTCAGCTTAGTCACTTACCTTAATTGTAAGGTGTGATGTACGTTTTAGTCTTCTGTAAATTCGACCTTGTGCTCTTGGTTTAGCACGTCTCAGAGTTTGGCTTTCATCTGCAAAGATTTCTGCAATCTTTAAAGATTCAGGTGAAACACCAAATTTTTCCTGAGCATTTGCAATAGCAGCCTTCAAATTCTTTTCAACTACTCTTGCTGCAAAGTAAGGCATAAAACGCAACATATCCTGAGCTTCAAGAACTTTCTTGCCGCGTACTTCGTTTATTACACGACGCAATTTTCTTGCTGTCATTTTTATATCTGTTTGTTTTGCTTTAGCTTCCATTTTTTAATTTCCTTTTTCTTTTTTTGTATTGAGATTCCGAAACGAGTTCGGAATGAAATATCCGTAATACAAGCTCCGCTTGCTAACGGCTATTTCACTTTAGCTGAACCTGCGTGACCTTTGTATAATCTTGTTGGTGCAAATTCACCTAATTTATGACCAATCATCTGTTCTGTAACATATACCGGAACGTGAGTTTTCCCGTTATGAACAGCAATTGTATGTCCTAGCATATCAGGTACAATCATAGATGCTCTAGACCAAGTCTTGATAACTTTCTTTTCTGAATTTGCATTCATCTTTTCAATTTTCTTTTGTAGAGCTTCTTCTACGTATGGACCCTTTTTTAATGAACGTGCCATTAATATATTCTCCTTTTGGTTTGTTTATCTTTTAGCTTTTGCCGATGCATAACCGATTTATCAATCGTATCGGCTATCGCTTTTATTTACCTTTTCTTCTTCTTACAATTAACTTGTCAGAAGCTTTTCCTGATTTTCTTGTCTTATAGCCAAGAGCCGGTTTACCCCAAGGTGTCTTAGGATGTCCGCCAGGACCTGTTTTACCTTCACCACCACCGTGAGGGTGATCGCAAGGGTTCATTGTTACACCACGAACTGTAGGTCTGATGCCCATATAACGAGTTCTTCCTGCCTTACCTATTGATAAGTTTTTGAACTCAGAGTTACCAAGAACACCAATTGTTGCCATACATTCTTTTCTTACCATTCTCATTTCTGATGAAGGAAGCTTAATTGTAACATAATTGCCTTCTTTAGCCATAACCTGAGCAGCATTACCTGCAGCTCTAACCATAACTCCGCCACGACCAGGGTTAAGTTCAACGTTATGAACCATAGTACCTAACGGAATCAGTTCAAGCGGAATAGCATTTCCTGTCTGTACAGGTGCATCAGGACCGCTTATAATAGTATCACCAACATTCAATCCTTCCGGTGTTAAGATATATCTTTTTTCACCATCTGCATAGAATACTAATGAAATTCTTACGTTTCTGTTCGGGTCGTACTCAACAGTTTTTACAACTGCCGGTACACCAAATTTTTCACGTTTAAAATCAATTACACGGTATTGTCTTTTTACACCGCCGCCTTTGTGACGACATGTAATTCTACCGGTATTATTTCTGCCTGCTGTTTTCTTTACCTTTTTCAACAAGGACTTTTCAGGGGTCATAGTAGTGATTTCGCTGTAATCACTCTTTACCATTCCTCTTTGTCCGGGAGAAGTAGGGTTTATTTTTCTTGTTGCCATTTTATTTCTCCTTAATTGGCTTTGTACTACTTTAGGGACTTATGCCTTTTCGCCCCTTTAAGACAACTGTTATACAGCTGTCAATGTTTCAATCGGATCACCTTCGATGGTTACGATTGCTTTTTTAGAACTGTCAGTTCTACCGAATTTATAACCCATTCTCTTTGTATGAGAAGGCATATAAACCGTATTTACGCTTTTAACTTTTCTTCCCGGAAAAGCTAATTCTACAGCCTGAGCAATTTCAACTTTTGTAGCATCTTTTCTTACTTCAAAAGTATATTGACCCAAAGCCATAGCCATACGAGATTTTTCCGTAATCAGCGGTTTTTTGATTACATCGTATAACTTTTCTGTATTTGTTCTTTCTTTACTCATTTTATTATTCCTTTATAGTTAAATCTTATTTGCTAAGTCTTTCTGTAATTTCGTTAACAGCTGCTTCAGTAATAACTACGCTGTCAGCTTCCAACAAATCTTTTACGTTCAAATTTGAAGGAAGTAACAATTTAACTGAAGGAATATTTCTTGCTGCTAATTCAAGATTTTGATTTTCAGCTGCCTTCAAATCAGCAACAATAAGAATTTTACCGTTCAAATTCAAAGATTTTAATACTGATGCCATCAATTTTGTCTTAGGTTCAGCAATTTTTGAAAAATCTTTTACGATAACTAATTGTTCTTCTCTTGAAGACAATGCTGATTTTAAAGCTAATTTTCTTGCTTTTTGAGGCATTGAGAAAGAATAATCTCTTGGTTTTGGCCCAAAGATTACGCCGCCGCCTGCAAACAATGGAGAACGGAGAGAACCAGCTCTTGCTCTGCCTGTACCCTTTTGTTTCCAAGGTTTTTTACCGCCTCCGGATACTTCAGCTCTTGTTTTTGCAGAAGCTGAACCCTGACGACCGTTATTTAATTGTCTTCTCAATGCTAAATGCATTACATGTAAATTAGGTTCTACACCAAAAACTTCTTTAGCTAAGGTAATTTCACCTAACTTTTCACCTGTTGTACTTAAAATTTCTTTTGACATTTTCTTTTTTCCTTTTGCTTTCCGTCTACCCCTTTCCCTTTCGGGTTTTATATGGCAGAAGCGGGTTAATGTTTTACTTTTCTTGTTTTTATTTTATTTTGTCCGCCTGTCAAATCAAAGATTTGTTCGTTCATTTCGCTCTAGCGAACCGACTCCGGCACTCACACCGGCTTACGCATTCCATTTTGTGCGTGTAGGAACGATTGTTACTAATCTTCCTTCGCATCCCGGAACTGAACCTTTAATTAATACCAGTTTCTTTTCTGCATCCACTTTAACCAGTTTCAACTTAGTAACGGTAACTCTTTCATTACCCATGTTACCTGCCATTCTTTTACCTTTGATAACACGGCTAGGAGTTGTACCTGCACCGATTGAACCCGGTTCTCTGTGGTTCTTTGAACCGTGACCCATAGGTCCGCGTCCAAAATTCCATCTCTTAACTGTACCCTGGGAACCTTTACCGATTGATTTTCCTGTTACATCTACTTTTTCAACGTTATCAAGAACTGATAATTCAATCTTGTCGCCTACTTTGTAGTCCTGAGGATTGTCAACGCGGAATTCTTGTAAGTGTCTGTAATTTTCCAAGTTGTTTTTCTTAAAATGACCGATTTGAGCCTTTGTCAAGTGTTTTTCTTTTGCTGCAACAGTACCAACCTGTATAGCATTGTAACCGTCAGTTTCTACAGTTTTAACCTGAGTAACAACGATATCGTCTACTTTGATAACAGTTACAGGAATAGCCAAACCTTGTTCGTCAAAAATCTGAGTCATTCCCAATTTTTTACCTATTACACCTAGTGTCATATTTTAACCTTTCTAGCTCACCCTACTTGTTGCACGGCACATCCGTGCCTCATTTCGGGTTTGCATTTTCACTTGCGAGCGCTACGTCTTGCTTAATTACTTTACCTTACGGGGACTTTCACCCCACTCCTTTCAAGAAGTGTCCAATTTGATAAATTGGTCGCAGTTCACATTATATATGCATAATGCTTATTCAATTTTCAATGCTTTGTGCAAACTAATCAGATTACAATTTAACCTGAATAGAAACACCTGCAGGAAGATCTAATCTGCTTAACTCTTCAGTAGTCTGTTGAGTCGCTTCGTATATATCAATAATACGTTTATGAGTTCTCATTTCAAAATGTTCACGAGATTTTTTATCAACGTGAGGACTTCTCAAAACGCAATATATACGTCTTTTTGTAGGTAAAGGAATCGGGCCTGCAACTTTAGCGTCAGTTCTTTTTGCTGTTTCTACGATTTTGTCTGAAGATACATCAATCAATTTGTGATCATAAGATTTCAAACAAACTCTGATTCTTTGTCCTTTTGTGCTTGCCATTTTTATTCCTTTTCTGCTTGTCATGTTTTACACATTACGGGGTCTTTAATAAGCCGCCCCACAGGGCTTTGCTCGGTTTGAATTTATTTAAAAATATATTTCGGTCTTTTAACTAAAATGCACCAAGCATACCAATGTTAGTATAAACATATAACACTGTCAACTCGGTTTTTTGCTATTTGTTAACGTATTGTAACATGCCGCCGAATAAAATTTTTAAAATTTTTATAAACTGCAATATTAAAGGCTTTACACGTTAAATGCAAAGCCTTTATAATTATGAAAATTGAACATATCTAAAATATTTTATTCCTGAATGAACGAACTCATTCGCCTATCCTCGGGAATTTCGGATAAATCTTGCGGTTGTTGGGACTGAACATCACCCTGACGTTCTACTGATAATCCTGCCATAAAATTCTGCCGTCTTGTACTGCCTATGATGCTTGTAAAATAATTACCCCGTTCATTGGCTGCAGTCATCTGCGACATAATTTTTGTCATGTAATGATTTTTTACGCACATATCAAACTTTACGTCCATCATTTGGTAAACGCTCCTTTATGTTATATATTTTATATATAAAAAGTATAGAACATGAGAATTATTGACAAGTTTTTCAAGTCAAGTTAATAAATATTTACAATCAGCAATTACTTACAAAACACCTTTTAAATACTGACCCGTAAATGAATTTTTATTTTTTGCAACCTCCTGCGGAGTTCCTGTTGCAACGACTGTTCCGCCTGCGTTTCCGCCTTCTGGACCTAAATCGATAATATAGTCTGCAACTTTAATTAAATCCAAATTATGCTCGATAATTAAAATAGTATTTCCCTGATCTGCAAGTTTTTGAATAATCTTAATTAATTTATCCAAATCGTACCAATGTAACCCTACAGACGGTTCATCAAGCAGGTACAAAGTTTTGCCTGTTGCACGCTTGTTTAATTCCGATGCAAGTTTTATTCTCTGAGCTTCACCGCCTGACAAAGTCGTGGCACTTTGCCCCAATTTTATATAATCCAATCCCACATCATTAAGAGTTTGTAATTTATTTTTAATTGACGGAATACTGTCAAAAAATTCCAGAGCTTCTTTTACGCTCATATCCAAAACATCTGCAATAGTTTTGCCCTTAAATTTAACCTCAAGAGTTTCACGGTTATAGCGTTTACCTTTACATACAGGACATTTTACATAAACATCGGATAAAAAGTTCATCTCAATTTTATTAACGCCGTCGCCTTTACAAGCCTCACAGCGACCGCCTTTTACGTTGAAACTAAATCTTCCCGGCTTATAACCTCTAAGTTTTGCTTCATTAGTTTTTGCATATAAATCTCTTATATGAGTAAACAAATCAGTATAGGTTGCAGGGTTAGAACGCGGAGTTCTGCCGATTGGGGACTGGTCAATATCTATAATTTTATCTATATTTTCAAATCCCAGAATATCATCAACACCCTGCGGTTTCGGGCGATTACCCCTTAATTTATGCAGGGCAAATTCATAAATCAAATCCTGCATTAAGGTTGATTTGCCCGAACCTGAAATACCCGTTAATACGACTATTTTACCGAGTGGAATATCAACATCAATGTTCTTTAAATTATTTAAGTGTGCATTTTTGACCTGCAAAAAGTTACCGTTACCTTCTCTGATTTTATCGGGAACCGGTATTGAACGAACACCGCTTAAATACTGACCTGTCAGAGAATTTTTTGTATTAATTATATCTTCTAAGGTACCCGTAGCAATAATTTTACCGCCGTTAACACCTGCTTTTGGACCTATATCAACAATATAATCCGCATTACGCATAGTATCCTCATCATGTTCAACAACGATAAGAGTATTACCAAGATTACGAAGTTTTAAGAGCGTTTTAATTAACCTGTCATTGTCCCTCTGATGCAAACCTATTGACGGTTCATCCAAAACATAAAGAACACCTGACAAACCGCTGCCGATTTGGGTTGCAAGACGTATTCTCTGTGCTTCGCCACCGGATAAAGTACCTGCCATACGGGCAAGATTAAGATAGCTCAACCCGACATCCTTCATAAATCTCAAACGGGAACGGATTTCATCAAGAATTTGCTTTGCAATTTTTAATTTGTATTCATCAAGTTCCAAATATAAATCTTCAATAAACTGTAACTCATCCTCAATAGACATCAACGTAAATTCATATATATTCTTATCCTTGATTTTTACTGCAAGCGGAAATTCCTTCAACCTTGCACCATGACATTTCGGACAAGGTGTAGTCGTCATATATTTTTCAATTTCTTCACGCCAGTACTCGGCATTTGAATCATTATAACGCTTTTCTAAAAACGGAATTACACCTTCAAACTTGCGGTACTTAGTTTCGTAATAATGAGTACCGAATTTTTTTACTCTAAACTGAAGAATATCATCTCCGCCGTGTAGGATTATATCCTGCTGAGATTTTGTTAGCTCATCAAAAGGCTTATCCATCGGGATACCGTAATGAGAGCAGACAGATTTCAGCATATCATCATAATAATCCGTTGAAGTTCTTGACCACGGATAAATTGCTCCGTCATTTAAACTCTTTGTTTTGTCCGGTACAACCAAATCAGGGTCTACGACAAAATCAGCACCTAAGCCGCCGCATCTTTCACACGCACCATAAGGGGCATTAAAAGAAAATATACGAGGTGCAAGTTCTTCAAAACTCAGTTCACACTTTGGACAGGAAAGTTTTTCACTAAACATTTTTTCTTTTTGGGAGGATACTGCATCAATAATAACTATACCGTCAGCTTTTTTTAATGCAATCTGAACACTGTCCGCAATTCTTGACATTGCACTTTCTTTAACCACAACACGGTCAACAACAACACTAATATCGTGTTTTTTGGTTTTTGCTAACTCAATATCGTCCTCATCAAGATTATAAACTTCACCGTCAATTTTAACTCTGACAAAACCCTCCTGCTGAAGTTCTTTGAATAAGGCAGAATATTCACCCTTTTTACTTCTTACGACAGGTGCAAGAATTTGTATTTTTTCACCCTCACCGAGCTTCATAATACTGTTTACAATTTCATCTATAGACTGAGGTTTAATTTCATCACCGCAATTAGGGCAATAAGGAGTACCTGCTCTTGCATACAAAAGTCTTAAATAATCATAAATTTCCGTAACGGTACCTACGGTAGAACGGGGATTATTGCTTGTTGACTTTTGGTCTATTGAGATAGCGGGAGATAAACCGTCTATATATTCAACATCAGGCTTATCAAGCTGTCCCAAAAACTGTCTTGCATAAGTGGAAAGACTTTCCACATAACGTCTTTGACCTTCCGCAAAAATTGTATCAAATGCAAGAGAGGATTTACCTGAACCCGAAACACCGGTAAACACAATAAGTTCATTCTTCGGAATTTCCAAAGATACGTTTTTAAGATTATTTTCCTTTGCTCCCTTAATAATAATTTTGTCTAACATAATAATATAATTGCACAAAAAAATTTATTGACAAATATTATCTTTAATAACTGCATGGACAGTATCACCATCAATGACGGTTATTTTTTCTAATTTAGTCATGTATAAATTTTGTTGTAATTTGATTAATGAAAATTTGCCTGCACAAAAGCCTACTATTAAACTTACGATTACTATTACTATATTTTTCATATTTACCTCAATAAAATACTTTCTATTTTGTTTGGACAAATAGGTCAATTATTTTATTAGATAATATGGAATAATAGGTCATATGTCAAGACTCAGTTTACTCGGTGCAAATATAGCAAAATACAGGAAAACAAAAGGTCTAACTCAGGTTAACCTTGCTGTAAAATTAGGTTTGTCATATGAATATATTTGCAGAGTAGAAAGAGGTCAAAAATATATGAGTTTACGTAAGCTGTTTGAACTTGCAGACATTTTAGGTGTAAAATTTTCAGATATTACTAATTTTGATTAAGAAATATACTGATTTCGTCTTTCACGATTTGCCACTATATAAGCATATTAATTAACGTCTTATGCAGTTTTACGTTATGAACTCTCAATATATCTACTTTTCTTTCTATTGCAAGAGTGTTCAGAGCAATAGTATAAATATCTTTTGTATCATTATCGGCATCAGGCATATTTAAAAGGCTTTTTCTTGAAAGTCCCAACAGAACAGGACAATCCAGACCTTGTAATTCTTCTATACGGCGTAAAATTTCAAAATTATGTTCTCTTGTTTTTCCAAAACCGATACCTGGGTCAATAATAATATTTTCTTTTTTTATACCTGCTAAAACCGCCTTGGAAATCTTGTCGTACAAGTCTGTATAAATTTCATCCATAAGATTATCATAATAAGGACTGTTCTGCATAATATCAGGCGTACCCTGCGAATGCTGAATAATAACAGGACATCCGTAATCCGCAATAATACGGGTCATGTTTTCATCATAAGTCAGACCCGAAACATCATTAATTGCGGTGGCACCTGCGTTCAGAGATTGTTTTGCAACTTCTGAACTTCTTGTATCAATACTTATCGGGATATCAATATTATTTTTTCTTATATAATCCAATACAGGAAGAATTTTGTCTAACTGTTCAGTTTCCGAAACAGGCTCTGAATAAGGTTTTGTAGATTCTGCACCTATATCAACGGAATCCGCACCGTCAGATATTAATTTATTTAAATGCTCAACAGCTTTATCATAATCATTATACATACCGCCGTCAGAAAACGAATTATTCGTTAAATTTAAAATCCCCATAATCTGCACGGAATGTTTCTTTTCTAAAGTCGCAGAAATTAATTTCTCAATCTGCCGTCCTAATTGCCTTAATCCAAAAGGCTGGACACCAAGCTTCACGGCTATTTTTTTCAGCTGAGAAATACTTCCTCCCAAAATACAATCAGCTTTGACTATATTACCGGTAATCGTATTTTTAGGCGTTGCACAATCAGTACCTACGCTTAATGCGGTTTGTTTTAATATATTCGCCTGAGCAGCATTCAAACCGAATATTTTTATATTCTTATAATTATATTTATCAACAACCTGTTTAGCATAAGAAGAATCAAAATCTATAGATTTTAACTCACTTAAAAAATCATCAGTTACAAGCTCTTTTACTAAAAAATCCTTCATAACAGGAGTCTAACATGAGATTTTAATTAATTCAAATTAAAAAATAAAATTAGTATCTTCTATAGCCGTTAGCAGCCCGCTGTCTGTACATTTGTTCGTACATACGCTGCATGTATTCTCTCGGATCTACATATTCAAAAGTATCAAAATCACCATAAGGATTTGATGTAACAGTGGACATCTTTATACCTACGTTATTGACATTCTTCATTAACGTCTGGAAAACTTCCGCAACACCGGTTACGAAAACGAATAACGCAGCACCGCCACCGAGGAATGACCCCAACCTACCCGTAAACATAGCCTTCATAAAGTTCGGCATTTTAGAAGCCTCTGCCCAACGAGAAATTTGACCTGTAATATTTTTATAATTAATTCTTAATGCATTTAGTAAAGATTTTGACTGCTTTGCAGGAACTTCAACCGCATTAGTTATCTCTGCCGCAGTACCGGACAATGTATTAACTTTGGATGCTGAAGACTTAAAGAATTTTAAAGCACTGCTTCTGCCTGCTGCAGCACTAGCACCTGTTGCACCCGTAACGGCTGCCGCATCTTCAACCTTATCACGCTTTGAACTGGACTGATTGTCATTACTTGTGTAAGGAATAACGCTACTGTCAATACGTCTAATATCCATAGCGTGAACCTCTGTTTCTGCGATAATCAAGACCGTATCTGCCGTCAACTATATACACATCATCATTAATCTGACGAATATCATGTCTGTTACCGTCAATAGTTTGAGCACCTAACGTATTTATTGCAGCCGTACCGCCGCCTGCAACACCCATTGTTTCAACGAATATACGTTTCGGATTTATCTTTTTCATGTAATTTACGGCATCATCAATACCGTTTAGCGAACGTCTGTATATAGAACTATTTTTAACTGTATCTTTTATACTTGTATATTTAGTACCTACGGAAGATTCAAGGAAATCTTTTTTTAGATTTGCAGCTTTATTCTTCATACTAACAACCCAGCTTTGTTTTTCCATACAGGTTTTACCCTTTTGGAATAAATTAGATGCAGATGTATAAAAGTCTTTTGATAAATTTTTAACACACTTAGCAGGAGCTGTTTTTGCTATATCACTCATAACTTTGAGAGTACCATAAGTACCCCATCTTAAACCGCCCCAGCCTACTGCGATTGATATTAAACTTGAAAAGATTTTCATGCCGTTATTTAAAACGGGAACTGACTCTGTAGTTCTTGCAATAGAATCAATATTCTGCTTTGTTTCCTCCCACAAATCAAGTTCACGTCCTGCTTTTTCTCGTTCTTTGTCTATATCAAAGCGACTTGACTTAACAGATGCTTTACGGGGGTCGTCAAAAATCTCCTCAAAATCAACATATTCAGCATCATCAAACATGCCTGAACCATATCCGAAAGAAGGATTTTTAGCGTAGCTGCTTGAGATATTCGGTTGTATAGTTAACATACACACATACTCCTTTACAAAGAGTCGAAAACCCCTCAAAAAATTTTTTTGCGTAATTTTTTGAGATGTTTTAATAAATTGTTACAAACGTTTGCACGAATATTATTACACAAATTTTGGTGTTTGTAAATCTATTATGAAGAAAATTGAAAAGTCAGATATATTACTTTGACTTGCGTAACAGAAATGTTTATCGTAACATAGCAAACATAGGGAAGTCTTATAAGGAGAAACTATGAATGAGCTTTTAAAAAAGACGGCTGCAGAGCAATCTAAAGCCCTGAAAAATAAAGAAATCTCAGCTGTTGAATTAACTCAGGCTGCTTTTGAAAGAATTGACGAATTGGATGAAAAACTTGGTACATTCAATTCACTTACAAAAGAAACTGCATTGAATACAGCCAAAAAAGTTGATGAAAAAATTGCAAACGGGGAAGATTTACCGCTATTAGCAGGTATTCCGTTAGCATTAAAGGATAATATGAATTTGGTCGGTTCAAAAACTACCGCATCAAGTAAAATTTTGGAAAATTTTGTATCACCTTTTAACGCAACAATTTCCCAAAAATTACTGGATAACCTTGTACCGATAGTAGGAAAGGCAAACTTAGACGAATTTGCAATGGGTTCTTCAAATGAAAACTCAGCATTCAGAAAAGTCCGCAACCCTTGGGATTTAAATAAAGTTCCGGGAGGCTCATCCGGCGGTTCTGCGGCGAGTGTTGCATCATGCGAAGCTACACTTGCATTGGGCTCTGACACAGGCGGTTCTATCAGATTACCTGCATCTTTCTGCGGTATTGTCGGTATGAAACCAACCTACGGCAGAGTTTCAAGATACGGCTTAATTGCGTTTGCATCGTCCTTAGACCAAATCGGACCGTTTACTCGTTCGGTTGAAGATGCCGCAAACTTACTTGAAGTTATTTCGGGTCATGACCCTAAAGATTCAACATCGTTGAATTTACCTGTAGAACATTATGCCGCAGGATTAACGAACGATATTAAAGGCAAAAAAGTCGGAGTAATCAAAGAATTAATTTCCGAAGGATTAACCGAAGATGTTTCAAAAGCTATGGAAAAAGCTATTGAAACCTACAAAAATCTTGGCTGCGAAATCGTTGAAATTTCATTACCGAGATTAAAATATTCAATAGGTATTTACTACATTTTGGCTACAGCAGAATGCAGTTCTAACCTTGCAAGATTTGACGGAGTTAAATACGGTTACAGAACACCTGATGCCAAGAATCTTCTTGAAATGTATACAAAAACGAGAGCAGAAGGCTTCGGACCTGAAGTTAAACGCCGTATAATGCTTGGTACTTATGCTCTAAGCTCGGGTTATTATGATGCTTACTACAAAAAAGCTCAGCAAATGAGAGCCTTGGTAACTGAGGACTTCAAGAAAGCATTTGAACAGGTTGATATTTTAATATCACCAACCTGCCCGAATACTGCATTTGAACTCGGTGCAAAAGCATCAGATCCGCTTGCAATGTATTTAACCGATATTGCAACAATTTCAGCTAACCTTGCAGGTATTCCGGGAATAAGTATTCCTGCAGGATTTGACAGAGACGGTATGCCAATCGGATTACAAATACTTGCACCACAATTGCAGGAAGGTAAGTTGTTCAATATGTCATACCAGTTTGAACAGGCACATGACTACTGGAAACAATTGGCTAACATCTAATAATAAATAAGGTAACTATATATGTTTCCACTAAAAATTGTTAAAACTGTCATGCTGAACTCGTTTCAGCATCTGACCTATGTTAAAGGCGGACAGATTCCGAAACAAGTTCGGAATGACATTATGATTGATTTTTACTTTATTTTTGTGGTAACAGCTATATAACTATCATAAATAATTATTTTGTAAAAAACGATAAAGCTGATTTGCTTTATCGTTTTTTATTTCTTTAAATCCTTAAATATAATTTCATAACCAAGCATTTCTGCTATTTCATTTATTTCGCTAAATCTTAGGGTACTACACTTTAACTTATTATAAAACCCCGAATATGAGTTACTATATCCCCTTTCTTCGTGCAATTTTTTCAATAATTTACGAAGAGTAAGCCCTCTGTATATAGTGAGAGATTTTACAAAATCAATCAGCGGAATATTTTCATATTTGTAATCCATATAAATATTCTACATTTCTGTTATATTTATACAAAATACTTGATATATTATACTTAATAAGGTATAATATTTATATGAATAAATATAATATTACAAGAAAGCAGAATTTGATTAATAAAAAGGCATTTACTTTAGCTGAGGTACTCATCACTTTGGGAATTGTAGGAGTAGTCGCAGCAATGACACTTCCCCAACTCATAAAAGGACATCAAAAGTCTGTTGTAGAAAGCAGACTAAGTCATTTTTATTCAATGATTAATCAGGCAGTGAAAATGTCGACTATTGATAACGGTGAACCTGAGATATGGACGATTAACACAGGAGAAAGTGTAACCTGCGAAAGCAATCTTGAATTTCTGAATCACTACATATTACCATATTTAAAGACAAAAAATACAGAGTGTATGGATGTCTATGACTATACAGGTCAAATTTTAGTCAGATTAGAAAACGGTTCTGCATTTACTCTAAATAGATCTCAAGGCATTGATATAGTTTTTCTACCTTATGGAAAGGTTCTTGCCAAAAGCGAACTTAACAGAAAAAATTTTTTTGTATTCCAATTGATGAAAAACGCATATAAGAACAGTAGCGTAATCAACAGCAAACATGGTATTGAACCATATACTTACATGTGGGACGGAACTATTGAAAATCTCAAATCAGGTAATAAATATGGCTGTTATACTGGCCTCCTCGGCAACTACTGTGCAAAACTTATACAACTAAACGGATGGAAAATTCCAAAAGATTACCCATGGTAAACTTTTATAACTTCAGACATAAATCTACTTAAAATTTTTCAGATTTGCTTTTGTACCGTTCAGAATTTCACCATTACGCTCAACGTATTTTTTCAGGAAAGCCAAAACATTATCCTGACTCATTAACATTTCCCTGTCCCAACCCGGATATGCAGATTGCATGCCCATTTTGTGATACAAAGCTTTATTGTTATACCCACGCCCCATAAATCTGCTTACATTTTCGGCAAAAGCCTTCAGTTTCGGGACATAACCCTGCCGCAAACAATCCTCAACAACCGTTTGCAGCAATATCTTTTCAAGATTTTTATATTTTTTACGACCAAGAATTGTATTGAGGTAGTTTATATATACAATACTGTCATCACTTTGCATAATACTTACATAGCCAAGCTGTTTTTCTTTATTCTTTATTACATAAACTATATCTCTGCCGACACCGCCGTCAGAATATTCACCAAAATCCACTTTATCAATTTGTGCAACAATATCTTTGCGGTTTCTGCCTTTTACCGGAACGGAAGCAAGCCTCTTTACCGATGATATCGGGACATCAAAAAATCCGGGAGAAATAATTTGTGCATTATGAATTACATTAGCTTTTATGTAGTCCCAAAAGCCTATTCCAAGTGCTCTGCTGTATCTTCTTAACTGTCTTACGGACTCTTTAATTCCATCGCAGGTGTATTCCTCAGCACTTATTCCATTATTTAAAGAAGATATGTGCAGGACACTACCACCCTCAGCCACAGCCGGCCGGGCATAAAATTTTGTTCTGAAATTGTGGGAAACTTTTTGAGCATAGTCGTAAGACTGCTTAAAAATACCTACCTTCATGAAGTTGATTTTCCTAAATACTACCTTAGATATATAAAGTATTCTCGCATAAAAAAATTGCTATTCAATAACAGGAACAACAAAAGAGAATGTTGAACCCTTGTCAGGCTCACTATCGCACCAAATTGCACCCTTATGAGCCTCAATAAGCTGTTTTGCAATGGGCAGACCTAATCCTGAACCTCCAACTTTCCTTGAAAGAGAGTTTTCTATCTGAGCAAATTTATCAAACACATGCAATAAATTATCCTGAGAAATACCGATACCCTCATCAGAAACACTGACCATAACGTAATTCCCGTTTAGTTTACTCATTGTTTCTTCAAATATTTCAGGGTATTTTAAATCGGAAGAATTTATAAATTCTGATTTTATGGTTATGGATTTACCCTCAGGCGTAAATTTTACGGCATTCGATACAAGATTTGTTAAAACCTGCTCTAATCTTTGAGAATCCGCATAAACCTGAGGCAGATTTTCACCCTCAATGGTTATTATCTGCTGTCCTGTCGGTAATGCAATTGATGATTTGACGTAATTGATTACAGAATTAATATCCGTATCTTTGAAATGGAAATCCATTTTACATGCTTCAATTTTAGATAAATCCAGCAGATTATTAATCATTTCCGATAAACGCTGAGAGTTTCGCTTAGCCATATCAAGAAACTTATTATAAGTTTCGGTTACTTCTCTGCATTTATCACTTGACATTATTTCTAAAGAATTTTTTATTGAAGTAAGCGGAGTTCTTAATTCATGCGAAACTATAGATATAAACTCGGATTTTAACCTTTCTAATCTTTCAAGCTTTTTATTGGTCTCTTTCAATTCCTGATACAGCGTTGCACTCTTCAGAGGTAATGAAACCTGCTGGGCAATAGTCTGAAAACAAGTAGCATTCTCGGTAGAAAAAGGCGTTTCTTTAAATATTTCAACACAGCCGAAAAAATTATCCCCCAAAGAAATTTTTGAAAACATGTTATCAAACTGAAAAATAGAAAAATTAAATCTGTTTGCAGGATATTTCACAAATTTTTTTACTTTTAATGTTTTTATATCGACTTCATAAGGAAGCTCCTGCCCCTCAAATAAAGATTTATAATGCAGTATAATACGCATTTTGAGGGCATCAGCCAGCTCATCAGAAACCCCATACAGAGAATTTATAAGTAAAACCGGCTCATCCTCAGTACAAAAAGACAAAGTACAGGTCAGAGAATAACTTAAAGCCTTATCCATTCCCTCAAGCATATATTGTATAAGTTTTTCTTTATCAAGAGAACCTGCAAATTGCGAGCTTGTAGTATACAGGGCATTTAATCTGTAATTACTGTCCGCCAAATCCTGATTTGTTTCCGAAAGTTTTTCAAGATTTGTTCTCATCCTTAAATTCATACTTACAATTCCTGAGATAAGAGAATCATTCATATCGTCTTCTATCAGGGCATTTGCGTTTTTGATAAGCTCTTTATCGGAAAAATCTTTGTCAATTAATAAAAGCAGAGCCGTTCTTTCTAACATCGGCTTTATTCGTTTAAGAAGGGAAGAAAATTTAATTCCTTTTGATAAAGTATCCAGTATAACGATTTCACAATTCGTTGCAGACATATAATCGGATATCATTGTTTCATCCGACATAGAAACAAAGTCATACCTTAGTTTTTGAAACAATTCCTCAAAGTGTGACGATTTATCCGCCCTTTGCGATACAAACAATACCTTAATCATACTACTATCGTATCAGAGAATTTAAACTTGGCAAATTTTTAACAATAATTGAACAAAACACATACACTTTACAAGTAAAAATATTTCCGTTAGAATCAGAATGTGTAACAAAAGAAAGGTGGTTAATATGAAGTATGTATGCAGTGTATGCGGATGGTCAACCGAAAGTGATACAAAACCGGATAAATGTCCTCTTTGCGGAGCAACTACATTTAACGTAATTGACGGAAGCAAAAAAGTTTATGCTTGCGAACATAAAATAGGCGATGGTATTGTTGAAGATAAAGAAATTATGGAAGGTTTGAGAGCCAATTTCAACGGCGAATGTACAGAAGTAGGTATGTACCTTGCAATGTCAAGAGTAGCAGAAAGAGAAGGCTATCCTGAAGTAGCTGAAGCTTACAAAAGATATGCTTTTGAAGAAGCTGAACATGCCGCAAAATTTGCCGAATTATTAGGTGAAGTTGTTACTGATTCAACAAAGAAAAATCTTGAACTCAGAGCTGATGCTGAACACGGAGCCTGCGAAGGCAAATTAGCTATTGCAAAACGCGCGAAAGAATTGGGTTATGATGCAATTCATGATACCGTTCACGAAATGGCTAAAGATGAAGCTCGCCACGGAAAAGGTTTTGACGGACTTTTGAAAAGATATTTTTCATAAGATATTTTAATATTATATACACAAGGGCAATAAGATAACTCTTATTGCCCTGTTTATTTGTCTGAATAAAAGGGTGCATATATGCAGAATAGGATAATCAGGCAAGACCGCCCCCTTGACAAAAAAGTTTGAGTAAATATTATTATAGTTAAATGGCTTAAAATACCAAAATAGTATTGTAGTATAAACTAGTTAAAAAAAGGAGATTAATCTCATGGCAAGAGAAAAGTATGAACGTACGAAACCGCACGTTAACATTGGTACCATCGGTCACGTTGACCACGGTAAAACAACGTTAACCGCTGCTATCACAGCTGTATTGGCTGCACAAGGACAAGCTGCATTGAAGAAATTTGATGAAATCGATGCTGCTCCGGAAGAAAAAGCAAGAGGTATAACCATCTCTACTGCTCACGTTGAATATGAAACAGCATCTAGACACTATGCACACGTTGACTGCCCAGGCCACGCTGACTATGTAAAGAACATGATTACAGGTGCAGCTCAGATGGATGGTGCAATCCTTGTTGTTGCAGCTACTGATGGTGCTATGCCTCAGACTCGTGAACACATTTTGTTAGCTAGACAGGTTGGTGTTCCTAACTTGGTTGTATTCTTGAATAAATGTGATATGGTTGACGATCCTGAATTGTTAGAATTGGTTGAAATGGAAGTTAGAGAACTTCTTTCTTCATACGAATTTGACGGTGACAACATTCCGTTTATTCACGGTTCAGCTTTGAAAGCTCTTGAAGCTGCTCAGGCTAACCCAACTATCGCTCGTGGTGAAGACCAATGGGTTGATAAAATCTGGGATTTGATGGATGCAATCGATTCTTACTTCCCAACTCCTGAACGTGACTTAGACAAACCGTTCTTGATGCCTGTTGAAGACGTATTCTCTATCACAGGTCGTGGTACTGTTGCTACAGGCCGTGTAGAACGTGGTATTGTTAAAGTTGGTGACGAAGTTGAATTAGTAGGTTTAGGCGAAACTAAGAAAACAACCGTTACCGGTGTTGAAATGTTCAGAAAATCATTAGACCAAGGTCAAGCAGGTGATAATATCGGTGCTTTACTTCGTGGTATTGATAAAACTGAAATTCAACGTGGTCAAGTTCTTTGTAAGCCCGGTTCAATCCATCCGCATACAAAGTTCACAGCTAACGTTTACGTTTTAACTAAAGAAGAAGGCGGACGTCACACTCCATTCTTCCCTGGTTACAGACCTCAGTTCTACATCAGAACAACTGACTCAATCAAATTCGACGGTCAAATGGTAATGCCTGGTGATAACGTAGTTATGGAAGTTGAACTTATCGCTCCTGTAGCTATCGAAGAAGGTATGAGATTTGCTATCCGTGAAGGCGGCCACACAGTTGGTGCCGGTGTTGTAGATAAAATTGTTGAATAATAATTTTATTTAAAACAAACTTAAAAAGCGTACTTTTTATAAAGTACGCTTTTTTCATTTTCCCCTATCAATACTTGCATTATAAAATTATGCGTTTAATCTTCCATTCTTTAAGATATTATATTTATTTTCAGATTTACCAAGATATTTATCTATGGATTTTGATACCAATGCCGAGCGTTTTTTGGTTTCATTATCAAGAGTGCCTAAATATTCTTCAACAGAACATACTGTATAATCACCAAAGAATTCTTCTAAAGTAGACATCGTGTAATTTTTTACAACTGTATTTTCCATAATGATTTTTCCCTTTTGTATCATATCCCTTACATATATATAAAGTATTTTTGTATAAAAAAATTGCCTAAATTTTATATACTTTTTATATTTTCTTAATATATTTTAACTTTTAAATGTAATGAACCGCCAAAAGCGGATTAAATTTGACTTAAAATCATTTGGCATGGGAATGTCAGCCGACTTATAATATTTTTCATAATTTCTTATGATGTTATCAGGCAAATCGGAACCGGCTTCAAGTGTTTGAAATAACAGTGTAAGATAATCGTCCTGTTCTTCTCTGTACATCAAATCTCTTGCTCTCAAATCTTCATCGGCTTCATAATGCAGAAGTGCATGAAAAGCTGCCTCAATACTTTTATCACCTGTTTCAGCAGGGAATAAAGGCAGAGCATCTTTAACCGTCAGTTCGCCGACAAGAACCTTTCTGATTAACTCAGAAACTAATTTCCGCAATTCAAGAGTATCAGACATATTATTTTACGAGTTCAAACTGACTTTCAACAAATCTAATCATATCAACATAGTTACCGCCGAAGAACTGAGAGGAAATTTCTTCAAGACTTTCTCTTGCCATTTCTTCACGGTTCATAGTTGCACTATAGAAGAATTTTTTACCGACTTTATATCTTACAAGGATGCTTTTTGCAGTTAAACGATCCATTACCGTCTTAATGGTAGTATAAGCTCTTTCCACTCCTTGCGAAGATAAATCGTCTACCACATCCTGAATAGAAATATCTTTGCCATCGCTGTCTGATGTCAAATTCCACACAGAATTTAAAATATCGATTTCTAACTTTCCGCAAGCCATATAATTCCTACTTTCTTTTATTTAACCATTATCTACTAACATTGTAACACAAAAATTTTTCTTGGCAAGTAGTTTGTAAATTAACATAAAGTATGTTTGCATAAAAAAAACAATCCGATGGTCAGGGTATCTTGGAGGATCAAAATAATATGACTGTATTATTTTCCCTAACCAATCGGATTGCTTTTCAGCAATATTTTTTTGCTAAGACTCTTTACATCATTATACACCCAAACAAATTATTCTGTAAATAGATTATTAAGCTATTAACAAAAAAATTATTTAGCCATGTTTTGCTGTCGCAAAACAGCCACTAATAGTTATTTTAACTGTGCAACAGCATCGATACGAACTGTTTACAGGTCACATTAATCTGTACGTTTGACCCCTCACCCAAATTTCTAAGTTCACTGCGTTCACTAAGAAATCTTTTTCATGTCATTGCGAGCGAAAGCGAAGCAAGCACCGTAATGAACTGTTTACTGTTAACTGTTCACTGTTTACTGGTCCCTGTTCGGGATGACGTAAAATAGGCTTAATTCTTTCATCACCGTAGTCTAAAAAATTCCACGAGCGAAGCATCTTAATTAATCAAATTCCTCAAACAAATCCGCTTCTTTTTTATATTTTGATTTTTGAGTGCGGACTCTGTCATTTTTTCTTTTAACCTTATCGGAAACATGCTTGTAAGCATTATCAACAGAAATCTTTGTTATAGCTTTCTTGGAACGTCTGTCGTAAAAAGCAAGCCAGAATTTTCTGCCCATATTATCAACAGAATACGAAATATCACCAAGATATTTTTCCCCCGGAGCAATTTGTTTAAACATTAATTTCGTATCACCAAATATTGAGGGTCTGAAAACTGCATTATAGTCATTTACAAGTGCAGAATCCAATCCGGAAACAGTTTTATCCGACAAGTTCGAAATCATTACGGTAAGAGTAATTGTATTTGCTTCTCCAAACGGGTCTTTTTGATGCTTTACGTTAGTAATTTTTATATCGAGTCCCGGATATAACATTTCGTGCTGTAACAAAGCCGTGTCTTTATATACAGGCAAAGAAACGCTTGTATTAATTTTAACCTTGATTTCATCACCGGGAGCGATAAGCACATCTTTACCTTTTCTGATTAAAGCTGTACCTAAACCGATTGCACCCCCTATAGCAGCGCCGCCCGCAAGCGTATAACCATGAGATGCAATGGCTGCCTCTATTCCAAGCCAATTCAAGGCAAGCAATCCGCCAACTGCACCGCCGACAGCCGTATATCCAACATCCTGAGCCGCAATTTTTGCAACGTTCGCTACAGGATTAAGCTTTGTAGACATTTTACCCTCAATCGGAATTTCTCTGCCGTCAGGAGTAATAATATAATCAAAGTCCAAAGATAAAGTTGCAGCTCTGCCTAAACGTTTAGCTTCAGTAGTTTGAGCAATTCTTCCATGTGCAAATGAACCTTTTGGGATAATAACACCCTTATCACCTTTTACGTCATTTACGACTTCCGCAAAAAACTCATCCCCCTCAATATTTACACTTGTATCTAATACCTGAGATACAGTCATATGAATAATATCAGAACGTTCAAGAGTTTCTACGCTGCCCGTAAATAACTCACTTTCCAAATCTTTACGGATTTTATCCGTCTTTTCAACACCACCTTCCAATACAGGTGTTGCAAAGGCAGAAAGATTTGTCGCTGCAAATATAAACAATATTAAAAGTGATAAAATTTTCTTCTTCATAGTTTATATTATATTACATTTTAATTAATTATCCAAATATTTACAATTAAAATATGATTTTATAACAACAAATTTTGACTAATTCTTAAAAATTTGTTATACTCAGCATATGAGAGGAGTTTTTGGCATGAAAAAGCGTTGGTATGATATTGATCCTGTGTTAAGCAAAGCAATTTCTTTGTGGGAAAAAACAGACGAAGAATTTCAAACAATTTGTGCAGAATATGTTTTGGACAAACTTAAAGACATTGATTTCAAAATGTCACTTGATGAACAGTATGATTATATTTTAAGGCGTTGGTACGATAAAAACGTTAAAGTTTCGCATGCCATGGAATATATAAAACGAGCACCGAATGAGTTACGAAGAGAACTCGCTCTTGATATTATAGAATATATAGAAAAAATTGAAGCGGATAAAAAAGCCTGAACATAAGTTCAGACTTTTTTATATCTACTTATTAAAATCTTTAAAGAATTGTCGTAAAATTTCCTGACCTTTCAGCATGGATTTGTAAGAAACGTTTTCTTCTTTGCAGTGCATATTACGAACATCAGCCAATCCAACAAGGAACGGAAGCATTTTTTCGTTCTTGGAATTATAGCTGTTTGCATAAATATGAGTTTCTGCACCTGCGTGGAATGAACCAATCTCAGGTTTTACACCAACAGCATTTGAAGAAGCTTCAAAAATTTGAGAAACAAAATTATCCCAGCTTTTTTCAAACGGAGGAAGATGCTCCTCAAATTTCAAATCAGCATGAGCAATTCCCTCGTATTCAGCATTAAATTCGTCAACATGGAATTTCATCAATGACTTTAATTCTTCTTCTTTTTCTCTGCTTGAACTTCTTATTGAATAAGTAGCAAGAGCATCCTGATTTATAATATTTGTAACTTTAGGATTACCTGCAACAATACCGCCGATATTACAAGAAGTAACAACATGATGGTCAACTTCATCGGAATAAAATACCCCCTGCGGAAGTACAGATATCAAATCAGCGATAAGTTTTGCGGCATTTTCTCTTGTGGTATCCGCAATATCATTCCCCGAATGACCGCCTTTATTTGTGTGCAAATTAATTTCAGCAAGAGTATAACTAGCACCTGACGTCATAAATTGTCCAAGGCTGTCACTGTCAAGTACAAGCACATATTTTGAATGCAATTTAGATGTATCTACATGTCTTGCCCCGGACATACCTGATTCTTCATCTCTGGTAAACACCATTTCCAAGCCGCCATGTTTTATATCTGATTTATTTAACCACAGGGCAAAATACAAAGCATTTGCAACCCCTGCTTTATCATCAGCACCAAGAGTTCTTCCCTCGGCATGGATTAAACCTTCATCATCAAGATAAGTTTTGACCGGAGAATCATCCCCTATTACATCCATATGAGATGATAATAACAAATATTCTTTACTCTCATCGGTCGGAGGAATATTTATATACACATTACCGTAATCATCAAGTTCACAATGAATATTGTTTTCATCACAAATTGATTTTATATACGCGGAAACTTTTTCTTCATGCAAAGACGGTGACGGAATTTCAGCTAAAGAACAAAATAAATCTATTAACTCGTATTCCTTTCTTATCTCATTTATATCCATAATCAACTCTCTCCTATTTTTAAGTACATACTAGCACAATTTTTGCTAATAGACAAATGATAAATTCCAAAGTTTATAAATTAAGTAAATTTTATGACATCCCCCTATACAAAAATTTAAAATCATGATACACTATAATCAGATGTAGTAGATAATATTTTTGGAAATATATGCAATGATAATTGTTTGAATAGCTTAATTTGAACAAGAGCTCGATAGGTTAAATGTATCGGGCGTTGCGTGTATTATAAAAAAATAGAAAAGGATAAGGGTAAATACTCGATGAATAATATTGCACTTATTGTTGCGATTATTGCGGTAATAGCCTTAATCGCCGTGCTGTTCGTCCAGCAAAACAAAATGAAAACCCTTCTGCAAAGCACAGAAAAAGACAGAAAAGCTTTGGAAGAGAAGGAGAAAATCCTGTTGAAAGAAGCTAAAATTAAAGCTATTGAAGAATTACAGGATGACAGAGAAAAATTAAACGAAGAAGAAAGAGAACGCAGGCAAGAATTATCAAGACATGAAGCAAAACTCGCAAAACGTGAGGATATGCTTGAAGACAAAATTCAGGAATATACCGAAAAGGATATTCAGGTTCAAAAGAAAATTGATGAGTTACTGGAAAAAGAAGATTATCTTGCAGAAATTGTACAAAAACAAACTGCAGAACTTGAGAGAATCGCAGGAATGTCTGCCGAAGATGCCAAAAACATGCTTTTAGAGCAGCTAAAACATGATTTGGCACAAGAACAAATGCAATTAATTCGTGAAAACGAAGCTAAGATAAAAGAAGTTTCCTTGGAAAAAGCCAAAGAAATTTTATCGACAACAATGCAAAGATGTATGATAGAACAGGTTGTAGAAACCACCGTTTCTGTTGTAGCTTTGCCAAATGATGAAATGAAAGGCCGTATTATCGGTCGTGAAGGTCGTAATATCAGAGCCTTAGAAACTCTGACAGGAGTTGATTTAATTATTGATGATACACCTGAAGCGGTTGTTTTATCAAGTTTTGACCCTGTTCGCCGTGAAGTTGCAAAATTAGCTTTGGAAAAACTTATTGTTGACGGACGTATCCATCCGGTTCGTATTGAAGAAATGGTTGAAAAAGCCAATGAAGAAATCGAAAAGAAAATATGGACCGAGGGTGAAAATGCCGCACTTGATATGGGCGTTATGGGATTAAACAAAGAGTTAATCAAAACCTTAGGACGTCTGTATTACAGAACAAGTTACGGTCAGAATGTTTTAAAACACTCACTTGAGGTAGGTCATATCGCAGGAATGTTAGCGGCAGAACTGGGTGCCAATGTAGCAGTTGCAAAACGTGCAGGGTTACTTCATGATATAGGTAAAGCCGTAGATCAAACTCAGGAAGGTACTCATATTCAGCTGGGTGTTGAAATTGCAACAAGATACGGGGAAAAACCTGAAGTTATACACGCAATCGAAGCTCACCATGATGATGTTGTTGCCAATACCATTGAAGCAGTACTTGTCAAAGTTGCCGATGCAATTTCGGCAGGTCGTCCGGGTGCAAGAAGAGATACTCTTGAAATTTATATCAAGAGATTGCAGAAAATAGAAGAAATCGTTAACAGTTTTGAAGGTATAAAGCAATCATTTGCCGTTCAGGCAGGTAGAGAAGTTCGTATTATAGTTCAGGCTGAGATGTTTGACGATTTGGCATCACAAAGACTGGCAAGAGATGTTGCAAAACGAATTGAGGATGAACTTGATTATCCGGGACAAATTCGAGTAACTGTTGTAAGAGAGTTCAGAGCAACTGAAATAGCTAAATAAAATATTATGCAAAATGCAGATACAATAAAAATTTTATTTTTCGGAGACATGGTCGGCAGACCCGGAAGGTTTGCCGTCCGTGATTTTCTGCAAAATCCGCAAAGTTTTGGTTATAATGAAAACTTAAATATTAAAGATTGTTTTGTAATTGCAAACGTTGAAAACGCATCACACGGCTTTGGTCTTACCGAAAAAAATTATAATGAAATATCCGAATATGGTGTTAATTGCATGACTTCAGGCAATCATATTTGGGATAAAAAAGAAATTTTTAACTACATCGATAATGCAGACAAACTTCTGCGTCCTATTAACTATCCGAATCCCGTACAGGGCTGCGGCTCAAAAATTTTCGATTTTAACGGATATAAAATAGGAGTGATAAGTGTACTCGGCAGAGTATTTATGAACCTTGTCGAATCACAGTGGGAAATTGTAAAAGCTGAAATTGAACGAATAAAAACTATAACACCTGTTGTAGTTATAGATTTTCATGCAGAGGCTACTGCTGAGAAAATCTGCTTTGCAAAATACTGCTCAGAAATAGGCTGTACGGCATTTTTTGGCACACATACACACGTTCAGACAGCAGATGAAAGTATTATAGATAACAAAACGGGGTACATTACGGATGCAGGATTTTGCGGAGCATCCGAAGGCGTAATCGGAATGGATTACAAAACATCATTAAACAGATTTTTGACAGGACTTCCCGAACGTTATGAAGTTGCAACAGACAATACCGTAACAGTTAATGCGGTGTTAACGGAAATTAATCCAAATAACGGTTATACTGTTGCCATTAAAAGAATTTATTGTAGCAGAAAAGAAATAGAAAAGGAACAAAGTCAATGAAGTCAGATTTTCATATCCACACCTATTTTTCGGACGGAGTTTATTCCCCTGAAAAAATAGTTGACACCGCAATTGATGTCGGCTTAGAAGTGATAGCTCTCACTGACCACGACAATATTTTGTCCTATAAGGTGGCACAGGATTATATCAAAAGTAAAAACAAAAAATTAAAAGTTATTCAGGGTGTTGAAATAAATACTTTATATAAAAATTACGAAGTTCATATCCTGGGATATATGATGGACACTGATAATGAAGATTTTAAAACATTATTAAAAACACAGCAGAATGCCAGAATAGAACAGGTAAATGAAATTATTGATTTACTTTCTAAAAAAGAAGGTATTAAAATAAAATTTGAAGACATAAAAAAACAGGTAGCAGAAGGCGGAAGTATCGGACGTCCCCACATTGCAAAGGCAATAACGAATGCCGGAGGAACCGCAAATGTTATAGAAGCTTATGCAAAATATATTCATATGGATTCACCGGTTTATGTACCGAGAAAAACTGTATCGCCTCAAGATGCTGTTGAAATCATATATGATGCAGGCGGAGTTCCCGTAATAGCACATCCGCATGATATTGATATTGCCGAAACACTAATAAAAGAACTTATGACCCACGGTTTAAGAGGAATAGAAGCATACCACAGAAAACATTCTCCGGCTTGCGTAGAATATTTTTCATCAATGGCGGAAAATTTGGGATTAATCGTTACGGGTGGTTCGGACTTTCACGCACCAAACATAATGAACGGGCAGATTATTCTGGGTAAAAACTTTGTACCGGAATGGATTTATGATAAATTAATGGAAGAAAAACGAAGAATTGATATGGCAGGTTAATTATGAAAATGGGGAAATGGCATATTGAATACTCTGTTACACTACTGATAATACTGGCGGTAGTACTTTTGTTTACACCTACGTCCATCAAATCAACCTTTCAGGCAAACATGATTGCGAAATGGAAAGACTGTTTTAAAAAGTTAGAATACGCACACGATGCCATAATTAAACAGGAAAAATCCGAAATACTCACAAGCTTCAAAAGGGCTCAGACCCCTGATGAACGCGAAGAAATTTTTGTGAGAATAATAAAACCGTATTTCAGGTTAAGTGAAAAGAAAGTAAAAAAACACTATAAAGTTCGCTATATGAACGGGAACAAAATTGGAGAAAACGATGAATTGTATGTAGATGATTACTATTTCACTAATAACCGTAAGATGATAGTGGGAATAAAAGATATTCCGGGGAAAAAAGATAATGCCATGTTTATTATGACCTTTGATGTAAACGGTTATATGCCGCCTAACAAATGGGGTAAAGATGTATTCGGAGCAAAAATTTATGCGGATAAAGTTGAAGCTATAGGTAGAGAGCTCACCATAGATAAACAAAATGAGGATTGTTCGATTGAAGCTTCAGGAGTAAGCTGTTCAAATTATTATATTATAGGCGGAGGATTTAATGATTAACACAGTTTGCATATTTGCCTCCTCCAGTAATTATTTAAATGAAGAATTTTATAAGGATGCCTCCGAGTTAGGGAAATTGCTTGCAGATAACGAATTTAAAATGGTATACGGCGGAAGTAAATTAGGGATAATGTGGGCGTGTGCAGGAATTTTTAAAGACAATAACGGAACTCTTATCGGAGTAATGCCCGAAAAACTTAACGATTGCGGAGTATCTGCGAATATTTGTGATGAGTTTTATCTGACAAGCGGAATGAGAGAAAGAAAAGCCAAAATGGACGAATTATCTCAGGCGGTTATTGCACTGCCGGGAGGATTCGGAACATTGGAGGAAGTTTCCGAAATTATTGTTCAAAAGCAGCTTTGCTATAATAATAAAGCCATTGTATTTCTGAATACCAACGGATTTTATGACAAACTTATTGAATTTATGGACGAAATTATAGAGCAAAAATTTGCAAACAAGGCAGCAAGAGATTTGTATTATGTTGCAAACACCCCGCAAGATGCTGTTGAATATTTAAAATCCTATATACCTGAAAACAGAGTTTTTGACAAAGAAATCGTGTATAAAAGGTAAATGAACTAATCGCCTACACAAAGAATCGCATGTTGATTATTTTTGTAACTGCTAAACATTTATTAATAACTTTTTCTCATCAAATCAGACAATTTGAGTTCTTTTGGGCGAGATAACACATTCTGGTCAGAAATTCTTTTTACTTCACGTCTTTTAAATTGGGATAAACCTACTTTTTCACTGCCGCCGTCAAATGAAAAAATATCTTTTAATAATGCTATAATTGTGTTCATTTGTATCTCCTCAAATTTTATATTACATACATCATACATTAAAACTTTTTCAAAATCAATTTTCATTAAACTTTATGGTATATTTGTATTAGATTAGCTGAAGGATTTAAATTTGAAAAACGATTATTATCAAAATAAAGACGAAAATTTTAACGAAGCATTGAAACTTATTGAAAAAACAATGTCGCATAAAGAGATTATATCAATGCTTGGAAACGGAAATATTCCGCAAAAACAGCTTGCAGCAATCAGACTTGATACTCTTGAAAATAAAGAAGATGCAAACATTTTGATAAATAATCTTGTAGGACAGGACGGTAAAATCAGAGAAGTCGTATCTCTCAAAATAAAGGAATTTGTATCCGATAACAAATTAAAAGAATTACTATTTAACAGCCTTGATAAAAATAAGTTAACAGATTATTTTTTAGCAGCACTGATTGACACCAACAGTAATATATGCAGAAATATTTTAGATACCCTTATATGTTTTAAACAGAATAAAGAATTTACAAATCTGTTTATAGAAAAACTTATTAAACTTATATATGCTCAATTTAACAAGATTAAACAAATTGATATAAAAGACGGCAAATATGTAATGAATAAAGAAGTTTTTAAAATCTACTGGTGCCTTGAAGCTATAAATATATATTTCGACTTAATGGATACGGAAACATTAAAAAATATTCTTTCCGTAACAGGAACAATAGATGAATACACTATCAGAGAAAAAACAGCGAAAATTTTAACAAATAATATCGAGGATAAAGAACTTTTAACATTACGTTCAAAACTGCAAAATGATGAAAATTATTACGTTCGAGCCACTATTGGAAAATTTTAAGTTT
Organism: uncultured bacterium; assembly: GCA_902760645.1. Lineage (GTDB taxonomy): Bacteria > Cyanobacteriota > Vampirovibrionia > Gastranaerophilales > Gastranaerophilaceae > UBA1221. The sequence goes on from CACWHC010000013.1 coordinate 77,030, forward strand.
AAAAAATGTATATAGTCAGTATAAACTTTTGTTAAGATATTTATAAAGAATATATATCTTTTAAGCAATTTTTATTAAGTTAAATACTTATTATATATGTAAGGGAAAACTAAATAATAAAGGGAAAAGGAAAAGAGGTACAGTTATGGCAAGAGTATTAATTTCAATGCCGGAACGTTTTTTAGACGAAATAGACAACGTGGCAAATGAAGAAAACAGAACCCGTTCTGAACTTATAAGGGAAGCTCTCAGAACTTATATGTACAGAAATCAGGTTAGAAATTCCAACAAAGCGATTAAAAATGCAGAAATTTTAGAATCACTACTTGGCTAAATTTAAAAAATAGGTTATAATTGTGGAAAGAAAGGAATAGTGGAAAATGGTTAATGGAAATCTTGAAAATGGACAGGGGTATGTAATGTCCTCCATAGATGAATATTTTGAAATTCTTGACAGAGAAGCTCAAAAACGTTCGAAAATGGTTGCAAAATCTTTAACAAAATATTTAAAAAACATTCAAACAAATACTAAATATGATGAATTAAAGACTTCTGCAGCAAGGTAACTTATCTCAATAAAAATTTTGTAGGGGAAAATAAAAAAGCCGGCAATTAGTCGGTTTTTTTATTTATTAAATCTTTTATAACTTCACCTGCAATAATTAATCCTGCAACAGACGGAACAAAAGCATTGCTTCCCGGAATTTGCTTACCCTTTGGAGGAACTTCCTCACTTTTTAAAGGTTTTATAGGAGTTTCTTTTGAATAAACAACTTTTAGATGCCCGATATTTCTCCTTTTTAATTCATATCTTAATACTCTTGCAAGCGGACAAACCGAAGTTTTGTATATATCAGCTACTTCAAATTTTTCAGGATACAATTTATTACCTGCCCCCATAGAAGATATTATCGGTACACCTGACTTGTCAGCCTGAACTATCAGTTCAATTTTTCCGGCAACTGTATCAATTGCATCAATTACATAATCATATTTTGAAAAATCAAATTGATTTGAAGTTTCAGGAGTATAAAAAACATTATAAGTATTTACGGTTATATCCGGATTTATGTCTAAAATTCTTTCTTTTGCAACATCAACCTTATATCTGCCGATAGTGCTGTGCAAAGCATAAATTTGTCTGTTTAAATTAGTAACGGAAACCTTATCGCTATCAATCAAATCAATCTGACCAATGCCGCTTCTGACAAGTGCCTCTGCAGCATATCCTCCGACACCGCCTATCCCGAATACGGCAACACGGGAGGATGCCAATTTTTCCATACCATCACTACCTATTAATAATTCTGTTCTGGTGAATTGATTTGCCATAAAATACCTTTCCAAATAATTTTATCATAATTATGATATAATTTAACTATGAAATTAAAAGAAATATACGCAAATAAAGAAAATTTTAAAATTTCATTTGAAGTCTTTCCGCCTAAAGAAACTGATAAATATAAAAATTTATATTCGGAATTGGAAAACTTAAAAAAATACAATCCTGCATTTATATCTTTAACCTGGGGAGCAGGAGGGAATAATAACAATTCTGTGAATTTAATAAAAACATTCAAAAATATGGATTTTGAAATTATGCCGCATTTTACCTGTGTTTCAAGTTCCAAAAAATTTGTCGGCGAGCATCTTGCGAAATTAAAAGAATTAAATATAGAAAATATCCTTGCTTTAAGGGGAGATTTGCCTGAAGATATATCAAAACGCTGTACTGATTTTAATTATGCAAATGAACTTGTTGAATACATAAAACACAATAGCGATTTATCAATAGGTGTCGCCGGCTATCCTGAAGGACATATCGAAGCGGAAAATCTTGAAGCCGATATTAAAAACCTGAAACGCAAAGTTAATGCAGGTGCAGATGTGATATTTACACAATTATTTTTTGACAACAATATTTTTTACAAATATTTGGAAAAACTTGATAAAGAAAATATCACAATTCCGATAGTCCCCGGGATAATGCCCATATTAAGCAAAAAACAAATAGACAGAATGACATCACTTGCAAAAATTACTATCCCGAATAAATTAAAAAATTGCATTGAAAAATACGGGGAATCCAATTCCGATATGCAAAAATTTGGAGTTGAATTCGGATATACGCAATGCGAAGACCTGATTAAAAACGGGATAAAAGGTTTGCATTTTTACACACTGAACAAATCGAAATCCGTTAACGAAATTTTGAAAAATATTATATAAGGAGAAAATAAATGGAAAACTTAAACAAATATATTGAACATACTTTACTTAAACAAGATGCTACAAGCGAAGGATTAACCAAATTATACGAAGAAGCGAAAAAATATAACTTTCGCGGAGTATGTATAAATCCCTGCTATGTAAAATCCGCAAAAGAAGCCTTAAAAGATACTTCGGTAAAAGTTGTAACAGTAATAGGTTTTCCTTTGGGGGCGAACAAATCTGAAGTCAAAGCTTTTGAAACATCCTGTGCAAAAGCTGACGGTGCAGATGAAATTGATATGGTTATCAACGTTACTGCAATAAAAGACAAAAATTACGACTTTGCAAAAGAAGATATTAAAGCCGTAAAAATTGCATGCGGAGAAACTCCTCTCAAGGTAATTATTGAAACCGATTTGCTTACAAGAGAAGAAATCAAAAAAGCATGCGAACTTTCAATAGAAGCAGGTGCAAATTTTGTAAAAACTTCAACAGGATTTGTAAAAGGCGGTGTCGGAGCAAAAGCTGAAGATGTGAAACTTATGTATGAAACAGTAAACCCACACGGGCTTAAAGTTAAAGCATCAGGCGGTATCCGTGATAAAGAAACCGCAATTAAAATGATAGAAGCAGGTGCATACAGCCTTGGGACAAGCTCAGGTGTAAAAATCATGGAGAGCTGATAACTATTCGGCTTCTTTTAAAAGTTTTTCAACCAGCTCAACATCCAGCCCGATAATATTGTTCAAACTGCCTGTATAAGATTTTATATACCCGTCAGGCATTTCCTGAATACCATATGAGCCTGCTTTATCCAGAGGCTTAAATTTTTCTATGTAATTTTTGATTTGCTCATCTGTAAGATTTTCAAAAGTTACACGACTTGTAGATGACGCCGTAACAAGTTTATTTGTAGACGTATTAACGACTGCAGTTCCGGTTACAACAACATGAGTACGTCCCGAAAGACGTCTTAATGTAGAAAATGCATCATCTTTATCTTTTGGCTTACCTAAAATTTCATTATCGACAACAACGACTGTGTCAGCCCCTATAATCAGAGCCGGTTCGGAAATCAACGGAACAACTGCCAGAGCCTTGTTTGATGCAAGACCCTCTATAAAATCATAAGAAAAAACCGTCATCGTATGATCTTCGATATACGGGGACGGAATGATTTCGAATTTTATATTCGCTTTTTTCATGAGATTTCGTCTTCTTGGTGAAGACGATGCCAGAATAATTTTTCCCATAGTCGCAATCCTCTTTTTCTGTATTATACCAAAAAAGAGGATTTAAAAAACTTTTTTATTGATACGCATTACGGGATCTGTTATATTTTGCATTTCTGGCATTTACTGCGTAACACGCTATATTAAGACGTTGTTTTAACGCCATCATATTACGATACATACTTGCATAATCATTCATTGCTCCCATCATCTTTTCGGGATCAACCATTGATTCCATATCTTCGTGATTATCGACTTTTTCTTCTGCGTATTTCTTGACCAAGAGTTGATCAATGTAATCTTCTGCTCCGACTGACATGCAGACCTCCCTGTAGTGTATTCCTTGTTTCCTTAACTATGAGAAAGTATTTTGATATATTCCTAAATAATTCCTTATATAATTATTAAGTATTTTTTTTCGGAAAAATTGCTATAATTTTACGATTTATTACAAATTCTTAACAAAAAAGTATATAATTTTTATTTTTTATGAAAAAAATTTACATCTTTAAGTTCATCTCTGCGTTTCAGTTCTCCGCATTTTGAACAAGCCAGAATCTCACCTGTTGAGTCGATTGGCATAAAAATATGTTCGCAATTTAAATCTTCTTCGATTTCCGTATCCTCCTCTAACGGAACATAATCAAGCAGATGCTCACTTTGCTGACGATCATGCTCATCAAGAATTTCTTTAAATCTGTCTTTTTTAAGATATTTTAAAACCGCTTCAAAAATAAACATTAAAGAATAAATCCTTCCGGCAAAAGTTCGTCCAAAGAAGAAATTTTAAGACCCTCATCACCTGTAGTAATAACATCCAGACCATTTTCGGATTTAAACTCATTCAACACCTGACGGCAAGCACCACAGGGATAACAATATTGTGCATTTGGTGAATAAATAGCAATAGCCTTAATTTTCTTATCACCTGCCGCAACAGCTGAGCCGACCGCATTACGTTCAGCACATATAGTTAATCCGAAACTTGAATTTTCAAAATTGCAGCCTGAATACACATTTCCTTTTTCCGTCAGTAAACACGCACCAACCGCAAATTTTGAATAAGGCGAATATGAATTTTTTGATGCCTCTATAGCTCTATTCATCAATTCCTGATATTCCATAGCAATCTCCTGTTAAAGAATATTTTAGTAGTTTTTTAAGAAAATATAATCCGTTAGTTGTATGAAAATTTTGTGTGATATAATCTTATTATGAAAATATTTTTCAAAACAATTTTATCGGTATTTATAGTATTTTTAACGTTACAATCGGCAAAAGCAATAGTAACATTCAATGTTGTGGTTTTACCGGTTGATTTATTCAAGGTTTGTGCAAACTACTACTGCTATCCTGAAGTATCTGAAATAATTTCCGCTGACGTTATAGAAAATTTTAATGCAACGGGAAGAATAAATTCGCCATCATTGAGTTATGTGCGAAAGGTTATGGCTTCAAATGAAAATTTACGGAAACAAACCTACAAATTGCTTGGTGAATATTCCAAAACGAAAAGTCTGGATTTCACGGCACTGAAAGCAATTTCAAAAACATTCAGTGCAAATTCCGTGTTAATAATCTCAAATACTGTACCTGTTGATAAGGAAGTTGCACGGCGTAACGTATGGGAAATGCTGGTATTATCGACAAACTTTGATATTTCTTATCCGTATACTATGGAAACTAATGCCGTATTGGTTGATACCGTTAATGATTTAGTAATGTGGAATAACACATACACAAAGAAAATCAGCGATAATAATGACAATTTTAAAGCACCGAATGCATCTGATGCTTATGCAATACTTGAATATTTTAAAATGTATTCAAAAGATATTTTGTCAAAAAATATTTCGCAAAACATTTATCTTAGGTTTTTCCCAAGAGTAATAGACCCCCAGCCTATAGTCAATGACAGCAAGCCTGAGGGTGCATATTTCAGATTTGAAAGTGATGCAAATATTCCTGCATTGCAAAATCAGCTTATACAACATCAACGCCAAAAATACGCAGAAACAGACGAAGACAGCCAGGAACAGTATGGCGATGTAATGTATAGCGATTAATTATCCGGTTCAAACGGATTTTTTGGGGTATAATCTTTTAACCGATTTTGTTCTCGTCCCGTATTGCGGTTGTAATTATCAAATCTGTTACCGTAATTGTTCGGATTATTGTCCCAATATCGGTCAGTATCCCGATTACGGAGCTTTTGAGTCTGAACATCAAACTGGCTTTGTCCCGTGTTTTGCTGAGAAGGTGTACGCATTTGCAGTTGTGATGGCGTTACAGCAACGTTATCTAATTCCCTGAATCGTTCTATAGTATCATTTATTGCAAGAGATGCAACAAACAATATCCCTAAAAATATTAAAAATTTATTCATATATTTCTCCTTACATAAACATTTAACCTTTAGTAACATAAAATTTAATCCGACAAAATATTAGTGTCTAAAGACAATCTATTGCCTAAACAAAAAAACAATGATAATATAATAATGTAAAACAGTTAAAAAGAGAGGTTTAATATGGCTAGACTTGTAAGACCTTCATGGGCAATAAGATGTGTACAATCAGGCTGCAGAACTTTATTTGAAGTTGCAGAATTAGAAGAAGGCAAACAACAGGAAGTAGTTTGCCCAAATTGCGGTGAACACTATGTTTATCCTATCAGAGAAGAGGATGAAAAAGACGTTTAGTTTTCATCATGTTTAACGGAACTGATAAAAGATATAATCAATTTAGTGAATATTTAAAACAAAAATTCGGTGCCAAGGTATATAAACTTACTCTTGACGCCGGTTTTTCATGCCCAAATCGTGACGGAACAATATCAAGCGGCGGATGTATTTTCTGCGATGACGGGGGCAGTTTCGCAAGAACCCACTCAAACAAACTGAGCATTGAAGAACAGGTAAAAGCCGCAATAGAATATGTTTCGGGAAGATTTAACGCAAAAAAATATATGTCCTATTTTCAGGCTTATTCAAATACCTATAAACCCGTTGATGAACTTAAAAAAATTTATGATGCCGCTTTAACTCATCCCGATATAGTCGGAATTTCCATAGGTACACGCCCCGACTGCGTGGATGCCGAAAAGCTTGATTTAATTGCATCATATACCGATAAATACTACACCTGGGTAGAATACGGACTGCAATCCATACATAACAAAACTCTGAAAAAAATTAATCGTGGACACGACTATGAATGCTTTTTAAAAGCCTATGAAGAAACCAAAAAGAGAGGGATTAACGTTTGTGCCCACATAATTCTTGGCATGTGGGAAACCCATGATGAAATGATGGAAACGGCAAAAGAACTTGCCCGATTAAAAGTTGACGGAGTAAAATTACATCTGCTTTGTGCATTGGAAGGTACAAAATTCACTCAAATGTATGAAAACGGGGAAATTCAATTTATGGATATGGATGAATATGTAAATTTAGTCTGTGATTTTCTTGAATATCTGCCTAAAGAAACCACAATACACCGCCTTGCAGGAAACGGTTACAGAGATGCCCTCGTAGCACCTGTATGGCTCGGTGCAAAATTCGACTGCCTCAATAAGATTGATAAAGAATTTTTACTCAGAAATTCGTACCAAGGTTATAAATTAGAAATATAATAAACAAAGGGCGGAACTTTCGTTCCGCCCTTGCCTATTTGCTATGACTCAAATATGTATCTGCTACAGATTCTAATGTGCATCAAAGTAATCTTTGATTATATTAGGATCATTGCTCTTAACTTTAACATTTAAGTTTGCATCATTCTTACGAGCTTCGACTTTGATATTGCCCGGAGCAACAGCCTGTTCAACAACACCATTTCTGATGATATCAGCATCGATACTGCCGCCTTTTGATTTAATTATATTGAAGTTAACATCTTCGCCGACCTCTTCGCCACGAGCGTGTAAGTAAATATCCTGACCTGCTAAGACATTAGACTGCTGTGATGCATCTGTTTGTCTGAAGTGAAGCGGTGCAGCTCCTGTACCGATTGAACCGCTTGACATTAACTGAACAGTAGTACCTTTTACGTTAGCGTAATCACCAAGTTCAGTAGCTGCATTCAGGATAGAACCTGTTTTAACATTGCCTTCACTGTCAACAGCCTTGTCGGTCAACAATAATACTTTACCGTCAGCCTTAATTCTGTCAACTCTGAGGTCTTTACCTTTGCTTGCAATGTTAATAGCACTGTTCTTCTTTTCATCCGTAGTAAATGCTTTAACTCTGCCGTTTACATATACATTAACAGATTTTGTCAAATCTCTTGCATCTGCACCAACTCCGGTTGAGCCTTCGACATCTTCACCTATAGAACCGTTATTTGCAGCCATATAGAGGTTTCCGCCGGATTTGATAAGATGAGTATCAACACCTGCATTCAGGATACTGCCATCATCTGTAGTAATAAATACTTTCTTCTTACCGTTAATTGCGATTTGATTTGTTTCTTTATTACCTAAGACAATATCGTTACCTTTTGAGTATGCCGTAACTTTATTACCTCTGACTGTACCGTCAACAACCATATTCTTGTCACCGGTATTAGTCAAGACAACATTGTTCTTTGTAGAAGTTACATTAGATGATACATTCATACCACCTGCTCTGTTGGTAAGAAGGACATGTCCGCCGCTAACAACAGGTGCATCAACTGTCATACCGCCTTTACCGGTATTAGTCAGGTAAATTCTGCCAAGACCTTCACCGATAACCGTTGCACCATCGTTAACTTTTAATGCACCGTCACCTGTGTTATGAACACTGAGTCGAGCACCGGTAACTTTAACATCACCAGCGATATTCAAGTCACCGCCCTTGTTGTACATAACAGTATAACCTTTGTTATCAACTAAACCGTTAACAGCCAATCCATTAGCACCTGAGTTTTGAACAACCAGTTGTCCTTTTTCAGAACCGACTTTACCTGAATCAGCTATAACAAGAGCACCGTTACCTTTATTTGTTAAATTAATATCACCATTTTTACTTGTAACAGAACCGTTTACGGTCATATTACCCTGATAGTTAGCAACAGCAGTACCACCACCGTTATTGGAAACAGCACCGTTAATATTCATGCCGCCGGCACCGTTGCCCATAATTTGGATTTTATTGTTGTTTGAAATTTTGGCACCTTCAGCAATAGTTAAGCCGCCATCGCCTGTGTTACCGATATATACACGGTTGCCATCA
>CACWHC010000014.1:0-40002 GCA_902760645.1 uncultured bacterium
ATCTTTTAAATATCCATATCTAGTTATATCTTCAGCACTTTGATTAGAGAGTTCATATATACAATCATCAAATTTACAATTCATCTTATTTGTTCGGTATTTAAGCTCAATTGGAATATACAGACCATCTCCGTTTTTAATAAGAATATCAATATAACTTTTACAACCTTCTTCAAGTACGGTTTTATGTTCAAATTTTATTTTTAAATTTGGATATAGTACCCCGATTTTATGTGCTAAACAATCTTGAAATCCCTGTTCATTATGAAATATAGGATTTGTTTTTGATAATTCTGTAATTACATTGTAAATATCAAATTTATTATAAATTTCCTTTTTCATATACACCTCAACTGCTTTTATTATTTTATACTTAGGATAATTAATCAATACAATGTATGAAAAATTTTACGTTCTATCTATCTGCAGAAAAGAATAAAAAATCAAAATGAATATTATATATGGATTTTAGTCTTTCGATGCAATGTAAAGCAGCACATAATAACTTGACTATATTTTTTATGCAGGATTTTCACAAACCTTTTCGCATGTTTTCTACAAAGCAGAGATTTTTTATATCATTCTCAAACAAAATGTTATTTTTCACTATTATTAGAAAATAGCCGACCGGTGTGAGTAAATAATGAGTAAATATGAGTAAATCGGTTTTTTTGGTAAAGTTAAACTTCCGACCGCCAAAACCCCTATAAATAGCGGACTTTATAAAAATAAACCATCAAATTTTATGAACCGCACCAACTCGATAAATACATTTAGCCCTTAACCCAGAGTATTATATTCAGGTAAACAAAAGTTGCTATAATTCTTAAAATCCAATAATATCAATACTTTAAAATTTTCGCCCCCGAAGTCGCCCCCTTATGGGTATTTTTGAGGTGTTTTTACAAAAACATAAGATACCACAAACGCATTAAAAAAGAGCCTTTACGGCTCTTTTATTAAAATTTGGAGAATAGGAGACTGTCTTGGATTTTGGCATTAAACGGGTCTGCGGTTGTCGACTTCAATGGTGAAACCATTTTGTCGCCAAGCCTTCGCCCTCTGCCAAAATCCGCTCGAACTCTTACAGGGCTTTCGCCTAGTGAGTTCTCGTCTTACTGACACACAAAAAAGAAGTACATAGAATAAATCCTATGTACTTCTTTTTTGGAGAATAGGAGACTCGAACTCCTAACCCCCTGCGTGCAAAGCAGGTGCTCTACCAATTGAGCTAATCCCCCATAGGGTTATTTGATTTTCACGCACACCTTTTTAAAGGGTACTTTTTTATTTTACATGCTGATTTTTTTTTGTAAAGTACTTTTTTAAATTTTTTCTTATTGCAATTCAGGCTAATTTTATTATCATACTTTTATTTGATGACATATTTCTGGTGTTTTTATAGAATTATCGTATGGAAGAAAAAGATTTGAACGTATTTAAAAGATTTTGGATATACCAAAAAGAACGTTTCCCTTTTTTGTCATACGGCTTAATGGTATTTACGTTCGCATTCTCGGCTATGTCTTATTCTAAATTTTTAAGAGGAAGTTTTGAGTTTTCTTTTTTGGCTTTGATTATTGGTGCAATGACGTCTTTCGGGTATTTCTTCCTGCTCAGGCTTTTCGATGAATTTAAAGATGCCGAAGATGATGCAAAATACCGCCCGTACAGAGCCGTTCCAAGAGGTTTGGTTTCTTTTAAAGAACTCAAAATTCTCATTATCCTGATAATTTTATTCCAGGGTATTCTGAATTTTATATTTATGCCAAAAATGTTGTGGATATGGGGTTTAGTCATAATTTATATGTTTATTATGGCAAAAGAATTTTTTGTAAGAGATTGGCTTAGACTTCACCCGATTGCATATTTGGTTTCACATATGATGGTCATGCCGGTAATTGATTTTTATACAACAGGTTTAGACTGGAATAATGCAAACCTTGGTTTGCCAAACGGTTTAATAATATTCCTCGTTGTAACATTCTTAAACGGTGTTGTTATAGAAATAGGAAGAAAAATCCGAGCAAAAGAAGCTGAAGAAACAGGCGTTGAAACTTACTCATATCTGTGGGGCGAAAAAGGTGCTGCTTTAACTTGGCTTTGCATATTATTTATAACGTTTATTTTCGCAAATATAGCATGTTTTTATGCAGGATTTGGAAGACTAACCTTCGTATTTTTGGTAATATTCCTCCTGATATGTGCCATTCCGGCACTTATGTTTCTTAAAAAACGGGAACAAAAATATGCTGCTAAAATTGAAACTATGGCAGGCATCTGGACATTGGGTATGTACCTTTCACTAGGCGGTATTCCAATGATTTTGCATTTTATAAGGAGTTTTAATGGATTTTAATAATGAAAAAGAAGTTGGCGGAAAGGCATATAATTTAGGCATATTAACTAAAAACGGAATTAATGTGCCAAAATGGTTTGTCGTAACTTCACCGGATGATGAATTTGAAATTGATGAAAACAAATTATACGCCGTTCGTTCATCTGCTGTCGGTGAAGATAACAGTGATAACTCTTTTGCAGGACAAATGGAATCCTATTTGTATGTGAAACCTTGTGATATAAAACAAAGAATACAGGATGTAATTGATTCTGCAAATTCTGACAGAATAAAGTTTTACAGAGAGCAAAACGGTTTAGACAATGAAAATATAAAAGTCGGGGTAATCATTCAGGAAATGATTAATTCAGAAATATCAGGAGTTGCTTTTTCTTCAGACCCGATTACGGGGGAACGTAATTCTGTTGTAATATCATCTGTTTTCGGACTTGGTGAAGGGCTTGTTTCAGGAGAACTTGATGCAGACACTTTCACCGTAAATGGCAATGAAATTTCAAAAAGACTTGTAAATAAGCCGTATAAAATCATATTTGATAAAGAAAAAGGATACGGAACAATAAAAATCCCTAACCAAAATCCGCAGGAATCTTCTTTAAGTGATAATCAAATAAAAGAGATTTGCGGCAAGGTCAGGGAAATTGTTTCTATTTACGGCAAACCGCAGGATATTGAGTGGGCTTACGAAAAAGGACAGCTTTATATTTTACAGAGCCGGCCAATAACTACATTGGAAAACCTGGCAGATAAATCTCAACAGGAAGTTATCTGGGATAATTCAAATATTATTGAAAGTTATTCAGGAGTTACAACACCGCTGACTTTTTCATTTATAAAAGATGTTTATACGGAAGTGTATAAGCAATTTCTTTTGATAATGGGAGTTGAACAGGAATTAATAGAAGAAAATTCAGATATATTTCAAATGCTCGGACTTATTGAGGGAAGAGTTTATTACAATCTTTTAAACTGGTACAGACTTTTAAGGCTAATGCCCGGATATGAAATTAATGCAGGTTTTATGGAATCTATGATGGGCGTAAAACAAAAATTAAACCAAATTCCAAAAGTTAAACCAAGCAGGAAAAATGAGTATGTAAGATTATTTAATCTTGTAAAATCTCTTATTATAAATTTATTCAGACTGCCAAAAGATATCGAAAAATTCTACACTCATATAAATAATACATTATCACCTTACGAAAACGGAAAATTAGAGGGGAAAACTTCCAACGAGCTTGTGGAAATTTATTATGAATTAGAATCAAAACTTATGAAAAAATGGCAGGCACCGTTAGTAAATGATTTTTATGCAATGATATTTTACGGATTATTGAAAAAGAAATTATCCAAAATTGATTCTAACGGAACTCTGCAAAACGATTTACTTACGGGGGAAACCGGTATAATTTCAACAGAACCGATAAAAAGAATAAAAGAAATTTCCAACAAAATTTGCCTTAATGAAGAATTAAAAGAATTTTTCTTAAATAATTCAGAAGAAGAAATTCAAAAACATTTAACAGAATATGAAATCAATAAAGATATTCAGTCTTTTATAAATAAATTCGGAAATCGTTGTATAGGCGAATTAAAGCTGGAAACCGTTACATACAAACAGGATGCAAAACTGCTCTTATACATAATTAAATCTTATGTAAGACAGGGAATTATCGATTTAGACAAAGAAAGAGAAAAAGAACAGGAAATCCGAAAAAATGCAGAAAATATCGTTAAAGAAAAAATTAAATCTCCTTTCTTTGGTTTTATACTGAAAAATGCACGGTTAAGAGTTAAAAACAGAGAAAATTTAAGATTTGAAAGAACAAGATTATTCGGACTTGTAAGGGAAATTTTCCTTGAACTGGGCAAAAATTTTGCATACGAAAATATTATTGAAAATAAAAGAGATATTTTTTATCTTACAAAAGAAGAAATTTTTAATTATGTAAGAGGCACAAGTGTTGAAACTGATTTGAAAACGCTTATAAGTAGAAGAAAAGAACAGTTCAAATTATTTGAAGATAAGCATCCGTCAGACAGATTCTCAACATACGGAATTGTTTATAAATCCAATGATTACACAACCGAAAATAAAGCGGAAGAAAACAACAAAACAGATGGTGATTTAAGCGGTATCGGATGTTGTGCGGGAATTGTAAGAGCAAAAGTTAAGATAGTACGTTCCGTTGCGGAATCTTCAGGTTTAGAAGGGTGCATAATGGTTGCAGAACGTACGGATCCGGGTTGGGTGCCTCTGTTTCCGATAAGTAAAGGTATTCTTGTTGAAAGGGGAAGTATTCTTTCACATTCCGCAATCGTTGCAAGAGAAATGGGTATTCCCGCAATTGTCGGAATAAATAATCTTTTAACCGCTTTAAAAGACGGAGATGAAATTGAAATGGACGGCGCAACAGGTGTTATAAGGATAATAAAATAATGGGAAAAGAAATTCAGGAAAGAGCAAAATTTGACAGAATAAGATACGCAAACTGCTGGGAAGACAGCCACCTTTTACTGGAAGCATTTGAAATTACTCCCGATAAAAAATGTATTTCAATAGCATCCGCCGGAGATAATTCTCTTGCTCTGCTTATTAAAAATCCGCAAATTGTCTTGGCCGTTGATTTAAGTATTCCGCAAATTTCCTGCACCCAGTTAAAAAAATATGCCATCAAACATTTAGATTATGACAGTTTTCTGAAATTATTAGGGTTTAAAGACTGCGATAACAGAATAGAAATTTTTAAGTCGATTGAAGAACATTTGTCAACAGAGGCAAAATATTATTTTTCAAATCATTATGACATCATTAAAAACGGAATTATTCATGAGGGTAAATTTGAAAATTATTTTCAGCTTTTCGCAACAAAAATAATGCCTCTTATACATAATCAGAAAAACCTGACCGAATTGTTTTTGCCAAAAGCTATTGAGGCTCAAAAACTTTTTTATGACAGGACATGGAATAACTTGAGATTTAAACTTTTATTCAAACTATTTTTCAACAAATTTATAATGGGCAGGCTGGGTCGTGATAAAGAATTTTTCAAATACGTTGATACGGCAATGATTTCAGATAATATAAAAGCAAGAACTGACAAAGCATTGAGGGATGTTCCTACATGGAATAATCCTTATGTAAACTATATTTTGCTGAATAATTTTGAATTTGCTTTACCTGATTTTGCAAAAGAAGAAAATTTCAACATAATAAAAAGCAACATTGATGCACTTGAAATAAAAATCGGTACAATTAATGAAGCTGCACAAAATTCCGGCATGAAATTTGACTGCTTTAATCTATCTGATATTTTTGAATATATGGATTGCGAACTTTTTAAAAATATCTCAGAACAACTTTTATCTGTTTCAAACAAAGGTGCAAGATATTGTTACTGGAATATGATGGTTGACAGGCGAATTTCAGAGATTATACCGGAACATTTTTCATACAAAGAAGAATTGTCAAAAGAATTGTACGAAAAAGACAGAGCATTTTTCTATAAGAGTTTTATTGTAGATGAGGTAATATAAAATGGGTGATATAATTTGGGGCAGTATAGTTTCTGCGATATTTCTTCTATTATTTGTAATTGCTGAAATTGCATATAAAAAAGGAACGGATGTAGAATTTACGAGAAAATTTGTTCATTTTGGCGGTGCCTTTGTAACTATATTTTTCCCGTTTATTATACATTCACACTGGACGGTATTAACACTTGCATCAGTTTTTGCAGTTATAATGATTCTCACAAAAAAATTAGGATTACTGCAATCCGTACATGGTGTAACCAGAAAATCAGAAGGTGCATTATACCATCCGATTGCAATATATTCCTGCTTTTTATATGCGGAAATTTTGCAACAGCCTTGGTTTTATGTAATTGCAGTTTTAATTTTGGCAATTTCTGATGCTTCGGCAGCTCTTGTCGGAAAAAGTTACGGAGCTTATGAATATGTCGTAGAAATCGGTACCAGAAAAACTTTTGAAGGCTCCATAACATTTTTTCTGACTTCTTTTTTAATAACTCACCTTATTTTACTGCTTGCGACAAATACAGGGAGGATTGAAAGCGTTTTAATAGCACTTTTAATTTCAACGATTGTTACGATATTTGAGGGAGTGAGTTTGAAAGGTGCGGATAATCTTTTTATCCCTTTAGCTGCAATGTTTATTTTGTCGAAAAATATAACACCCACAGTATATGGCATTACAAGACAAATTATCATTTTGTCATTATTCATAATTTGGTATCTTATAGTTATGAAACCTTATAAAAGAGTGGGATTTTCGGGAGTATTACTTTTAGGTTTGATAAATTATGTTATTTGGGCATTATTGGGTAATATACTTGCAGTTGTAATGTTTTTATTCTCATTTATTTGTCAAAAAACTAATTTAATATTAAATTACGAATGTGATGTAGCAGATGCATACAGAGTAAGACCCATATTTTATATTCTTGCGGTACCTATTACATGTGCCTTTTTGGGACAAGCATTAGGAAACATCGTATGTATCCCGTTTATCACATCATTAATTTGTGAAGGTTATATTATAAAAACCAAATTTTTTGATGGTAACCTGAACAAAGGATTAACAGCCACATCAATAATTTCGGTAATAGTAACTATAATTGCATTAGGAGTAAAATATGTATTTATCGGATAATAAAGATGAATTTTTAAATTTCCCAAAAGAATTATATGCAAATGACCCGTTTTACACTACAAAATCTGAAAATACTTCGGATTGTGAAAAACTCTTTATAGTAAAAGAAGATGAAAAAATTCTTGCAAGAGCAGCCATAATCTATAATGCCGGTCTGAGTTACAAAAATTATAAAACACTTCAGGTCGGATTTTTTGAAGCAGAAAATAACTATAACGCCGTAAAATTTTTATTTGATGAAATAAAAAAATACGCAAAAAATAACGGATACGATTATTTAATCGGACCAATCAACGGCTCAACATGGAAAAAATACCGCATAACCTTACCGTCAAATAACTTGCCTTTCCTTATGGATAATTATAATAAGCCATATTATGCCAAATTATTTGAAGATTATGGCTTTGAAACCATTTCAAATTATACATCTTCAATTACAAATAATTTAAATAATGATTATTCAAGGTTAGAAAAATTTGAAAAAATCTTTGAAAATAAGGGTATTAAAATCAGAAAATTTAATCCTGAAAAATTTGAGGAAGATATTAGAAAAATTTATGATGTATCTGTTCAGAGTTTTGTGAACAATTTTCTTTATACCCCGATTGAATTTGAAATATTTTACAAGATGTATGAACCGGTTAAAAATTTTTTAAACCCCGAATGGATTTTAATTGCAGAAGACGAGAATAACAGTCCGTTAGCATTTATTTTTGGATTTGATAATTTATTTTCTCGCGAAAAAAAATCTTTGGTTGTAAAAACTCTTGCACAGGTTCCTGACTACAAATACAAGGGGATAGGTTCATATTTAACTGAACTTTTGCATAAAAAAGCCTTTATTGCAGGATATGACAATATAATTCATGCACTTATGCATGAATCTAACGTTTCTGCAAATATCCTTGCCGGCGAACTTTATCACGAATATAAATTATACGGAGCAAAATTATGACAAATAATATAGTGGAAATTTTATTTGAAAACGCAAAAAAATTCCCAAATAAACTTGCAATTATTCATAAAAATGAGAAAATTACATACTCTGAATTGTCAAAAGATGTTAAAGAGTACGCAAATTATTTTTTGTCGAAAGGACTGAAAAACGGTGATAATGTACTTATTTTTGTGCCTATGACAATAGAATTATATAAAATTTTATCCGCAATATTTTATATTGGTGCTACAGCCGTATTTGTTGATGCCTGGGCTGATAAAAACAGACTGTCACAAGCATTAACAATTGTACCCTGCAAAGCCTTTATAGGTTGTCCGAAAGCATTTATTTTAAAACTTATGTCTAAAAAAGTTCGTGATGTAAAATTAAATTTTGTCTCGGGTTTTATCGGAAAATGTAAAAAAGAATATAATATAGAACCTGCAAAACCGGATACAACCGCATTAATTACATTCACTACGGGTTCTACAGGTTTGCCAAAAGCTGCAAAAAGGACTCACGAATATTTACTTGAACAACATTATGTTCTGAAAAAACACCTTAATCCTGAAATAAATGATGTGGATTTGGCAAGTTTACCAATATTTGTACTTCATAATCTTGCATGCGGTACAACATCAGTAATTCCTGATTTTAATCCTCAAAAACCTGCAGATATTAATCCTGAAAAAATTATTAAAGATATAGAAAAAAACAATATTAACACTTCTGTCGGCTCACCAAGATTTTATGAAAAACTTGCAGAATATGGTGAAATAAATGGTTTAGAGAGAATTTTTACGGGCGGAGCGCCTGTTTTTCCAAAATCCGCTAAACTTTTACAGGAAAAATTTAAAAACTGTAATGTTGAAATAGTTTATGGTTCAACAGAAGCCGAACCTATTGCATCAATTTCAACCCGGGAACTCCTTGATTTTAAAGGAGAAGTTAAAGACGGATTATTTGTCGGAAAACCTATTGATGATATTAATGTAAAAATTATAAGACCGTCTGATGAACCTGTACAAAACTTTGAAGAAAGCTGGTTGCCGCAGGGTGAAATCGGAGAAATTTGTGTAGAGGGGAAACATGTTTTAAAAGAATATTACAACAGCGAAAAAGCACAAAATTTTGCCAAAATACGTTACAACGGCCAAATTTGGCACAGAACCGGTGATGCAGGATATATCGATAAGGATGATAATTTATTTCTTATGGGCAGAGTTAAAAACAGATTTGAGTATAACGGCAAAGAAATTTATGTTTTCCCGATAGAAAATGCTTTACTTGAAATCGATGAAATCGAGATTGGAACCGTAATGAAAATAGGAAACAAAATTGTTTTGGCAATAGAACTGAAACCTTCATCAAAAATAAATGAATTTGAGACCGCAAAATTATCAGGCTTTGAATATGACAGAATAGAATTTTTAAAAATTCCGAGAGATCCAAGACATAATTCAAAAATAGATTATGATAAATTAGCAAAACTTATTAAGGAGTAGTATATTGTAATAATTTTATGCTCATGATACTATCAATGTGTGGTTACTGGTTATAAGGAGAAAGTTTATATGGTTTGTACTTTGGAGAAAAATACTACCAAGACTATAGAAAAAGCACTCAAAGTTTTGGGTAAAAAGAATTTGGCATTTATTATGCACAATGGCAGTTTCCCGGCTGCAGAAGGTGAAAATACAGGGTTTGGTACAATTAATTCACAAGGCGGGAAAGATATAATTGACTGGGCAAGCGGTATTTTTTCATCAATACAGTTAGGACCTGCAGGAAAAACTAAGAGTTGCGATTCTTCTCCGTATACGGGTACAATATTTTCAGGTAATCCGCTTTTTATTGATCTGAAACAATTGACACAAAAAGAATGGATGAATATTCTGTCAACGGAAACTTATGAACGTATTGTCCGTGAAAATCCTAACAAAGATACAAACAAAACTGCATACTCCTACATTTATAAAAAACAGGATGAAGCTTTGAGAGAAGCATGGGAAAATTTCAAAGCAAAAAATGATAAAAAATGGATGAAGGAATTTTCTATTTATAAAATGGAGAATGATTCATGGCTTGATAAAGACAGCTTGTATGAAGCATTATCAATAGAACACGGCAACGATTACTGGCCTTTATGGGATTCCGAAACAGATAAAAATTTATTTAATCCTAAATCTATTGAAGAAAAATTAGAATTTGGCAAAAGAATTGAAGAAATTTCTAAAAAATATGCCGATGACATTGATTATTATAAATTTGTTCAGTTTATTTTAAATAAACAAAATGAAGAAACTCTAAAATATGCAAAGAAAAAAGATATTAAGATGATTGCCGACCGTCAGGTAGCATTTTCCGACAGAGATTGCTGGGCATATCAATCACTATTCTTAGAAGGTTGGATGTTGGGTTGTCCTCCTGATTATTTTTCAAAAGATGGTCAGGCATGGGGTTTCCCTGTAATGAATCCTGAAAAATTGTATAAAGCTGACGGTTCATTGGATGAAGGCGGCATTTTAATGAAAAATCTTTTCAAAAAAATGTTTAAAGAAAATCCGGGCGGTGTGAGAATTGATCATATTGTAGGTTTGATTGACCCATGGGTATACAAAGCAGGGAAAAAACCGAAAATTGAAGATGGGGCAGGCAGATTATATTCTTCACCTGAACACGAATTTTTAGGTAAATTTGCAATTCCAAAGATTAAGGACTTGGATTCTGAAATTCCTGCAGATAAGGAAAAACGTGTAAAAACTTTATCTGATAAACAAATAAAATTATACGGAAGATTAATTGAAAAAATTGTTATTGCGGCAGCAAAAGAAGAAGGTCTTGATAAAGATGCAATCGTTTGTGAGGATTTGGGAACATTAACTAATCCGGTTGCTGCTGTTATGAAAGCGTATGATTTGCAGGGAATGAAGTTAACCCAGTTTACGGAACCCGAAAAACCTGAAGACCCGTACCGTTGCAAAAACATCAACGAAAGATGTTGGGCTATGGTAGGTACTCATGATAATCAACCGATAAAAATGTGGGCAGATTCAATGATTAATACCCATGAAGGTTATTTGCACGTCAAAAATCTTGTAGAAGACCTGGATTTCCCGGATTGGGATAACAAAGATGCTTTGATTGTTGAATTAACAAAAAATGCAGAGTTCCTTGCTCAAACGAAATTAGTTGAAATTTTTGCATCAAAAGCAGAAAATATTCAAATTTTCTTTACGGATTATTTCAATATTTACGATGTTTATAACAGACCCGGAACATCGGGAGATGCAAACTGGAGTTTGAGATTACCTGACAATTATAAATCTTTAAATGCAATAAATCTTGCAAATATTTTAAAACTTGCTATTATAGCAAGAGGAGAAAAGTTTGCAAAGAAAAATCAAAAATTAATAGAAGAATTAAGTGAGATATAGGTATGATGAAGAAATTTTTAACAACGGCATTAGTTCTTACTTGTGTAACCTGCACTGTTGCATTAGCAGATACAAGTAATGAAGCTAAAATGTATTACAATCAGGGTGTAGATTTATACCGGCAAGGGCAGTATGCTCAATCAGTAAATATGTTTAGAAAGGCCATCGGAACAGATGCAAATTATATCGATGCATATTATAATCTTGGCGTGATTCTTCGCCAAATGAATGATAATGCGGAAGCCCTGAATGTTTTTAAACAAATTATTGTAAGGAAACCTGATGATTTTGAAGCTGTATTTAATGCTGCAGAGTTAAGCATTAAACTGGGACAAGCAGATAACGCTAAGAAATATCTTGCGTTAATTCCGCAATCCAGTCCGGTATATTCAAAAGCACAAATCCTTGCAAATACTTTAAATACCGATTTGCAAACTATAGCAAAAGATTTAGCAGAACAAGCATCTGCTAATATGTCAAATATTCCTCAATCAAACGGTGTTTATTCAAATCTCCCGAGTCCTACCGGAATTACAACGGATAAAGACGGCAATTTGTATGTTGCAAGCTTCAGTAACAATTCAATTACCAAGATTACACCTAACGGAGCCAAAAGTGATTTTGTTAAAAGTGAAAAACTTAACGGTCCTATTGATATAGCATCTGATAGTGCAGGAAATATTTATGTAGCAAATTATAATACCGACAATATTGTAAAAATAACTCCGACAGGAGCTGTTGTTCAGTATTTAAGTAATATTTCCAAACCGTACTGTTTACATATACAAGACGGCATATTATTCATTTCATCACAAGGCTCAAATACCGTTATAAGACGTAAACTATAAATTTAAATTATTTTAGTTTTAAATAATTTACTTTTTCCCAGCTAACGTCAAGGTATTCAACATTTGACTGAATGAGTTTTATTTGCGGCAAGATTGACGGTATACGCATAATTCTTTCGTATACTGTACTATCAATTTTGCCTAATCTTATTTTGGCAGTTTTAACTTTTACAAAAACATCATTTGGGTTACGCATATCAATATATTCAATCGGTTCTTTAGCATAACTTTGAACATAAGTAGCAATTTTTTGAATTTCATTTACTTTTGCAAGTGTCCACTTTGTATAGCTGTTATTCCCACCATAAACTGCAAGAACTTTTATTGTTTTAATATTCGGATTTATAGGCATAAATTCATGCCCGATTAAAACCCCATCTTCAGCAAATACACCTACAACAGGTGTTGTTTCACTCAACGCAACTGAAAGAACGGGCGTTCTTTCTTTAACAATTATTTGTAACCTTGCCGGAAATGCGTATCGTCTTATATATACATCTTTTATTGGTCGTAATTTTTTAATATCACGTTCAATATCGGCTGTTTTCATCATATAAATAGGAACATCCGGAACCTTATGAAGTTTTAAAAATGCAAGGATTCTGTGGGGTTTAACTATTCGGTTATTAACTATCATAATAGTATTGTTATTAACCGTAGTATAAGCATTTTTAGGTAAATACCAC
Source organism: uncultured bacterium (assembly GCA_902760645.1). GTDB lineage: Bacteria > Cyanobacteriota > Vampirovibrionia > Gastranaerophilales > Gastranaerophilaceae > UBA1221. The sequence continues at coordinate 12,940 of CACWHC010000014.1, forward strand.
TGAGGCATTTTTGAAACATAAATAAGCGCAAAAAGAATAAACAACGTCATAAGAAAGCGAAAAGTTTTACGAAACACAGATTGTTTTCTGCGACCCTTTCTTAATTTCCTTGATTTACGAACCTTTTTAACGAGTTTGACAGGATCAATAACCTCTTCGTTTATTTGTTCTTGTTCTTGCTTTTCTTCTTCAGACATTTCTACTTATTCAAACCTACACTGTTTAAAATTAATAGTACCAATTCATCGTAACTTATACCCATAGCAGCAGCCTGAGCAGGCAAATCACTTGTTTCGGTCATTCCCGGACTTGTATTAATTTCAAGGAAATACGGTTCATCATTCATTACCATAAAATCTACTCTTGAAACACCTGAGCAGCCCGCCGTTTCATGAGCCTTAACCGCAATTTCTTTAATATGTTTTGTCGCTTTTTCGGATAACGCTGTTGACGGAACAATAAAATCCGACATACCCTTTGTATATTTAGCTTCAAAATCATACCATTCATTTTTAGGTCTTATTTCCAAAATTTCAGTTGCAAAAGCCTTTCCGTCTTTTTCCAAAACTCCTACTGTAATAAAGAAACCGTCAATAAATTCTTCAATTAATACATCCGCATTAAATTTAACAGCTTCTTTGTATGCAGGAACAAGCTCTTCCGGCTTATTAACTTTTGTCATCCCAAAACTTGACCCTTCACAAACAGGTTTTGTTATAAGGGGATATCTTAAATTTTCACAGGCTTTAACGACATCTTCGCCTTTTTTAACAAATACGGATTTAATAAGAGGAATATCTTTGCAAGTAGACAGAACACGTTTTGTATACTCCTTGTTCATACAAATAGCACTAGCCATAACACCGCAGCCGGCATAAGGTATTTTAAGAATTTCTAATATCCCCTGAACACAACCGTCCTCACCGTATTTACCATGCAAAGCATTGAAAGCATAATCATATTTGCCGTCTGCTAATTTTTTTGCAATATCTTTATCAACAACTACCATTTCCGCATTGTTGTATCCAAGCCTTTTTAGTGCTTCAAAACAGCCTTTGCCTGAACGCATTGAAACATCCGCTTCTGATGACATACCGCCGCAAAGTACTGCTATTTTTGCATTTTTATCTACTTTATATTCAATATTTTGCATATTTCAACCTCTCTTAAATTCTTATTACCTAAATATCTTACCTCAGGTTTAAGTTCTATACCATACTTTTCCTTAACCGATGAAAACATTTTTAACATCAGTTCTAAAACGTCAGTAGATGTACCTTTTTGCTCAGAATTAACAATAAAGTTTGCGTGATTTTCCCAGACTTGTACCCCACCGACTTTAAAATCTTTTGCCCCAACTTCATCTAATAATTTTCCTGCGGAATTTCCTTCAGGATTTCTGAATACACTGCCGCAATTTGGTAATGCAAGTGATGGCTGGTGAGCTTTTCTAAACGCCAAATTTTCTTCCATTTTAGCTTTAATTTCTTCGGAAGATTTTTTTTCTAATTCAAACTCCGCACCCAAAACAATTATGTCTTTTCTCTGACAAACAGAACTTCTGTAACCGAATTCCATTTCATCTTTTAAAAGTTCAAAGATTCCCTTTTCTTTGGAATAACAAGTAACTTTTACCAGTTTATCACTAATACATTGACCATGAGCTGATGCATTCATATATATATTTCCGCCCAAAGAGCCGGGAAACCCTATCATAAATTCAAAACCGCTAAGTCCTGCATTTTCCGTCATCTGAGCAAGCATAGGTCCTTTACAACCTGCCTCTGCCCAAAAATATAAACTATTCTCAGTCCACAGATAATTACTCATTTTAGAGGTAACAATAACAACACCATCATAGCCGTCAGAAGATACGAGAGTATTTGACCAATTCCCAAACACTTCAAATTGTTCTTCACATTTCGCTACCTCTTCAAACTCTTTAACGGTTTTAGGAAAATATACTTTTTTAATTTTTCCGCCAATTTTGAAGCTTGTAAGTTTTTTTACATCGAAATTTTCTTCAAATTCAACGTGCAACGTCAATAACCTCTTTTTTTAAATTTAAAAGTTCTTTATTTAAAGCATTAATCGTGCCGGCACCTAAACCTATAACGACATCTCCGCTTTTCAAAGTAGGGAACAAAGTTTTTGCAACTTCTTTCATATCTCCGGAAATATGTTCACAAGGTATATCTAATTTGGCAGATAAATCTTGGACAAATCTGTCTGAGTTTACACCGTCAATCTTATCCTCAGAAGCAGCGTAAACATCAGTAACTACAACTCTGTCTACACTGTCAAAAGCAGATAAAAAGTCTTTCCACAAATTCTTTAAACGAGTGTATCTGTGCGGTTGAAAAACTGCAATAATGTTTTTATCTTTAAAGCATTTTGCAGAAGATAATGCCGCTTTTATTTCTGTTGGGTGATGTGCATAATCGTCATATAAAACAATTCCGTCAAATTCTCCTGCTTTTTGAAAACGTCTGCCCATGCCCGTAAAAGTTTCAAAGTGAGGTTTAACAAGTTCCAAATCTATATTCGCCTGATGTAAGCTGGCAAGAACAGAAAGCGAATTATACACATTATGAGTGCCTTTTAAAATAATTTTTAAATCGGTCAAAAATTCACCTTTATAATAAATATCAAACCTTGTATAATCTTCGTTATATTCAATATTTCTTGCAGAATAATCCGCATCTTCGCTTAGTCCGAACGTTAATGTTTTATGTCCATGAAGACTTTTTGAGGCTTCACAGTCATTATTAACAAGAACAACACCATTTTCCGGCATTTGAGAAATAAATTTTTCAAAAGTTGCAAGAATTGATTTTAAACCATCTTTATAAAAATCAAGATGATCAGCTTCCAAATTATTAACAACACAAATATTCGGAACATATTTAACTATAGTACCGTCACTCTCATCGAGTTCTGCCGTAAAGAATTTACCATCCTGACAATGAGCATTTGTATCCAGTTCCGGGATAATTCCGCCGACAACATATGATGGTTTTAAACCTGCTTTTTCTAACACATAAGAGCTTAATCCGCTTGTTGTAGTTTTACCGTGAGTACCTGAATATCCAAGGAAGAATTTACCTTCTCTTGAAATTTCCGCCAATAAATCAGATCTATGATATATAGGTAACCCTAATTCTTTTGCTCTGACAATTTCAGGATTTGTATCCCTGATAGCAGTACTTGCAATAACAATTGCATCACTAGGTACATTATCAGCACTGTGTCCGATATGTACTGTTGCACCTAAATCTTTTACCTTATGAACATATTTGCTGTCACAAACATCCGAACCTGATACTTCGCAGCCATTTTCGAGTAAATACTTTGCTAATCCGCTCATACCTACTCCGCCTATTGCTATAAAATGATATTTCTTCTTATTCAAAGCTATAATCCCAATCAATTTTAAATAGTGTAATACAAGACAATTATATTACAGAAATATTTTTAAGTCTTTAATGTTATTAATTATTTACATATAAAACCACAAAATTATTCTTGCATATTTTGACAAAAGAACAAGTAAATAACTAAAAATTAAATCATATAATATTTTCAATCCGCTTTGGGCAGCAATCCAGCTTGTAACAAAATCTATCCCTGCATGTCTGAAATATGCAAGTCCGGTCATATAAATAATACCGATTATATGAATTGTTAATACACTTAATATTACGGCTTTTGCAATATTCTTATAAGAATAATCTTTTTTTATTACCGAACCTAATATTATCGCTGCCGGCAAAAATGCAAGGATATAACCAAAACTGTATTCCCCGATATATCTCCAACCACCGCCAAGTGCAAATACGGGCATGAAAAATAATCCGGCAATTATATATGTTAATATACTTATAAATCCGAATTTCCTGCCCAATAATCCGACTATAAACATTGCAACAGGAATTTGCGGTATATACTTTATTGAAAACAAGTAATCATCCATTGTACCCGTATCAAAAACAAACAGTTTTGCAGGAATAATAAAATGCGTGATATTTAATTGCAGAAATGTTGCAACAACAAGCAAAAATGAACAGAATAAAACCAGCATAACCATTCCGATACCTATACGGATACCCTTTTTTTTCTTCTTCTTTTCTTTATCTCGTAATTTTTCTTCTTTAGATTTCTTTTTTTTGAGTTTTTTCAGCTTTTTTAATTTTGATAAGACAGGCTTTTTACTCTCCGTGGAGTCTGAAAACTCATTATTTTCTTCGTATTCACTCATTTATAATAATAACCTTTTTAAGATTCTCTATATTTTTATTATACAATGACTTAAATTTATCGTAAAAAATATTTTCTGTCCACATTATTAAGGCATCTTCATTATTGTCCTGGTAATAACTTTTTCTTGTCCCAAGCGACTTAAAACCGTATTTTTCGTATAAATTTATGGCTTTTATATTAGATACTCTGACTTCAAGAGTAATATATTTTATACCATTGGAATAACAATTTTCTATTGCATAATATAAAAGAGCTTCTCCAATTTTTTTTCTTCTCATTTCGGGGTTTACTGAAACATTTGTAATATGAGCTTCCTCCATAATTTGCCATGTTCCGATGTATCCGACAATTTCATTTTTATCATTTAAAGCACAAAAATAAAACGCTAAATCATTATTTAATTCGTTAAAAAATGATTCTCTTGACCAATGATGTTTACCATAAGATGCTTCTTCTATTTTGACAACATCATCTATATCAGCTTGGGTCATAGGTCTGATTTTAATATTTAATTTGTTATCCGCAACCATAAATCCATTTTATCATGATGTCTGATTCTGTGCAAACATAAAGCTATTTTACGTTATACTAAATTTTTTATTCCTTCTGAAGCAACAAATGCTGTTGACCAACAGTTCTGCAAATTAAAACCTCCGCAAAATCCGTCTATATCAAGCACTTCTCCGCAAAAATATACCCCTTTGACAAGTTTTGATTCTAATGTTTTAGGGTTAACTTCCTTTAAATCAACACCGCCTGACGTAACAACCTCCCCACCTTTAATTGCTGATACTACATTAATTTTAAAATTGTGTAATTGATTTAAAATTTTATCCCTTGTTTTACCGTCAATAGTATGCGACTTTCTTTCACCGTCTATACCTGTACATTGAATAATATATTCCGCAAAAGATTTTGGTACAAATTCAGCAATAAGATTTTTTATATTTTTGTGTGGATTTTTATTTAATTCCTCCTGCAAATCAATTTCATTTACTAAATCAAAAGATATATCGTAAGGAAATTTATCTCTTGCTTTTATTGATGAAATTTTATAGACCAAAGGACCGGAAATTCCTTCATGGGTAAATAAAATATCACCGTTTAACCCGTTCCATTTGGCATTTTGCAAACTTACACCACTAAGTTTTTTAAAGTTCTCTTTGGTTTTTAGTGCTGTCAGGGCAGGCTTTGGCTCAATTATGTTATGTCCGAGAAATTTTGCACAATCATAACCGTTATGACCTCCAACGGCAATAACTATCTTATCAAAATTATAACTTCCGCAATCAGTTACAATCGTTAAAGGATTTTGATTTATTCTTAAAACTCTTTCTTTTTTAAATTTAGTATTTTTTAAGGCATTTAAAAATTTTTCTCTGACATCTGCAGAACTGTTTGATTTTGGGAAAATTCGCATATCCTCCTGAACGTATACCGAAACACCCAAATTTTCAAAATATTCTATTGCATCACCTGTACAAAATCTTGAAAACACCGAATACAAAAACTTTTCACCACGGGGATAATTTTTTGCCAGTTCCTTTACATCAAATTCATAATATCCGAGATTACATCTTCCGCCACCTGTAGGAAGCAATGTAATAAGCGGTTTTTTACATTCAAAAACAGTTACATCAAAATCCTTCTGAAGCTGACATGCACAAAAACATCCTGCCGGGCCTCCGCCTACTATACCTATTTTATATGTCAACTCTTGTGCCATATAAAAATACCATCTCAGGGTTTTCTAAGTCATTATGCAATTCGCTTATCGTCTTGTGCAACACAGGATGTTCAAAATCAGGAATAAGCTCCAGCAAAGGAACAAGAGTAAAGGCTCTTAAATGAAGATATTTATGCGGAATTGTTAAATTGTTATTACTGATAATTTCTTTTCCGTAAAATAAAATATCTATATCTATTGTTCTGTCCGCATAACCTGCCGTTTCTACGGGAGTTCTTCCAAGCTGTTTTTCTATTCTTTGGCATTCTTTTAATAAATCTTCGGGAGACAATGAAGTTTTTAATTCTATAACAGCATTAACAAACCAGGTTTTTGTAGTCATATTCCACGGCTCGGTTTCGTAAAATGCTGAAGTTCTGATAATAGTAATATTGTCGGTTAAATTTAACAAGCTTGTCGCTTGTTGAACATAACCTATTCTATCTCCTTGATTTGAACCTAAACTTAAATAAACTATTGCCATAATGTTATTTTAGAAGTTTTGCCGCTTGTTGTCAAGGTACTGTACTAGTTACTGATTATTGCAATAAAAAATCCCCGTCGTGAATAACAGGGATTTTTTCAATGTTATTTTTTTATAAAAATTAAGCTTCAGTTGCTGCTTCTTCTGCAGGTGTTTCTTCAGCCGGAGCTTCAGCTGCTGCCTTCGCTTCAGCCTCTGCTGCTGCTTTTGCTTCTGCTTCAGCTGCTGCTTTTGCCTGAGCTTTTTTAGAAAGTTTTACGGTTTCTTTCTTTTTGTAGTTCAAAGTTCCGTCAGCATTGCAGTTTTTCATTAAGTATGCAACTGTTTCAGTAGGTTGAGCACCTTTCTTAACCCAATCCTGAGCAGTAGTCAAATCCAGTTTCATAACTTTTGTTTTAGGATTATAATGACCTAATTCCTGAATAGGACGACCTTCTCTTTTTGTTGTTGAATTAATAACGATAATTCTGTATGTAGGGTTTTTCTTTGCACCTAATCTTTTTAATCTGATTTTTAACATTTTGTTTTTCCTTCTTATTAATGTACTTTTTGCGGAATCCCGACCGCCGCTTGCCGGTTTCCCTTGAACAAGGCTAAGAGGAATTGCCCGTTCCAAGACTCATGAAACCACAAACCCGTCCTGATTGCAAGAGTTTTTTTGAATTTTTATAAATTAATTTAAATATTATAGGACATCCGGCTAATGAAATCCGTGTATTTTTGAATTATTTAAATAGTAACTAATAACGGAGAACACAAAATGGCAATAAATATTCTTATGTTTGAAATAAAAGAAGCGGAAAAAAAATATTTAGAGGAACACCCTTTTGAAGGTTATAATATAAAATTATATGAAGAATGCTTAGATGAAGAATTTATCAAAAATTTGCCGGAAGATATACTTGAAAATACTCAAGTAATAAGCATTTTCAATAATTCCTCAGTTACCCGAAAGGTTCTCTCAAATTTTAAAAATCTCAGAATAATTTCTGTAAGAGCCTCTCATTTTGATCATATATGTCTAAACAGCTGTGAAGACAAAAATATTGCGGTTGTAAATATCCCTCAGTTTGGTGCAAAATCTGTTGCCGAATATACAATGGGATTGATAATAAATCTTGTAAGAAACATTATTCCTGCAAATAATCTTATAAAATCAGGTAAAAAATATTATGGCGGATTTTTGGGACGAGATTTGGATAATTTAACACTTGGAATTGCAGGTACGGGAATAACAGGTGCTTATGTTTGCAAATTTGCAAATGATTTTGGGATGAAAGTAATTGCGTATGACACAATAAAAAGACAAGAGCTTATTGATAAATATAAAATTGAATATTTACCACTCAAAGAGCTTGTTCAAAAAGCTGATATAATCTCAATTCATCTTGATTATTTGCCGGAAACATATCATTTGTTTAATGAAGAAATTATATCAAATTTTAAAGACGGAATGTATTTTATTAATACTTCAAAAAGCGAAATTGTTGATTTGGAAATTTTACTTAAATATTTTGAATCCGGAAAAATTCAAAAATTAGCATTAGATACATCACCTTGTGAAAGCATCTGTTATAATTGCAAAAATTTATCCGATGAACTTTATCCGTCACATTTAGAATGTTTAAAACAAACTGAATTTATAGAAAAATTTAATAACTGTGAAAACGCAATAATAACCCCATGTATAGCCTATGCAACGCAAGATGCAATTGCAAATAATCTTACACAAACTATGATTAATATTAAAAAAATACTCAATGGGGACAGGATGTGCCGAATTGTATAAAATTATGATTTATTCCCGGAGCTTATTTCAAGTAATGTATCCAGCACTTTTTCATTATATCTGTTGTCAGTTGCACTAAACGGAAGCACTATACCACCAAATTCTTTTTCAACTTTTTGTAATACATTTTGAATTTTATTTTTAGGTACATAATCCATTTTTGTAACAACGGTTATAATAGGTAAATCATAAGCTTTTACCCATTCTCTCATCTGGTAATCATTTTTTTGAATGTCATGACGTCCGTCAATTAATTGTATCAGATAACAAATTTCTTCACGCTTCAAAAGATATTCTTCCAAATATTTTTGCCATCTGTTTTGTGCTTCTTTTGAAACTTTTGCATAACCGTATCCCGGCAAATCAGCAATCATAAATTTCCCCGAAAAATCGAAAAAATTTATCAGTCTTGTTTTCCCCGGAGTATTGGATGTTTTTGCCAGTTTTTTATGATTTGCAAGACCATTAATAAATGACGATTTTCCGACGTTTGAACGCCCAAGCATAGGAAATTCAGGCAGATTAAAAGCAGGACATTGTGATAACTTTTCTGCACTGATAACAAATTTAGCCTGTAAAAATTTATTTGCCATAAATGTATTATATCATGAATTTTTGGTACTGCTTGTGATGATATACTTTATTTTGTAATTAATGCTTTTTTCTGAGATTCTTTTAAACGTTGTTTTAATAACACAGTCTGAAACAGCTGATACATTTTATCACTATCAACAACAGTAATTTGAGTTCTTCCGTCCTTCATAAAGTCAATATTTACGGCAGGCTTCTTTTCAAAAATATTTTCTGCCGACTGAATATTGACAATCTGAAATAAGCCCTCTTTCAAAATACTCAAGGGCTCTCTCCAGAATATTTCAAATGACTTACGAATATCAAATTTTTGCATTTTAGGGTTTTCTTTTATACTTTCTGCTGGTATCTGTCAATTAATGAACGAATGTAACTAGCATCCTGAGCATTCGGACTCATTTCTAAGTATTTACTGTAATACTTAACAGCACCTGCATAGTTAAGTTCTTTTTCAAATGACATTGCTTTTAACTTAGTAATGTCAGGACTGTTGTGATAGAAGTCGATTGCTTTGTTACAGTATTCAATTGCACTTGCGTAATTACCTTCTTTGTATTCTCTTTGTGCAATATCAAAGAATTCATTGGATTTTGTTTCACACAAGTCAATGTATGCAATACCATTTTTTGCTATAACGTTATCAGGATCCTGCATCAATGCTTTTTTCAAAGCGGTACGAGCAGTTCTGAACTGTTTGTTGTGAACAAGTATCTCTGCCAAATATAATTCATCCTGAACATTATCCGCAAAGTTTACAGCATTTTCAAATGTATAAACAGCATCCTGTTCACGACCTAAAGCAAGATATGCTTCACCTTTAATTACGTTATCCATAACAGTATTACCTGATGACTGAATAATATAATTAATACTGTCTTTTGTCATCGGCAACTGGTGAGTCAGTCTTGCAAGTTTAATTTTTGCAAGGTGGAAATCCAGTCTGTTAGGAACACGTTTAATTGCTTCGTTTACATAGTCATAAGCCATATACAACTCTTTATTTGTTGTCATATTGCCGTTATGACCTCTGTCTTTTGACATTTCATAATATGTATTTGCCAAACCGATAATTGCATCATTACCGTATGTAGGGTCATTAACTAATTTTGAATAATAGTCTAATGCCTGATAGTATTTTCTTTCTTCCAAAGATAAATCAGCAACCCTCATGATAGCATCGCTGTATCCAGGGTTAATTGCAATAGCGGTTTTTAATTGTTCGATTGCAAATTCCGCATCTGAACGTTTTTCATATACATTCGCCAAGTTAATATATGGACGAGTATTTTCAGGTTTTACGGTAATTGCTTTTTTGAAAGAGTTAATAGCTGCTGCCTGGTTACCCTGTACCAAATAGCATTCACCCTGCAAAGTCAATGCAGGAGAAGAATTTGGATTAATATGTAATGAGTGATTTAACCAGGTCAAAGCTTTATTGTAATCTTTTTGACGAACAGCAACCTGACCTAAGTGGTACATTGCTGTCGGGTTATGAGAATTGCATTTTAAAGACTGCATCAGGTAATTTTCTGCTGCTGATAAGTTACCTGCAATCAATTCCAAATTACCTAAGTTATCATAAGCATTTGCGAAATTTGGATTAATACGGGTTGCAGTCTTAAATAATTCTCTTGCATCGTCTTTATTACCAAGCTGTAAAGTAGCTATACCCATAGCATTATATGCCTGATAAAAATTGCTGTTAATATTTACAGCTTTTACAAATTCTTTAATTGCGTCATTCAACAAATCTTTTGAATCACGAATGTATGTAACGTCTGATGAAGTACGACGTTTCAGATAAACCATACCTTGCGCATAGTGTAACGGAGCATAATTAGGATGTTTAGCTAACAACACATCCAACTCAGCCTGAGCCGGAGCTAATTTTTGCTGATAAGCCATCCACAAAATTCTTAAACTCTGTGCTTCCAAATCATTTGCATTTGCTTTTAACAATGATTGTAAAGCAACATCCGCTTCATCATAATTATGATATTCGATTAATTTATTAATAGATGCATATTTCTGGTATACATTCGGTGCATTGGTCTTTGCCACTTTTGCTTGTAGCTCTTTTGAATACGCTGCAGAAACACTGAATAAACCAGCACAAATAAATGATGCTATGAGCAGTTTTTTGTAATTCATGGTAACTTTTTCCCTTTACTATTTTAATTCTTTTGAGTATATTGTATAATAGTTATTTGAAAAAATCAATAAGGTTAACAATGGGATTAAACAAAAACTCAAAAAATGATTTAGAAGGATTTAAAGCGTATATACTCGTTGAACGTAATTTTTCTAAACATACCGCAAAAGCCTATTATACTGATGTTTTGGACTTTTTAATCTGGCTTGATGAAACTTCATGTGAAGAAGTAAATTTCTCAAAAGTCAGAGAGTATTTGCATTTTATCCAAAAATTTCAGTACAAAAAAACAACTCTTGCAAGAAAAATTTCAAGCCTGAGAACCTTTTATAAATACCTTTACAGGGAAAAAAGGGTTGACTCTAATCCGGCAGAAAGTTTAAATTCCCCCAAACGACCGAGAAATTTGCCAAAATTCCTCACATCGTATGAGGTCGAACAAATTTTAAATAACGTTTCGATAGATACACCGGCAGGTTTCAGGAACAAAGCTATACTGGAACTCTTGTGGGCAACGGGAATGCGAATTTCCGAACTCAGCGGACTTAATTTTGAAGACCTGAATTTAGAGGAAAACGAAATAAAAGTTTTCGGTAAAGGTGCAAAAGAACGTATTATTCTTGTATCAGAGCGTGCAAAATCATATCTTACAAGATACATTGAAACAGCAAGACCGCTTGTTGCAAAAGGGTATGAAGTAAATACAGAGGATAATTCTCCTGTTTTTATCAATAATACGGGGTATCGGCTTCAGCCAAAAACCGTTCGTAATGTAATAAATGATATTGTTGAAAAAATAGATTTGCCAAAACACGTTACTCCGCACGTTTTCAGACATAGTTTTGCAACTCATTTAATTGAAAACGGAGCGGATTTAAGAGTGGTACAGGAACTGCTGGGACACGCAAGTATATCCAATACTCAGATATACACCCACATTTCATCACAACATCTTAAAGAAGTGTATGATGAAACTCATCCGAGAGCATAATTATTTGCGAAATAAATCTCTGACATTGAATTTGTTTGATTTTTCATTATTAAATTCAAGAAATTTTCTCATAAGAGGATTAGTCTGATGTGTTGATTTTGCAACGGTTTCAGACTTTGTTTCCGTCTTTGCGGATTCAATTATTTGTAAATTTCTCTCGTCTTTTTCGCTCATAAATGCATTATACCTCTTATATATATTTAAAAACAAGTTTTTAAAAATTTTTGCCCAATATAGTATATAATAATTATATAATTTACATTTCTTAATAACTTGACATGAGTATATACACGTTATTTAAACATGAACGAATATATACACAATATATTTTAGAAATTTTTTCGAATTGAAAAATTTTATTCAATATTTTTCATGTAAACTTCCTGAATCAGTACAACAACCGTTGCTGCAATAGCAGGAGCAAACACAACACCGATTATGCCAAGATATTTGGCTGTTATAAATAAGAACAGATAAATAATCAGCGGATGTATATCAAGGAATTTACCGAATACATACGGTCTTACAAATTGGTTTTCCACAAGTTGGGCAACAGAAAAAACTATACCTACACCGATTAAAACACCGATACCTGCCTTATAAGTAGCAACAAGACATATTAAAAGTGCAATTGTTGGTCCGACAATAGGAATTATATCTAATATGCATGTCATTAAACCGAGTAATAATGCGTAGTCAACTCTTAAAATTAAGAGTCCTATTGTCATAATCACACCGACACTTGCCAATGTAGCTATCTGTGCAATTATATATCCGCCTATTTTTTGTGAAATTGTATTATAAATTTCTCCGGTGCGTTCTCTCATCTGAGGCGGAAACATTTTTATACAGGCATTTCTGACTATATCCTTGTCAGCCATAAAATAATATATTATAAGTAAAGAAGCGATAAAATATACAAATCCCGAACCTATATTTTTACCGAAATTTATAGTTTCACCGATTACTGTTGTGGTAACACCAGATGCGGAAGTTATCATACCGCCCACATCAATATTACTTAATCTCGGACGCTTAATTATAGAAGAACTATCCACAATATCTTTTATTGTATTCATATATTGCGGAAAAGAGTCTGCAAAATTTCCTATTTCATGTCCCGCAATAATAATCAAAGGAACAATAAAAAGCAGCATCAGTATTAAAGCCCCAAAAAGAACTATTCCTGATGCGGTACTTCTTTTATATTTTTTACTTAATTTTGCAACGCAAGGCTCAAGGGAGCAGGCAATTACAAATGATGCAAAAAACATTATTACGACATCAGGTACCTGTGACATAAACGCCAAAAATAATACAGCTATTATACAAAAGATAACATTTCTGCCGGTCAAATGTTTTTGAAAGAAACTTTCTATCATAATATACTCCTTAGAATAAATTATACAGCGGTTTTTGCAGGTTCAATTTCATATATCCAGCCTTCGGGAGCTTTCAACCTGCCCATTTGAATACCTGTCAGAGTATCATAAAGTTTTTGAGTAATTTCACCCGGTTTATCCATACCTGACGGGAATAAAGTTTCTTTGCCGTGATCTACGACTTTGCCTACAGGCGAAAGTACAGCAGCTGTACCGCATAATGCACATTCTTTGAAATTATCTATTTCGTTAATTCCTATTTCTCTTTCTTCCGTTTCTAAGCCTAAATATTCTTTTGCAACATACATTAACGAACGGCGTGTAATTGACGGCAAAATCGTATTTGACTTAGGTGTAATAACTTTGTTATCCTTTGTTACGAATATAATATTTGCACCGCCTGTTTCTTCAACTTTTGTTCTTGTTGCCGAATCAACATAAAGATTTTCGTTATATCCCTGATTATGAGCATCAACAATAGCGTGTAAACTCATTGCATAATTCAAACCTGCCTTAACATGACCTGTGCCAAGAGGTGCTGCTCTGTCAAAATCGGGAACTCTTAATGTAATCGGTTTCATACCACCCTTAAAATAAGGTCCGACAGGGGATACAAAAATTCTAAACTGAAATTCCGTAGCAGGTTTCACCCCCATAACAGGATTTGTACCAAACATATAAGGTCTTATGTATAACGTTGCACCCGAACCGTATGGCGGAACAAAGTTAATATTCTTGCTTACAACCTGTTTTACGGCATCAATAAATCTTTCTTCCGGAAAAATCGGCATTTCAAGACGTTTGCAGGATTCTATCATTCTTTGAGCATTCAAATCCGGTCTAAAACAAACTACTCTGTTGTCTTCCGTTCTGTAAGCCTTTAAACCCTCAAAACATGTCTGAGCGTACTGCAAAACACAAGCACTTTCGTTTATAACGACATTTGAATCAGTACTCAATTCACCTTCATCCCACTTACCGTCTTTAAAATTTGCGACATAACGGTAATCAGTCTGCATATAACCAAAACCTAAGCTTTGCCAATCCATTTCCATTTCATTTCCCCCTTTTTTCAGATTATATAACAAAAAAGAAAATTAAACACCTCGTAAAAGGTTTGAAACATTTTACTGAATTTTCCCGTTCAAAATTTATAAACATAATTGAGATAAAATTTTACCGATTAAATATACCCATTTGATGTAGCTGAAAATAGCGACTTTTATTTTTATATATTTAGAATTCGTGGATTTTATTCGAAAAAATTTAAGTAAACTTAAAAGCAATAAAAAAATACCTGATGACAGTTTACATTTTACGATATTAGAAAAGTATAGAGCAAGTTCTTTTAACGCCCATTTTGCTCTACACAGATGTGATATTAAAAATATCTATTTAGATGAAAATGATATTTTGCACGCAACAATATTAGATACAGTTGATTATAATTCTAAAGAAAAAGAAGTTGAAGAATTGAGAGAATTACAAGAAGCAGGGTTTCTTGAGAATTATGTTATTATGATAAATATTGTAGAACCATTATTAACATATGAACATTATCTATATGATGGGCTTGAACCATATTTTTATGTTAATATGAAACAATGAAAAATTTTTCTGAAACATTAAATTTCATATTACTGAATTTGTTAATAATGTCAAATATAGCTCAAATAAGCGGATATTTGTTTTTCCTTCTTCTTAGTGCAATATTTGTATTTTCAGAGGGAATCTCAACGATTGTAAGTATAGGAATAATATCAGTATTTGCTATTATTCCTATACTACTGCTGGCTTTAAAATTTGCAATATATCCAATGCTCTATGAAATGTACCAAGGTCAAGAAATTGCAGGTAGATTTTTTAATAAAATGGAAACAAATAAAAAATTTGCCAAAATTCTAATTACTATTGCTTGTATAATTGATTTTGTGTATTGGATATTAATTCATAAAATTGATGAAGCAAAATTAAATTTAGTGCCGGAATTAAAAATAATGTGTGGGTTACTTCTCGGGATATTGCCTTGTGTTTTGTCCTTGTTATTTTGGTTCAAGATAAAAAATACAAAACATGCAAAATTAATTATTACAATTACAAGTTTAGTATACGCTTTTATCATTTTACTATTAACTTTCAAACATTCGATATTATATACAGACGTTATCAGATATTGGTTTTAAATTGTTAAATTATTACAAATAAGTCGGTAGGTTGTGGTAAATCTATGATTTACCGCAACGCACAAGCTTTGCAGGGGGTATTTTCCCTTGTTACATATATGGAATGATTATCAACAAGTCTAAATCGTTTTAACATTTAATATTTATAATTATGCAAAAATTTTTACCTGTTTAGTCTGGGAGGTGTTTTAGGTTGCTATTTAGTTTTTTTAATAAAACCTTGGATAGATCATGTAGTGCAAAGACAGACTGCTTTGTTATTTTTTTATGTGTTAGAATATAAAAATAAAAGGAGTGAAGTATGGAAGATAAACCAAGATATTCAAGGGTTTCTGATATATTAGATTTGGCAATTTTTATGTCCTCAAAAATTCAGGGGGTAACTATTTCGGAAATCTCGGAACGATACAACGTTTCAAGAAGAACCGCAGAAAGAATGAGAGATAGTCTGACGTGTATTTTTCCGCAGGTAGATGAGATTGAAAGCGATGATAACCAAAAACACTGGGGATTTATTAACTATTCTATCAGCAGTCTGATTTCGTTTACCCCTAAAGAACTTGCAAATATTGAACAATATCAGCGAAGAACAACCAACAAAGAATTGAAAGAAGAGTTGTCAAAAACGGTTGAAAAAATAAAAGCATTTAACCGCAAAAATCAAAATACTATCGAAAATAATATTGGATTAATACTTGAAACAGAGGGTTATGCCGTACGTCAAATGCCGCAGTATAAAATTAGCCTTGAAACTTTGGGCATAATAAGAGAGGCTGTTCAGCATTCAAAAATGGTTGAGGGCATTTACCATGGTAAAAAGCGTTTGATAGAACCGTTAGGTATGATTTACGGTGAAAAAATTTACCTTGTCGCAAGAGAAAAAGCCAAAGGACAAGAAATATATAATTATCTTCTACATAAATTTGAAGATTTGAAATTAACAGATAA
Source organism: uncultured bacterium (assembly GCA_902760645.1). GTDB lineage: Bacteria > Cyanobacteriota > Vampirovibrionia > Gastranaerophilales > Gastranaerophilaceae > UBA1221. The sequence goes on from CACWHC010000014.1 coordinate 29,446, forward strand.
ATCTTTTGATAAAGGCGATTTTAATTTGCAGGAATACACAAATCTTTCATTTGGGGTATATCACGGGGAAATTTTGGACGTAAAACTTTCATTTTCACCTGAACTTGCTCAGGATGCTTTACAATATAATTTTCACCCGACGCAAAAAATTAAACAGGAAAAAGACGGCAGTCTGACGGTTACTTTCAAAGCAAGCGGTGATAAGGAAATTATCTGGCATGTATTCAAATGGGGTGCAGGATGTAAAATTCTTGCTCCAAAATCTTTAAAAGAAGAATACAAACAGTATTTGGAAGACTGCTTAAAAAATAATTAGCAAAACTCAGATTAGATAAAAAATTTTTTATAGTATAATAATTTTGTTATGTTTTTATACGGAATATTATCTACAATAGTTTTTATAACAGTAATACCGTTTGTGTTTGCTTTCCGCAAGTGTATCGGAAAACCTAACGCAGGTTTGAAAGAAAAGTTCGGTTTTATAAGTTCACCGCTCAAAAGTGGCGATGATATTATTATGCTCCACGGAGTTTCTGTCGGGGAAGTTATTGCGTTAGAAAACCTTGCAAAAAAAATTAAAGAAACATTCCCTGATAAAAAACTTGTTGTAACAACGGGAACCAAAACAGGACAGGAAATTGCACATAAAAAATATGAGGGTATTGCAGATTTTATAACGTATTTTCCGTTCGATATACCTTTTTGCGTAAACGGTTTTTTAAGAAGGCTAAGTCCTAAAACCGTTTTTATTGCGGAAACCGAAATCTGGCCGTATTTTGCTTATGCCTGTCATAAAAGAAATATTCCTATAGAAATTATTAACGGCAGAATTTCTGATTCTACATTTAATTCATATATGAAAGTAAGATTTTTCTTTAAAGAAGTATTTAAAAATTTTACGGCAATTTATACTCAAAGCGAGGATGATAAACGCAAATACATTGAAGTAGGTGCAAACCCTGATAAAGTCGAGGTTATGGGTAATTTAAAATTTGACGTAAAAAGAAAAGACACTGATATTCAGATGGGACAAGACGGTTTTAGAGTAATTATTGCAGGCAGTACTCATGCAGGAGAAGATGAAATTGTTTTAAATGCTTTTAAGAATTTAAAATCAAAACATTCGGATATAAAATTACTTCTTGCATCTCGTCATCCAAAACGTGTTCCGGATATTGAAAACATATTAAAAAATATGGGATTAACTTACGGTTTACGTTCAAAAGATGATAAATTTACCGATTACGATATAATTCTGCTTGATACCTTGGGTGAATTAGGCAAGATGTATTCAATATGTCATTTTGCGTTTATCGGCGGAAGTTTTAACAAAACAGGCGGTCACAATCCTCTTGAAGCCTCCGTTTATGATAAACCAACCATCACAGGTCCGTCAATTCACAATTTCAAAGATATTTACGGCATTTTGAATAAAACAAATGCCGGACAAATAGTAAAAACTCCTGAAGAATTTGAACAGTATCAGGATAAATTACTTTCGGACAACGTTTTTTATGAATCAGCATGTAACGATTGTAAAACCGTTTTTGAAGCACAACAGGGTGCTTTAGACTTTGTAATTTCAAAATTAAGTTAACAGTATTTGACTTAAAACGAAAATTTATTAAAATATAAGTAGGGCGAGGTTATGATGAAATTAACGGAAAAATTGAAAGAATATGAAGGACAGTTTATGTTTATCCGTTGGGCTACAGGAGGCGAATACGGAAAACTTAAATATGTCGGCTCTGATTTTGTTGAATTTGAAATTGTTGATATAGATAATATGGAATTTTCCGAAACAATGTTTATTCAGGCGGGTTTAATCCTTGAAGCGTCCATCGGCGGCTGCGATATCGCAAGAATTATCGCCGAATTCTCATCAAAAATTTCTGAATAAAAAGGTATAATAAAATGTCCAGATTATTAGAAAGAATTGAAAATTTTAACAGAGCATTTGATTTATATAAAGAAATGCGTGACGGTTTTGTCGCTGATAAGATGAATAACGCATACAGGTTAGGTCTTACTCAAAGTTTTGGAATAATCTGCGAATTGGGTTGGAAAGTTTTAAAAGATTATTTATATACTCAAGGTATTGTTGCCAATACTCCGAATGAGGTTATTAAAGAGGCTTTTTCTAAAGAAGTTATCTCTAACGGTCAAATATGGATTGATATGGTAAAAGCAAGAAATGCGACTTCTCACGAATATAATATGGATAAAATAGACGTTATATTAGAAAATATAAGTTCAACGTATTATGATGAGTTGTGTTCTTTTAAAGAGTGGTTAAGGAGTTTTGATGGAAAATAACTTTGGGCTTCCTGACAGAACTGTTAACGAATTATTGGAATACTTTAAATCAAAACCGGAAATAGAAAAGGTCATGATATACGGTTCAAGGGCAAAAGGAACTTACCGTAACGGTTCTGATATAGATTTTGCAATTTGGACAGATGACGATACAAATTCATATAAAATATTATGGGAACTTGAAGAACTCCCAACCCCTTACAAGTTTGATGTAACAAATTACAATACGTTAATCCACGAAGGGATGAAACAAAGTATCGATAACGACGGGAAATTGTTTTATTTGCGGGATAATTAAATAACAACGTAGAATGAAAAGTATTCTGATTAATTATGTTTAAAATATAAATTATATGATATTAAAGAAGTTAATATAAAACATAATAAAAAGAGCATAAATAAGAAAATTTCTAAACAGACAAGCTTTTTGCTATAATTTTTAGGCTTGATTTTATTGTCAGATATTTTTGATGGAGTGGTATATTTATAAATTTCTTTTATAATATAAATTATTCCGTCTGTAAAAATAAAAAATACAGTAAGAAAGGGTACAAATACAAGCATTGGAAGACTAAACGCACAAATGACAGCAAAAATGTATGGTAATGAATAATAAATATCTAATATTGAAATCGAATGTTGTATAACCATAAGAGCTATTAGAAATAAAAGCTCTAAGATAACTCCGAATACAGGAATCATAAATGTTATATATCCTATTATCATACAAAACCAATATGTCAAAGTTTTTCTGAACATTATTAGTCTCCAACAAACTATCTATATTAATAGTTTACCATTCAACTATTAAATATTCAAGTGTTTCTGTCAAGATATAAAATAAAAATTTACAATAGTTAACCATTCAAGTATTGTTTATGCAGCTATTTCTCTTTCCTTGTAAGTTTTTTAACTTGTTTTTTGGACGGTAAAAAATTATCTTCTGTGACAACTTTTTGTCCGGTTCTGTTTTCGAAATCTTCTTTTGCTCGTTTTGCAATGTTTCCCCCTGTTTTTGCAGCATAAGAGTTTTCTTCCAGTCCGGATGCACTGTCTTTTTCCGCAACTTGTCGAGTTGCAAGTTCCGCAAGAGCTGTAAAAATTAATTCGGCTTCACTCATGTGGTCACGTAAGTTTTGTGATTTTAAATTTTTTAAATTTTTATGTTCTTTTACTGTTAAACCGCTCCATTCTTTATGAATTATGTTTGTAAGTATGGCAAATTCTTCAGGTTTATTAATTTCGTGGTCTTTCCAATAATCTGTCAATTTATTTCTGGTTTCTTGACCGGACATTCTCTGTTGAATCCACTTGTCGGAACGTCCAAGTTGTTTATACGTATCTCTTGCTCTGTCAATAGCGGTTGAAGGGTCTGCCATTTCTTGAATACGTTCGTGCCCGACTTTTGCAAGCCATTGTTTTATAGGTTCTGCTTTTTTTGACGGTACTGATTGTATGATACGGAAGATTGTTTTTATATCAGCGGTGTCTGTTTCTCGCATTTTCCCATCATCAGCTTTCATTTTTAACCGGTGACAATTTGTCACCAGTTGCTCAAAACCTTCTTTTCGCAAACGCTCTGCGAGTTTATTCCAATATTTTCTTGCACCTTGGTAATCTTTTTCTATCAAAACTGCGACAACATCAATTATTGAAAAATAATATACATTTTTTTCTTCATCATAGATGTGTCTAATTCTGTGTCCTTCAAATAATTTTAATTCTTCTGTCATAATGTTCTCCTGTTAGGATTATTTTAACATATTATTAATAATAATACAATAATAATTATATTTTTCCGAGCCAGTCGAGGAGAACTTTATTGACATAGTCTGCATCTGCAGGTGCTATGCCGTTCATTATCTTTTTTACTGTTTTTGTATATTTTGTCCAAATTTTATCTAATAATTTTGAACCGTCGGAGGTGATTTTTATAAGTTTTACTCGGCGATCACCCTCTTTTGATGTGCGGATTATAAGCCCGTCTTTTTCAAGTTTATCAAGAAGTTTTGTTATGTTTGATGCTGTGACTAAAAGTCGGTGGCTGATTTCGTTTTGCTGTATGCCCTCTGTTTTTCCGACATGTTTTATTATCATCAAAATATTGAATTTTGATAAATTTAAACCTGCGGGTGCTAAAATTTCATCAAGTTTTGCGTTGATTTTTCCCCATAAAAATCCTGTTGTATAAATAAGTTTTGCATCCTCTTGTTCTGTTTCATAATAGAATTTCAAGTTTTCTTTATCCATAATACCCCCTATAATTTAATAATATTTTACCAATTAAATATTAACCTTTCAAGTAAATAATTGCCTACAATTTCGTGAAGTGGTATAATAAACCTGTTATGAGAAATGTCAGACAAACAAATGTAAATATACACAGAGATTCCTGGGTTGAAATTAATATAGGTAATCTTGCACACAACGCAAAGGAAATCAGAAAAAATGTTCCTGCGGATACAAAATTACTGGCTGTTGTAAAAGCAGATTCGTATGGACACGGCTCGGTTATGCTTGCACCAACACTTTTGGCATCAGGTTTTGATATGTTAGGTGTTGCATCTATTGATGAGGGTGTTGATTTAAGAAACGCAAAAATTAATGCTGAAATCCTTGTTCTCGGTGCAGTTCCCGTTTGGGCAATTGAAACAGCAATTGATAAAGATATTGCAATTCCTATTTTTTCACAGGCACATCTTGATGCCTGCAATCAAGCTTACAAGAGAACAGGCAAAAAACCAAAGGTTCACGTTAAGATTGATACAGGAATGAACAGAATTGGTATAGGGTATGATAAAGCCGCAGAGTTTATCAAAAAAGTTCAGGCTTGTGATTTTATTGACTTAAAAGGTATTTTTACACATCTTGCCGTGGCTGAAGACAGAAAAGGTACGCAGGTACAAATCGACCGTTGGAATAATGTAATAGAAAATATAGATACAACAGGATTACTGTTGCATATACAAAACACTGTCGGCACAATGTGCTATACAATACCAAAATCAAATATGCGGCGTGTGGGTATCGCTTTATACGGATTATATCCTGACATGCCAGAAGATAACGAAGGCTTCAGACCTGATTTGAAACAGGTAATATCTCTGAAAGGCAGAATTGTTCATATTCATGAAGCAAAAGACCATGAAGGCGTAAGTTACGGTTTTACATACCGAGCAAACGGTAACAGAACAATAGCAACAATTCCCATAGGGTATGCTGATGGTGTTTCAAGAGGATTATCCAATAAAATTTACGGTGTATTGAACGGTCATAAAATTCCTCAAATCGGAAATATTACAATGGACCAAATGATGTTTGATATAACCGGAATTGAAGCCGAATTAGGTGATGTTATTACATTACTTGACGAAGAAAATTCTATTGACAAGTGGGCAAAAATTCTCGGAACAATTAATTACGAATTGACCTGTCGTTTAAAAGTCCGCTTACCAAGAGTTTATACGAGGTAGTTTATGGCAAAAATCGGTATTATAGGGTTAGGTTTAATCGGCGGTTCTATTTTTAAGGATTTAAAACGATTAAATTATGATGTGATAGGGATTTCGCAATCTCAAAGCGGAGAACATATTTACAAAAATTATGAGGATTTAAAAGCCTGCGAAATTGTTTTTGTCTGTTCTGCAATGAATAAGACCTTAGAAATTCTTGACAAATTAGAGGGTATTTTAACCACTGAAACTATTGTAACTGATGTGTGCAGTCTTAAAACTTTTGTGTGTAAAAAACAAAGACCTTATGTATTTATTCCGTCACATCCTATGGCAGGAACAGAACATAAGGGTTTTGAAAATTCATTTGAGGGACTGTTTAAGGGTGCAACCTGGGTTTTAACTCCATTTAAAAATACGTCTGAAGAAAAAATTAAAAAACTTGTCGGTATTATAGAAGATTTAGGTGCAAATCCTCTGTTTACAACACCATCAAAACATGATGAAGCTGCTGCAATGATTTCTCATATGCCAATGCTGATTGCACAGGCATTATTTCACTCGGCAAAAGATAATGAATTGGCACTTCAAATGGCATCAAGCGGTTTCAGAGATATGACAAGACTTGCATTATCGAATGAAGAAATGGCAGCTGATATGATTAATATGAATCATGAAAACATCCAAAATGCCATATTGAAACTTTATAAATCCGTAGGAGAATTAACTTCCGGTGATTATGAAAAACTGATTAAAGAAATAAAAATTCAGAGAAGTAAAATGTTTACAAAATCCTAAAATCTAATGTTTGCAAAGATATTTTATTTTTTGTAAAATTTTTTTTGAAATGACACAAGGACAGATTTATAAAATTCATTCTGATTTTTATTATGTTTCCGTAAATACGGAAACTTTTGAATGCAAAGTAAGAGAAGTTTTAAAAAAACAAAAAGAAAAAATCCTTGTCGGAGATTTTGTTGAATTTAATAACGGTTATATTGAAAAAATACTTCCGAGAAAAAATTATATTGCCCGCCCGAGTGTCGCAAACATAGATCAGATTATTATAGTAACTGCTCTTAAACAACCCGATTTAAATCTGATTCAGCTTAACAGATATATCGCACTTGCAAAATACTATAAAATACCGACAATATTGTGTTTTAATAAAGAAGATTTGGATTTTGAAGAGGAGCTTATTAATCAAATATTTGGTATTTATGAAAAACTCGGATTTAAAATAGTATTTACTTCCGCCACGGAAAATCAGGGAATATCAGCTTTTAAAGACCTTTTAAAGGGTAAAATCAGTGTATTGTGCGGGAATTCAGGTGTCGGAAAATCAAGTCTTATTAATGCAATTAATCCTAATCTCCATTTAAAAACCAAGTCCGTCAGTGAAAAACTCCAAAGAGGAACTCATACCACACGCCACTGTGAAATTATAAAGATTGATGAACATTCAAGTATTGTAGATACTCCGGGATTTAGCAATGTGAAATTTGATTTTATCATGCCGGCAGATGTTGATTTATTGTTTGATGAAATGATACCTCTCAGAAATAATTGTAAATACGGAGATTGTCTTCATATCAATGAAGACGGCTGCAATGTTTTAGAACATTTTGCCGATATTGACGATACAAGATATGAAAGCTACCTTGAATTTGTAAAAGAAGCAAAAGAATACAAAGAAAAAATCAAATATGAAGGTAAAAAAATCGAAAATAATAAAAAACTGATTAATAACAAGTCCGTTGCAAAAATATCCGAACGTAAACGTTTGAGTGCAAGGAACAATCTTAAACAAAAAGTCTACAAAGAAATTGAGGAAGAAAACACATTATGAACTTAAATGACTACATGGAACTTATAAATAAAAAACTCGATGAATATATGCCGGAAAATGATTTTCCGCAGGATATTTTTAAATCAATGAAATATACCGTTACTCTGCCGGGTAAAAGACTTCGCCCAATAATGTGTCTGGAAAGCTGCAGGATTTTTGGCGGAAATATAGAAGATGCCATTCCAACAGCCTGTGCCATTGAAATGTTACACGCACAAACCCTTATTCACGATGATTTGCCATGCATGGATAATGATGATTTTCGCCGGGGAAAACCTACAAATCATAAAGTTTTTGGAGAAGCCAATGCCGTACTTGCAGGAGATGCTTTAATCAGCTTTGCACCACAAATAATACTTAAATATTCTAAAAATTTAGACTCCGAAAAACTGGTAAAAATTATGGAAGAATATGTACAATATGCAGGTGCATACGGTGTTATCGGAGGACAGGTAGCAGATATAGAAGCTGAAAAAAACTGGAAAAATAATGCTTTTGGGATGAAACCCGATGAACTTTTGAATTTCATCCATAATCATAAAACTGCTGACTTGTTCAGACTTCCGCTTCGTACCGGTGCTATTATTGCAGGTGCAAACGAAAAAGATTTGGAAAAAATTACAGACTTGGCTCAAAAACTTGGTATAGCTTTCCAAATAAGCGATGACATTCTTGATGTTATATCTACTTTTGAAGAAATGGGAAAAACGATAGGTAAAGATAACAATGCTGAAAAATTAACCTACGTAACATTATACGGATTAGATACAGCCAAATGTAAATTGTCTTGCCTTTTAGAGGAATGTTATGATATTATAGAGGAGTTCCAAGTTAAATCAGAACCGTTATTGGAAATAATCTCAGGTATTAAAAAGAGAGTGGGTATAGATGATAACCATACAAGGTAACAGTTTAGAAGTTTTATTAACGGGGTTGCTTTCTGCATTTTTTGCACAGGTAATCAAGTTTTGTATATTTATAATTAAATCAAAAAAAATTAATTTTAAAATATTTACCACTACCGGAGGAATGCCAAGTGCACATTCTGCAGGTGTAATGGGATTATCCACATCAGTAGGTTTAATTTCGGGATTTGATTCCATTGTCTTTGCGGTAGCGGTAGGTTTTTCTCTCGTAACTATGTATGATGCCGCAGGTATCCGCCGTGCAGCAGGAAAAACGGCAGCCTGCCTAAACAAAATGATGGATGATTTTTATAAGCATGATGTTCAGGCAATAGGCGGCAAGTTAAAAGAATTATTGGGACATACTCCTTTAGAAGTTATTGTCGGTGCATTGTTCGGGGTATTATTTGCTCTTGGTTTTCATACTTATTTATTGAACCATATTTTGATAAGCTATTAATTTCAGGTAATTTATGAATAATGATTTAGGCAAATCTAATAATAAAACACCTTTGATACTGTTACTATCGGCACTTGTTTTGATTTGTTTTTATTTTATCGCACTGAGATACCATGAAGATTTTAAAGAATTTCGTCTGACAAAACAGGCAGAACCTCCTGTAAATTATCAGGAGGAACAAAGAACTATTCAAGAAGAAAATAATTCTTATAATGAAATTCAAACTATTAATAACAAAGAATCACAGTATTTAAAAATCAATCCGCTTGCAGATTATAATTACCTTTCAAAAGATGAAATATATAATATCAGAAAAGGATATGTAAAAAGCTCACTGTTCTGGACTTTTGATTACGAACCGAGTAATGAAATTTTCGGACAAATAGAAAGCGGCAAACCGTGGTGGGGAGTAAGACAAATTATATGCAGGGCAAACGGTGAAAATACAAGCGGTATTTCCGCTATGAGCAGATTTATAAATAATCCGAATTTACTTGTTGCCTTCATGGGAGTGTACGGATTCAGCAATAACGAAGAAACTGCAGCATTCTGTAATTCGTCTTCTGCATTATTTATGCCGTATAAATCATATTATGATGCTGATAATAAAATAATAACTACACGATACAAAATGAGCAGGTTTATTATTGAACATCCTGAACTGTCCGGAAACGGCGGTGATTTCTTTCCGTTTATGCTTGTTGGTTTGAATGCAAAAGATTTCGGATACAGATATGTCAAAATAACCAATCTTACAAACGCAAAAATGACAGAGTCGCCAAACGCAACAGAAGAAATTCATGAATTTGCTGATTTTGTACATGTAGGCGGAAGCTGCAAAGCTGACGGGGGCTGCAATAACATATCTCCAAGACAAACTCAGCTTGAATTTAGTTTAAACGATTACCCTGCAGAAATAACAATGGAATTGTACAAAAGACGTCCAAGAGGTAATATTCCGGTTTATCCTGATTTAAGATACAAGATAATTTTTGAAGAAGGATAAACCATAGGGGTTGAAAAATAAAAAAACCGAGTATATAATATTATATACGAACATTGAAAAGTGCAAGTATAACAAAAGCTTATATGGGGATGTTTTGGATTAGACAGGATGTTCCGATTGAGGCAGGTTGCGAGTCCGGGAGCTGTGCCCGGTTATCAACGAGCAAACAAATTAAGTGCTAAAAATAATGTAGTTGAAGCAGACTTCTCTAGAGCATATGCTTTAGCAGCTTAGTCTTCCGACGAAACAGCCACTCATATTGCCCAGCTTGCCGGTGGTATGGGTCAATTATGCAAGACGCAGTATGGTAATGACGATAGCCGTATCAAGATAATCGTCAAAGGTTTAGAGTTTCCTTTAAATAAAACCTAGGGCTGAGTTATAGGGTAGTGATTTTTCCTGACTCAGTTGAGCGAATAAAAATCTACACTCGTAGAGATTTGTTTTGATCCATTTTGGACAGGGGTTCGACTCCCCTCATCTCCACCAATAAAGAGGACAGGTTTATCTTGTCCTCTTTATTGGTATTTGATTGTGGAAATTGGAGAACCCCTACAAGGCATTAGCCT
>CACWHC010000014.1:40016-140062 GCA_902760645.1 uncultured bacterium
GAAATTGGAGAACCCCTACAAGGCATTAGCCTTGTCAAGGTAGTTCGGCGAATTTTGCGTACGGATGAAACGAAGTGTAATCCGGATAGCGAACAGATTGAGCATACTATGGCAGAGCCATATATGCGAAACTCTGTGAGCGTGGAGCAAAATTCAAGATACTCCCCTCATCTCCATTTTAGTAAAAAATAAGATACGGAGGCGAACCCACCAAGCGGAGCTTGGTCAGTGGTTCGAGCGTGAGCGAGCTGAGTGCGAAGGCTTTGGCACGAAATAAACATAGTTTATTGAGCTGCCAAACCGTAGACACGTTAAAAGCGAGCGAACAAGATACTCCCCTCATCTCCACCAATAAAGAGGACAGGTTTATCTTGTCCTCTTTATTGGTATTTGATTGTGGAAATTGGAGAACCCCTACAAGGCATTAGCCTGAGAACCCCTACAAGGCATTAGCCTTGTCAAGGTAGTTCGGCGAATTTTGCGTACGGATGAAACGAAGTGTAATCCGGATAGCGAACAGATTAAGCATACTATGGCAGAGCCATATATGCGAAACTCTGTGAGCGTGGAGCAAAATTCAAGATACTCCCCTCATCTCCATTATTTATAATTTATAAGAGGACAAAAGGAGTCTCACCCCTACGGGGTTCTTACCTCTCAAAAACGATACTCAATCGTTTTTTCGGCAGAGTCCTCATCTCCACCAATAAAATTTAAAATATAAGTAGGTTTTGGTAATCTTTGATTACCGAAACAAAAGGTTTTTGAGATTTTTTCTTGTTGCGGTAAATTTGAAATTTACCACAACCTACAAACTTAATCATTAAGTGTTTCTATATATTCCTGTAATATAAGAGCCCGTTGCTTTAATATATTAGTTTTTAATCCCTGTTCAACATTTAGATACATTGTACCTTGTTTATTATTAGTTATTTTTTGAATAAAACTAAATTCTTGATTTTTATATTCTTGCCAAATTCTTTGAGATTTCATTAAACTTTTATAGCTAGTATTATCCATTCTTTTTTTTAATTGGATTAAACTCTTTTTTATTTCTTTTTCCCAAGATACTTGTGCAATTTTACTGCATTTATTCATTTCTTGAGTATCAGATGTATTTGCAATACACTTAACTTCTACATCATCAATAACGTGAGTATATGCAGAATTCCCATATAAAAGAATTATTACAGATAATACAAGTATTAGATTTTTCATAAGCAAATTATACCACATAAACTTTTTCATTACTAATTACAACTATCCTCTAATTTTTATAAATATATTCAAAATCTGGTTAATTAAGATGTTAAATAATTTAGTAAATGTATTAAATTTATGCTACTACTGTAACATACAAAACATGTCCAACATGAAAAATTAACAAAGAATTAATAATTTCTCATAAAATCTCAATCTCAAAGATAATTTTATCTCTTACCGAGTGTTAAGTTACATTGATTGTGGAAATTGGAGAACCCCTACAAGGCATTAGCCTTGTCAAGGTAGTTCGGCGAATTTTGCGTACGGATGGAACGAAGTGTAATCCGGATAGCGAACAGATTGAGCATACTATGGCAGATCCATATATGCGAAACTCTGTGAGCGTGGAGCAAAATTCAAGATACTCCCCTCATCTCCACACCAATATAGTCAAAATTTAAAGAGCCTCACCCTTATGGGCATTCTTACCTCTCATTAAACAATTCACAGGGTTGTTTTGTTCGGCAGATTCTTCATTTCTACTAAGTAAGTATTAGATGAACCCTTTCAACTTTGCAGGAAAGTTTTTATTGTTATTAGAATAATATACGGGAGTATACATTTTACTATTTCTTATAAGGTTTGTGATATTTTTGATATAGTAACAAAATCAAAAAGAAGAAATTATGATGTGCATTAAAATTTTATAAAATGCAAATACTTATGATTATTTATTAAGAAATATTAATCCATAAAAACATTGTCATTATTGCGTTATAGCAAATTTTGTTAAAATTTTAATCAAATACTTGTTGTTTTACTTATGATATACTTGACAATACTTATATTTACTTATATAATATACTTGTTAAGTAAAATAAGTATTTTGAAAGGACATATTATGTGCAGTTGTCATAGCAAACAAAGGGCTGAGGAAAGATACCTCATCGAATACTTTAATCCGCTAGCTGTTTTAAAAGATATTTGGGCAAATAGATGTGAGTTGATTAAATCAGACCGAGAAAAATACTCTCATATATTTCTTGTTCGATATAATAACAAATATATGAGAGTTGTTACTGATTTTGACGTAAAATACGTTAAAACTGTTTTGCCATTAAAGGATGATTTTAATCTTATAAACAATTTAATCCAAAAACTTATAAAAAGTGATTTAAGGGCAGTATAGAATGAAAGGATACAGCAAAATGGATAACCATATTGAATACAGTAAAATATTAAAAAATTTAGAAGAAATTGATAATAAAATTGAAGAATTACTGTTAAATTATTGGGTGATTACAGTTAAAGATAATAATTGCTACATCTTTTTTAATGGAGAAGAAAGCAGAATTATTACTGCAGATTATATAAATACTTTATTTGAATAACATTTTACTTGTTAATACTTTAAAAATATGCTATAAGTATTATAAGTAAAATAGTTAAAAAATGAAAGGAAAAAAATGAGTAATGATAATAAATTTACAGAAATTGATATAATAAAACAAGCTATACTTATGTTAAAAAATAACTTAATAGATATGAAAAGTTATTTAAATAATTCTATGTCTCCGACTTTAAAATTACAAAAAATTAAAGTTGAAATTTTGAAGGCAGATGATAGACTAAACGACATATATAATGTTTTAAATACTGATGATGAAACAAGGTTAATTGAAGCAAAAAAATTATGTAATATATTAAAAGACGAAGTTCAAGCAATAGTAGAAGAGAGAAAATATAAGGAAATCAGTAAACAAGAATTTGAAGTTTTAAATGAATGTAATAAGAATAATACATCTTCCAACTACAATGTTGATTTAGACGTAATGAACTATATGGATTGTAACCCTGGATGTACACGAGAGGAAGCGGAAGAAGCTTTGTCTAAACTTTATGAAGAAAAAGAAAAAGAGTACGCTGAGTATTGCCGAGAACAAGAATTAGAATTTGAACAAGATTCAGAATTGTATGGAAAAGAATATGCTACATGGCATTCAAAAAATATTTATGGTGGCAATCCTAAACGTATAAGTGATTACGAAGAGCTTATGAGGTTATGTGGTGATGATGAAGAGCTCATGAAGTTATGTGGAATCGATAAAGACGAAATAAAAAAGCAGAAAAACTATTGTAAATATTTCATAAAAGCATATAAACCGAAATTTTATTTAGATAATATATCAAAAAGAAAATTACCTGCGGAAATATTCAAATATTTATTTTCAAATGGATACCTAAAAGAAGAAAACATTGTTGAATATTCAACTAATCAGTTTGGGAGAAAATTTGAGGCTAAACGTGGAGATATACAAACAGAAGAAGATATGGTGGACAATCAAAAAAATCTTCACAGATATAATAAAATTGATTTTTCAAAAATTAAAAATTCAAAATTTAATAAGATACTTTATATCTCCACCGAATGGGATTATGATAGCATATCAAAATTCGTTGCATATATAAATGAAAAATTTAAAGGAATTATTTTTTCTGATGAAAACAGCATGTTAAAGACAGTTTATAAATTTTAAGATAAATGTAAGTTTTTGCTAGAAAGTTTTTAAAAATTAATGGACAAAAAATTATTTGATGCAATCTGTGAATTTTGCGAATATTTAACAGATTGGGATGAAAAAAAACAAGATTATATAGATAATATTCTGCCCGATTTGAAATACGGGTACAGCCCTAAAGAAATAAAAAGTGAAGCACGGATTATTTTCAATGAAAAAATCAGAACGCTAACAAATCCATATCCGGCTGTTTGGGAAAATATAGTTGATGTGATAGCAAGAATAAAAGAAGATCCAAAAGAATACCTACGAACAATTATTAACAAAGGGTATAGGAAAATTTTTGACTATTTAAATGAAACTTATAATTTTCAGGGTTTTATACATACAACCTCTTTTGATAATTTTATAAATATTATGAAATCAGGATATATTTACAGTCGTAATTATATACATGAAAATAATATAAACACATCCGAAATAGCTTTGGATGGTGCTATTGATATAACTTCCGATAAAATTAAAAATTATGTAAGATTATACTGGAGAGTTAAAACTCCGACAAATTACCGTAATGAAGGCATAAAACCAAAATCAGCATTAACTGATATTTTTAGAGCACATTCACCAAATCCTGTCATTTTCATATTTGATGAAATGATTGCATTAAATGAAAATGTGCGTTTTACTCCAAAAAATGCATGTAAGTGTAGCAATTTGTTTGAACATACTTTTTGTGAGGATTGTATTAAATATCCGTTTAGATATAATTTTAAAAATATATTCCACGACAGACCCATAATGGAATATGAAGATAAACAAATAATAATAGATGCCAGACAAGCTGAATTATTGTATCCCGAACATTTGCCGATAAAAAATATTAAGAAAATTATTTTCAGGTCAAAGGCTGATTATGACAGAGCTGTTCTTGAATTGGGAAATAACAATAAGTTTGAAGTTGATACTCAACAGTTTTGTAACAATTGGTTACAAATCAAGGATTATCAAGTAGAAGCTTCTGATAGCAATATTTATTTAAGAATTGCGTATTATTATGGTAAATGTTTCCAAAGTATGTATAACTTACTTGACTTTACACATAGAGTTTCGTTTTTAGACAATAACTTAAATGCTATAGAAGAAATTGAAATTAACAATTTAATAGAAATACCATATTCTGAAGTACATCAATTCTGTTTTAAGAACAAATCAGAGTATAAATATATATGTTATTATATAGATAATATTGAATGCATAAGGACAAAAATAAATGATTAAATATTTTGAGGGAACAGTTTTTAATACTCCAGCAGAAGCTATTGTAAATACTATAAATTGCGATGGATTTATGGGAGCTGGCTTAGCACTTGAATTTGCTCTTAGATATCCTAATATGCTAAAAGATTATGAAAACAAATGTAAGAATAAACTAATAAAAACAGGATTAATAGATTATTATAAAGAAAATGACATAACTATAATAAATTTTCCAACAAAAAGCAGTTTTAAATTCCCTTCAAATATTATATGGATTAAACAAGGTTTACAAAATTTTAAAGATACATACGAAGAAAATTATATTAAGTCTGTTGCATTTCCTAAACTCGGTTGTTCAAATGGCGGTCTTAAATGGGATGAAGTACAAATTTTAATGGAAAATTATTTAAGTAATTTGAATATTGATGTTTATATCTGTACAGATTCTTTAAACAAAGCTCAAGGAAAAGAATTAGAAATGTTAGAGCAAATTAACAGTATTCCGATAGAAGAATTATCGCAAATAGTTAAGCTTAATCAAAAGCAAAAAGATGCAATTGTTAAAAACAGACCTTTTAAACGTTTTTGGATGATATCAAAAACACCTGACATTGGAAAAACATCATACAAAAATTTGTTTTCTCATTTTTATAATAATTCTTCTACGCAGATGAAACTTTTTTAATTCATTAGCTAGAATATAGATATATGCTAAATATTTTAATTTTATTGAGTACATATTTTAATATTAAAAATTATCAATATATTATTTTGTATGATAAACATAAAAATTCTAATTAAAAGAATGTTAAATTAATTTTTATTGTAAATCGCTTGCCTGAATGTACGCAGGAGTATCTAATTTAAATATAATCTTATTTCCTGCTTTTAATTTATAATTTAATCCTTTTGCCATTGAGCTTATCAAAAGTCCAAAACCTTTACATGTTCTTGGAACAACAACTAATCCCACAATAGTTATGGATTCTACAGCAACAACCGCAACACTTATTACGGAAAAAGTAACTATTCCTATACTTGCAGGAAATGCTCTTACTATATTTAAGATTTGGGGAGCCTTCAAATCACTTCCCTTTTTAGGTTCCATTCTCACGGTATAAGTCTTTTCATTCGGGAATATCAATTTATCAATTACTATGTAAGCTCTTGCTCTTTTAAATACAGGTTCACTTTTTTTAATTTTTTTGAATTTACCTGCAAATCTTGTATGCTCAGGTACAACCATACCGTTTGAAGCTTTAACTTTTGAAACTAATCTGAAATATATTTCGTCATCCATATTTGTTTCGTTTACATCTAAATCTGATTCCAGTTCAAGTACATATGTACTTTTTGGATCTAAATAAACTCTTTCGTCTTCAATTGCTGTTGTAAGTACAGGCGTATCCTGCTCTTTATATTCATTGTCCTCTGCCAAAACCGGTACTGTCATAAAGAAATTTAATAATAATATTAATGCAATTGATATAAATTTTTTCATTTTTTTCCCCTCTAAATATAATTCCTGTTCGTTTTAGTGTATTACAAAAACAAAAAAAGTAAAGTTTTAATTTTTGGAAAATCATACATATAAAAATCTCCGATAGTTATACCGGAGATTTTCTTTTTTATTATGTAATCGTGTTTTATTCGTTTTCACCGTAGTATGGATCACCTGACACAACATTAATATCAGTATATCTCCATTTTGTATCATACGGGTTTGTTATCATAATTGATTTTGGCAAATCACCTTTTTCATAAGTTCCGCCATATTGTCTTCCTACTTGATCTCTTGCAACATCAAATTTTCTTATTAATTTTGCTGCACGGTCTCTGTCAAATACAAAGTTTGTAGGTGCCATCATGAAATTGTCGATTTTATCATAATTTGTTGCACCATTTTTAGGAATCAACTTCGTTACATATAATTTTCCGTCTTCTGTTAATGATAACATATACATTTCATGTTCATCAGCAGGAGTACCAACAATATATCTGCCCATATCTTCATCCCATGGGGTATTGGTTGCTTTATAAATTACCTGATCGATACCTGATGCTTTACCGTCAAAAACATTTTTTCTGAATTTGCTGTTTTGTTCATCAATAAACGATATTCTCAAAGGTACATATCCTTTGCCTCTGTCAATATCTAAATCATCTAAAATAGCGTTTAACGTATCGATTACCGGAGAACCGTAATTATCTTTAATATAAACAGAATCACCCGGAATAAAAATTGTGTCACGTTTTTCTATAGTATCACCCGGAAGAAATGTAGTATCACGTTTTATTATTGTATCAGGGATGTAATAACCATGATTATTGCAGCAACAACAAGAATCTTTTCCTGTAACATAAGCTTCTGCTTTTGCTGAAGCCAGCCAGCCATCCTTGTCACAGCTTGATAATGAACATACTGCAACCGGTACACCCATTATTGTTGCAAGCGTCCAATTTCTTGCTCTTCTTAAACCATTATTACCAAAACTTACTGCACTATCGTTTTGTTGTGGTGCAGCTACTGCACGTTTTGATGGGGTCTGAACATTTGTTGTTCCAGAATAACTTTTTATTGCGCCTACTGACAATGACATTTATTTACCTCCTATTGTAAATTATATATCTTTTTGATGTTTATTATAAAAAAGAACATGTTTTTTATTGCTAGTTTAATGCAAAAAACATGTTCTCTATTTTTGTAAACCATTGATATTACTGGTTTTTAATACGTTTTTTTAAGTTTATAAAACTTAATAATTGTTATTCTTCAGCCAGTTTTGCTCTGATTAGTGAATCTATTTCTTCCAGTAATTCAGGGTGTTCTGCTAAATATTCTTTTGCTTTATCACGACCCTGTCCTAGTTTTTCATCTTTGTAACTAAACCATGAACCGGCTTTATTAACTATATTCATATTAGTTGCAACGTCAAGAATATTGCCTATTTTGCAAATACCTTTTCCGAATATAATGTCAAATTCTGCCGTTCTAAATGGAGGTGCTACTTTGTTTTTCAAAACTCTTACTCTTACGTGGTTGCCTATTTCTTCACCATCACCTTTTAAACCTTCTGTTCTTCTGATTTCAAGACGAACGCTGGCATAATATTTTAGAGCATTACCACCGGTAGTTGTTTCCGGATTACCGTACATAACACCAATCTTCATTCTTAACTGGTTAATAAAGATTACTGTTGTACTGGTTTTTCCGATAATACCCGTTAATTTTCTGAGAGCTTTACTCATTAAACGAGCTTGCAAGCCCATTTGCTGATCTTCCATAGAACCTTCGATTTCAGCTTTTGGAACAAGAGCTGCAACAGAGTCGACAACCACAACATCAACCGCACCTGAACGTACGAGTTCTTCGGTAATATCCAAAGCCTGTTCACCTGTATCAGGCTGAGAAATCAACAAATCGTCAACCTGAACACCTAAATTTCTTGCATATTCAGGGTCAAGAGCATGCTCAGCGTCAACATAAGCAGCAATTCCGCCTCTTTTTTGACATTCGGCAACTATATGCTGTGCTAATGTGGTCTTGCCTGAACTTTCAGGACCATATATTTCAATTATACGGCCTCTTGGCACACCGCCTATACCCAAAGCTATATCAAGCGCCAAAGAACCCGTTGGGATAGCATCTACATTAACAGTAGCTTTATCCCCGAGTTTCATTATTGCACCTTTACCAAAATCTTTTTCTATTTTTTCAATAGCCAACTTTAAAGCTTTACTTCTTTCTTCAGATACAGAAGTAGCCGTTGTTTCTTTTTCTTTGACTGCCATTAAATATATTTCCTCTTATTTATTCCCAAACGCGTTGTTCTTTTTTTACATAAAAACCTAAACCGACAGGTTTATAGCAATTTAAAGTATTTTTTAATTGATATACTTCTTTGTTTAAATCTACAATTTTTTGTCTGAGGGTTTCGTTATCAGTTTTACATCTGATTAATTCAACAACAACTTCATCCATGCCCTCAAGTTTTTCATCAATTACTTTGGCTATTCTGTCACTTAAAGTCGTTTCCATAGATTCAACAGCCGTAAGCATTCTTTGAATTGCTGCTGTTTGGGCAACAGAAGATTGCATCAATGCGGAATGAGAAGCTGCAACGGATGCCGCAGGAACAACCTTCCTTTGAACCGTTTGAGTTTTTGCAATTTCTTCTCTTTTTTTGGTTGCCTGAACTTTTCTCAAATTCTTAACTTCTTCATAAGAAAAATAAGTCATGCCTTTACTGTTTTTTCTTGGCATTATTGAAGCTTTTTTGCAAAGTTCAATTATTTCCTTATTATCTGTATTCAAAATAGCTCTAACTTCCTGTGGAGTTAAGGTTCTTTCCTTAGTCGCTGTATTTGCCATAATTAATAATCCCTCAAATTTTCCCAATTTCATTGTATTTTATTTATAAAAAAAAAACAAATTTTTTAGAAAATTATTGTTACAAGACTTAATATTTAATTTTATCCTTTTCCCAATACAAACTTAATCAAAAATTTATTTCAGCATAGCCTGAGCGATTAAATCCGGATGTTCTTTTAATAATTGGTCTGCAAATACTTTTGCATCTAACTGAGTAATAACTATTGCCAGCAAATCTTTTGGCAACTGTTCGAGCATTTTTATTTTTTCATCTTCTTCAATTACTTCCATCGCCTTAACTATTTCCGGTTGGAATTTATGAGCTTTCATCATATTTGTATATGCGTCAGCGTCAAATTTTTCATACAAATCCTGATGAGCATTGGCTATATCCATTACAAGTTTTTGTTTAGCCACGGGCTGCATTACTCTTAGTGCATCCTGAAACTGGTGTGGATTAAGGTTACCGATTTTTTCAAGCAGTTCTTTTGAGCTGATTTTATCGGAGTCTTCTCCGCTAACGGCTTCATACATTTGTGCGAGGTATTCTTGAGGTATCAACTGTAAATTTTTCATTATCTGTGTTTTATCTATATCAGGACTTTCCAAAAATTTATCAAGCTGTTCTTCCGGCAAATATGCCATTATCTGTTCCGGAGAAAACATTTGAAAAACAGTCTGTACAAGCTGTTCCGGCGGAATGTCCTGTAACATATCCATTAATTTGTTTATATCAAAGAAATAAAGACCCTGATTAATGTCTTCTTCTTCCATTAACGGTAAAAATTCTCTTAACTGGTCAGAACTCATATTTTTGAGAAATTCCAGTTTATTCTGAGGATCTGCTAATTGGAAAATTTTTACAAGCATTCTGGGGGAATTAAAAATTTCCTGAGCAAACTTTACGGCATCCTGATTTCCTGCTTCCGCTTCCTTTTCAACTATTTCTTCAAGACTCATTGATGCGTACTGTTCACGCATTTTCATGTCAGAAATGTGTAATTTCTGAATCAACAGTGTTATGTCTGAATCAATTACTATGCTCATGAAGATACCTCTATATCCTTTTACGGCATTTTTTTGCGGAAGTTTAATTCTGTTGCGGTTTTTATTAACATTTTTTAATAAAATTAATGTAATTTATTTAAATGATGATTTTTTCTGATAAAACATTATAATATCAGTATGAGAAAGCTTTTTATCATATTTTTTATATTTTGTTTTGCACAGGCGAATTGTTTCGGTGCCTTTTTCAAAAAGGATAATCCTAAAGTAGATACTTCTCAGGGTTATGTGGGCAAACTTCCGGACTTAACAACCGAACATAAACCGAGTGAACCAAATGTTTCCCCTCCAATATTTGACAAAGCATATGATTTTAATTCTGCTGATAAAATAAAACCTACACCTACGGATGACCCGGTTTTTGTAAATATTATTTTGAAAAAAGACAAAACCTCTGAATTTTACAATGATGTTCAGGAATTTATTGATATGCTGGAAAAAATTTCTGACTCTATTGAATCTCATGAAGATGTTCAAAGATTTGCATCAAGGGTTTATTATTTAAACGTAAATGCGGATTATTTGTGCGAAAAATATGAAAACAAGCCGGAAAGCAGCTATTCTGCCTTTAAACAAATTGTTAAAATCAGCAACAACGCAAAAGAAGTATCAAAACTTCGTTCGGATGCGGAAAAGTACAAAAAATATCTTGCATATACAGATACGGGTGCAGAATATAGCAAAAACAATATTGAAATGGAATTATTTAACTTGAAAAACGCTATTGAAAGAACAATCAGTATTTTAAAAAATGTTCAGTAGTACCGGATATTTTAATTCATAATTACCATTTCGCAGTTTTTACAATCAAAATCCAATTTATATCGTTTGCCTTTTTCATCCGTTAAAAATAATTTTTTGGGGGATTTGCAAAGATTAAATGCATATTTTAGGCAATGTTTTGTTCGCATAAGTTCTTTCCCGTCAAAATAATTTTGACTTTCAATTGATTTTTCTGTTACTTGACATCCGCAATTTTTATAAAATTCTTCTGCTTCTTTGTTATGTATATTTTCGTGATAATCCGCTGTTTGTTTTATATATTTTGAATATTGCAGAGGTTTTTGAGTTTCTCTTTTATAATTTTTTATTCTTTCTTCCATTAGTGAATAGAGTATGTTTCTTCTTATTTCGTTTATTTGGGAAATTGGTATAAATGGTATTTCCCCTTTTATTTCAATACATTTTACATAAAAATCACTTTCTCCGGTTTTTTGAAGCTGTTTTTCAAAGTTTTCTTTCATTTTTTCCGGATTTTTGGGTTTTTCTGCACTGTTTATTTTTATTTCCGTTTTGTTATTATCTTCGTCTTTTGCTGTTAATATTCCTTTTTCGTAATAAAAATAAACCCCTATTTTTCTTATTGTTTTTGAATTTGTTAATTGTTTTTCGAACTCAAAATCAGTATTTCTGTAAATTTCCGTTCCTTTTTTTATTTTTATTTTCCTATTCAAATAGATTTTTTTGTTTTCGGTTTTGTTTATAAGACATCCTGAAAGTTCGTTGTTTTCAAAATAACAAATTCCGTCCTGCGGGTTTAATATTTTTTGTTTATCAAAAGAAATCCATCCATCGCCGGAGGTTTCAACTTTTCCTATATATTCACCCTGCATTTTCGGGGTATTAAAATTATAACAATCTTCTCTTTTTTTCAGAAAATATGACGTAAATCCTCTGTTAAAACTCTTTTTCACATCCGGTTCAAAATCGTTGAATATTTCGCCGGAGGAAGTTTTTTTTGAAATTTTATCTAGTTCTTTTCTGTAATTTAGTATTACGTTTTTTACATAATTTTCATCTTTCAGACGTCCTTCTACCTTAAAAGATTTTACGCCGGATTCAACAAGTTCTTTCAAATAATCTTTTGCATTAAAATCTTTCATAGAGAGTAAATATTTTTCTTTTGCAATGACATTATTTTTTTCATCTGTCAGGGTATATTTTTTCCGGCATGGCTGGGCACATTCACCTCTGTTTGCCGAACGTCCGCCTATTGAATAACTCAAATAACATTGTCCGCTGTAGCATACACATAATGCTCCATGGATAAATGTTTCTGTTTCTTTATTTGTTTTGCTGCAAATTTCTTTTATTTTTTCCAAAGAAAGTTCTCTTGCCAAAATTATTCTGCTTAGTCCTATATTGTCGAGAAATTTTATTTTTTCAACTGTTCTGTTATTACACTGTGTACTTGCATGAAGAACAATTGGCGGAAGTTTTCCTTTTATTGCAAGATTAATTATCCCCATATCCTGTACTATAATTGCATCTACACCTATTTTATATAAATCGGAAATCAGATTTTTTGCTGTTTCCAATTCTTCATCAGTCAATATCGTATTTATGGTAACATGGACTTTTACATAAAATTTATGTGCATAATCCACAAGCTCTTTTATGTCTTCTATATTGTTTCTTGCAGAAACTCTTGCTCCGAAGGAGGAAGCTCCAATATAAACAGCATCCGCTCCGCAATCAATTGCTTTTTTTGCGGTCAATAAATCTTTTGCCGGTGCTAATAATTCTGTTTTATGTAATTCCTTTTCCATAAGTATTTTTTATCACATAATAAAATTTTTATCAAAAAAATATCATACAAATAAAGGATTAAAAATATATATTTACCAATTAAAATGATAGTGGGTTAGGTATTATTGTTCGGGGGTAAAATGGAAGAAAATGAAAAAATCATTGATTATTATGTTCCCGAAACAGATGGAGAACTTTCTACATCTATTACTCAAAGCTGGACAGAACAAGCAATCGAGTGCTATTCAATTAACTGTGATTGTAAAAAATGTTCTCTGAGAAACGGAAATTACTCATTTAAGTGTCAAATGCCCAGGGTAATTGATGAACTTATAAATATTATAGGCAAACCAAACATCAATGCAGCATAGTAAACTCCTTTTTCAATCTTTGTAGAAAACCAATCTGTAAACAGTAGAAAACATTTTGGTTTTCTACATTCATTTTATTCTTTTAATGATTTGTACGATTTTGTTTTGGTTTAATGTATGTTTTTCTACAAATAAAAAAATAATAAACCTTTTTATAATATGCATTTCACCAATTTTCTACAAACAATGCATGCTTATGATGAATGATTATTTTATATTTATATACTTATATAAATATAATAAATAATAAAAACCACAAAAAAACCGGCATTTGCCGGTCAATTTTTTAAGCTAAACCTAAAACTTTCTTGTACCAAGTAAACGTTTCAAGTTCTACTCCATTGAATGTTGTTTTCATACATTGCTTTTTTAAATAAGCGTCAAATTCATCATTGAATTTTGATTTTGCCATTTTTTTAGGACTTGTAGCTTTTGTTACTGTTTCCATTACCTACTCCTTTATACTTGATTTTCACACCATTTTTATTATTGACTATTATAACGTACTCATTTTATTTTTTCAATTACCA
The DNA here is from genome assembly GCA_902760645.1 of uncultured bacterium. Classification (GTDB taxonomy): domain Bacteria; phylum Cyanobacteriota; class Vampirovibrionia; order Gastranaerophilales; family Gastranaerophilaceae; genus UBA1221. The sequence goes on from CACWHC010000014.1 coordinate 53,866, forward strand.
AAAAGAATTAGTTTTATATAATTACTTATTAGTAAAAAATATTCATGATAGAATGTTTTTATGGAATTAATTGGTGAAAACATTCACATAATATCTAAATCGGTAAAGGATGCATTTTTGTCAAAGAATAAAAATTTCTTTACAAAACTTATTGAAATACAAAAAAATATGGATTTTGTAGATTTAAATGTAGGTCCGGCAAAAGGTGTTTTCTCAGGAATATTGCCATATTTAACCAAAATTGTGCAGGAAGTAAATCCTAAAATTGGCATTTCTTTTGATACAACAAATTTTGATGAGATGAAATCCGGATTTGATGAATATAAAAATAAATCAAACGCATTTATAAATAGTACAACTTCCGACAAAGAAAAATTTGAAATGCTGACAGAGTATGCAATCCTGCAAAATTGTAAATTAATTGCGTTAACAATGTCAAAAGAAACTGGTATTCCAAAAACTTGTGACGGAAGATTAGAATTGGCATGTGATATGTATGAAAGATTTTCAGAAAAAGGAATAGATTTGGATAAAATTTATTTTGATCCGTTGGTATTACCAATTACAGCAGATCAATCACAGGCATGCGAAGCAATAAATACAATAAAAATGATAAAAGAAAGTTTTGAAAATGAAGTAAAAACAATAGTTGGTTTATCTAATATATCGAACGGTTGCCCAAATGAAAAAAGAGCCTTGGTAAACCGGGTATTTTTGTCTATGGCAATGGGTGCAGGATTAGATTGTGCAATTGTTGATGCAAATGATAAATATTTATACAAAATTATAAAAGTATTGGAAGAAAAAAAGCCAAAATCTGAGGAAGAAAATTTGTATTTGAAATTATATCAAATGACAGAAAATTTTGAAGAAATAGAAAATATAGAATACAATAAAGATAGTGAAGAAGAAAAAAATATAATAAAAGCAGCAAAGATTATATTGAATAAGGAAGTCTATTTCGATAGCTTTACACAAATATAATTTTTTGATAAAATAAGGTTTGGATATAAGGAGCAGGGAAAATTAAAAGGAATATTTTATTAACAGCACTGGTAATATCATTTGCAACAGCAAATATGGTATATTCCGCAATGACTCCGGAGGCAACGGAACTTTATCAGGAGGCATGTTCTCTTGAGTATCAGCACGACTATAATGCGGCAGCAGATAAATTAAAAGAGGCGATAAAAATATCACCGGAAGATTCTATGCTCCTGACAAAGCTGGCAGGGATATATACAGAATTAAATGATTATGACAATGCTGTTGATATGTATACAAAAGCAATAGAAATAAAACCAAATGATGCTTTTATATATATAAGCCTTGGAAGTATTTACGAAACACAAAGTAAATATAAAGAAGCTCTTTCTGCATATGAAAATGCATTGAGAATTTTTCCCGAATATAAATATAATTATCTGAATTTAGCAAATGTTCAATACCAAATGAAAGATTATAAGAGTGCAATAGAAAACTACAGATTATTTTTAGATACATACGCACAACACTGGGAAGCAAGAAAAAGTCTTGCAAATGCATATCTTTCAGCCGGAAATCCGGAAAAAGCCGTAGAAGAATTTCAGAATTTGTATATAAATAACAATGAACATTTTGATGATTATGCAAACTTTGGTATTGCGTTATTTAAAACACAAAATTATGAAAAAGCACAGGAAATTTTAGAAAAAGCAGTAGAAAAAGATGACACAAATACAACAGCAAAAATTTGTCTTGCAATGACATATCAAAATCTTGAAAAAAACGATTTGGCTCTTGCTCAATTTAATTCAATACTGAAGAATGAAGAAGGTTTAAATTCAATAAGATATGACTATGCAAATCTGCTTGCGGATATGGGAAAAAATAAAGAGGCAATAGAACAATACCAAAAATATATTGTATCTTATCCGAAAGATGGAAATGCATACAGAAATCTCGGTATCGTTTACAAAAGAGAAAATGACTTGGTAAATGCAACAGAAAACTTTAAAAAAGCATTGGCAGAAAGCAAAAATGATATAAACACCAAAAAAGAGTTGGCAGAATGTTATCATCTCCAAAAAGATTATATAAATGCATTAAAATACTATGATGAAATATTGAAACAGGATCCTGAAGATATTGAAACAAAAACAAATAAAGCATTTGCTCTCCATGCCACAGACGATTACCAAAAAGCAATTGATTTGTATAACGAAATATTGGAACAAAAAGATAGTGAAGTTGTTCAAAATAATTTGACGGATGCAATAATTTCACAGGCAGCAAAAGACTATGACTCAAAGAATTATAAAAATGCAATAGACGGATATGTAAAAGCAATTTCAAGAGGAACAAAAGACAGTAATGCATATTTCGGATTAGCAAAAGCCTACAGAGCAACAGGTGTAAATGATAAAGCAACAGAATATTTTGAAAAAGCAATTTCTATGAATCCTGAAAACACAGAATACAGTAAGACATTTGCAGAATTTATTTCCGAAATAAATAAACCGCAGGAAACAGAAAGTTCAACAGAAAAAGAACTTAGTAATGTAGTAATAGCTGTTCCGCAGTCGGAAGTGAAAATATCAGAACCGGCAAATGATAATTCTTATATAAACAACATAGAAAAAAACAGAGAATTGATATTAGCCGGAGATAAAAAATATAAAGAGAAAAAATATGATGAAGCAATATCGAATTACAAAGATGCCTTAATGCTAAAACCATCAGATGAAGAAACATTACTGAAAATAGGCAATTTATACAAAACCAAAAAAGATGATGCGAAGGCGATAGATTTTTATAAAAAAGCAATATTTGTAAAACCTGAGTACGCAGACGGTTGGTTTAACCTTGGTTTAGTTTATGCAGACCAAAAAAATGTAGTACAAAGTAAAAAATGTTTTGAAAAAACAATAGAAATAAATCCAAAATATGCATACGCATATTATGCACTTGCAAGAGCAAACGAATCAGAAAAAGATACGGCATCAGCAATAAAAAATTATGAAAACTTCTTGCAGTACAGCACAGACGAAAATGTAAACAAAGATGTTCAATCAAGAATAAAGAGTCTTAAAAAATAATGAAAAAATTTATTTTATCACTTTTTATATTAATGACAATGTTTTTTTTAACAGGATGTTCCCGTGCAGATAAACCTGCAATAATATTTAATCAACATCCGATTACGACCCAAAATGTAATGGATATGTCAAGTGCATTTCCGCCAAACACAAGGATATATTATCTGATTTTAATGCCGCAGCCGCAGGTGTCAAGAATCCTTGATATTCAGGTTATTCAAAAAGGAAAACAAGAGTATCTTGGATATAGTCTTTACATGACACGGACAATAAAGTTACGGGATGAAGAACAAAAGTATTATACCGATTATTTTGTAATAAACGAACGGGGAGCATATATTATGAAAGTATATTCAAGAGATAATCCCAAAAAAGTTCTTACTCAGGCAGAATTTTATGTAAAATAATATGATATGCAAAATTAATTGCGGTCTGCGTGAATAAAAACTTCATTATCTTTCTCGGAATAAAGGAAGGTAATACAAATTTTTTGACAGAAATGTTTTCGTTAAAATAAACAGAAACAAAAATAAGACCAACCGGTTTTTCTTTAGTACCGCCGGTTGGACCGGCAATTCCTGTTGTACAAATTGCAATATCACATCCTGTTTTTTCTCTCAAGCCTTTAGCCATATTATATGCACATTCTTCACTAACAGCACCAAAAGATGAAAGAACCTCATGCGGAACACCTAAAATTTCCTCCTTGGCTTCATTTGCGTATGTTACAAAATTAAGTTTAACAAAATCAGAGCTGCCTGAAATATCGGTAAATCTTGAACTCAGCAAACCTCCGGTACAGGATTCGGATGTGGCAACGGTCAAATTATTTTCAGCTAAATATTTACAAAGTTTTTTAAGTTTTCCGTCAATCATAAACTGATGATAAATAAAAAATTTGAAAACTACAAGATGATAAAAAATGTAAAAAAAATAAAAAATCATGGTGATAAGAAAAATTTATGCAATATCATGGAGAAAAAGGGAAAGGAAGATTTGAGGCATGCCGACAAAAGAAAAAAATAAAGATTTACATCTGTTACCGCAAAATAATGATGCGGAAGAGGCGGTATTAGGTGCAATTCTTGTTAACCCGAGAGTTATAACAAAAGTTGTAGAAATACTGAAGCCGGAAAGCTTCTATAAGCCGGCTCACAGATATATTTATGAGGCAATGATTCAATTATTCAATTCCAATGAAAAAATTGATATCATTACTGTTTGTGATGTTTTAAATTTTAATTCAAAACTTGAGGCAGTCGGCGGCAGGTCTTTTATTAATGACCTCAGTTATAATGCCATAACAACAGCAAATATTGAGTATTACGCAAAAATAATCCAGGAAAAAGCAATTAAAAGAGCATTAATAAATGCAGGTTCAGAAATTGTTTCGTTTGGCTATGATATGAATACAATTGACGATTCTTTGGATAAGGCTGAAAGATTAATTTTTGAAATAGCGTCAAGAAAAGCCACAACAGACCTTGTTCCGGTAAAAGATTTGGTTCTTGAAACATACGAAAAAATTGAATACAGATATGAACATCAGGACGAATTACTCGGAATACCAACAGATTTTTACGAAATGGATACTTTGTTAAACGGTTTGCAAAGATCTGATTTAATAATACTTGCAGCCCGTCCTGCGATGGGAAAAACAGCTTTTGCCCTAAATATTGCCCAAAATGTAGGAATAAAAGCAAAAGTTCCGGTTGCAATATTTTCTCTTGAAATGTCAAAACAGCAATTAATGCAAAGAATGCTTTGTTCTGTTGCAGAAGTTGATACCCAAAAATTAAAAACGGGTAATATGCAGTCAAAAGACTGGGAAAAATTAGCGGAGGCAATGAACAGTTTTGCTCAGGCTCCAATATTTATTGATGATACACCGGGTTGTACCTTAACAGATATCAGAGCAAAATGCAGACGTTTAAAAATGGCACAAAAAGACTTGGGTCTTGTAGTGATAGACTATTTGCAGTTAATGGAAAGCAGCAATAAAGAAGATCGTTTTCAGGCGGTATCGACAATATCAAGAGGATTAAAAACTCTTGCAAAAGAGCTGGATGTTCCGGTAATTGCACTTTCTCAGTTATCCCGTGCCGTAGAAAGCAGAACAGATAAAAGACCAATGTTATCAGACCTGAGAGAATCCGGTTCAATTGAACAGGATGCGGATATAGTAATGTTTATTTACCGTGAAGAATACTACAGAAAAGCAGAAGACGGTGAAGAAGAAGAAACGGTAAAGGCTTTAAACAAAGGGGAATCCGAAATAATTATTGCAAAACACAGAAACGGACCTGTCGGAACAGTAAAACTTCTGTTCCAGGGTAATATTACAAAATTCAAAAACCCTATTAAATCTGATGTATTTTAATTAAATAATAGAAATATGGGTAATATAAAAAAATCCTTTTTTACGATACTGTAAAAATATAAGTAAAAAAGGGACAGGAATGGTTGATTTTACAGAAACAGGATTAAAGATTAAAAAATTTATTGAGAACGGAAAAACCGAAAAAGAAATAGCTGAAAAACTACATATAAGTACTCATACAGTAAAAAGTTATATAAAAATATTTCTTTATAATAAGCAAAAATAAGTAAAAATATTTATAAAATTCTTTTTTTATAATAAAATAAGAGAAAAAGAAGAAGGAGTTATTAGGGTATGAAATTTGTTATAAAGAAAGAAGATTTATACAATGGTATAAAAATAGTTGAAAGTGCTACAAGTACAAGAGCATTACAACCGGTTTTGCTAAACATTTTAATTGAAACTGTCGGTAAAACATCCATAAGACTTGTTGCGACCGATTTAGATTTAACAATAATAACAGAAGTAGATGCACAGGTTGAAGAAGAAGGAAAAACAACACTGCCTTGCAAAACGCTGAATGAAATTGTTTCAAAACTTGGTAATAAATTAATTACATTTGAAAAAAAAGAAGATTCTTCTATAGTAAACATAACCTGTCAAAATTCCAAATTTGATATAATTGGAATTTCTGCAAACGAATTTCCTCCGGAAGTTTATAATGTTGAATTAAAAGAAGATGAAAGCTTTGAAATAGAGGTAAAACCGCTTACAAAAGCTGTAAAAAAAGCAGGATTTGCTGCTGCAGGTTATGAAACAAGCAACCTGTTATCAGGAATAGTTTGTGATATTTCAGGACAAACGCTGGAAATAGCTTCTACAGACGGAAACAGATTGGCAAGGGTCAGAGAAGCCATTAAAAACAGTGATGAAAAAGCCCGTCAGCTGATTATACCGTCCCGTACAATGAACGAATTTAGTAAAATAAGTTCTTATATGGAAGAAGATAGTATAAAAATTTATGCACAAAAAACAAAAATTGTTTTCAAATCTGCCAGAACAACAATGATTTCCAGATTACTTGACGGACAATTCCCAAAATATAATCAGTTAATACCGTCAGAAAGTCCGAAAACAGCTGTAATTAATGTTTCGGATTTGATTTCAGCACTCGAACTTGTTTCAATTATGGTAAACGAAAAGACAAGTAGTGTAAAAATGGAATTTTCAGAAAATAATCTTAAATTAATGGCAGATACTCCGGATTCCGGAAAATCCGAAGAACAGTTGGCAATAGATTATTCAGGTGATGATTTGGTTATAGCGTTCAATTACAGATATGTACTTGAAGCATTAAAAAATATGGAAAGCAATGAGGTTAAAATCGGTTTAAACACAAGTTTATCCGCAACAGTATTCAGACCTGACAGCGAAGATGATTTTGTTTGTCTGATTATGCCTGTACAAATCAGATAGATTTTTTCTCTTAGCTACCAGAATTTCCGCGAGATTGCACGGTATTTCCGTTTTTTCTCAGCCACCATATTTTCCGCAGGGGTACACTGTTTTTCTGTGAGGATTTTTGGCTGCACATATTAGAAATTCAATAGGGGGTAAAAATTTTATCAAAATTTTAGCGGATAATCTTTTGGTATCTTCCAACCGTTCAATTGTATCAGCTTTGTACAAAATAGTTTAGTTCCATTATTACTACAACCTCTTGTATTAGCAGTAAGCTCTTCATTTGTTCCATCCCAACTCCACGTATATGGTTCAAATGTAGGTTTTATTGCAGATACGTAGTAAGATTCATTAATTGATGAAAAACCTGTTGTTAATTTTGGAGAAAATCTGAAACGGAAAGTATTTACCCCCATTATACTATTTTCCACAGCTTTTTGATTTAAATATAAATTTATATCATATAGAAAATTGCGAAAACCTAAAATTTCTCCATCGTTTAAATATACATTAAAATGACTATCATCAATTTTTTCTATCTTTAATATTTGCAAATTTTTACCGATATATTTATTAAATCTATATACTGCTTCGTCAATTGTACAAGTTGGTGTGCTAGATATGCCGCAATCCCAATCCGTCCAATACTGAGGTTCACCGTATTCAACAGTAGAAAGTTTTATTGCCTGATTTACTACTGAGTAGATTTTAGCTAACTTTGTTTCGACTTCGTGTTTTCTGTGATTCTGTATCAATGTCGGCAGAGTCATTGCTGCAACAACTCCGATTATACCAAGGGTTATTAGAACCTCAGCAAGGGTAAAGGCAGCACTACGAGGCTTTGCGGACTTAGCTACATGTGTGGCACCTTCGGTAAGAGTAAAAGCAAATTTTTTATTCATAAATCCTCCGAAATTCCTTATTAAGAACATATTATTTTAAATTATACCATATTTAAAACAGAATTTCAATATTAAAAACAGAATAATATGCAAAAAAGTTATCTTAAATACGGTTTAATGTGTTTTATAAACTATATATTTTTATATAGGGGCGTATTATGAACATAAAAAAAGATTTCGGATTAAGATTAAAAGAAATAAGAAGTAAAAAAGGCATTACTCAGTACCAACTTGCAGAAATTTGTAATATTGATCCGAAACACATAAGTCATATTGAAACAGGACGCAGTTTTCCAAAGGCAGATTTAATAGAAAAATTTACAACGGCACTAAATATTGAATATACAGAGCTTTTTAGAACAGAACATTTGCAATCAAGAGAAATTATTGTAAAAAAAATAATAGAAATTATTGACAAATTAGACGATAAAAATTTGCAGAATGTATATAAAGTAATTTTATCCCTGATAAATTGACAATTAAATTAGTCTTTGACAAAATGTTTATGGAAAAGAGGATATTATGTACAGAATTGGTAACGGTTATGATATTCATAAACTGACTGAAGGCAGAGATTTAATAATAGGCGGAGTTAAAATTACTCACGAAAAAGGTCTTTTGGGACACTCTGATGCAGATGTATTAATTCATGCCATTATTGATTCTTTACTTGGTGCTTTAGCTTTGGATGATATAGGAACATTGTTCCCTGATACCGATATCAAATATAAAGATGCAGATAGTGCCGTATTACTTAAACAGGTGTATTCACTAATTAAATCCAAAGGTTATGTAATCCAAAATTTGGACAGCAATATTATTGCCCAGCAACCCAAAATGATGCCTTATATTCCTAAAATGAAAGAAATTTTGTGTAAAATTTTGGAAATTAACAATAATCAGCTTTCCATAAAAGCAAAAACAAAAGAAAAAATGGATGCTGTCGGTCAATGTATGGCTATTGAAGCTAATTCTGTTGTTTTATTAAAAAAGATTTAAAGTCTTATAGTTCTTAGAATTGCATAATATCTGTAGTCACCCCAGTAAATTACAAGAGAAACAAAATTGTTGTCCAAATCGGTAACTTCAAGATATGTTTTAGGGGTAGGTTTACGTTTTGCACTTGGCATAACTTTACCCATTACATCAAGCATTTTAAGATGAATTTTTTGTGTAGGTGCAAGTTTTGGCTGAGGTAAGTTATCATCATAAAAAGTCATAGGTACGATTTCCCTGTCGTAAACAGGAATAATATACTTAATTTTTCCTGCCTCTTTAAACAACATATACCAATCACCTTTGTGTTCTCTTGGTGTAAGTAAATAATATCCCGGTTCGATGGTTATATCTTTAAAATACAAGGGACTGGTTAATCTGAATAAAGGATATGGCGACCATGTGGAATTTTGGGTATCAAAATATTCTCCGGGGTCAACATCATGGATATATTTAACTTTTGGTGTTTCCAAATCCCGATAGATTTGTTCATAGTCAACATTCTTTGCGTTTGCCGACAATACGGATAACAATATAAAAGATATTATAAAAGCACACTTTTTCATACAAGTATTTTAATGGTATTAATTAAAAAATCAATCATCTTAATGAGTGAAACTTGTCAAAAAGCCATGTGCATGAGATAATACACCTATAATTTCGTGAAACAAATAAGGAGAATATATGAAGAAAGCTTTATTGTTGATAAGTGCAGGCATGCTATTATCCTGTCCGCTTGTGTTTGCCAAAGATTTAGATACTCCCGAAACTAATATTACTTCCGCAATCACAACAGTAGAAGGTGATTATTCCTTGCAATTAATAGATAAAATTAAAGCGGAGAGAAATACTATATATAATGCTCTGAATTTGACTACCGAGCAAATTAAACAGAAAGATACAATAGAAACAAAAAGATATACTGATTTAGAACCGGTATTAAGAAAGTACTGTTTATCTCACAAAAAATTAAATGATATAAAAAAATCTAAAAACGAAAAAGAAATAAAAGCTGTCGAAAAAGAATTAGATTCTGTAAAAAAAGACATTAAAGATATATCAAATAAATATGACAAAAATCTCAAAAAGATTTTAACGGGTGAACAAAAAGCAAAATATGATATGATAAGAAAACTAAAACGGGCAGAAATACAAAAAAATAATAAGCCTGCAAATACAAAAAATACGACCCTGAAACCTTTTGGTGTTCCTGTTTCACAGGCAGAATATACAAAACAGCAAAAATCACATAAAAAGTCAAAAAAGAAATCTAAAGAAAACTAAAACCTGAATTTTTTACCTGCAATACGGATGCTGCGGCGTTTATGTCCGGTTACGGCACCGACAAGTTTGTCCCATCCGTCTGAAACAGCATATACTGGTTTTTTGTACCAAGGAGTTTTACCAAAGCTTTTGACTTTGTTCTTCCCTTTTTTAAATGTTTTTCCTATTTCTTCGCCAATACCTTCTATGCTCTTTTTGATTTTAGAACCGAATTTTTTTGAAGTTACTCTGTCCAAACCTTTAAAAATACCAAGTATTACTTTACCGCCCAAAAACAGTCCGCCTGCCCCAAGCAAAGCTATTCCGGCTGCTTTTAACCATGAATGTTCAGGATTATTTCCGTAATTTGAAAAGCTAACGCTATCCATAGGGGTAGGAACAATCGGAGAAGCAGAACCCTGTAAATAACCGTAATAACGAGGGTTGCTGCCTGCAATATCTGCTGCGGCATCGTAGTCCAATACTCCAATGCTTGAAAGATGATCTAAACTTCCTGTAACGCCCGGTGATAACATAATTACTCCTACTTTTCAACCTACATGTTTATAAAGTTACATTAGTATAATAAATTGCTTTTTACTGTATTATTTGTTACATTTTATTAATATGAGAACTTTTTTAAAAGAAAATAAATATTTGGTATTTTTGTGGATATTATGCAGTATTGCGTTAATATTATTTTGCGGACATTATTCAAATATATTATTTGATATAGGCAGAGAATGTTATTATCCTGAAATGATATTAAAAGGCAAAGTTTTATACAAAGACTTATTTAATATATACGGTCCGTTTTCTTATTTGTGGAATGCTTTATTGTATAAGATTTTTTCACCAAATCTCGGTATATTATATTTTTCGGGTATAATTTCTTCTTTTGCCATTGTCAGCGGAATTTATCTGATTGCAAAAAAATTTCTTTCCGAAACATTAAGTTTTTGTATCGGAGTTTTTACTATTGTAACGGGAGTTTGTGCAACTCATTTATTTGGATATGTTTTGCCATACAGTTATGCAATGTTATATGGAACTGTCGGAATAATATATTCACTTTGGGCTTTAGTAAAATATAAAGAAACGGATAAAACACAATATTTTTATCTGTCAGCATTACTCGGAGGTTTTTGTGCAGCAAACAAGTACGATTTCTTTTTATACGGAATATTTTTGTTTGTTGTTGCGTTATGCTCAAAAAATAAAAAAGTTGTACTGAATTTTATAACCTGTTTTATGTTTATACCGTTAATTTGCGGTCTTATTTTATTTATTCAAAAACTCGGCTTAAACGATATAATAAACGCATTTAATGACATAAAACTTATTACTCATTCAAAAAGCCTTGAAATTATGTACAGGAATCACGGGGTATTTTTTGATATAAGGTTGTTAAAAATTTGGGCATATAATTTTATACCTGCAGCTCTATTTTGCGGAATTTTTGCCGGAGCCGTTAAGCTTTATGATAAACACAAAATGTTATCAAGAATAATTTTGACAATTTCTGCATTTTTTGCATTAGGTTTTTTAAATCCGGCAGAGAGTTTTGTTTTTCTCGTTCCGCTAATGATTGTGACAGCACTTTTTGCTTTTAAAAACTTAAAAAACAATGCTCCGTTACTTTATTTATTGATAGGTACAATTACTATTTGTATAAAAAATATTTGGGCTTTAACGCCGCTTAGTTACGGAAATTATGTTATTCCGATTGTAATTTGTGTGTTTTTAGCGATTATATTTACGTTTGTTGATAGAAAATATGAAAAAGTATTTGCAATATTTTTACTCATTATAAGTTTGAAATTCTTGGGCGGATTTATGAATTTTAATATGTACTTATCAGAAAAAATAGCTTCGCCAAAAGGTACTGTTTATACGGGTAAATATAGTTTGCAGACAAAAGTTGCCGATAAAATTATAGAATTAGCAGAAAAAGAAAAACCGAATGAAATAGTTATCTATCCCGAAGGTCTGTTAATAAATTTCTTAACGGATACAAAATCGGAAGACTATTATAATTCAATGTTACCAATGTATACGGAAAGTTTTGGCGAACAAAAATATATTGATGCCCTTGAAAAAAGTAAACCTGAATACGTTGTAATTATACTTTCTGATATGGCTGAGTACGGAACAGGCTTTTTAGGCATTAATTATGGTTTAAATTTTAATGACTATTTGAGTGAAAAATATTATTTGCCGGAAGAATATAATGAAAAATCCGTACCGACCGAATATTTAATTTACAAAAGAAAGTAGTTTAAAAGTAGACTTTTTCAAAAAAATCCGTTAATATAATTTCGTGGACAAGTTAAATTTAACCAATTTTGCAGCAAAATTTTCATATCAGCAAATGAAAATAAAACAATCCTCACAAGGGACTGTTCATAAGTCTTTTATGCCTTCAAATGCACACAAAGCTGCACCCGCACCCCAATCCCCTGCACCTGCAGCGGCTTCCGGCACTCCGCAAATGGGTCAGCTGGCAGGCAGCGACACCTCAGCTTACGTTAAAGATTTGATGAAATTACCAAAACATATGAACGAATTTGTTTATATGGTTCAGAGAAATCTAAGCCACATGCAGATGAGTAGATATCTTGCCGAGCAGTATGCAATGAGAGGAATGAATCCGAACCTTACTTCCGAGCGTGCTCAAATTCTTGCTCAGTTACAGGGATTATCCGCTGAAGAACTGCAAATTGCCTTAAAAAGTCAGCTTGCAACGGCAAATACCGCAAATTCATTGAGAAATTTAGAAATACTTTCTAAAGGCAATATAAGTATGTCTATGTTATCGGAAATGCTTCAGGCAAATGGTAAAGATGCTATTGCAAAACTTATTTTGACTATGGCAAACGCATCTCAGCAAGGTGTAAAAGATTTATCTCAACTCAAAGATACTGCAAAACTGATTAATGCAAGTGTTGCAATATCCTCTCAGGATAATCCGGCACAAACTTTAAAAACCTTGTTATTGCTTTATTTGCCGTGGCTGCCGTTGCAGGAGGGTACGGATTTTGAAATAGAAATCCAATCAAAAGGCGGAGGTGAAGAAGAATCAAGTGTTCTTGTTATTACCATAACTACAATTAATTTTGGCAAAGTAATTGCAACATTGATTTTGGAAACGTCAAATTCGGTTCATGTAAATATTGAATGCTCTGACGGTTTCCCTAAAAACGAATTATTATCAAGAATTCATAGTGAAGAAAAACACTATTCCATGCAGTCCGTTCTGACTTTCCAAAAACTGGAGGCAAAATCCGAAGATACTTCCCGTACAAAAGCCGCTGTTACAATGTCATCTATGGATGAGGTTAATCCATATCTTTTGTTGATGTCACATTCCATTATCCGTAATACAATAATTATAGATGACGAAGCCTCTAACGGTATTGTTACACATACAGATGAAAATTAATAAGGAGAAAATATAAATGAAATTTTTGCACTCAATGATTAGGGTAAAAGATATTAATGCATCTTTGAGATTTTATACGGAACTTTTAAATATGAAAATTAATAAGAAAAAAAGATTAGAAGATTGCGAATTATATTTTCTTGATGACGAAGAAGGTGTTTCTCAAATAGAGCTTACATTTAATGATGAAACCCCTGAAGAAGGATATGTTAACGGTAATGCATTCGGACACTTTGCTTTTTCTGTTAAATCACTTGATGAATTTACCCAAAAATTAGAAAAACTGGGATATTCATATCTCTATGAACCTTTTGATTTAAACGGAAAAGGTACAAGAATAGCATTCGTCAAAGACCCTGACGGAAATGAAATAGAACTTATTGAAAAAGTTATCTGGTAAAATTTAACCTGATTAAGAATAAATTTTCAAAGTTCTTTCAATGTTTTTGGTAACAACAGCTTTAGCGGTTTCGTATTCCTGCGATAATGTGCTGTGTTCGGTATCAAGAAGTTTTAAAAGGCTGTCATACTGTTCATCTTTAGCGGTTAAAGCTTTTTGTTTTCTTTCAAATTCAGCTTCAGATTGTGCTGCAAGTTTTTTATTTTGTTGAGAGCCTATATCTGTTGCATTAGTATAAATTATAGAATTCCATTTGGTTTTTTTAAGACCTGTACCTTTGTCATTAGGGTCTGCAAATTCCACACGTTCAATGGTTACAGCACCTGTTTCAAGAGCATATTTAAGCCATTTTGAACTGTTCATTAATCCGTCTTCTAAAACATCCCAGCGTTTTTGATTAGTATATTTTCCGCTTAAAGCATTTGTTGCAGATGACTGATAAGTCGTATATCCGTCCTTATCCTGTGATTCACCATTCATTCTGTGCCAAAGGTTAACATACCATTGAGCCTGATCTTTATCGTTGTATTCATATATCTCTTCTTCTAATGTCGGAGGAACATCCAAAGGATCAGGTTTCTGTTCCATCCATGCATTATAATCTTCGTTGTATGTGTCTTTATCAAATACGTCTTTTTCAACTTCTTCCATATATTTAAATCTGTCAATTATAGCCCAGAATCTGTCCCAAAGTTCAAATACAGTAATGGCAGGCTGACCGTTATCTGTTGCCTGTGTGTATCTCATAATTTCATCGCTACTTACAAAATCCAGATGTTTCAGGTTTTCATAATACAGATTTACTATATCCTGCCACAAATCAGGGTCATGTTCGTTATTTTTAATTTTACTTCTTATGCCGACCATTGCGGCTTCTTTGTCGTCTGCCCATATTTCACCTTCGGAACTTATAGCACCACCGCCGTAAGGAGCATTTGTTGCCGGTACAATTCCGCTTGAGTTAATTCTTTCGTTTTTGCCAAGTTTATGATAAGTAGCTTCCCGTGGTGTACCCGGATATGCGACATAATCCTTGTCATAATCAAGCATTTTTGTCATAACATGTTCTATTTCGTATACACCAAACTCTGATGCTATTAATTTATCCCAACAGTTGAATCCGTTCATTGTAGTATAAAGTGCATCATAAAGTTCCGTATTTTCCTGAAGAACAGTTTCTTTCGTCCAGTATTTTTCGTCTTCCGAATCCGGCTTTAAGCTAATCCATTTTTGATATTCACCATTCCATTTATTTAAGGCTTCAGGATAATCCGGATTATCTACGGTTTTAAATTTTCCTGTAGGTACTTGAATAATGCCGTATTTGTCAAGAAATTCGTTTATGTTTGCACTATTTTCATAATTAGAGCCATCTAATTCCGATACCAAAACTTGTCCGTTTGCATTAGCTAAAGCATACTGATTTTTAAGAGGTGAGTATTGAGATAACACTGCACCTGTTAGTTCTACATTTGTTTTTTCCCCGTTTTCATCATAAATAGCATAGGTTAATTCTTGTTCGTTCAAGGAATTTACATATTTTTTGCTAAGGTCAGCGGTTTCCTGTGCAAGAGCCTGTTTTGCACGAGTAACCTGTTGAGCCTTCAATTCGTTCTGCGATATACGGGATGTTATACTTAAAAGTTTTGCTTGTGATGCTGCTAAACCCATGTAGAAAATCCTTTCCATGGTCTTTAACGGTAACTGAATACAGAAACTTTAAAAGTTTGTAAAGAAATTTTAATTTCCAAAAATAAAAAATTATTATTGGGCAAAAAAGAAAGTCTCGTCGATTGACAAGACTTATAAATATACATTTACCCCACAACATGTATAGCATAAACCAAAATTTTTGTCAATATACATGTGTAAAATTAATGAATTTGAAAGACACATTTTGTACAATGTGCTTTTGGGTGAAGCATTAAATTGTCTTCCAAATCATACATTTTTGCAATACGAGTAACAAGCGGAGCTCCGCATTTAGGACACTTTAGACCACCTGCACCGTTTAAAATAAGTTCTTTCAAGCTATCTATAATCTGTTCGGATACAAAATTAGTATCAAAATCTTTTTCAAGTTTTTTAATTGTATGAGCTTCGCATTTTAGACCTTTAGCGAGTTTTTGTCTTACGGTAACCGGCAAAAAAAGTGTCTTTCCGGCTTCTATTTCTTCTATTTCTTCAAGCTCAAGATTACATGCGGCAGCAAGTCCTTTTGGCGACATACCCAAATCATCTCTTCTTTTTTGAACAAATTGTGCTAATGTTTTCATAAAAATATTATAGCATGTTTTTAAAAATATATTCTAATTTACATTAAAAGAATGATAAAAAATCATTAGTTTTTTCGTATTATGTAAGCATGTATGACTCGGAAATTGAAGATAAAGCATTAAAATCGGTAGGTTTGGAGTTAATGTTTATGACTCCGGAAAAGTGTAGCAGTGATAAAGGTATTACTGCAGTAGAACTTGCTAAACTTGTAGGATTACCGATAGATGTAGTTAAGAAAAAATTAGTTATACTAAAAGACGCAGGTATCGTCATGGTTAAAGGCATAAACCCCAAATATTGGACTTTTGATAACTACAATTTTCAAAGAATGGATGAAGATGATGATGTATACAGACTTCTCTGCAACTTTGATGATGTAGATTTTGACAGATTTTTCCAATACTAAATATAGCGTGATGATGTGCGGAAACTTTGGTGGCTGAGTAAAAAAACTTAGCTTACCTGCATTTCTTTTTCAAATCCGAATAATGAACTAACCGATTCATCATCATGAATTCTTGCAATAGCTTGTGCTAAAAGCGGAGCAACTGATAATTGTTTAATATTTGCCGGCATTTTTTCCATATCAAGCGGAATAGTATTTGTAACGATACATTCGGTGATAGGAGCAGAGCCGAGTCTTTCGATTGCAGGACCTGAAAATACAGGGTGTGTAGCACCTACGTAAATTTCTTTCGCACCTCTTGATTTAAGAAGTTTTGCAGCTTCGGTAATGGTTCCTGCCGTGTCAATAATATCGTCAAACATCAGGCAAACTTTACCTTCAACATCACCGATAACATTTGTAGCAATTGCTTCATTATGTCTGTCACGGCGTTTATCAATGATTGCAATCGGGCAGTCAAGACCTTTTGCGAAATATCTTGTTCTGTTTGCACCTCCCATATCGGGTGAAACAGCAATCATTTCTTCAGGATTAATATTTAAGCTTTTTATATAATTAACCAAAATAGGTGCTGCAAAAATATGATCAACAAGAATATTGAAGAAACCCTGAATTTGACCTGTATGCAAATCCATGGCAAGGATTCTGTTTGTACCTGCTGTTGTTAATAAATCAGCAACAAGTTTGGCCGTAATAGCTTCACGACCGGAAGTTTTTCTGTCTTGTCTTGCATATCCGTAATAAGGAATAACGGCAGTAATAGTTTTTGCACTTGCACGTTTGAATGCATCAATTATAATTAAAAGCTCCATTAAATTTTCATTAACAGGATTGCATAAAGGCTGGATAATGAATACATCATCCCCTCTGACACTTTCTTTAACCTGAACATAAATTTCGCCGTCAGCAAAATTTTTAACTACCATAGGTCCTACAGTTGTACCGAGTGCATCGGCAATTTCCTGTGCAAGCTTTGGATTAGAACGTCCTGAAAATAATTTAATATCGTGAGTAGGGTTAATTGCTCGTTCTAATTCCGGGTAAGCCATTTCTAGTGCCATCTTTACAATCCTTTCTGCTTTTCCTAAAACGCATGATACATTATATATCGTCTAAAGTGAAAACTCAAATCATTTTTAAGTAATATTACATATAGTTTTAAAACCGTAAAAATGTATTTTTGCTAAAATATTTCGTCTGAGTTAAGTGAAACTTCTTTAACTATTGAATAATCTATAGGAAGAATAAATATAATTTTTCCGTCAGCAGATTTTTTATCCATTTTCATTGCTTCAAGAAGTTTATTTTCAGGTAATTTGGTAATTTGGCGGAAATAAAATTTTTTCAAAATATCATCTGCAAAAAATCTGTAATTTTTATCAATTAATCCGCGTTTTTCCGCTAATTTGAATGCAAACCTGATACCCTCAACAACAGCTTCGCCGTGTGTATATTTTTTGTAATTTGTGATTTTTTCTATAGCATGCCCTAAAGTATGTCCGAAATTCAGAATTTTTCTGAGCCCAAGTTCTTTTTCATCCTGTTCAACAACGGCTATTTTTAATTTAATACAGCTTTCTATTAATATTTCCAAAGTATTCAGATTTCGGGATAATATTTTTTCCGTATTTTCGTTTATAAAATTGGAAAAATTCAGTTCTTCTTTACAAAAACAGCTTTTTTCAATAAAAATATATTTAACAACTTCTCCAAGACCAGTTTTGAATTGTCTTTCATCAAGTGTTTTTAAGAAATTAAGATTAATAAAAACAGCTTTCGGCTGATAAAAAGAGCCGATAAGATTTTTCCCGAAAGAAGTATCAATAGCCGTTTTACCGCCGACAGAACTGTCAACACATGCTAATAATGTTGTCGGAACCTGAATATAATCTATTCCTCTCATATAAGTAGCTGCGGCAAATCCTGCAATATCACCTGCTACCCCTCCGCCTATTGCAATAATGGCATCTTTACGGGTGAGTTTCATTTCAAAAGCTTTTTCGAGAATTTTTTTATAATTATTAAAGTTTTTCTCTTTTTCTCCATCTTTTAATACAAATTTTTCCTCTTTAGAAAATCCCAAAAGTTTTCCGTATAATTTTTCGACTTTTTCTGAAATTACAACAAGAACTTTATTTCCTCTAAGGTGTTTGGCAATTTTAGATTTTAAATTTTCTATTTTATCCTGTTCTATGTATATTGGATAAGCTTCTTCTTTTGCGGAAATTTTTACTTCTAAATTAAGCATTTTCAATTACCTCTAAGATTTCTTTTGAAATTTCTTCCGGAGTTTTGTTGTCGGTTTGTGCTATTATATCAGCTTTTAAATAATTAGGCTCTCTTTTATTCATGATTTCCAAAATTCTTTCTGCTGAAACATTTTTACTTAATAACGGTCTGTGAAATTCATTTTTAATTCTTTTATATATTTCCTCAGCAGAAGTTTTTAAATAAATAACTTTTGCATTACTGCAAATAACTGCACGGTTTTCAGCGTTCTCAAATGCTCCGCCGCCAAGAGCAATAATTTGATTTTTCTTTAATAAAACAGACTTAATTTTGTTACTTTCGAGCAATCTGAAATGAGGTTCTCCAAATTTCAAAAAAATTTCTGAAATTTTTTTACCGGAACTTTTTTCGATTTCTTCATCAATGTCAATTCGGTTATATTCCGGCAAAAGCTTCTCTAACTGTTTTGCAACAGTAGTTTTACCGCACCCCATCATTCCTATTAATACCAAATTATTTTTCATAAGATGATTTTACAACAAATATTTTGGTTATAAAATAAGTTTATGAAATATTTTTCACTGATAATTTTATTTTTATTTATAATTATGGGAATTTGGTCGGTTTTTGTTGAGCCAAATATATTAGTGGTAAAAAAAATTGTACTAAAAGATAGTAATTTAGCCGATTTGAAAATAGTTTTTGCTTCGGATTTTCATATTAAGCCTTATGAAAAATATCGTCTGACAAAGATTGTGAAAAAAATAAACAGACAAAATCCTGATATAGTTTTATTAGGCGGAGATTATGTAAGCGGGCATGATGCAAGTTTTACAATGAGTCCCGAAAAAATAGCATCAGAGTTAAGAAAGATAAATTCAAAATACGGTACGGCAGCTGTTATGGGAAATCATGACGGTTGGCAAGGCAAATACGGAATTATCAAGGCACTTGAAAATGCCGGTATAACTGTTCTTGAAAATTCCAACAAGAATTTTGACAGGTTTACTATAGCGGGAATTGAGGATTTACAAACCGGAAATCCGAATATTGAAAAGGCTCTTAAAAATGCAGATAAAAATATAATACTGCTAACACATAATCCTGATATGTTTCCTCTTGTACCAAATAACGTAAGACTTGTACTTGCAGGACATTTACACGGTGGTCAGATTATGATTTCAGGTATTACACCTGCATATATACCTTCCCAATACGGGATGAAGTATCGGTATGGTCTTATAGAAGAAAACGGTAAAACTTTATATACCTCAAATGGCTTAGGAACAAGCATTTTACCCGTGAGATTTAATTCTGTTCCCGAAATTGTTGTTATAGAATTTTCTAAATAAAAAGCAATTTTTGTTAATAAAAATACTTTATATAAATACACGGGGTTTATATAAAGGGGAATTTTATGCCTGATTATGAATTAGGATATGTCAGATTAATGAGATTAAATCAGTTAATGTTTTCGTCATTGCAAGCAGCTAATCCGAGAAAAAATCTGACGCATTTATCTAATCAGAATATAAGTGATATATTATCCGGAAAAGGGGCTTCTGCAGAAGGTCTTGTAACATTGGGAAATAATACTTCAAGGCAATTAAATTATTTTGGTGAACGTTCAAGAGATTTGATGTATGAGATTCCTCATAAAACTCGTTTACTAAATATTGCACAAAATTATATCGGCAGAATAGTCGAAGTTACGCCCGAAGAATACCGTAAAATGCCTTATAAAGACAAACAAAAAACTCAAATGGCAATAATCGGAAGCTACGGAACTCCTGATGAAGCATGGTGTGCCCATACTGTAAGTTATTTATGCAGACTTGCAGGTGTAAACACAGGCGGACATAAAAAAGGTGTTTCTCAGTTTATAGAATGGGGACAGCAAAACGGCAGATATAAAGCAATAAAAACAAATACAATAAGTGAAAGTAACTATGATAAAGAGCGAAAATACAGAGCAGATCAGATTAAAAAACAATCAAAACAGATGAAAGAAGGAGATTTAATTATCTGGAAATCCGATGGTATTTCTTATACCCAAAACGGTTTTGTTTATTCTAATGCAAGTCATATTGGTATTATTGAATGCGTAAATCCTGACGGTACAATTTCTGTTATTGAGGGTAATGCAAATGAATATAAAAAACACGGCAAATACGAAAGATTAATTGCAAATAACGAACCGGAAGCACGATGTGGTAATCAGACGGTAGGCGAAGCACAGGAAATAAATCCCCGTGACGGCATAATCAGAAAAGTCTATACACCGGAACAGCTTGCCGCAGACGGATACAGCGGTTATATTAATATGCAGGGGCTTGTAAAATAATATTTTAATTCAGAAGTTTATTAATACTCTGTTGATATATCAATTTATTGACTTATAAACTGGAATTATTTACAATAGAGTTTATAAGAGGATGAATAATGAAAGAGATTAAACCTGAACATTATGTTGATACGATAATTTATTCTGTTGACATGATTATAAAAAATTTGAAAAACGAATTAAAACAAAAAGTGGATAAACTGGGTTTAGGGATAACCGGCGAGCAGTTTGT
This sequence comes from uncultured bacterium, assembly GCA_902760645.1. Classification (GTDB taxonomy): domain Bacteria; phylum Cyanobacteriota; class Vampirovibrionia; order Gastranaerophilales; family Gastranaerophilaceae; genus UBA1221. The sequence continues at coordinate 75,215 of CACWHC010000014.1, forward strand.
AGTTTTGGATACAATTTTTTGTAATGAAAATATGTACCAGCAAAAATTGTCGGATATTTTGATGAAAGACAAATCAAATACCACGAGAATTTTAAAAGTTCTTATGAAAAAGGATTTGATAACAAGAACTGCCGGTAACGTTAATAACAGACTGGTTTATATGCTGAATATAACAGATAAGGGAAAAACTCTTGTAAAAACAAATATGCCAAAAATAAAAAAATTTATTGCCGATATTTTCCAAAATATAACAGATGAAGAAATAGATATTTTGCATTCAATGAGCAAAAAATTTCAAAGTGATTTGGAATCAAGCAAAGTAAATTAGAAAATTATTTTTCCGATGTTTTATTCGGTAAATTTTTTGATTTTTTATTTTGTTTTTCTGTCAGTTTAAGAAATTCTTTATAAGCGCTGCCCCATTGTTCCATAGAATCAAGAACCACAGCAAGACTGTAACCAATGTCAGTTAAGGTATACTCTACTCTTGGTGGCATTTGTTTATATTCAATTCTTTGCAGCAAACCTGAATCTTCCATACTGCGGAGGTTTGTTGTCAGGACTTTTTGCGTAATTTTACCGACAGAAATTTTTAATTCGCCAAAACGCTTTGTCCCCGTAAGCAGTTCTTTAATAATAAGGGGTTTCCACTTTGTATCAAGCATAGAAAGCGTAATTTCGATATAATTTTTTGGCAAGTCCTTAGCCTTCATAAAATCTCCGTTAGTATATTTTGGTAACTAAACAATATTAGCATATGAATTGATTCAGGGCAAGATTATAACGATTTAATCAAAACTGCGAGTTTTAAAAAAGGCTTGCCAAAACCTAAAATTCAACCCGATATAATTTCGGGCGGGGTGACAAGCCTTTTTTGATAAAAATAATAAAATAAGACATTACTTCTTAGCTGATTTGTCGGCGAGTTCGCTGTCTACTCGCAAGAATACAGGTTTGATTTCTTCTTTTGTTATTAATTTGCCCGGTTTGATTTCGTCTGTTGTAATTTCATCAAGTTTCTTCGTTATGTCGTATGAAAGCTGTTTTGCCATTTCTGTTGCAATGTTCGGACAATAAGGATAAATCAGAGATGATATTACACACATTACTTCTAATACTGTCGTCAAAACCTGACCGCATTCCGTCATCTTTTCTTCTTTTGCAAGTGTCCAAGGTGCATTATCCGTTACATATTTGTTTGCAGCATCAACAATCGAAATAATTTCCTGTGCAGCTTCCGCTATCTCAAAGTGGTTAAAATGATTTTCTACAACTTTAATTTTGCCGATACTTTCCTTTATCAGACTCAAAGAACCCTCAACTAATTCAGGGTTTTTCGTTACGAAAAATTCGTCCTTAACTTCACCGTCAAAGTATTTAACAAGCATTGACAATGTTCTGTTCAAAAGATTACCCATTGAATTTGCCAAATGAGCGTTAACTTTTTCCTTGAAATCTTCGTCCGAATAATTTCCGTCACGTCCGCAAGGTGCTGATGTCGCCATATAATATCTGAACGCATCAGGATATTCAAGTTCAAAGTTTTCCAAAACAGATGTCGGTGAAACAACATTACCCAAAGATTTTGACATCTTTGTTTCATCAATCGTAATCCAGCCGTGTGCAAAAATATGTTTTGGCAGCGGTAATTCCAATGCCATTAAAATTCCTATCCAATATATACTGTGGAATTTTAAAATATCTTTACCGATTACATGAACATCAACAGGCCACAAGCTCTTAAACTGCTCGCTTGAGCCGTCCGGGTCATATCCGATTGCCGTAATATAGTTTGACAAAGCATCAATCCAAACATAAATTGACTGATTCGGATCATCTAAAATATCTATACCCCAGCCAACATTTTCTTTAGAACGTGATACCGAAATATCCTGTATGTCTTCTAACTGGTTCAAAACCTCATTTGCTCTGAAGCTCGGAACAATAAAATCAGGATTTTCTTTTATGTGCTTAATAATGGCATCTTTGTATGCAGAAAGTTTAAAGAAATAATTTTCTTCTCTTACAATATCGGGTTTCTTTTGGTGATCGGGACAAAGTCCGTCCTCGGTTAAATCTTTCGGGTTCAAAAAGCATTCACATCCCGAACAATACCAACCTTCATATTCGTGCTTATAAATTGCACCTTTATCTTTGAGTTTTTGGAAGATTTTTTGGACAATTTTTTCATGGTCTTCGTCTGTGGTACGGATAAATCTGTTATATTTTATATCCAGGGCTTTCCAGGCATCTTTGAATTTTTGAGCATTTTCATCACACAACTGTTTTGGTGTAATACCTTTTGATGCAGCGGTTTTTTGAATTTTTATACCGTGTTCATCAGTTCCGGTAAGGAAAAACATATTATCTGTGCGTTGCGAATAATGTCTTGCAATAATATCGGTCAAAATCTTTTCATAAGCATGTCCGATATGCGGTGCTCCGTTAACGTAATCTATTGCCGTTGTAATATAAAATTTGTCCATAATCTTCTCATTCCTCATCCATAATATATAAAAATACTAACATAAAAAAAGCAGGCAGGCTAGCCTGCCTTTAAAGATGCTTCGCTCGTAGGACGCAATGATTTGTCGTGATACAAATAAAGGGGTTGCGATTATCTGAAAATATGTTATAATGATTATCTGAAAATATGTTATAATGATAATGTAGATAGAAAACAGCGGAGGATATTGCTATGACAGTATTTCAACCTAGGGGGGGGGGGCAAAACCTCTCGCAGTAAGGGTTTACAGGCATTCACATTAGCAGAAGGTGCTACGCACGTAGCTCAGTCTGCAAAGCCTCGTCGTGCCGCGTTTACTTTGGCTGAGGTTTTGATAACATTGGGTATTATCGGAGTTGTCGCGGCGATAACGTTACCTGCATTGATAGAAAATGTTACGGAGAGAAAAAACTCCGAACGTCATGCAAATATAGTGTATAAAGTTACTCAGGCAATGGATATAATGAAAGCACACGGTGAACTCAGCGGAACATACCCGACAACCGAAGCCTTTGTTGATGAACTGCAAAAGTATTTAAAAATTTCAAAACGCTGTGACAGCAACCACATAGCCGACTGTTGGCCGACAGACAAAGTAACAGACGGTGAGGGGAATGAGTTTGAAGTAAGCAAAGCCAAAACAGGTAAAAACTTATCTCTGAATACGAATACAAACAATGTAGGTTTAATCTTGGCAGACGGTGCATCAATAATACTGAATTACAACCCTGACGGCGGTAAAATAGATGATACTGACCCGTTAGTAGCAGTAAAAAAATCACTACCTGTCGGCGGAGGAAGAAGTAAGGAGTTTGTTTATACATCAAATTCAACGGCATCAATAGATTTTGTGACAGATGTAAACGGCTCGGCTCACCCTAACGCAGAAACCTCAAATAACCAATTCCACGATATAAGAAACCTGACTGCCGCAAGATTTACAAAAGGTTGTGCCGGCACAGAACTTTCAGGTATAGGCTGTGTAGTAAATGTAGGAACAAGCTATGACCCTGTAAGTGAAGCACCATATACAAGCAACAACAATTATTGGGCAGGAGCAAAGAAGAAGTGTGAAAGTTTAGGCATGACTTTACCTGATAAAGAAACGTTAGTAAACATAGCCAACAAAAGAGCAAGCAACCCTAACCTCCCACAGACAGGCTGGTTCTGGTCTTCCTCAGAGCTCTATACAATCACCGCATGGGGCGTTAGTTTCGATAGTGGGATCGAGTACGGCTACGGCAAGTACAATCAACTCGGGGTTCTTTGTGTAGGTAATTAGGGTACTACAAACGTAGTAATGGTCGACGAATTACCTATTAATCAATTCCCCCGACGCTTCCAGAGCGTCGGGGGGCGGCGAATGCCAAAAGAGAGAGAAAATTATGGCACAATATGACACTTTACCAATATACAAGGCGACGTATGATTTTTTGTTAAGAGTTATGCATGCGATTTCGCATTTTCCTCGTGAATATAAGTATTCACTTGGAGAGCGTATTCAAAACGAAAGTATTGAACTTGTAATTATGATTTATAAGGTAAATGTTACGAAATCTAAAGTAGAATACCTTAAAAAAATGGAAGAGCAAATTCAATTAATATATTTGTTATTGAGAATTTCGCATGATATGAAACTTATGCCTACAGAAAAATTTGCGGGAATTGTAGAAATGGTAGACGGTGTCGCAACACAAGCGAAAGGATGGTTAAGAGCAAACGAGAAAATGCGAGAGCCTGTTAATGCTATGGCTTAACAGGGAGTGTGTTTTTTCATTACGTGGAAGTCGGTATTCCCTTGAGGAAAACCAAAGTTGAGATAATATCTATGTTGTGATAAATCGAAGTTGTTATATTTGTTATATAAATGTTTGCGTAGCAACGCCAACCTGCCATGACGACTTGCTTCCCTTCGAAATCAAAGATTTTTATCACAATGCAAAGGGTGGACAAAAACACCACCGAAAAACGCATAAAAAAACCGGTTTTTAAAACCGGCTTTTTTTAGAATTATGATTCAACGTATTCTCTAAGACGTTTACTTCTGTTCGGGTGACGAAGTTTTCTTAAAGCTTTAGCCTCAATTTGTCTGATACGTTCACGGGTAACACCGAACAACTGACCTACTTCTTCAAGTGTTCTCTGGCGGCCGTCATCCATACCGAAACGTAATCTCAATACGTCACGTTCCCTTGGAGATAAAGTACAAAGAACTTCTGCAAGGTCTTCTCTTAAAAGTTCCGATGCTACCGTCTTAATCGGAGCGTCAGCTTCTTTATCTTCAATAAAATCACCTAATCTTGAATCTTCTTCTTTACCGATTGGAGTTTCAAGTGATAAAGGTTCTTGTGCAATCTTAATTATTTCACGAAGTTTTGGAATAGAAACATTCATTTCAATTGCCAATTCATCTTCGGTCGGTTTTCTTGAAAGTTCCTGAGCTAATCTTCTCGTAACTTTCTTCAATTTATTAATAGTTTCAACCATGTGAACCGGAATACGAATAGTTCTTGCCTGATCGGCAATTGCTCTTGTAATTGCCTGTCTAATCCACCAAGTTGCATAAGTTGAGAATTTGAAACCTCTTTCGTGGTCGAATTTTTCTGCTGCACGGATTAAACCTAAATTACCTTCCTGAATTAAGTCTAAGAACAACATTCCGCGACCTACATATTTTTTGGCAATACTTACAACCAAACGTAAATTCGCCTGAACTAATTTTCTTTTTGCTATAGCACCCGGTGTACCGCCTTCAAGAATTTTTCTTGCAAGTTCTATTTCTTCATTTGCAGAAAGAAGTTTAATTCTTCCGATTTCTCTCAGGTAAAGTCTGACAGGGTCATCTACAGCTACACCTTTTGGAACTTCAATATCATTAGTTTCTTCATCATGACTACCCATCATATAGATATCATCGATATTCATTTTTTGTTCCATTTTTTCGGTAACAATATCTTCAATGTTATCGGTGCTTATGTCCATATTCATATAATTAACGTCATTTGCGTCAATATCAAGATTTTCGTCCTCGCTTAATTCGTTTAAGTTAAGATTCTCATCATCCAAAACACTTACTACTGAGGAGTTAGGTTGTCTTTTTTTAGTCATTCATTTTCTCCGATTTTATTCTGTTATTAATTTTATCTCTTAATTGCATTTGAATTTTAAGGGCTTCAGTATCATCTTCATCTGCATTTTTGTATAAGTTTCGCATCTTCTCTTTTTCATCTTCCCACCTGCATCGTTGAATTCTTCTGATATTTTCTTCAATCACACTTTGGAAATCTTCAGGCGAAAGATTTGTAAACGTTTCAGCTATATTTATCAAATCCGTCAAAACCTGCTGTATTTCAGGATTTTCAATATATGCTGTGTACAATTGTTCAATTAATTCCTTTACATTATTTACGGTATATATTAATTTGTCAATTGTAGATTTTACATTTATTAACGTTTCATTTGAAAAGTACGAATTATCAATCATTTCATTTATTTGGGCAAATGAGAAATGACTGTCGGGTACAAAAAAAACACTCAATAAATTTTTTTGCGTTTTTTCTAAAATTGATACATTTTTTGTTACAATTTGTTTAGCTTCATTATCTTCTATTTGCTGAGAACTGTTGAAGCGAGCTATTTTCCGAACCTCCGCTTCCAATGATTTTTCATTAATACCAATAGCATCCGCAACCATTTTTACATATTCGGAACGTATTATTTCATTATTGATTTCCAATAGTACGGGAATAATGTTTTTTACATATTGTGCTTTTTCCTGCGGAGTTTTATATTCTTTTTTATGTTTTAAGAAGCTGTTTATCTGAAAATCAATAAGTAACGGTGCATTAGAAACAATTTGTCTAAAGGTTTCAGCACCTACGGTTCTTATAAATTCGTCCGGATCTTTTCCTTCAGGTGGTGAAATTACTCTGATTTCGCAGGAATATTTGTCATCTGACGTAGAAATATAGCTTTCATCAAATTGTTTGATATTTCCTAATCCTGAAAATGCTTCTCTGATAATTGTTGCACCTCTGTCCGTAGCTTTTTGTCCTGCTGAATCAGTATCAAAAGACAAATAAATTCTTCTTGATTTTGTATAGCGTGATAAAAGTTTAATATGGTCTGAAGTTAATGCTGTTCCGCAAACTCCGACAACATTTTCAACTCCGTGTGCCTGAGCTGAAATTACATCAAAATAACCTTCCATCAGAATTACGCCGTCTTCAGCTTTTATGGCATCTTTTGCCGTATACAAACCGTACAACAATCTGCTTTTATTATAAATCAGAGAATCTGCCGAATTTAAGTACTTAGGACTCTGTTCCGGGGATAATGCTCTGGCTCCAAAAGCTACAAATTCTCCGTTTTCATTTTGTATAGGAATAATAATACGGCCTCTGAAGCGGTCAATATATCCTTTTTTCTCTTTGGTTTTTAATATAAGACCTGCTTTTTCAAGAACTTCATTCGAAAAATCCTTTTTTAAAACGTCATACAAGGTAGTAAAATTTTTAGGAGCAAGCCCAAGCATGAATTTGTCAATAATTTCTCTTGAAATAGAACGGTCTGTAAGATAATCCGTTGCTTCTTTAATTTCCTGAGATTTATGATTTACAAGTAAATCGTGGTAGAATATTGCAGCCTTTTCACAAGCCAGCATCATTTGTTCTTTTAAATCTTTTATTCCGGCATCTTTTTTGAATGTAACCGGCATGTCTATGCCGTATTTTTGTGCAAGGTCTTTTATTACATCCATAAATTCCATATTTTTGGTTTTCATAATAAAAGACAGTGCATCACCACCTTCTCCGCAGCCAAAGCATTTATAAATACCTAATTGCGGATTTACGGAAAATGACGGTGTTTTTTCTTTGTGAAAAGGACATAAACCCCAGTAATGATTTCCGTTTTTCTTTAATATAACCTGTTCGGATACTACTTCAACAATATCAAGCCGGGATTTTATTTCAGATACTACTTCTTCCAGTGTCTTAACCATATTCACATTCTATCATTAATAAAATTTATTATCAAAATTTTTAACTAAATATTTTGATTGATTTTTTGTGTATTCTTAAAATTTTGTAATATTTTTAAAGTTAATATAATTATTTTCCGTTACTGTTTTTCGTATACTATACATTTAAATAAAGTTTAAACATGTAAGAGCAAAATATGGTTTTTGAAATTAACAACAAACAAAACATTTCACAAGTAGCACAAACTGCTTCCTCCGGTGGGGTAACAAGCAGTAGTGCAAATAATACCCCAAAAACTATTTTTGATTCAAAAACGAATACTGCCCAATCATCTAATGGTACTCAGACGGTACCGGATAGTAATGAGATTAAAAATGGTACAAAAGATTTTGATGAACTTGTTGATAAACTAAAAATTCCGGAAACTGATACAAAATTAGACCCAAGTAAAATTAAATCAATACATACTGATGAAAATAATAATATTGTAGTCAAATATACATCCGATGACGGTTCGGAAGTACAGTATACATTTTCTCAAAAACCTGATTCTGCCGTGAAAACGGAATCGGGTCAAAAACCGAGTGCAGAATATAAACCTATTGAAAAACGCACTACAAAAGAAGGTATTGAAGAAATTACAAAATATAATGATGACAATTCAAAAGTCGTTACAAAAGGTGCTCGTTCAACGACTTTTGACAGTAATAACAGAATTACAAATGTAAAAACCGATAAGAGTTTCGGAATTTCTACGGAAACATCGTACGAGTATTCGGGCAACTCAAATGTTCCGACAAAACAAATTATCACGGGTGTTAATGGTCAAAAAACAGAAATAACTCAGAATATTAAAAATCCAAACGAAAAGAAAGATGAAAAACCTGTACCAGACACGAATATACAAAATGATAACAATAAAAAAGATAGTGCAGAACAACATTTATATCCTAAACCAAACGAAAATTTCCAACAGACAGCAGAAAGACTTGGTTTAAAAGAAGGTACTAAAGAATATGAAGCTTTTAAAAAAGCTAATCCTGATGCCTTAGCCGAAAATCAGTTTCCACAAGGGCAAAAAATTAATATTCCGGATGAATTAAAGGATAAAATTAAAGTTGACGACGGCAAAACAGAACAAAGTAAGCCGAATGAAAGTACAGATTCATCTGAAAAATCAGATTCTAAGGATGCAAACAAGCCTGCAGAGCATTCTGAAAAGGTGGTATCTGATAAAACGGTATCAGAAAAACCTGAACAGCCATCTGAGAAAGAACATACTGTTTCACAAAAACCATCTCAGACAGAAGCTTCTCAGTCTGCTGTTACTTCTGATGCAGCCACAGAAAAACCTGCACAGACAAAATCTTCTCAAGTTCCACAACAGGCAAATCAGTCTGAAGCAGAGCATACCCAGACAGAAGTTTCCCAACCTGTTTTATTTTCCGAACCAAAAACCGAACCTGCACAATTACAAAAATCTCAGACTGCACCACAATTAAGTTCATTTGCTCAGGAGCCTGCAATTTCTGAAATACCTCAGCCTGCACCTGCTTCTGCAGAAGATAAACCTGTTTTAAAACCTGAAGGTCAGGATAATATACAAAATGTTTTACCGCAGGGTAATGAACCTGTTAAACAGCCTGAATACAATAGTGAAGTATCTCCGAATTTCAATGCAAATGATAGTGAAGTAGATTTTGCAGGTAATTCAGGACAGGAAAGTGTATCTGAAAAGACTAATAATCAAACATTGAATAGTACTCATAGTTTACCGGATTCTGTAATCAAAAAACCTGCGGATGCGGTAGAAAATAAATCCGAACAGGAACAAACCCCTGATATTGCAAATATTGCAGCTGCAAATCAGCCTGTTAAAACAGAAAATGACGTGCAACAGGAAATTCAGACTAATCCGTTAGCAAATAATAATAATCCTCAGCCTGCAACTCAGATTTTAAATAGCGATTCATCACCGGTTTCAGATTTTAAAGCAAAAGTAAGTACCAACTTTGCAGATAGTCCTGTATCTCCTGATAAAACAGCAGTTCAAAGCGGTCAGGCTGCTCAGGTGCATGTAAGTCAACGTACAAATAACACAACTCCGCAAAGTCAAACCTCCAGAAGTGATACTACAAGAAAATTATCAAAACCATCTTCACAATCTGTAGATGCTGACAATAGTTTTATTGACGATATTGAAGGTCTGAATCCGAATTCAGCAGTTCCAAGAGTTGAAAGTGTTGCCGAAGTTCGTTCAGGATATGTCGGACAAAAAGCAGACAACAAATCTTCCGTTAAAACCGAATCGGATACAGCATCTGTTCAAAAGAGTTCTTCTTTAAATGTAAAACCTGATACAATACAAGCAGCATCTGTTACAGAAAATAATGTTTCTGCAAGGAAAATTGAACAACAACCTTTGTCTGATAAATCCGAAAATATTCAAAATAACGATACAAAAAAAGAAGAAAAAATAATTCAGCATAAAAAAGCAGAAAGTGAAGCTGTACAACAATTTGAAAATTTAGTTACTGAAGATATACAAAACAAAACGGTTACACAATCAAAATCAGCATTAACTCAAAACCAAATGAGTTCTAAGATAACAGTAAATATTGCTCAGTCTACTAAAGGTGTTGTTGGTTCGGTTCAAACAGTAAATCCTCCGAATAACAGCAGTAACACCGGTTCTGATAGTGGTTCAGGGAGCGGTAACGGCTCAAATCATGGTTCAAAAAATACAACATCAGAGCAAAAAAATTCTGAAGCGGAAGATGTATAATAAGTAACTTTAAATATCGTATTTTTTATGCAGTTTTTCAATCTTTGCTTCACGCGAATCAAAAGCATTTATTATAACTTCAGGATTTTTACTTGCAAGTTCTTTTTCGTAATCGTCTAAATATTTAACAATTACAGCAGTTCTTTCTATTTGTGTCGGAGCATTTTTAATATCTTCACAAACTTTTTGTACTTCTGAAGGTTTGTTATATTTAAGTTTTTTGGAAATTAATGCTGCACCCTGTCTAAACTTCATAATAAGACAGGTTCCTGCATTTGAAAACGTCAAAGGCGGATAAAATTTATCACCATTTATGTGGCTTATATAAAAACTATTCCCGATATCAAGGTTATAATATTTAGTATCCGCAAGAAATTCTCCAACACTGTCAAGTTTATTTAGTACTTTATCAGGCAATGTTGATATATATTTGTGTGAATCACTCTTAAACCTCAATGCAGTAAAGGTTTGAGTATTATTGTATGACTGAATATTGTTAATTTTCATAGTGAGCCTGTACTTTACTGGAAGTATACAATATAAAATTATTTGTTGCAAATGTTTATCAATGATTATTTAATTTAACACTTGATATAAGATAAAATTATCTTTGAGATTGAGATTTTATTTTTAATTATTTAATATGAATTTTATTTATAAATTTTCTTAATTTGGGAATTAGAATCGGAGCATAATTTTTATTGATTCCTGTAATTGGTTTTGTGTTTAAAACAGTTGTTTTAGGAGTTTGAGCGTACAATTCTAATATTACTATTTCAGGAGGATTTAAAAATCTCATTTCGCTCGTTGTTGCAACTCCGCCACTTACATATAAATGTTTATTATTTTCTACGATATACCCTTTACGGTATCTTTGACCGTATTTAGACGGAACAGCAAAAGAACCGATTATCGGAAATACAGTTTCTCCACCATGAGTATGTCCACTTAATGTCAAAGACACAAATTCCGGCATATCTGCAAAAGAATCCGGATTATGTGCAAGCACGATTGTAGGAGTATTTTTATATTTTGTACCAATTACCTTTGCAGGAATACTTTTGTAGTGCCACAAGTCTTTAAACCCAACAATTCTTACGGGAATTTTTTGAGGATATATAAACAAATCCTGATGCTCAAGTAACGGGATTTCTGCCATTTTATATATTTGTGGAATTACGTTTGGTGGGTCATAGTCATGATTGCCCATGATTGCAACTGTTCCGAATTTTCCTTTGAATTTTTTTAATACATTTGCAACATCTTCTTTTTTACAGTCTTTATATGTTATGGACTTTGCATCTAAATCACCTGCCAGTACCACTAAATCCGGTTGCGACTTATTAACTTTATTTGCTATTTTTTCAAGTTTTTGTATATTTACAAATTTTGTTCCAAGATGTATATCTGCTACAACAGCAATTTTAAAGCCATCAATATTTTTATCCCAATTTGGAACATATATTTTTTGTTTTTTTACAATCAGTAGATTGGGTTCCATAACAAATATATCAAGTCCGATAACCAGACAAAATATTAATAGAAATAGCATAAATTTTTTCATAGAATTATATTATATCAAATACAATGTTTTTAGAATTATAAATACAAAGGACAAGAGGAAAGTTTAGGTTCTGGTTGTAATTTAATATACAAAACAAGATGTAATTAACTTATACGCTCTATTTCGACAATGTCATTTTCAGACATATTTTACACTTAAAAATTAATGATTATGGGACAATTTTGACAGCTATTAAAAACTTAATAAATCTATCTAAAACTATTATCCTCTGTATCTGAGTGGGGAAATAGTGGGGAAAAAGTCATTTTTTGCAATAAAAAAGACTTTCATAAAATGTCTGAAAGCCTTGTTATATTTATCTGGGCCGCAGTGGACTCGTCTTGGATTTGCTCCACGCTCGGAAAGTTTCACCTTTGTGCCTTTTCGGCACAGTCGGCTCAATTTCCTCGCTATCCGGATTTCGTTCGTTATACTCACTTCATCCGTCCGCAAATCCGCCGAACCACCATTTGAGTGTTTCTCGCCCTACTACATATATGACAAAGGATAGGTAAAAACCTATCCTTTGTCATATGGGCCGCAGTAGACTCGAACCACCGACCTCACCCTTATCAGTGGAAACTCTTGCATTGATTGAGTTTCAACTATATTGATATATCTTAAATTCCCGCCTATTTTTTAAAATCAGTCAATGCCCATAAAACTCAAAAAATATCAACACCACTCCACAAATATTACACAAAAATTTTACCTATATAAAAATGTAAATACTAATCACCGTCTATTAATGTAATCAATTCTTCAAAAGCATACAAGTTGCTCCTGTTACCGCTTGCTTCTCTAATTAACTTTATAACAGAACTTTCAGCTAATTTTTGTAATATTGAATTTGCGGTATTCTTATTCATAATTTGAGCGTCTTTTGCAAATGTTGTTGTAGTAAATATTGGTTTAGCAAAAATTGCGTCAAGAATATTTGCTGTATATTGTGATTTTGTTGTTTCTTGAACAATATGCTTCATTTTATCCGAAAGTTTCAATATCTCATTTATTTTTAAAGTATTATTCTGTGATTGTTCAATAATCGCTTGTAAAAAGAATGTTATCCAATCTTGCCAATTATTATCTTGAGTGATATTTCTGAGGTGAAAATAGTATTCTTCCCTATGTGCTTCAAAATATTCACTAAGATAAAATATCGGTTCAGACAAATAATTTTTTGAATATAAAAACAAAGGTATCATCATTCTGCCTAATCTGCCGTTACCGTCTAAAAACGGGTGTATTATTTCAAACTGTGCATGCATAATGCCAAGTTGAATAAGAATATCGTCATAGTCAGAATTAACAAATTTTTCCCATTCATCAAGATAATCCATTATTTCGTTAGGTGCAGGCGGAACAAAAGAAGCCGTTTCAATAGTTGAATTTTTAGGACCAATCCAATTTTGTACTCGTCTAAATTCACCTCTTGCTTTATTTTCGCCTCTTACTCCGTCTAACAATACAGAATGAATATCTCTTATCATATTCAAATGTATAAAAGGACGTTCTCTTAGCAATTTTACAGCATAAGACATAGCATTTTTATAATTTATAATTTCTTGAATATCTTGTGTTTTGTAACCGTCAAAATTTTCTCCTGCTTCGTGTTTTAACACTTCTGTTAATGTAGCCTGCGTACCCTCTATACGAGATGACATTGTTGATTCTTTTGAAGTCATTGGAGCTAATAAAATGTTAGGATTTACCAAATGACTTAATGCTCCGTTATAATTTGATAATGCAGAATTTGACTTTCCTATATAAGGAATTAATTTAACTAAATCTAATTCAATTTCGCTAATCTTTTTAGGTTTTGACGGTGTATGTGCCATGATAATCTCCTTTTCTATAGTGTATCATAAATATTATTTGTGCACAATATTTCATAAAAAATTGTTCATAAATCAATTTGTGCACAATTAAGACATGACAAATTTATTTGTGCACAAAAAATGGTAAAAATTTGCGAACAAATTATTTTGTGCACAATGTTTAATACACAAATTTATATACTCTATCAATCTTCCATATCAGGCAGAAGTTCATACAGTTCATTATAAAAATCTTTGCTATCTATGTTATTAGTTACGACTTTTTGTAACTGCTTTTCCGCAGAATAAATCACTATTTATGAGTAAAGTGTTGCGTGAAGTGCTTGAAAAGAAGTATAAGACGGAGTTTGAGAATGAATATGTCTTTACAAACCCTGAAACAGGTACAAAGTACAATGACATCAAAAAGGCTTTTAAAACGGTGTGTAAAATAGCACAGGTTGAAGATTTCCGTTTTCATGATTTGCGTCATACAAGTGCAACCAGAATGGTTCAAGCATGTGTACCTATAAATGTTGTACAGAAAATACTTAACCACGCAAGCGTAACAACCACTATGAGATACTCTCACACCATGAGAGAACAGGAACAAAATGCCGTTGAATTATTGTCGTCTTACAGCGTAGCTTGATGAATATTGATTTATTTTTATTCATTTTTATGTGTTTTTACTGATTTTAAGAACTATGCCATTACACAAATATTACACAAAACCTATTCAACCCCGTTTAAGCATTAAAAAAGCAAGGTCTAAAAGCCTTGCTATTATTGAGTTTTAAATCTGGGCCGCAGTGGACTCGAACCACCGACCTCACCCTTATCAGGGGTGCGCTCTAACCACCTGAGCTAGCAGCCCATATCAAATGCTTATTTATATTAGCATAAATATATTAAATTTTCACCTGGAGCATTTGAGACCCTTATCAGGCCTCTCGAAAAACAATTCACCGGATTGTTTTTCTCGGCAGAGTGCTCTAACCACCTGAGCTAGCAGCCCATATATCGTGCATTAAATGCTATTCACATTCAGCATGAACAAATCTACTATAAACATTTTTGAAAATCAAGTCTTTTATTTTTGTTGATTGTTACGATTTATTTAATTACAAATAATTACAACACATAATTTTCCATGCAAAACAAATTTATAATATAAAAATCGCCTGATTATTCAGGCGATTAACATAAACTATTTAGTTTTTTACTATCCCAAATCTCGGTAGCCGTATCTTAACAAAGGGGGGTTACGTTATTGAAAAACCGTGTTCTTTATACTGTCTTAATTTGCTTAAATACCAGCTTTTTGCTTGCAAATTTTCAATATTTTCCTTGATTTCTGCCAATTCATCAAGTAATATATTTAATTCTTTTCTTACCGGAACCGCATTATCCGGAATTTCTGTCTTTGCATTTTCGGTTACTTCTGTCCAGTCGGGTACAAAGCAGCCGTTTGCAAATAATTCTTTCATATCCATAATCAACAGCCTCTTTGTTTTAGTCCTTTTGAGTAATAAATGAATGGAATAAATCTACTAAATCAAATTTTCCGTATTTAAACGGTACAAGCTTTTCATCATATTCACTGTCGGTAATTTCCTGTAAATCACACATCTGTTTATAACTGAGTGAATTGAAATCAAAACTCGTCATTTCTGCGTAATCTACCATCATCTCATCCGTATCAAGAATTTTTTTATTTTTCATAACACACTCCTCTGAAATATCCTAAGTACAATTTGTCTATCGGTTATATGTTTTAAAATCTTTAGTATTTGTGTGTTATTTGTTACATATTTTTACATAATTAATTTCTCTTTTAATATTTTTTTTAAATTTGTAATATAAATTAATAGCCAACAGGCTATTTTTTATTGCGGTGTTTTTCATAATTAAATAAGTCGATATTTATTGTATATCAAGGTTTTTCAGAATGCAAAATTTCAAAATATGTTAATTTGGAAGTATCATTAACTATTCTGGCTGTGATTAATTTTCTGAATATTAAATATATAATAAAGATATGGATGTGGGGAGAGAAAATGAATTACAGTAAATTTTTACAACATAACAATTTAGAATATAGTGCATTAGTTGATTACAGTAAAGTAAGATTGTCAATTCGTGAAAGAAAAGTTTTAAAACTTGCTGCTCTCGGATTAGATAATCCCGATATAGGTAAGATATTATACATTAGTCCGCATACTGTAAAAGCACATTTAAAAAAGACATTCAGAAAACTTGACGTATCAAATCGTACGGAGGCTGTCTATGTTGCTGTTAAAAATCATATCATTGAGTAGTTAACATCTGTTTTTGTGTTAACATTTACTCTATGGAAAATATGAGTTTAAAAAATTATGCATATATAGGTGATGCTGTTTGGGAGCTTAAAATTCGTTCCAAAACAATTACTCAGACTAATAATGCCCGTAATCTGCATAAGCTTACTACAGAAAAAGTAAAAGCTTCATATCAGACAGAATGTTTACATGCTTTAGAAGAATTTTTGACCGATGAAGAAAAAGAAATTTCCAGAAGAGGACGTAATCTTCCTATTCCAATCGGCAGACGTCAAATTCAGACAGAATATCGTCAGGCAACCGCTTTTGAAGCATTAATCGGGTGGTGGTATTTACATGACCAAAACAGATTGGAAGAAGTGTATAAAATACTTGAATTATAAAAATCGAATCAAAAAACTGTTATTTTGCACCTGAAAATCGATTAAATATTGTTAAAAATACACTCAAAATCCAAAAATTTACAATTCTGAAAACGCTTGATATGAGATTGTTTCGGCATTTATCAGACTTGCAAAAAATCAACACGGGGTTGAAATTTTAAATTTTTGTACTATCATAATTATATAATTTTTATTCTTGAGAGCCGAAACTTGACACAATACAAAGAGATAGCGGATAGCTTTTAGGGATTTACAATTTACAACCAGAGGATTACATTTTGAAAAAACTATTACTTTTCACTATCATGTTAGTGACATTGTGCTTTGTGCCTGCTCAGGCTGCCGATATTAATACGGTAAAAGCAATGATTGCGAAACAGGCTATTGAAATGGGAGTAGAACCGGCAATGGCTTTGAGTATTGCAAGAACAGAGTCCGGTTTCAATCATAATGCTCGCTCAAGACATGGTGCAGTAGGAGTATTTCAATTAATGCCTTCCACGGCGAAGAGAATGGGGCTTAATCCATACTCATTGAGTGATAACATCAAGGGTGGAATTATGTATTACAAATCCATGTACAAGATGTTTGGCTCTGTTGAGTTGGCGTTAGCTGCATACAATGCGGGACCTGGTAATGTTAAACGTTACAACAAAACTGTTCCGCCGTTTGCAGAAACAAAGAATTTTGTCAGTAAAATTATGAAGGATTATAATCATTTAAAAGCTAATCCTGATAACGTCATCAAAGCAGCAAAGGCTGCTTCTGCCCAAAAAACTGCAGCACAGAAAACTGCTGCACAAAAGGTTGCAGCTGTAAACAAGTCGGCTGTGGCGCAACATGCCGTTACAACTGCAAAAGCCGTACAGGCAAAAGTTCAACCTGCTCCTGAATTAGTTCAGGTAAAAGAGGTTGCAGCCAAAGTGGAAGTTGTTGATGAAACTCCGGCAGAGTTAGAAGTCGAAGTAAAAGCACTTGCTATTTAGTACTTCTGACACTTAACAAAAAATTAAAAGACTCCGATTTCATAAACCGGAGTCTTTTTGTATTTTACAAATAATTGGCAAGAATATTTTTAACGTAATTTTGAGTTTCTTTATATGGCGGAACTCCCGAATATTTGTCGACTGCATTTGGTCCTGCATTGTATGCCGCAAGTGCAAGAATTATATTGCCGTTATATTTATTCAGCATTGATTTCAGGTACTTAACTCCGCCCTCAACGTTTTGGACAGGATTATACGGATCCCTGACACCTAATCCTTTTGCAGTCTGAGGCATTAATTGCATTAATCCTATAGCACCTGCTTTTGATTTTGCATTCGGATTAAAACCGGATTCCTGCTTAATAAGAGCTTTTACAAGATTGCTGTCAACACCGTGTTTTTCTGAAATTTGTTCAACCATATTTAAAATTTGAGATTTTGATGACTGAACGGAATTTCCCTGCATAATTGCGGCAGCCTGAGTTATTGCATTATCTGTTGAAAGACCTCTTATGGTATTTTGAATATTGGATACGGAATTTGTATCCATAATTTTTGCATTTACGTTCATTGAGGCATTGTTGTTCAACAGCATATTTCCAAACGCTGCCGGTTGTGAAGTTTGCAAAATACTTTCAAAACCACTGACAGGTCTGTCGGCAGGGTAAATTGTATCAATAGGATTTTTAACCTGCTGAATGGGGGATTGCAGCTTATTATGAATGCTTTTGACCTGATTGGTCATTGAAGCATATCGCTGCATAGCTTCCGTCTTTCCGCCGGAATTTAAAAGATGTTGTATCATTTCTGAAAACATATCTCTACTCTACCCTTATCTGATTACCGTAATTATAGAACT
This sequence comes from uncultured bacterium, assembly GCA_902760645.1. Classification (GTDB taxonomy): domain Bacteria; phylum Cyanobacteriota; class Vampirovibrionia; order Gastranaerophilales; family Gastranaerophilaceae; genus UBA1221. The sequence continues at coordinate 93,418 of CACWHC010000014.1, forward strand.
AACGACCTCTTTTGTTATCATATAAATTAATGATTTTTATCAGAAAGTCAATCTTGAATTAGTTTAATTTGTAGTAATTTTTATTTACTGAAAAATATTTCCGTGTTATAAATTTATCTAAAAGGAATGGTGGTATGATAGAAAACGGTTATGTAAAAGATATAGACGTAAAATATTCTGAGATGGATTTTGATAAGAGTTTAAAACCGTATTCTCTGCTGAATTATTTTCAGGATGTTGCAAGTGAAAATGCTGAAGAATGGGGTTTTGGATATTCTTACATTACACCCAAAAACTTAATGTGGTTTTTAATCAAATACAGAATTGAGTTTGACGAATATCCTGTAGGACTGTATAATCTCAGGTTAAAAACCGCACCGAGAGGATATAACAGATTATTTGCGTATCGTGATTTTGAACTTTATTCGGGCGATAAATTGCTTGGTCGTGCAGCAAGCACATGGTCACTTGTAGATTTTACGAATATGTCTATTTCACCTGTCGATAAATCAATAGATAATCCGTATATGACTAAATTTCAGCCAAAAGAAGATGATTTATCTTATGAAAAAATCCCTGCGATAAATAATGTTTCTGTTGAAAAAGAATTTGAAGTCCGTTATAACGATTTGGATGTTAACAGGCATGCAAATAACGGTAATTACATAGTATGGGCATTTGAACCTTTGGATTATGAGTTTAAAGCTAACCATAAACCCAAAACCATTGATATGGTTTTTAAAAAAGAAGCAAAATATGGTGAAAAATTAATTACTCAGATTGAGTTTCTTGATGATTTAACTACGGTTCATAACCTTAAAAACGCTTCTACAGGTGAAGATTTGTGTGTTCTTAAATGCAGATGGAACTAATATATGTTAAAGCGTTATGCAAGTTTTCTTGAAGAATTTGATAAAAGATTAAAGGAGTATTTTTCTGCCCATAAAGAATTTTTATGCTGCAAAAAGGGTTGTACAGAGTGCTGCGAAATCGGAGAATATCCGTTTTCCAGACTTGAGGCGGAATATATAATGAGCGGTTATATAAAATTACTTCCGAATGTTCAATTAAAGATTAAGCAAAACATTGAAAATATTTTGAAAACGTATAAATATTCCGAAAATTACCAATGTCCGTTTTTAATTAATAAAGAATGTGCCTTATATGATTACAGAGGGATTGTATGCAGAACCTTCGGATTAGCTTATGTTGTTAACGGGATAGTTAAATTGCCTGAGTGCGTTAATTCCGGATTAAATTACAGTAAAGTGTATAATAAAAATAAAAAAGAAGTTATTTTGGAAAACCCTGTTAAAGAAAATTTAATGACGGATAAAGTTTTGAGAAGTAAATTAGCGGAAGAATATCAGCTTGAATGCGGTGAAATTCGCCCCCTTATTAAGTGGTTTATGTAAAATTATCAGAGTTTTTATAGTTATAAGCAAGAAAAAATTACCGATTTTTACTATTTTATCATAGACCTCGGGGGGATTATTTCATTGTATAAAACAAGTAAAATCTTTTTATAGAGATTTTTTGGAGTATTAATATGTTTACTGAAAATACATGGTACAGCTGCAAATACAGTCGTATGGAAATAAAAAATGTTAATAAAGAAATAGTTAACTGGCTGGAGGATATTATTGAAGAAAATAACAGCCGTATTGAAAAAAAAGAATGGAAAAGTAAATATAACAGTTATGTTGTGTATGATTACGAGCCGTTTTGTACGGATGGTTTTGAAATCAATATAACAATAAGTTCGTATGACGAAGCATATTTACACTTTATAAAATATTTGTATGACGAAAAAGTCAGTACAATTGATTATCTGAATGCATGTATTGCAAGATAAAAATTATAATTACCTAAAAAATAATACATTCATATTATTAAAACAAAGCAGGAAAGTTGTATAATAAAACCCATGAGTGTACAAATTCTTGCGGAATATATAGAATATCTTGACGTAGAAAAGGGACTTTCCCAAAATACTATGGATGCTTATCGCCGTGATTTAAGCGAGTTTTGGGATTTTTGCAATTCTGTCGGGGTAGAAGATTTAGAAAATGTTTCAAGAGGGAATATATCCTCATATATTCTGAAACTTCATGATGAAAAGTATTCCCCAACAAGTATCATGCGAAAAATAGCGTCATTGAGAGGATTTTTTAAGTGGTTATGTACAAATGAGTACATCAAAGTTAATCCTACAATAACAATAGAGCAGCCGAAATTGCCGAAAAGATTACCGAAAGTTGTTTCCGTAAGAGAGATTGAGGATATGCTAAAATCAGGTTTGACCGTAACACAAAGTGTTATAATAGAATTGCTTTACGGTTGCGGTTTACGGGTTTCAGAGCTTGTTAATCTGAAAGTATCGGATATAAATATCAAATCAAAATATCTGCAATGCTTTGGTAAAGGCTCAAAAGAGAGGATTGTTCCTCTTGGAAGCAAGGCTGTTGCGGCTTTGAATAAATATTTACCGCAAAGAGATTTTGTAGTAAAAAAATATAATATAACGGATAGTCGTCTTCTTGTAACAGATGACGGCAGAGAAATGAACAGACAGGATATATACAGTTTTGTACACGAACTGGGAAAAGGTATCCATAAGGGAATTTCGCCACATACTCTGCGTCACAGTTTTGCAACACATTTAATAGAAAACGGGGCTGACCTGAGAGTGGTACAGGAATTACTCGGACACAGCGATGTTTCTACAACGCAATTATACACTCATATCAGTAAAAAAAGGTTGAAGGAAGTTTATTTTGCAATAAACAGGTAAAGGTCGATGCTGGAAATTTATTTAACAGGAATAAAACATGAATCGGGTACCACATTTATAATGGGTGGTATAGCTGCCGCAATGCAGGGTTTAGGTTATTCTACGGCTGTTTATATTCCGGCACAGACAGGTGCAAAATATAAAGACGGTTTTATTCAAGCGCCGGATGTTTTATTTACCAAATTTATGGATAAAAATGTAACGACATATTGTTCATATCTTTATAAGAGTAAAACATTATCTCCGAGAGTTTTTGCATCAGAGCGGCTTTACATGGACAAAAATGTGATTTTTCAGGATTATATGAACGTGGTAAACAGTCATGAATGCGTTATTGTTGCAGGACAATCAGATATGGCAACATTATTTGAAACTAATTTTAACGAAGAAGAATTACTGAGAACCATAGCCAGTCCGATAGTGCTTGTAGCGTCTATGAGAAATTCTACACCTGATGAAATGCTGGATTATTTACAGCTGATGAAAAGAAAACAAATGAATATCAGGGGTATAATCATAAACGACTGTCCTATGGACGAATTAAAAACCACAGGCAGAGATTTACAAAAAATGCTTGAGAATAATACGCAAATTCCTGTGCTTGGTATAATTCCGCATATTGAATCTCTGAAAGGATTACGTCCTGAAGACTGGATAGAATATATTATATGCCGTACGGATTTAGAAGCCATATTTGATGTAAGAATTTCCAAATTAAGTGCGGAATAAAAGATTAGAATCTGAGGAAATTGAATATTTTCATTTAACCAGTCTTACCAAACTATTAATAAATTCAAATTGTAAATTTTTATGTAATTATTTTTTTCAAACAACAATTATTTTATCGTGAGTGTTTTAATATATTCAAGTAGAACAAATGTAGGTGAAATTTTATGGTAGATGCAGTTAGCAGTGTAAATAGTTTGAATTCAAAAAGATGTGAAAGACCAAAAGTAGCATTTAAAGGTGAGCAAGCTCCAATAGATATGGAACAAAAACCCGATACTTTTGAAAAAGAAAACGAAGTAGCAGAGGTAACAGAAGAAAAACGAGGTATGTCAACCGGTAAAAAAGTTGCAATCGGTGTTGGCTCATTGTTGGCTCTCGTCGCTGCAGGTTTCGGAATTAAAAAAGGCTTAGACATAAAAGCTGCCAATAAAGCTCTAAAAGAGGCTGCCGAAGCCCTAGGGATTACCGATGTAAAATTATATAAAAATCTGAAATCTGTGTTTGAGAAAATGTCAGTATTTGAAAGAGAAAATTTAGAGTATCCTGATATAACCAGAAAAGTTGCAGAATTAGCAAAGCAAGGTAAAGTTGCAGATGGTGACAAATTGCTTATTATGGATCATAATAGTGTTGAAGAAATGCTTGCAAAGACCTTTAAAACTCAAACAAATATCCCTGAGAATACTATTGCAATTGCAATAGAAAGCGCTGAAGGTAAAGAAATTAAATATAGTGAGTTGATTTTTCATAACGGTTTGTATGATGGATTGGTTGACCTTTTACCAAAAGACAAGATTTACACAGTACCAATAAAAATATAATTAATATATTTATTTTGTACAGCTTGTAGCTTGTAGGTTGTGGTAAATCTATGATTTACCACAACCTACCTACTGAGTACTGACTAACATTATTAACAAATAAAAAATTACTGAAATTATTTCTATTATAGCACATATAGTATTATTAATTACTGGTTTCCATATATACTTTTTAGCTAAAATATGAAATATTTTCATTACAATTAGCGGTATTGATAATACGATAATATATATAAAATAACCTAAAAAAATTTGAATATTACTTAATTGTATGCTATGCTTTCCAAAATTTACACAAAACAATAAAAATATAATTAATATATTTATTTTGTACAGTACATAGTAAATTGAATCATCATATTCTTTCATAATATTATTCCATTTTGTAATATTTTAAAATTTTTTTGTTTTCATAATTTTGTTATATAAAAAAGTTTAAGATGCATCTTCAAATCTTGAATTTATCCATGGCTTTATTAAAAAGGCAATATAGCTACAAAAAACTCCTCCTAAACTGAATATATAGAAGATTAGTATAGAAGAAATATTTGATATGATACTATCCGGGGTGATACTATCTTCTAAAAAATACATATATAAGGAATAAAAGATTATTAATAATATAAAATCAAAGAAAAAGAATAAATTAAGCCATAATATCCTGTGTTTCAAGTTACTTTTTAGTTCATTTAAAAATTTATATATAAAAGATTGTTTCTTGCTATTATTATATAAGTACTCCATTATTATAATTTTTAAAATAGAAATTAAAATACAATATAACAAAGTGCCATATCCAAATATAAAAAATCCATTATCATCAGGCAAAAAATAAAAAGGTAAAACAAATATTATCCAAATAATATTTGAAGAAAGGATAACGTTTAATATTATAAATAAAATCTTTTGCATACTTCTATATTAAAATAAAGGCTTGTTTATTACAAGCCTTTATGAATTATTAATAATTTATCCATTTATCATATGGTATTTTGATTTCTGTTATTGTATAAAAGGTTTCTAGTTTCCCTTTTTCTTGTAAATCCCTAGCTGTTTGTACAAGTATACTTTTTTCATTTGGATTAAAATCATATGTATCTAGTATTTTTAAACATAAATTATCCTCTTCATCTATATGTATATTCATTAAATCAACAAAATGAAGTGCATGGTATAAATTCCCAGATTTAAACTCTATTGTCGTATCTTCAACCTGATGATTTTTTATCAATTCATTTTTCATTTCAGATATTTTATTTTGAAAGTTTGATGATTTTTGAATATTTCTTGCAATGCTACTTTTATTATTAAAAACAACTCCTTTTGCATTTTCTTTACCCAGTTGTTTTATTACTTTATCATAAATTTTATTCTCTAAATCTTTATCTTTCAATTCCGATATATAAAAACAAAATTTACCATTTTTTTGAATGTATGGATCATTTTCTAGTATACCGGTTATAGACATATCCCATAACGCAGCCGCATCTTTTTCAAATATACCGACCAACCATATTCCATAGGTTAATCCATGTAATTTTATTCCTGTATAAAGATTATTTAACTTTTCTTTTAATTCATTTATTCTAAATTCCAGAGTACTTATTTCTTTAATCGTACCGATAGGTTTAAAATTATCTTTATATTTATTTATAGAAATTTTAGTCTTAATAACTTCTTGTTTATTATTTCTTAATTCTTGCTTAACTTCTTTAATTTTTTCAACCTCAAGCGGCTTTAAAAGTTCAGGATTTATTGTATATTCATATTTTTCAATAGTATCCAATTCATTATCTATAATTTCAATGCTTCTATTACATTCAGCCTCAAGACATTTTAAATCACCTTTCAATTTTTCAAACTCTAATTCAAGATTTTTTTGTTCCTGAATTTTATCTCTGTGATATTGAATTGGGTCAGTTGAGGGGTTCTTTTTTCTTTCAATCCAACATTTACAGTTTGGATGCGGTTTATCAGGTATAGTATTTGCATCATCAAAAGTTTTGCCGTCCATTGCTTGACATTTTTCACAAGCACCGGGTTCCGAGTGCCACTCAAAATAATAATCATTTAAATTTACATTTCCGTACAATGTTTTTGTATTTTCTTTGTTTGTCATTAGATTTCTCCTTCCGTTAAGTTATTTGTTATTTCTTCCACAAATTCATTTGTATCAATTTTGGTATCGTCCTTTGTTTCCCATACCGCATTATTAGATGCTCCCGTTTTGATATACTCTTTAATCACCTCTAACGGATAATATTCAAGTGCGGATTTTAACATATCGAAAGTTTTACCCCCGAAGTCGGCATCTTCTTCAAGCCGAACTTGTTCTTCAAGTACGGTTTCTTTTTTGTAACCTGTTAACAAATTCAATCCGCATTGGAAATCTTTTATTGCCTGTTCTTTACCGACTGCTAAAATATGTTCCCGTATAAATTTCAGAATGCCCATATTTGACGTACGCAAAGTTTATTATATTTTGTGATAACATAAATCAATAGGAGAATTATATGGATAAAAAAATTGATGTTACATTTGATTTTACAACGGATACACCAAATTATTGGGAATGTTTTTATGCCGGAGAAAATAGACCGGACCCCGATGCAAAGAGTCCTACAATGAGACAATATCAGCAAATGATTTATAGTAAAATTTTGCCAAATGGAGAATTTCTAGAGCTTAAACAAAGTAATAATGCTAAACAGTATTTATATTGGAAAGATTTTTGTTTCGGGAGTGATTCGATAATTAATATGTACATCCATCACAAAACTCTTCAAACACTAATCAATGATGTTAACAGAGAAATTCCTGACTTTGATAAATTTTATGAAGAATACTTGAGAAAAAGTTATACAATTGGTGGTGAAATAATTTTCCCTAAATATCCAAAGTCTATAAATGTTGAAAGAGGACGATATAACGGCAAAATTAAAGATAGGTTCGACTTAACTTTAGAATGTATAAGGCTTTATTATAATAATAAACAAAGTCCACTTTATGATACTTTGAAAGCAAATCACAAATTCTTTGAATTATTTCTTGATTTCAAAGGTTATGTAGATTTCTTTTATTTAAATGATTTAGTTTCAGATGATTATAAATCTATTAATTTCTACTTAGACTTTGACAATTTTAACAGGACAAATGGATTTCTTAAATAAACGTAATAGTCGGATAGATAGAACGTTTAACAAATAATGAAAAAAGAGAGATTCTGAAATTTATAGATAAATATGATAAAAATATTATGAGGAATGATTTTGAAATACAAAAACACAAGAAAAACTAAAGAATACTACAATATTTGGTTAATAATTTCTATTGCAATAATTTTTATTCAAATAATAGTATCTTATTTTAATTACAAAATTATTGATTTATTCTCGGTATTATCTTTATTTGTTTTTGTTATTCCGGTATGGATATGTAATTTTCTATGTAAAATATTAATTAAAAATTTTGATACAGCCCAAAATATAAATGCCATAATAAATGGCATTTATATCTTAGTTGTTCAGATAATATTAATAAGTCTATTTGTTATATTATTTTCACCCCCATACTGATTATTTATTATGCTTTTTAAGGTGTTCTCGAGCATATTTTGCATTGGGCAATGGAATACTGACATTTACTATTATATAATAATTTTCTAACAAACAGGCTTCCTGTATTTTTCTTGGAATTTTTACTAATTTTTCTCCATAATTATAATCTACGGTATCAAAAATTGTCATATGTAAAATGTCATTAGAGTCTAAGTAGATATTTTTAATATATGCATAATTTAATGCTAAATAATTATTTGTCCCTCTTTTTATATCAAATTTTAAAGAAGTATCTTCTAATCTATTATTTTTTACTATCTTGAAAATATTATTGTTTATAAAATTTTTAATTATAGCTGATTTCATTATACTTTTAGCTAAAGTACTATCATCTTTTAATATAATACCCCTAGATTCATTTTGCTTATATTGTTCTTTTACTTTTGTTCTTACAAAGGTTTCCAAATCTTTATTGTATAAATCCGAAATTTTATTTACAAGGTATCCATTTTCTGAAATATATTCTAATCCATCTGTAAATTTACTGGTTGCTAATTTCCAAATAGCAGCCGCATCTGGTCCAAAATCTTTATTATTTTCCACAAGCCCATTAAGCCATAATTGTCCAAATCTAGCTTTAACTATGGCTAATTCGTTATTTAAATTAGTAACGTTTGTACGAAAATGTATTAATTCTATAGATTTTTGTTGAAATAGTTCTTCATCACTAAATCTGCCAAGTTCAGGTAATCTGTCAATATATCTGTTTACTTCAATTTCTAACGCTTGGATATCACTTAATAATTTCTCTTTTTTTTCTATTATTTCAGAGTAGCCAACGATATCTAATTCTTCGTGAATCTTTTTCCTTATCACGCTTAAATCGCCGAGAATTTCTTTTGCGTCAATTTCAAGGTTGAACTTTTCATCTCGATAGCCGTATAATTTTGCAACCGCTCCCTCGACTATGCTAATTTCCTCAACACGACACTTGCAATTTGGGTGCGGACGTTTCGGCAAATCTTTTAACTCAAAAACTTTTCCGTTTAATGATTTGCATTTTTCACATGTGTTTTTTCCGCTCTCACTTATCCAACGGTATTTTTTCTTTATCGCATAATCAACTTGACCTGTAATTTCGTGAGTATTATCAATATTTCTTGGCTCCATTATATTTCCTCCTTATTTAAATTTTCTTCTACATTTTCTATTAAGGTTTCGGGTTCTTCGTCAATGGAATATTCGTAATCTATTCCGACATTACTTTTTGCACCTCGTATAATTGCTTCCTTTACAACTTCTAAAGGATAATGCTGTAAAACTTCATAAAATGCAGCGAATGTTTTTTCGCCGTAGTCGCCGTCTTCTTTTAACAGGGCTACAATATCTTTATGCAAAAAATTCAATCCGCATTGAAAATCTTTTATAGCCTGTTCTTTCCCAACCGCTAAAATATGTTCCCGTAAAAATTCGGCAAGTTCATCAAAAATAATTCTTTGATTCAGCGGTTCTTCCAATTCCGGATTAACCTTGCATAATTTTTTCATCTGCAAGTACATAATCTCTTGCTTGAGTTTGTCACTAAATAATTTTTCGGGACTTTTGTCCAAATCTTTTTTGTTCGGAAAGATAATATCTTCCGTCAATTCTGCATCAAATTTTTCCATTCTAACCTCCTCATTTGGTTTAAAAATTGTGTAAAATCTGTAAAACTACAATACTCCATTATGACAGGTTAAATATAAAAATAAAAGTCGCTAAAATGCGTGAGCCGGTGTTCACGGTGTCGGCTTTGCTTTGGCAAAGACGAGCAGGTGAACACTACGATAGCGACGTAAGAGTTTTTGAAAAAAACTTACACCAAACGGGTATATTTCATTGCCAAAAACCTTATCATTACTGTATTTACAGGATTAAAAATAAAATTTTTATCAAAATGCAATTTGTTCAGTAATATAAAATTTTTATGATATTATTTTATAGAAAGTTTTGATATTGAAACGGGGTTTTTATGAGTACGATTAATGTAGGTATAGCTTGTGATGACAACTATTCACAGTATGCAGGGGTCGTTATTGCATCAATTTTGGATAATGCGGATAAGGACAGCAGCTTATGTATTTATGTTCTTGATGGCGGAATTTCTCAGGAAAATAAAGACAAAATTAATTCTTTAAAATCAATCAAAGATTGTGAAATAAATTTTGTTCAAATTAATGAGGATATGTTTGAAGAATATAAAAAAATCAAAACTCACGCATATATTTCTGTTGCGACATTCTACAGACTGAAACTTGCAACATTGTTGCCTGAAGTTGACAGGATAATATATTTTGACTGCGATATGGTCGTTAATAAGGATTTAACCGAATTATTTAATATTGATTTTGGCGAAAATATTGCAGCAGGCGTTAAGGATTTGAATTTCAGAATGCTCAGAAAAAATCCTTCTTACACAAATGCAGGCATGTTGGTTATGGATTTAAAGAAAATAAGAGAACAAAATATTGAAGATGAATTTTTGGAATATACAAAATCTCATATTGATACAATAAAAATGGGCGATCAGGAAATTATAAACGAAGTTCTGAAAGGTAAAATAAAACTTTTGCCCGATAAATGGAATGTTCAGACAAGTAATTTTACCAACCGTTCAATTTATACTAACGACCCGTGGATTATCCATTATGTAGGCAAGCAAAAACCGTGGAAATTCGGAAACTGGAATTACCACACCGAATATTATTATAAGTATTTAAGGCTTACACCGTGGAAATTTGAGGAAAATGAAGAAAAAGAATTTCTGAAAAAAAGCAGACAGTCAGCACTTGTCGGGTATGTAAAATACAGACCGCTGTTTATACTCAGACCCCGTTTTTACAAGGCTCTTTGGGAAACGTATATTTTAAGAAATTAAGAAAATTATTTGCAATATTATATCAATATAAGCAAAAATAATAATAATATTTTCATTAAACACAGGATGTTTATATGGTTTATAATGCGTAGAATACTAATAGGGTAAGCCCTATGGCATACTTCCGCCCGGCTCACAAACTTCAAATTTGGATTAAGTCGGGAAAGGAGGTGATGCCTATGAAAATTAGTATTACAGAAAAAGCACTATTGCTAATTCTACTAATAACAATAATGCTTGAACTGTTCTAATTAGTAGGGCTTTTAAAGAGCGGACGGCAATCCGCTCGCCCTATTTTTATTATAACTTATTTTTCCTCGTTTTCAAGTGTTTAATTGCATAATTTTTACAAATATGTTTATATATATAACGTAAAGGAGATAAATTATGGAAACTATTTGGGATAAATATGCAAAGGTTCTTGTTGACTATTCTACGGAGGTTAAAAAAGGTGATTTAGTTCAAATCAGAGCAACAAGTATTTATGCAAAAGATTTGGTAAAAGCCGTATATAAAAGAGTTCTTGAACTTGGCGGACATCCGATTTTGCGTACTTCGTTTGAAGATTTTTCGGATATTTTTCTTAAATACGCTTCTGATGAACAGTTAGATTATGTTGATGATATTGTAAAACTTGAGTATGACAGGGTTGATAAATTTATCTCAATCGGTGCACCGATGAATACCAAAAATCTTGCAAAAGCAGATATTAAAAAACTTGCAAGACGTGGTAAAGCAACAAAATTTTTGTCTGAAAAACTTATGAACAGAACCGCAGAGGGTAATGCAAGCTGGGTTGTGGCAGATGTTCCGACTCATGCGTTAGCACAAGAGGCAAAAATGTCTTTTGATGAATATACGGAATTTTTGTTTAAGTCTTGTTACTTGGATTTGGATGACCCTGTTGCAAAACTGAAAGAGTTGGATGAAAAACAAACCAAATGGGCAAATTACTTAAACGGCGTGAAGAAAATTCATATAACAGGCGACAGAACAGATATTACATTTAACGTTGAGGGCAGAAAATGGATTAGCTGTTCAGGGAAAAATAATTATCCTGACGGCGAAGTGTTTACTTCCCCTGTAGAGGACGGAATTAACGGTGAGATATATTTTGATTTTCCTCAAATATACAGAGGGAATGAAGCACACGGGGTACACCTATGGATAGAAAACGGCAAAGTTGTGACTGCAAAAGCCGATAAGGGCGAAGATTATCTGAATGCAATGTTTGATATGGACGAGGGTTCAAGAGGTATCGGCGAAATTGCAATCGGTACGAACAACGAGATTCAGGATATAACGGGTAATATTCTGTTTGATGAAAAAATAGGCGGTGCAATTCATATGGCAGTTGGTGCGTCATACCCCGAAACAGGCGGCAAGAACGTATCAGGCTTGCACTGGGATTTAATCAAAAATATGAAAGACGGTGGCAAAATTTATGCTGACGATAAGCTGATTTACGAAAACGGAAAATTTTTGATATAACATTTAAAAACAATTATCAGGGTCGGATATATTTATCCGACCTTTTTTGTGTTGTAAAAAATAGAAATTCGGGTAATTGTTATAACAATTATAAAAAATTATAATATTTTTCGGAATATAAATATAAGGAGAAAGAATGGATTGGGTATGGACATGGGGCGGTGAATGTTTCGGCTATATAGACGGTGAGGACTTGTGGACACACGATGGGCATCACGTTGGGAAAGTTGATGGCGACGAAATATATGGTGCGGACGGATTATATCTGGGCGAAATCAGAAACGAACACCGCTTGATAACAAATCAAAGTAAAAAACATTGGCGTAGATTTTCGTTCACCCCGTATGCGGATAGAGTAGCCTATGTTCCAATGGTAGATTATGTGGGGTATGTAATGTACGTCGGATTTGAGGACTTCCCCTCACCGAAAAGTTTTAGATAGAAATCATTATTTATTAAAAATAAAATTTAAAGACATAGCTATTTTGCTATGTCCATAGTCATATACTTTCAGCATTATAAAAATAGACTTGTAATGATTTGGTAAGTATTCTGTAATTAAATATTTTTTTAGCATTATTGATTACATTTTCATCATTTTGATATACGCTAATATAAATTTTATTGATATTTCTATTTTTATTTAATGCGTTGAAGATATGGGTATCATTATCGTTAAAAGAAACTCCGTAAATAACAAGTATTCCTGAAATATTGGATAACTGATTATAACAAAAACGCAAGTATGGATTATTTTTTATTTTATCTAATTTGTCTAGATAATTACCTTCAACAATACTAAGCGGAATATCTCCAAATTTAATATAATTATCTATTCTTTCTTGCAACGAATGTTTTCTTGTAGCCTTAACCTTGAATGTATTATTGTTATTATCAGCAAATAAAAAATTAGCTCCATGCAGGTAAAAAATATTTTGATTATCCCACCTATTTGTCCATATATTATCGTAAGGTGAATTATAAGAAAAGCCATCATTATAAGAGTCATTAATATCCATAATTGCCCAATATAACAAATGGTCATAATTAAGTGTAAATATATTATTAAATCTTGATATGAAATATATTACCCAATTCCATGTAGTATTGTTCAAATTATGTTTTTTAGGGTGGCTATTTGATATTCCTATTTTTAAATCTAATTTTACAGCTTCTATATTATCGCCTATGTAATATCTTGCTTCTGGGACATCACAACATTGTTCATAAATATGACCTTCATATTCCAATTGCTCAATTACTGACTCGTAATTAATATTGTATGGGGAAAAATAAGATTTTATATACGGACTTAATTGAGAATTTTCAAATATTTTTTCGTAACTAAATTGTTTCCAACATCTACAACTAAATCCATTACCTAATAACAAATTTTTCTGCATAAATTGGTTTTGTGAACTGTCCCATAAATCATCAAAATCATGAATAATTGTGTTTTTATTTTTCATAAAAACTTCTCCTTTTATTTTTACCCGATACAACAAATGCAGACTACTTTCGGGTAGAAATAGTCTGCATATTAAAATAACTACGATTACAAAATATAGATATAAATATATTCTATATTTTATTTAAAATATAGCTAATAAAATTTTTATTTATTTTTACTTTAAAACAGGTTCCATCTAATGCTATAATTTTAAATTTTATAAATCTTAATAATGTTTTATTATACTTTTTTTCAATTAACATATTTTTTAATTGTTTGATAAATTCTTCACTTTCGCATAAATTAATAGTTAAAGATTTATGAGGCAAAATCTCATATCCATTATTTAGAACTTTTAAATCCAATGGTTGCTGTAACCAAGAACTTTTACTAAATTTAAATTCCCAAATAAAGCTAAAATATGATAAATATACTGGAATATGACCATTGTTGCAAATTTGAAGTGTAATATATTCTTTTTTTGATTTTGAATATGTATTATTCATATTTGGTAAATATAAATCTGAAATAAAAATAGAAGATTTTAGTTTTGGTTTCAATGACAGTTGTGAATAATATATAGAGCAGAATACTGCTCCAACTGTACCTATTGCAACTAATAGATTTAATATATTTTGATAGTTAGACAATAGCATATCTATATCTTTTATGATATCTAACATATTTATCCCTCTTCACTATAATTGTATCCGTTTAAAGTGTTTTTCTAAAGTCAAATTTTAAATATATTTACAAAATTTTACAATAATACATATTTTTATAAAAACAACTATAGTTTTTCAACAGGGATTAATGTATCTACTGAAACAGATAATGCTTTGGCGAGGCTTGCAATAACGACTAATGAAGGGCTATATTTTTCTTTTTCCAAACGTGCTAGGTATTCAGGAGTAATATTTGCCATTTCTGCCAATTTCTCCTGAGTGATATTTTTTCTTGCCCGTTCAACTCTTAAATTTTCCGCAAACAATTTTATAATTTTATCTCTATTCATACAAATAGTGTAACTTATTTGACAAAAATATCTAATGATTTATACTTAAATATATTGATTTATAAATCAGTAATAATGAAATTTACGTCGGTTTTTACAAGAGGATTGCATGGTAAGAAAAAGAATTATAATGTTAGGTTTGGTGTTAGGTCTGGCTATAAACCAAATTATGCTTTATCAAACAAGAACAGTAGCCGCAGAAGAATATAATGTACCACAATTTTTGATACAAGATATGCAAAAAAATATGGGTGTTAGTAACAGAACAATTAATAATTATAGCGGTCAAAATACTCAACCGCAAAAACCGATAATAAATGTTGATAAAAGTGTATATCAGCAACCAACGCAAACCCAAAATAATAATTATTACATGTATGAACAAGTAAACAGTTATAACCCAAACCGACCGGAGTGGAAAGATTTTGCACCTTATGGTTGGGATAACGTTACTCTAGATCCAAAAGAGGGAACATATTGGAATACTGAAAAAATACAACAGGCTACGGCTAGACATTATTGGTATGATAGACGGCAAGATTTTGAAAGAGATTTGGCACAGTGTGATAGATTACAAAATGAATATAGGAATGCTTGCTATGAAAAGCTTAAAATTCGGCAAGCAAATATAAATGAGCAAAAAAAGCAAAAGGAACAAGAAGAATTTGTAATGGAGATTCAACGACGTCAGCAGCGAGCAATGGCAGCACAACAATTACAAGCGTCCATACAAGCTGCTGCGGCTGCAGCTGACGCTCAAAGACAATATGAATTGCAAAAAACAGAAATGACTCTCAAATATATGCCTCGTGCTCCTGAAATACATATGCAGCAACCAACAACTTATAGAGTCTACGATTCATATGGTTTTCCTCAAGGGTATATAAAACAAAATAGTGGAGGATGGCAATATTAATGTATAAAACAAAAAGTCAGAGGAAATCATGGGAAAAATTTTAATAATATTAATCTTAATAATTACGAGTACAACTGTAGTACTCGCTTCTGATTGGTTTGGTTTTGACGGTTTGTTATTTGATAAAGATAGTATCAGTAAATATGAAAATTATCCATATAGTAATCAAGATATTTATTCAATTTGGGTTCAGTATGATTATGAAAACATGAAACAAGGTAGAAATATTATATCAAAGTGGAAACAGTTGTATCCAACCTTAAAAACATCGAAATTTCAATATTTAGTTAATTGTGATAATAAAACAATAACATTAAAACATATTGTTCATTATAATTCAGAACTGAATTCTTTGGATTCCAAATATTATGATGACATGGCATTACATTGGGAAAGTATAATACCAGATTCACAAGGTGATATGTGGTACATGGTAGTTTGCAAAGTATATAAACAAAGCTTAACAAATTAATAATATCGGAGAAAAGCTTGGAAGATAAAATTTACAAAATAATGAATTTATGTATGGAATTTAATTTGGCAAATATTGAAAATAATGTTATGGCAATGCCAAATTATGAAAATGGAAAACAAATTATTGTTTTATTTGTCAAAAAGGGTAGTGAACATTTTGCCACTGAATTTAGGTTAATGTATTTGGAAACTTTTAATTATTCACTTCAAATATTTGAAACATCATCTTGGAATACAAAATCCGGATTTTGCACTATGATGAAATTTAAAGAAAATGATTTAGATTAACATTTATTTTTACAATTGTTACAAATTACAGTATTTGGTGGAAAAAAATTTTTTGTTTATATTTTATGATAAATGTATGGCAGGTAGTGAAAAGAAAAATATATTTGCAACTATGAAAGGTGCTGAAAATAACTGGTTTTTGACACCGCAGCAGTCGATTGCTATTTCTTCCGGAAATTCCTCTAACCCTGCACCTGCCCCAAGAGCCGGAAGGCTTAATGATTTGGATTCCAAAATTTTGGAAGAAAAAGCTTACCTCAAAGTCGAAGATGAACCCCTTAAACTTGAATACAAAATTGAAGAAAAAGAAAAGGCTTTGAAAGAAATTAACGACAAAATTAAGTTTGCCGAAAGTGTCGATAATCAGCAGGAATTGTTTACCCTGCGTGTTAAAAAACAACGGCTTGATTTGGAATTGAGAGATTTGTACAAGGAATATTCCCATCAGGATTTGCCGTCAAGGATTTCCGGCGGAGTTAACAGTGTCCGCCAAAGAAAGATGCCGATTATTAATGCGGTTAAAAGATTTATTAAACGTCAGGTGCTTGCACGTGTTTCAAGAAAATTTAATTCACTTATGAAGCTGAGTGATTCTCTGGAAAAACTTGACAGCATAAACCGTAATGTTGATGAATTGCTGAAGATGAAAACTCCTTACGGCGAAACGGCAGAAAATTACAGAAAATTGACCGAATATCTTGCAAAAGCAGGTCAAATCCGCTCCGAAATTAACAAATCTATTAAAAAATAACACGATAAAATTTATACTGTAAAATAACAGTAAAAATTTAGCTTTGTTACCCTATTTTATGTTATAATACCGTTATGAAAAAATTTGTTTTATTATGTTCAATAATTTTGTCTGTCGGGTTTTTGCCTGCTTATTCCGTCGATAGCGAAATGATAGAAGATTATATGGATATTGTTTCTAATGATTGTATATTAGGGGATTATGCAGATGCGGTTAAGTATTTGGATAAAGTTATGCAGCTTGACCCTCAGAATAAAGAGTTTAAAGAGTTAAAAGATTTGTTATATCAGTTGGGGACTCAAAACCAAAAATCTTTTATAACAGGTTATAATGCCGATTTAGACAGAGCTATGGCATACAAACGGCTTGGGGACAGCTTAAATCAGGGGACTGTTTTAAAAGAGGCTGCTAAAAAAGGAAATTTCTGGGTATATAATGCTTTAGGTGATTATTTCAGAGATAATAAAGAGTATAAATCCGCAGTAGAAGCTTACTTTACGGCTTATCAGCTTGAACCGTCTTTCACGCAGGCTTTATTGTCAATAGCTGCTTGTTATCTTGAATTGGGTGAATATGAACTTGTAAACGAACCTGTAAGAAGATTTTTGTATTTTAATCAGCAGAGTGATTTGGCGTATGCCCTCAGAGCAAAAGCATATCTTGCTTTGCACCAGTTGAATGACGCAGAAACCGAAATCGTAACCGCTTTGGCTTTAAAGGATGATATAGAATATCAATTCATTCATGGGATGATATTATACAGAAAAGGAAATTACAATAAAGCTATTCAGGTGTTAAATAAGGTTGCGGAAGAAGTTCAAACGGCAGAAGTCTTTAAATACTTGGGTCTAAGCTATTTAGGTAAAAAAGAATATTCAAATGCCATGTTAAATTTGGATAAAGCAATCATTCTATCTGATGATGATAAAGAATTAAAACAGAAGTATAATGAAACAAGAGAACTAATAAAAAATATTAATACCGAAAAGTTGCAAAACGAAGAGAGAACGGAAGTAAAGAATATTTATGAAAGCGAACCGAAAACGGAAGAACCTGAAAGTTAGAAAAAAAGAATCTATGTTATCGCATGCCATAAGCGGGATGTTTACGATTATTTTGGCAGGACTTCTTGTATGGGGTTATGAATGTTGTAGTGCAAGTGATTTAAAGTTTGCACAAGTTTCTGATGTACATTTTTCAACAAGAAATGTTAATACCACATTTAAATTAACTGCGGAATCTCCAAGAATTTTAGATGATGTAATAAATCAGATTAATGAAACTCCGGATATTGATTTTGTTATGTTTACGGGTGATTTGATAGATAAATCTTATGAAAAAGAGTTGACAGCGGTTTTACCGCATGTTGAAAAATTAAAATATCCGTGGTATTTCGTGTTCGGAAATCATGACCCGTGTGTCGGCGGTTATTTGACAAAAAAATTATATATTGATATTTTGAGAAACCATAACAAAAACTTTACTGCAACAAAACCGTATTACTCTTTTGTTCCACAAAAAGGCTATAAGGTAATAGGTTTGGATTCCATAATTGATACAAGAATTACATCTAACGGTCAGATTGATGCGGAGCAGTTAAAATGGCTGGATGAGGAATTAAAAAATTCAAAGAAAGATATTGTGCTGATATTTCTTCATGTTCCTATTTTAGAGCCGTTTCCGAGTGAAAATCACAGACTCTTAAATGCAGGCGAGGTACAGTCTGTAATTGAGAAATATGATAACCCGATAGCGGTTTTTCAGGGGCATTATCATGCCAACAAAATTACCCAGCGTGATAATGTTTTGTATGTTAGTTCTCCGTCACTTGTATCATATCCTAATGCTTTTCGTATAATAAGTATTAAAAATGAGAAAAAGAGAGTAATTTTTGATATTCAGCAAAGAGATACAAGACTGGAAAATGTCAAAACTCTTGCAAAAATGATGGTTTTTTCATCTAAATTGTATACAGGTGATGCAAAAGATCAAAACGGTGTTTATGAAATTAAAAAAAAGAGATAATGAGGTTTTAAGATGAGCGAATTTAAAATTAAATTCAGAGGAGTCAGAGGAAGTTATCCTGTTGTAAACAGAGATTTTATGGAGTACGGCGGAAATACTTCGTGCGTAGAAGTTCATGTTGGCGGACATCTTATAATTCTTGATGCCGGAACAGGCATGATAAATCTTGGCGATGAATTGATGGAAGAATATATTATGTCAGGTTCGGGAAATAATGACAGAAAACCTGTTAAAGCTGTCGTATTATTATCCCATATTCATCACGATCATATTCAGGGATTTACGTTCTTCAGACCTTTGCATGTTCGTTCAACTGTTGTTGACGTTTACGGAAACGTTAATTATAACGAAAATTTATCAGATGAGCTGGCAACATTATTGTTCGGAAAATCTTTTCCGTTAGATTTGGGCGATATTGCAGGTAACTTAAATATTCACGATATAAACGAAACTGATGCTATAATTTTGAAAAGAGGACAGGAGCCTGTTATTAAAAGAATAGAAACAGAAAAAGATTTGGAAGAAAATAAAGATAATGTTGTGATTACAAGTTATCGTTCGTATGCTCACCCTCAGGAAGGAGTTTTGATATTCAAGATTGCATATAAAGGCAAAACTCTTGTATATGCTACCGATAAGGAAAGCTATTCGGGCGGGGACAGAAAACTTGCCAATTTTGCTCAGGATTGCGATTTAATTATTCATGACAGTCAATATACAACAGAAGATTATATGGATTCATTTGTGCCGAAACAGGGTTACGGACATTCAACATTTGATATGGCCATTGAATGCAGAAAACAATTGAATGCAAAACGTATGGTATTTTACCACTATGACCCTTCTTATGATGATGCAAAGCTTAACCGTATAAAAGAAGAATATAAAAATAAGGATGTTAATTCCATATTTTCTTATGAAGGGTTGGAAATTAATCTTTTATAATTATATAAATAACAGGCAGGTTATTATATGAAAAAATTGTGTATAACATCATTAATAGTTTTGTCATTCTTGTCATCGGGTTATAAAATGACGGAATCTTATGTTATTGATTCGGAGCAAAATGCATATATTCATAACAATAAAGGTCTTATATATTTAAAAGAAAAATCTTATTATCCTGCAATACAGGAATTTAAAATTGCAATTAGCTTATCTCCAAATACGCAGGCAAGTTCCGTGTTTTATAATAATCTTGGAGAATGCTACATGGAACTTGGGCATCCTGAAATGGCACAAGATTGTTTTGAAAGAGCTTTACAACAATTTACATTAAATTTTAAATATTATCAGAATTTAGCTAAATGTTATTATGATTTAGGTTATGCAGAAGAACAAATACAACATTCATATAATGACAAAAACCCCTTGGGAATGGTATTAAGAGGGCTTTTGTATGAAATGTCCGGTGATAAAGTTAGAGCAATTACTACTCTGGATGAGTTTACTTCAATTGAACCGGATTTGACTATAACTGAAGCTGTAAAACAACATATAAAAGAACTTGTAAAGCAAACTTACGAGGATGAATAGCGTGTATTTTATTGTGTTAACATTTCTTAACAGATTAGCAATAAATAATTTTGAAAATCTTTAAAATAAATGTATAATAATATTTAAGACAAGGAGATAATTGTATAAAATGAAAAAAATTGCTTTAATATTAGGAATGTTATTAATTGCCCAATCTGCATTTGCAGGCGGAACAGTTTTGTTTTATAACGGTGGCGGATATACAGACGATTTGCAGTACGCTCAACAAACAGATCCGAATTCAACGTTGTATACAGCAGATGGTGTTTCCGGTGCAGTTGACAATGCTGCAGGCAAGACTACTACAAAAAGAAAATTCCGTTTCGGTCGTCAGAGTTACAATGACCCTAACGTATATTGGAATTTTGGCAGAATTAACTTCGGTAACGGATTTACTTCTGTAGGTGGCGGCGATAAAAAATACTAATCAGGAATAATATGAATTTTAAATATGATTTAGGCATTGTTGGCAGTGGTCCTGCGGGATACACTGCCGCATTGCATGGCAGAAGAAAAGGGCTTAGCGTAGTTTTGTTTGAAAAAGCGGAAGTTGGCGGTGTATGTCTTAACAGAGGATGTATTCCGACAAAGACTGTTTTGCATTCCGTTGAATTACTTGAAGAAGTTAAATCGGGCGAAGAATTGGGAATCTATGCACCTGATGTGAAGGCAGATTTTTCTAAAATCATTGAAAGGAAAAATCAGGTTGTTGCTAAACTTCGTAAAGGATTAGAGCTTAGTCTTAAAAACAGCGGTACCGTAATCATAAATTCAGAAGCAGCCTTAAAGGATAAAAATACAATTGAGGCAGGCGGAGAAGTATATTCCTGCGGTAAAATTATTGTTGCAACGGGTTCTGAACCGAGAACCTTTAGCGGTATGGAAATTGATAACATAAATGTTTTAAATTCTGATGGTGTATTGAATTTAACAGAGCTGCCTAAAAGCATTGCTATAATTGGTTCAGGTGCAATAGGGATAGAATGGGCAAGAATTTTTGCGGGTTTGGGAGTTGATGTTACGGTTATTGAACTTGCGGAAAACCTTTTGCCTATTGCTGATACTGAAGTTTCAAAAAGAATTGAGCGAATTTTTAAGGCTAAAAAAATTAAAGTATGTAAATCCGTTAAAGTAGACAGAATTGATAGTGAAGATGTTTGCAGAATTTTGTTGAATAACGGTAAAACACTTGAAGCAGAAAAAGTACTTGTGGCCGTCGGAAGAACTGTTCCCGATAAAACCAAAATAGACGGTGTTGATTATATCGGAGATGTTTGCGGTGAAATACAGCTTGCTCATTATGCATCAAAACAGGCTATAGAACTTATTGACGGTATAAAATTTGATAAAACGCTTGTTCCATCGGTAATATACGGTAATCCTGAAATTGCCTGGGCAGGAAAAAGAGAACAGGATTTAGATGAGGGCAGTTACCAAAAATCTACGATGTTAATTTCGGCTCTTGGAAAATCGCATTGTGACAATTCAACAGATGGATTTATAAAGATACTTTCAAAAGACGGAAAAATAATCGGGGTGCATATTGTATCAAAAGAGGCATCAGCTTTGATACAGGAAGTATTAATAGCAATGCAGAATAATATTTCTGTAGATAAACTAAAAGAAGTTTGTTTTGCACATCCTACATATTCGGAAGGGATTTTTGAAACTTTATTTGGGCTGTAAAATTTTTTATATATTTGATAATTAATTGAAAAATGTTACAAGCTTGTCTTTTTTAAGAAACAATTGTATAATTCCCATAAGGATTATGAAGAGGGGTATATTTTTAGCATTAATAATGTTTTTGACAGCCGGTGCAAGTTTTTCATCGGAAGTCAGTAATGTGCAAACGGCTCCTGTTCTTAAAAGTGACAGTATTTATCAGTTACGTCCGAAATATGTAATTGAACAAACTGAACCTGTAGAAAAACCAACAGTTCAATTGCCTGAAAATGCACCGGATGCTGAGATTAAAAACTCAGAAGAAAATGTGCAGCCAAAAGAGGAAGAGCAGATTAAAAAAGCTGTTGAGGAAAATGTTGTGAAACCTGTTGCTTCCGAGGCAAAAGCAGAACAAAAAGCAGAACAAAAAGTTGAAATTATACAAATTCCTGTAACACGAGAGGTATCTGAACAGCAAACTCAATTAAAGACTGAACAATCGGAAGATACTGCGGAAAAAGATGTTTCTTCTGAAAATAAAAATACCGAAGAAAGTATTAAAAAAGAAATTCCTGTTCCGGAAACAAAGGTGGAAGAAAAGGTTGAAAATGTTTTGCCTTTAAAAGAGATTCCGGCGGTACAGCCGCAGGAGGAACAGAAAATATTGCCTGTAATTCCGGCAGAAGTTCAGCAGGAAGAAAAATCAGCTGAACCGGATGCTGATATAAAGGATGAACAAGTACAAAATCAGAATACTGATACCAAAGAACAGAAAAAACAAACTGAGATTCAAACCGAAGATAAAAAACCATCTCATGCTAATGAATTACAAACAGCAGAGCCGGAGGAAAAATTTAGCGAATCGGAAGAATATTTACCCGTTTATAATACAGAGGAAATTGTTCCGGATTTAAAAAATGTAGATATGCCAAAACTGAAAATAAATCCCGTAAAAATTGTTCCGCTGAAAGTAGATTCAACAGGAAAAGTTGATTCAAGAATAAAACTTTTGAATTATAAATCTTATGATGAAACCGATAAATATATAAAGAAAAATTTGACTTATACAAATAACGCAAGTGGTAATACAAAATCCAAATTACCTTTAAATATAAAACCGTTGAATAATAACGTTAATTTAAGTATGGTAAATACAGCTAAACGATATTAATATAGGTGAATGTTTATTAATAAAGTGATTTTTATTTTAATCTGTTTGGCTGTTGAAATTTATAATTTCAGGAGTAATATATTGGTATGAAAAGTTTTATTATAAAAATAACGGCAATATGTTTTTTGTTGACAAGTACAGCTTTTGCATGGGGGTGGAACGACATAAAAAAGGCTTATGCGGAAAGTGAAGCTCCCGTACTTGCAGGTGTTAGTGCACAACACATATTGGTAAAGAATGCTGCTGACGCTGTTGCAATTAAAAAAGAATTAGATAATGGCGGCGATTTTGAATATTATGCCAGAAAATATTCAATTTGTCCTTCAGGTAGAAATGGAGGATATTTAGGATATTTTGAACACGGTCAAATGATTCCTGAGTTTGAAAAAAAAGCCTTTTCTATGGAAGTTGGTGAGATTTCAAATCCGATAAGAACGAATTACGGCTGGCACATAATACGAGTTGTTGATAAAAAATATGTAGAAAAATATTAGTTGTATCATAAATCGCTGTTTGATATGTTTTTTAAAAAGGTAATAAATTTATCGCCGTATTTTTTCTGTCTGATTACTGTGTAATTGCCGAAATCAACGTCAGTTACATGTTCTAAAATAACTATATTCCCGGCAATATTTTTTATTGACTCGAGTGCTTGTTCGTAAATCCCTGCATAATACGGCGGGTCAATATATATAACATCAAATTTTTCAACAAATTTTTTAACTGTTTTTAAACTATCTCCCTGAATAAGTTTTAATTCAAAGTCATAATTCAGATATTTTTTGTAATTATTTTTTATCACCTGAATAATTTTCGGATGTTTTTCTATCCCGACAGCTTTTTTAAAACCTCTTGAAACAGCTTCAAGAGCCATAATACCCGACCCTGAGAACATATCAAGAAAACTTTTGTCATCAAAATCAATAATTGACTGCAGAGTATTAAACACGCTCATTCGTACCTTGGATAGTGTCGGACGTGTTATATTTTCATCAGGTGCGGTTATTTTTTGTCCTTTAAATTTCCCTGCTGTTATATTCATATTACCTATTTTACAATGAACAAAAAATATAGTATAATCAAAAGCGAGGGGTTTTATGAACAATAATGGGAATAAAACAAACGTAATAATTGTAGGCGGAGGTCCGGCAGGTTTGTCGGCAGCAATTACTGTTGCCCGTGCAGGATTTGAAGCTATTGTTATTGAAAGAGGAAGTTTTTGCGGCAGTAAAAATGTTTTTGGCGGTGCAATTTACACGGAATCAGTAAAAGAACTTTTCCCTGAATTTGAACAGTCTGCTCCTTTGGAAAGAAAAAATATTGAACATAAATTCGCAATTCTCGGAGAAAATGACAGTACGATTGTTTCTTACAGAAATACTCCGGAAACACCTGTCAGTTACAGTGTTATAAGAGGCAAGTTTGACCGTTGGATGGCGGAAGAAGCCAAAAAAGAAGGGGTAATAGTTGCTGAAGAAACTGTCGTAAGAGAACTTATACAGGAACAAGGAAAAGTTATCGGTGTAAAGACCGAGTTGGAAGACTATTATGCAGATATTGTAATCCTTGCGGACGGTGTAAATTCACTTCTTGCAAAACAAATTGGTCTGAGAAAAGATATTGAGCCAAAAGATGTAGCCGTGTCTGTAAAAGAAGTTATAAAAATTGATAAACAAAAAATTAATGACAGATTTTTAATTAATGATGATGAAGGCTGTATTTACACTTTATTCGGAGGTTCAATGCTCGGTAAACTCGGGTTGGGATTTGTTTATACAAACAAAGACAGCATAAGTATAGGGTTAGGAATTACTCTTGACGAGTTGAGCAACACGGGCATTAAGCCATACGAGCTTTTAGAAGATATAAAAGGTCATCCGTCAATTGCACCGTTGATTAAGGATGGGGAAATCGTTGAATATTCGGCACATCTTATTCCGGAGGGCGGATATAAGAAGATGCCTAAATTATCCTCTGACGGTGTTATGGTTGTCGGTGATGCCGCTATGCTCGTAAATAATATGCACTGGGAAGGGACAAACCTTGCATTAAAAAGCGGAATTTTAGCGGGTGAAACTGCAATTCTTGCATTAAAAGAAAAAGATTTTTCAAAAAAATCTTTGAAACGTTATGATAAAAAATTAAAACAATCATTCGTTATTAAGGATTTGTACACATACAGAAACCTTATGGATGTTATGCACAACAAGAGAAAAGTATTTATGGATATTTATTTTAAGAAAATAAATGCTTTCTTTGAGATGTTTACATCTGTGAATGGTATTCCGAAACGTAAATTATATTGGCAATTTATTTGTGATTTTATAAAATCCAGAGGAATTTGCGGTTTGACCTCTGATGTTTGGGCAGTAGTAAAACTTGTGTGGAGTGTATTAATAAAATGAATTTAGACAAAAATTTGGCAACATTAAAATATACACCTGATACAAAATCTCATCTTCAACCTTGTAGTGAAGATTGCAGGGTTTGTAAAAACAGACCTTGCATAAATGCTTGTCCGGCAGGGGTTTATGAGTGGCTTGAAGATAAACAAAAATTACTTGTAAAATACGAAAATTGCCTTGAATGCGGTGCTTGTAGAATAATTTGTGAAAAAAAATCACTTAAATGGGAATATCCAAAAGGTACAAAAGGCGTAGTATTTAAAAAAGGATAAATTTATTTTATAAAACCATAAAGGAGAATAGGTATGAAAGAACAGTACACAAACCAACACAGAAGATGGTATGACAAAGACCCTGTATTATCACAGGCAATTTCTACACTTGAACACAGTGATGATGAAACTCAGATTAAAGTCGCATTAAATCTTATCAAAATTATTATCGAACACAATATTGAAGATGAGCAGTTTGAGGCAGTGGAAGATATTATTAATGCGGTAGGTTCAGGCTTAGATGACAACAGAAAAGGCCGTTGGTATGATATTGATTCGACCGTCAGAACTGCTATGAATATGCTTCAGAATTGTCCGGAGGCAACCCAAAGAATTATTGCAAAAGAAATGGCGAAAATGGTTGTCGACAAAATTAATGATGACGGCGAGGAAGAAGAATAAGTAAACATAAGCTGTATTACATAAAACACCGCTGTTTAGTGCGGTGTTTTATTGTGCGAAAGATTTTTAAATCAAATAAAATTATTGACTGTACAATGACTTGAAAAAATTGAAAAATAGTTTATAATGGTAATAAAATTAGAAAATATCGGAGGACGTTATCATGATTGAATTTTTGTTGGGGGGGGGGTAAAATCCTCTCATAGCAAGGGTTTTCGTGCATTTACATTAGCAGAAGTATTGATTACATTAGGTATAATCGGTGTTGTTGCGGCGATGACGTTGCCTGCTTTAATTCAGAATTATCAGAAAGGTGTTGCATTAAATCGTTTAAAACAAACCTATGCACAAGTTCAAACAGCTATAGATACGGTTGCAGCCAGAGATTTTGACGGACTTCCTTTACATCAGTGGAGTTGCGATAGTCAGACAAAATTTAGCGGGGTAAGATCTTGGGGGGATAGAGCAGGTGACTCTTGTCTTTATCTTGCGATACAAGAGATTGCCGTAAAAATGTATCCTCAACCTGACAGTATAGAACATGCAATGTGCTATGAAGAAGGTAGAGAGTATAGACCTTATACCGGACTTGGAGGAGGTACTTCTGAATTTAGCAATGGAAAGAAACTTTCTACAGCAGGTATATCAGCATTACTTCCTAATGGTGCTTGTGTTCGCTGGCATTGGGCTGCACATGCGGGTGATGCAAGAAGTACTATAGTATTTGATATTGATGGACCTTATTCCGGATATAATCAGTATGGAAAGGATGTTTTTAGATATTTTTACTCTACACCTAATACAGGAATAGGCAGAGGTGCAAATGGCAGACTTCTTCAAGCACTTAATCAAGGAGCACAGAGATCATACATAAAAAATTATTGCAAAAAAAATCAAGATTGGGCAACTTCATGCGAAGCTCTAATATTAAATGACGGTTGGCAGATGAAGTCTGATTATCCGTGGTAATATTTTTATTATTATGAAAAGCAGTAAACATATATAGTTTACTGCTTTTTGTTTTATAATTTATTTATTTGCATATTTTAAAAACAGCTGGACTTTTGTTTGCATGAGTTCTTCTGTAATTTTCCATTCTCCATCAGACTGTTTGGTGATAATCATATAGCTTTTAAGTTTATATTTTTCACCTGATGGTTGACGAAGTGCAGAAATTTTGTACCCGTCTGAAACTTTTTCTGCTTTAATATTTGAGTAAGTATTTTTATATCGTCTGAATCTTGCGGTCATTTGTCCCATGCGGAGCTGCTTAATATATGTTTCGGTATCTGTTTCCACATCAACTAATTCTCCGTCAGGCTTGATAACCTGTCGTATTATTCTGGCATTTGGTGAATACATATCAAGCAAGGATTTGTCGTAGGTATTTGCAGCGTTGACATAATTTCTGAAGAATTTAAGTGCCTCTGCCGTATTGTCTGCAAAAGCGGTGTTTCCGCATAATATGAGTGCGGAAAATATAAAAAGACAAATATTTTTTATCATAAAATAACCTCCCGTAAGTTTCATTGTTTACTGCGGGAGGTTATTTTTCATTATACTAAAGTAGAATTATCAGAATTTTTTTAGTCTTGCGTAAGAAGCATCCATTGCTTTTTTACCCTGTTTGCCAAAATCAATGGTATACATTGTGCTTTCTCCGACAGGTATAACCTCTAATATATGTCCGATGCCGAGTTTATCGTGGAAAACTCTGTCACCTGCTTTAAATACGTCTGTTACAATATCAGAACCCTCTATTTTGCGTTCTCTTTCTTCCGCTTCCTGTGCTTTTTGAAAATCGTTTTTCCGTTTTTCTTCCAGCATTCTTTTAATAGCATTATCTTTGAAAAATTCTTTTACTTTTTCTTCATCTTTTTGCTTATTTTCCTTTGATTTAACAAGAATAGTACGGGCAGGAGTACGTCTTACGACAGATGTTGTTGTATTTTTCTTTTGCGGTGCTATAAAGTTTTTACCAAATCCTGATGACGGTTTAACATATCCGTAACTGTCCGATTGTGCTGATGAATATGAAGAATAATCGGATTTTTCAGATTTTGCTCTTGTTACGGCATCTCTGAAGGTTGAAGAACTGCCTGTACTGTTTTCAGAACCAAGTCTGTTTAAAAGTTTCGGCGGTATTTCTTCAATAAACCGTGACGGGTTGTAGTATTTATATTCACCCCACATTTGACGGCGTTTTGCAGAGGTAAGGAATAATTTTTCTTCTGCACGGGTTACGCCTACATACATTAATCTGCGTTCTTCTTCAAGTTCAGACGGTACGTTGAATGTTCTCTGATGCGGGAAAACACCCTCATCCATTCCTGCCAGAAATACAGTCGGAAATTCAAGACCTTTTGCGGCGTGTAATGTCATAAGTGTAACATTATTTGCTATTGTATCCATGTTATCAATATCTGAAATTAATGATATTTGTGTTAAGAAATCTCCCAGAACATTATCATCATTTTCAGGTACAAATTCCTCTGCTACGTTTACAAATTCCTGCAAGTTTTCTATATCAGCTTCGCTTTCAGGGGTGTTTTGAAGCTGTAATTCATTCAGATAACCGCTTTTTTCAATGACGAGTGTTACGAATTCCCTTAAATTATAAGAATTAATTGCATCGCGGAATTTTTCAATAAGTGATACAAAATCTTTTAATTTGGTTTTTGTTTTTGCAGGGATTTCATCATCTTCATCAATTCTCTGTGCTGCTTCAAAAAGGCTTATATCATTCATATCCGCAAATAATTGCAGCCTTTTTACGGTTGTTTCACCTATTGCACGTTTAGGTACATTAACTATGCGTCTGAAACTTTGCGAATCATCAGGGTTGTAAATTAATTTCAGGTAGGCAATAATATCTTTTATTTCTTTACGGTCATAGAATTTCAAACCGCCGTAAATTCTGTATGGAATACCGGAAGCCATACAAGCTTCTTCTATTGCACGGGACTGAGAATTTGTACGATATAAAATTGCGTACTGATTATAATTTCCACCGCTTTCCTGCTTAATTTTGTCTATAATAAAGTTTGCTTCGTCAGATTCATCCTGTGCTTCATAATAGTCGATAAGTTCACCCTCTCCTTTATTTGAGTACAAAACTTTTTCTACACGCTCCGTATTGTTCTCAATAATGGCATTTGCAACATCAAGAATATTTGATGTTGAACGGTAATTCTGTTCAAGTTTGATTAATTTTGTGTTTTTAAAATCTCTCTGAAAATTTAAAATTATTGTGTAATCTGCACCACGCCAGCTGTATATTGACTGGTCAACATCACCTACAACACAAAGGGAACGTTTTGGAGGAATATCTTTTTGCAGATTTGTATAGAGCATATTAACAAGTTTGTACTGTGCAAGGTTTGTATCCTGATACTCATCAACAAGTATATGTTCAAATCTTTCATAATAGTATTCTCTTACTTCCGGATTTTGCTCAAGCAATTTTACCGTAAGCATAAGCATATCATCAAAATCTATTGCGTTGTTATTATTAAGTGTATTTTCGTATTCTTCAAAAATCTGTGCAATTTTTTGTGATTTGAAATCTCTTGCAAATGTTGCATAGGTATATGCATCCTGCATTTTGTTTTTAGCGTTTGATATTACCGCTTTTACAAGTTTTGGCTGATATATTTTGTCATCAATATTTAATTTTTTAATAGCCTGTTTAATTACGGCAGTTGTGTCGTTATCATCGTATATGGTGAAGTTTTTATCAAGTTTTTTACCTGACTGAAAAGTATATTTATCAACATTTTCTCTTAAAATTCTTCCGCAAATGCTGTGAAAAGTTCCTATCCACATGTATTTAATAATATTTTCACCGACAATATTACCGATACGGACTTTCATTTCTTTAGCGGCTTTGTTGGTAAAAGTTACTGCAAGTATGCTTTTGGGCTTGATTCCGTTTTGAATTAAATATGCTATGCGCGAAGTTAAAACTTTAGTTTTGCCGCTGCCGGCACCTGCTAAAATAAGCAGCGGTCCTTTAGTTGTTTGAACAGCCTCTTTCTGTTCATTATTAAGATTTTCCAGTAGATTTTCCATATACCCTATTCCCAAAATTGAAATTTTATGTTATAATCAGCATAATTAAAAAACACAATTATTGCAATGAGAAAGTAGGAAAAATGGTAGAAGAAAAAATTAACATCATATTAAACGGTGAAGAAAACGGACAGGAAGAACAACCGTCAATTATGGTTCCTATTGATGATATGGATGTTGTCAAAGATAATTCTCCACATACGGTCGATGAATTGGCACAGGAATTGGCTACAATCAGACAATCTGCAAAGAAAGTTGCAATAATAGGCAGTCGTAATCTTCCGATTACGCATCAGCAAATGATAGAAACGCTTGCGACTGCACTTGTTATGCAGGGTAATACAATTATTACATCAGGCGGTTCTTCGGGTACGAATGCTGCTGCAATTCGTGGTGCTATGAAAGCTAATCCCGAAAAATTGAGAGTAATTTTACCTCAAACAATTGGTCAGCAGCCGAGTGATGTTCAGGATCAGCTTATAGGTGTTCCGAATATCGTAGAACATTCTGACAGAGCTATGATGACTTTAGCTGATGCTTCAAGAGTTTGTAACAGAGAAATTATTGATGAATGCAATCAATTAATTTGTTTCTTATCTCATACAAGTAAAACTCTTCATAATGCGGTTCAGTACGCAGAAGAAGGTCATAAAGTTATTACGGTATTCTATTTAGATTGATGAATTTTATGAAGAAACGAATAATTAAAACAATACTTTATAGTATAGTCGGTGTTATTGCAGGTGTAATAGGGCTTTCCCTGTCAGATACTTATACAGCTTATCTTCCGGTTAGTATTGCTTCAAGAATTGAGGTATTGCCATTTATAGGCTTTTTAGCAGGTCCTGTATATTATGTATTTGCAGGCAAACTGGATGAATAATTCATACTCTGTATTTAATTCTTTAAATTGCAGATTATAGTTGTTTATTGTAATATTAGGCTTACATAAGGAAAATATTATGAGTGACAATTTAAAAAAACTTACCGGTAAAAATAAAAATGACTATGAACAGGTCGCAAAATCTCTTGTAGATAATTGTGATGTGGAATTATTCAAAGAACTTGTTGAACAGGACGGATTTTTGTTTGATTTTATAAAGCAAAATGTTGCACAGAGAATTTATGATGCCTGTAATGAAAAAAACTATCGTAATTTATTATCATTCCTTAAATATTATTCGCCGTCCTATGATGAGGCAATTGTTTCTGTGCTTGCAAAATATGCTGATGAAGATTTAACTGATGAAATGCTTGAAATTTTTGAAAACGGTGATGAAAATGAAAAATGCTATTGTGCGAAATTTTTTTCATATATTCAGGATTCGTTGGCTTTAGATTTATTAAGAGAAAATTCTTATACGGAAAATGAAAGCCTGAATGCTAATTGTGCTGCTACTTTAGGTATTTTGAACGACAAATTATCTTACGATATCGCTTTGGAAAAATTAGACAGTAAAGATGAATTTGAAAAGCTTAATGCGGTTAAATTCCTTGTTATGTATGGTAATACCAATGCTTTAGATAAAATTATTGATACAATGAAAAATTCAACAATGTCGGAAAATATTGCAGGATACATTCCGTATTTGATAAATATTCAGGAATTGCTCCAAACAAATTATACAGGCGGTTTACTTGTCGTAAACAACATAGTGAATGGTTTGGGTGAAATTTTGGGGCTGTATGAGGTCATAAATTTTGAGTTATATAATATTTTTGAAGCTATGATTTCAAATCCGCAAACAGGCGGTTCTGCTGCAGTATTGTTGAATGCGGAGGACAAATTCAATACGCTGACTGAAAATGATGAATATATGTTTGACGAGGATAAAAATACTCAGGCAGAAATAAAAGATATTAAAAAACTCTTAAACAGAATTGATAAAAAGCAATTAAAAGCATTGATAAAAGACGAATTAAGAGAAAACAGTCCGTTTGTTTATACTGCTCTTGATTATTCCGATAATATTGAAGCTATAAAAGAGCTTTTGCGTTGCGATAATCAGACAATAATTTTAAAGACAGCGGAAGTGCTGAAGAAGCTGGGTGCTTTAAACGATATGGAAAGAACAGTTGCATTGTTAAAGATTACGGATGAAAATATTAAATCCATACTTCGTGCTTTATAGTTAGTAGAAATTGCTAATAAAAAATAGCCGAAAGTGCTAATGGAATAAAAAGGAATTAACAGTATTATAATAATGTGAAAACCGAGGCTCCGATGCCGCAAGTTCCCTATATATCAGGGAGGGAATGACAACATCATTCGTATATATGCGGCGGAGCCTGACATAATCGGAGGAATGGTTCCGATTATGAGGAAACCCCGAATATCGGGGTTTCCTTTTTTGTGTAATATAATTGTCCCTGAACTCTTTTCATGCTAATATCTTTTTGTAAAAGATTTTTTTAAGGAGTAAGAATAAGAATGGTTATGAATTTTGATAACGGTGTACCGTTTGATCCGGGATTTGTGCAGCATATTTCTGCAATAATTCCTAATATACAGTACGTTTATACTGAATTAGGGAAATATAAAAATTTCGGTCAGAAAAAAAATCAATTTAAAATGATATTGCCTAAATTGGATGAATTGATTAATAATTATATAGGGTTTTATGCAGGTTGTATTTTGTGGGCACAGATAATTAAAGATATGGATAAACCCGTTACAAATAATTTCTGTGTAGGCGGAGAATATAATGAAGATGAAACTTTGCAGGAAGTTCGTTTTTTAAAGGAATTTCTTGTTATGTTTCCTAAAGATGTAAAATATTATGCAGGTAAAGATTATGTTTTATATCAGGATACATTTAAAATTCTTGATTTGTACGAGGAATTTCTGAAAGATAATGAAGGGTTTATAAAGGTCGAAAAAACTTCTGATTTAAAAATTCCGGCTGATTGTAAACCGCTTGGGGATAAACAAAAAGTTCTTGAAAAAATTGAAGAAGTGGTTGCAACGGGTAAGTTATCCGAACTGAGAGATTATATAAAGTGATTGATTTAAAGACAAAACTATATCAAATGTTTATACTTGGCACCGATGGCGGCGGATATGCTGATGCTCTTAAAAACGGTTTAGGGGGTGTAATATTTTTTACATACGATATTAAAACTCCTGACCAATTCAGAGGACTCATTTCAGGTATAAAATCCGAAGCAAAAATTCCTCCGTTTCTTGCAATAGATCAGGAGGGCGGCAGAGTTGAAAGAACAGAAAATATCCATAACGGTAAAAAATATTTATCAGCAAAACAGGCTTTTGACAAAGGTTTTGAATATTTAAAAAATCAAACAGCAGAAATTGCAAAAGAGTTGGTTTCTTATGGGATAAATTTGAATTTTGCACCCTGCATTGATGTAAATACTAATCCTACGAACCCGATAATAGGGGTAAGAGCTTTTTCCGATAAGACTGATGAAGTTATTATGGCTGAAAAAATAGTATCTTCAACGTATCGTGAAAATGGTATAATTCCTTGTGTCAAACACTTCCCGGGTCATGGGGACGCAAATGCGGACAGCCATTTAACTCTGCCCAAAATTGATTTGGATTTTAATGAGCTTGAAGAATATCATATTAAACCTTTTAAGTACGCCATAAAAAATCATGTTGATATGATTATGATTGCACATTTACATGTTCCGCATTTTGAAAAAGATATTATTCCGACATCATTAAGCAAAAATGCCGTTGATTATTTGAGAAATAATTTGGGGTTTAACGGTGTAATAATTTCTGATGATATGATAATGAAAGGTGTTGCCGAATTTGGTATGCTTGAAGCCTGCGAAAGAGGTATTCGGGCAGGGCTGAATATGTTTATATACAGAAATTCAAATGAG
Source organism: uncultured bacterium (assembly GCA_902760645.1). Lineage (GTDB taxonomy): Bacteria > Cyanobacteriota > Vampirovibrionia > Gastranaerophilales > Gastranaerophilaceae > UBA1221. The sequence goes on from CACWHC010000014.1 coordinate 128,020, forward strand.
CAAACTGTTAATATAATTGAAACACTTGCACAAAAAGCGGAAAATGATGTAGAATTAAAAAGTAATATTGAAAAATCCTACGAGCTTATAATGAAATTAAAGCAGGAGAGGAAGATATAATGGGTGCAACAACAATGGCTAAGACAGTTTTAAAAATCGAAAGACTTGCTCATAACAAGTTTATACCTGAATATAAAACAGAAGGTGCTGCCGGCATGGATTTATGTGCTGCCATTGATGAACCTGTTACATTAAAATCTTTAGAAAGAGCTTTGATTCCTACAGGAATAAAAATTGAACTTGAACACGGATATGAAGCTCAGATAAGACCTCGCTCGGGATTGTCAATAAAACATGGTATTACGCTTATTAATTGTGTAGGTACGATTGACGAAGATTACAGAGGTGAAGTTTGTGTACCTGTAGTAAATCTCTCAGGTGAAACTTATACGATACAGCCTGATGAAAGAATTGCACAAATGGTTATTGCAAAAGTTGAACAGGCAGATATAGAAGTAGTAACCCGATTAACGGAAACTGCCAGAGGTGAGGGCGGTTTCGGTTCAACCGGAAAATAAATGCAAGGGGAAATAAAATGTTAGAAGTTAGAAAAAGATCAACACCGCATTATCCAAAAAGCTTTGTAAGAGCAATTTTATTGTGCTGGTTTTTGGGTATATTTGGTATACACAGATTTTATACCGGTTATAAACGTTTAGGAGTATTGCAGTTATTAACTCTTGGCGGTTTTGGTATTTGGTGGCTGATTGATTTAATATCTATTTGTATGAATAACTACAAAGATAAATATGGTATTGAACTTGAAGATTATAATATGTATCTTGCATATTTTATTTTGTCAGGCACGGTTATTATTCTTTTAACAGTAGCATTTTTATCGTTACCTTTGTATCTTGATAAATTAATGTAGTTAAAGTATTTAATATAAATTTATTTATGCTAAAATTCTCTTATGGAAAATAAGAAGATAAAAATCGGATTAATTGGTCTTGGAACTGTAGGTTCCGGAGTTTACAAGACTCTGAGAGATTCGGATTACATTGAGATAATAAAAATTGCAGTTAAAAATATAAACAAGCCTCGTGATATAGAGGGTTTGGACAGGTCTGTTTTAACTGATAATCCTTATGATGTTGTAAATTCGGATGCAGATATTGTTGTAGAGCTTATAGGCGGTGTTGAACCGGCTTTTGATTTAATCAAAAAAGCAATAGAAAACGGCAAGCACATTGTAACAGCAAATAAAGAACTTCTTGCAAAGTGCGGTGAGGAGCTTTTTAACTTTGCGGAAGAACATAATAAAGTTGTTTTATATGAAGCTGCTATAGCAGGCGGTATTCCTATTATTATGCCTATAAAAACAATTCTTGCAGGTAACAGAATTAATCATATAGAAGCCATTTTAAACGGTACTACAAATTATATTCTGACTAAAATGGACATGGATGGAGCATCTTATGAAGATGTTTTAAAAGAAGCTCAGGAATTAGGTTATGCGGAAACTAATCCTACAGGGGATGTTGAGGGCTTTGATGCTGCGTATAAAATAACTACTTTGGCAACTCTTGCATTCAGGAAAAGAATTAAAATTGAAAATGTGTATAGGGAAGGCATAACAAAAGTTCGTGCCGAAGATATGAAAAATGCGAACGAATTAGGATATAAAATTAAACTGATTGCATCAGCGGATTTAAAAGATGACGGCAGAGCAGATGTCAGGGTTCATCCGATGTTGGTATCAAAGGATTCCACATTGTCACATATAAATTATGTAAAAAATGCGGTCAGCTTAAAAGGGCATCCTGTCGGTCATATAACGCTTTCAGGACCGGGTGCCGGAGAATTCCCGACAGCAAGTTCGGTAGTCGGGGATATTCTTGCAATATCAGCAGAACTTGGCAAAACAGATTATCTTCTTCCTATGATGAGATGTAATCATAATGAAACTGCCAATATGATTGATATTAATGATACGGAAAATAAATATTATATGTCTTTGAATGCAACCAATAAAATGGGTGTAATCGGTACTATCGGTAAGATTTGCGAAGATAATAATATTAGTGTTGCCTGTATTCTTCAGAGAGGATTGAAAGAAAACAATACTGCAGATATTATAGTAATTACCGAAATATGTAAAGAAAGCAATATTCAGCAGGCGATTTCTCAGTTTGAGCAGAGCGAATTTATAAATAAGGTTAACAGCCTTATCAGAGTACAAGACCAATAGATATTTTTTATTTTATGTTAGACTGTATGAAATTTCCTGTCTGACAGGTAAGTATGATTGCGGATAGTTATAATCTTCTTTAAAACCGATATTACGGTACATACTTAAAGCTTTGAAATTATTTGTTTCTGTTGTTGTATTAACCTCGGTAATCGGTTTTTCACCTTTATCGGTCATTTCAATAAGTTTTCTTACTGATTTCTGGAGTAAATGTTTTGCAAGTCCTTTACCCTGATGTTCTTTTTTCATTCCAAAAAGCGGGATATTTGCAATACTGCTGCCTGTCAGATTCATCAGACAAATACCCGCAGGTTCATCTTCGTATAACAACACACTTGATGCCTGCGGAAGAAATTCAGCATAAACATCCTCGGTAACTTTAGTTAATATATCTCTGACACCGCTGTCTGTTTTAAATCTCGGATCAAAAAGGGCATCTGCACTGTTATCAAAAGCTTCTCTTATTATATCAACTGCATACCCGTAATATTCATCATTCCATTCCGTAAGGCTGTATCCTTCAGGTAATTCCGGAATGTCTTGCATCTCAAGTATATCTCTTGAACTTGTATTAAACATCATAAATCTCAGCACAACAATTCCGATAAACTTAAATCCGAATTGTGCTACTTCATTAATAAGATTTTTTTGATTACCAAGCATTGGGTAACATACAACTTTTTCAATGCGTTCTTGTTTTGTCTGACGCATAAATTCTTTTATCAGATATTTGCTTCTTTCAGAAACGTTTTCCATTTTGTAGGAATGTATAATATTTAATTCAATAGCTTCTGAAATTGATGTTGTGTAAATCAAAAAAGCTGTCGGAATACTATCTTCAAATAAGACAATACATTTTATCAGGTCTTTTTCAACAGCATTTAGAAATTCTTTGTATTCAATCGGCGGTAATTCAAATTTATATTCTTCAACCGCAAGTTCTTTGAAATCATTATAAATAGCTTCAAATCCTGTATAATCATCTCTTGTTATTAATCTTGCTTCAAAAACTGTTTTCATTAGCTTTCCTTTAATGAATTGTGTCCTGATAATTGTACCACACTATAATGTATGGTGCATCTTATTTTTCTTAGTGTCCAAATAATATTTGTTATATTCGGTCACTTCTGACTCAACTTTTATTATATCATTAATCTGTAATCCGTAACCATTCAATCCGATGATTTTTTTCGGGTTGTTTGTAATCAGGTTAAATTTATCATAGCCTAGATCTCTTATGATTTGGGCACCTATTCCGTAATCTCTTAAATCAGGTTTGAATCCGAGAGAGATATTTGCTTCAATAGTATCTTGTCCTTGCTCTTGCAATTTATATGCTTTTATTTTGTTAACTATACCAATACCGCGGCCTTCGTGTCCTCTCATATATACAACAGCACCTTTACCGTATTCTTCAATCATCCTCAATGCTCCGTGCAATTGTGAATTGCAGTCACATTTAAGGCTGTGGAAAATATCTCCTGTCAGGCATTCGCTGTGAACTCTTACCATAGGGATTTTGTCACTGCCATCATCTTTGACAAGTGCTACATGTTCTTCTCCGGTTAATTTGTTCACATAACCGTATATTTTAAAATGGCCGTATTTTGTAGGTAAGTCGGCTTCTGCTTCACGGGAAACAAGTTTTTCCAATCTTAACCTGTATGCAATCAGTTCTGCTACAGAAATAAATTTTATCCCGTGTTCATCCGCAAATTTTCTCAAATAATCTCTTCTTGCCATATGACCGTCTTTTGTCATAATCTCACACATTGCACCTGCTTCAATATGTCCGCATAATCTTGCTAAATCAACTACTGCTTCTGTGTGTCCCGTTCTTTGCAGGACTCCGCCTTTTCTTGCTACGCATGGAAATAAATGTCCCGGACGTCTTAAATCAGACGGGATAGCATCCGGTGCCAGTGCTACTTCAATGGTTTTTGCTCTGTCGTATGCTGATATGCCGGTTGTAACGCCATATTTTTCATCCGCATCAATACTTACCGTGAAAGCAGTTTTCATTGATTCGCTGTTTTGTTCAACCATTTGCGGTAAGTCCAGTTTTTCAGCGATTTCGTTTGAGATTGCAAGGCATACAAGTCCGCCGGCTTCTCTTGCCATAAAATTTATAATATCCGGAGTTACTTTTTGTCCTGAGCAAATAATGTCACCTTCGTTTTCACGGTCTTCGTCATCTGCAACAATAAGCATTTTACCGTTCTTATAATCTTCAATTGCTTTTTCTATGTTATCAAATTTAAATTCATCCATATTACATAAACCCGTTTTCTATTAAAAAGTTTTCATTTATAGTATCTGTATTATTATTTCTTGATAAAAGTTTTTCAATATACCTGCCTAATATATCTGTTTCAATATTCACAGTATCGTTCAGTTTAAGATTTGATAGTGTTGTATTCAGGTATGTATGCGGAATAACGGCAACATTAAAGATGCAGCAGTTGACATCTGCAACAGTTAAGCTGCACCCGTTAATTGCTATTGAACCTTTTTTAACAATATATTTTGTGTACTCGGTTTTGATTTCAAAGCTTAAATTATAAAAATCAGATAATTTTTCTATTTTCATTAATTTTGCGGTGCAATCAATATGCCCCTGAACAATGTGTCCGCCCATACGGCTTGAAGGAGTTAATGCTCTTTCAAGATTAACTTTATAGCCTGATTTCATCTCGGAAAAATTGGTTACTTTTAATGTTTCATAGCTGACATCTGCGGTGAAGTAATCTTTGCCATATGAAGTAACAGTCTGGCAGCAGCCGTTAATTGAGATACTGTCCCCGATTTTAATGTCATTCAGAACAGTATTACATTTGATTTTTATTTTGGCACCGTTTGAAAGTCTTGAAAATTCTTCAATACTGCCAATTTCTTCAATAATCCCTGTGAACATACAAACATTATATCATGAAAATAGTAAAGTCTAAAATCGGTATATTTACAGAATATCTCTAATTACCCTGTCCATTACGGAATTCCAGCTTTCATTTTTATCTGCGATATAAAGTTTTACGCTGTTATACCAGTCACAGTATGTTAAATCCGTATGCCATCTCCAATTGTAGTTATATGGTAAAAGTATGACACAAGGTTTTCCCATTGCACCTGCAAGATGTGCTAACGAAGTATCATTACATATAATCAAATCCAAATTTTCTACTGCGGCTGCAGTGTATGAAAAATCTTTGAAACTTTTACTTAAATCAGTAATATCGTATTTTGAAGAAAGTTTTTCAAATTCTTCCGCACCCTCAAAGGTTTGTGCAGAATATACTTTTGTATTTGGCAGATTGAATAATCCGGAAAATGCGTCAACATTTATTACCCGTGAAGTTTCATAATATGTATTTCCCTGCCATTTAATTCCTATTTTAAAATCGTCATTATTAAAATAAGTCTTTTTGTATTTTTCCACTTTATCGGGATTTGCTTTCAGGTATTTATTCCTTGAAACAAACATTCCGTCAGTACCAAGATTTAATACATAAGGTACGCTTAAAAACGGAATATGCACATCAAAATTTAAATCTTTTTCTTCGTAAAAATAATCCATAACCTCAACATCAGGGAAATTTTCTCTAAAGAGTTCACACAGTTGAATTTGAGGCTTTATAATAAGTTTTTTGCATCGTTGTTTAAGAAGCGGAATATACCTTGCAAACATCAGCATATCTCCAAAACCGGCTTCGTAGTATGTGTAAAGAATTTTATCAGAAATATCTTCACCTGCCCAAATCGGTTTATTCGGGATAAGATTAGGATAGGTAACAGCCTCGGTGTTTATTGCTGTTTCACGGCATAATCGTACTTCAAAATATTTTAATCCGTTATCATAATCTTTCATTCTGAAATAGTTGAGTGCAAGGAAATATTTTGATTCTCTGTCATTTGGGTTAATCTCAATACACTTTAAATAGTATTTTTTTGCTTTTTCAGGATTTCTGAAAAGAGTATATAAATTTGCAAGGTTAAAATATGTATCACGGGAATCAGGTTTGAGTTCGGCTGCTTTTAAGTAATATTCTTCCGATTTTTCAAAGTTTAAAAGATTTTTGTAAGCAAGTCCTATTCCAAAAGCCAGTTCAAATTCAAGTCCGAATTCTTTTTCTTCTTCAAGTCTTGTTTCAAGTTCTTTTGTATAATTTTTTTGCTGAAAATATATATGAGCAAGAGTTTCATAAAAATAACGAACTTTTTTAACAGCTATTGCACGGGTTACAAATTCTTCTGCTTTAGCATAATTTTTCTGCTGTAATTCTCCCATTCCTATTAAATTTAAAACTTCACAATCGTCAGGATTTTCACTCAATATTTTTTGATAGAGGTTCTGAGCTTCCTGAATATTACCGGAAGCATGCAGTTTAAATGCTTTATCAAAATATTCTTTTCTTAAAGTTTCGTTCATGAGTGGATTATATCATATTTTGAAGATATAGTGCAATAAGGTTTACCCTAAAACTTATTTATGGTATTATAATCCTCAGAGTTTTTATTATCGGAGAGAATATGGCTAAAATATCGGTAATTATTCCTGTTTATAATGATAGTGTATATATTCAACGCTGTTTGGATAAACTCATAAATCAAACTTTTTCTGATTTGGAAATAATTGTTGTTGATGACGGTTCTACCGATAACACACCACAAGTATTGGAGGATTATGCTAATAAAGATAACCGTATAAAAGTCATAACTCAGGCTAATGCTAAACTGGGTGCTGCAAGAAATACCGGCATGGATGTTGCTACAGGTGATTATATTTCATTTATAGATAGTGATGACTGGGTTGATGAAAATTATTTTGAAGCTATGTATAAAGCATCTTGTGATACCGGTGTGGATATGTCAGTTTCTTCAGCTGTCCGGATAAAGCCTAACGGAAGATTCAGATATTATTTAAGTTATGATTCAGTCCAAGTATATGATAATACCGATGATATTATAAAAACCTTGCGAATACCTGATTTGTGGGAAGTTTGGGGGAAATTATATAAAAGAGAGCTTTTGCAGGATATCAGATTTGAAGAAGGAATCTTTTATGAGGATTCCCGTTTTACAATAAAGCTTTTGAGCAGAATTAAAAATATTGCTGCTGTACCTGATGTAAAATATTATTATTTTTCAAATGCCAATTCAATAATGAGATCAAAACATTCAATTGCTAAGAATATGGATAAGATTTCTGCAATGATTGATGTTCTTAATTTTGTGAAAGAACATAATCTTAATACCAAAGAAATTACAATATACAAAGCAAGGCATTTATTTCATACAGTTAAATATTATGACAACAGAAGAGAATTTTATTTGTTCGGGATAAAAGTATTTACAAAATATCAGGATTTTGACAGTATATTAACTTTTGTCATATTTAATACGGCTTGCTTTGGTGACGTTATATTGTGTAATTCACTTTGTCAGAATATAAAAATGGCATATCCGAATTCGCGTGTGGTTTTTGTTGTGGATAAGCCTTTTTATGAAGTCGCGAAGTGCCAAAAAGATGTCGATGAGGTTATTATTTATGATAAAAAAGGTATCCATAAAGGTTTTAGAGGTATCAGAAAATTTATAAAAGAATTTCCTTATAAAAAACCTCTTGCATCATTTAATACATACGGTAATGCCAGAAACACAGTTATTGCAAAAGGCATTGGCTCAAAGTATGTTGTCATTGGTAAAAGAGTAAAAGGTAAAAATATCACAATGCAGGAGGCTCATACTAATCTTTTTAAACCTTTTACAAACAAGAAATTAAGGAATTTCCCTGTTAAATGTTATGCACAAGAAAATATACCCGAACATTTAGCTGAACTTATGCCAAAAGAGCATAAGTATATTGCATTATGTCTGATTACCAGGAATTCTCCGAAAGATATGCCGTTTTTAACTGCAATAGAATTAATAAACAAAATAAATTCTGCAGGTTATAAACCGGTTCTTGTCGGGACCGGAGATAAAACCGTTAAATTTGCCGAAGAGTTAGAGAATACAGGCTGCCACTTTATAAACCTGGTTAATAAAACAACAATTCCCGAATTAGGCAGTGTATTAAAAAATTGCAAGGCATTAATCAGCTGTGATACCGGAACTATGCACTACGGATATGCACTTGGTGTGCCGACAACAGCAGTATTTTATGAAACAATTACGTTGAAACAGTGGACTCCGAATCCAAATTTATACAATACTGTCCTTATTAAATCTAATCAAACAGCAGAAAATATTTTTGACAAAACTGAAAAATTAATGAACGGAACTTTGGTTCAGGACAGAAAAAATATTACAATATGCTTTGGATGTGATAACAATTATGTTCAGCATATGGGTGCAACTATGTCTTCTATTTTGCAAAGTAAAAACGAAGATGAATTTATAAAATTTTATGTGCTTGATGGCGGGATTTCAGTACCAAATAAAGAAAAATTATCTTATTTTGAAAAGAAATACTTATGCAGCATTACTTATGTAAAACCGAATATGGAAGAATTAAAAAATTGCTGTACGTTTAAAGGTGATTATATATCACTTGCTACATATTACAGATTATTAATTCCGGAGATTATTCCAAACGAAGACAGAATACTTTATTTGGATTGCGATATTATCGTCAGAAAATCTTTATCTGACTTATATAATAGAGATTTCGGCAATAATATGGTTTTGGGTGTTGTAGACTGTTCGTTAAAAGAGCATTCTGCAAGACTGGGAGTTTCAAAGTATATTAATGCCGGTGTTCTTCTCCTTAATTGTAAAAAAATGAGAGAGGAAAAGTCGGTTCAGACAATAATAGACTGGATTGAAAACAATCAGGATAAAATTGAATGCCATGATCAGGACGTTATCAATGCAGTATTTGACGGCAGGATAGAATATGTTGAGGATATTTATAATGCTCAGGTTAAAAAACTGCATGATACTATTTTCAGCGGAATAAAAGATCCTGCGATTTTGCATTTCATTTCACCTAAAAAGCCTTGGATACACTGGAAGCCGCTCAATTCAACTTATTGGGCGAGAGAATATTTTAAGGCATTGGAGGATACTCCTTGGGATGATTTTGTAACAGAATACAAGAGGAAAGCTTTATGGATGCTGCCTCTGAGATTCTTTTATCCGTACGGCATTGCCCGAAAGGTTGTACGTTGGGTATTTTCTTTGACAAATACACCTGACAGAAAGTATAAGTTGCTGACTATTCTGGGTATTACATTTAAATTTAAGAAACACAGGGTAATAAATGAACAATAAAGTAAAAATTCTTGTTGCATATCATAAAAAAGATAAATTATTTAAAAACGATGTATTATTTCCTATCCATTTGGGAAGAGAAATTGCTGTTGAGAAAACAAAAGATGGTAATCTTTCAGAAAAAGATTACAATTGGCTTTTGAACAGTATGGCGGGGGATAATACGGGTGATAATATATCGGACAAGAATCGTTTTCTTAATGAAATGACGGGAATTTACTGGGCATGGAAAAATTATGAAAAACTCGGAAACCCTGATTATATAGGATTAAATCATTACCGCAGATTTTTTAAGATAAATTATTCTAATTTAGATAAATATTTTCAAAACTATGATTTTATAAAATTGTCATCACCGTCCTTTAAAATGGGTATCAGAGCTGAATGGGCAAATTGTGCAAAGTTAAATAATCTGAATCCCGGAGATTTTGATAAATTTTGTGAGATATACGGTCAGATTTATCCGCAGGATATTAAAGAATTTAATTCTTATATAAGCAAAGAAAATCATGGTGGTTTAATGAATTTATTTATCATGAAAAAAGAAGATTTTTTCAGGTACTGTGAATGGATTTTTCCTTTACTTTTTGAGATAGAAAAAACATTTAACAAATCAAACAGAACAATAGGAATGATTGCGGAAAGATTAACTTCTTATTATCTTCAAAAACTTGAAAATGAAGGGAAGAAGGCTTTATATACCAGACTAGCGGATGAACCTCCCGAAATGACGTTACGATTTTTTATCTCTAAAATATTTGACATTAGAACAAAAGAACAATCAAACGGTACAAAGCATGTAAAACTTACTTTATTAGGTATTGTTCTTAACATTAAAATTAAAGATAAATCATAATTTACGAATATTTAAAAAATAATTTTTTAAAAGTTTATCGCATTCTTCTTCCATTATGCCGCCGTAAACTTTTAAATCACAATTTGTCAGTTTTCTTAAATCCGTCTTGGAACTTAATGCACCGTAGTTCGTATCATAACTTCCAAAATATACGGATTTTATTCTTGACTGAATAATTGCCCAGGCACACATAGGGCAGGGTTCAAGCGTTACATATAATTCGCATCCGTCTAACCGCCAGTTATTTAATACTTTTTCTGCTTCTCTTATTGCAATAATTTCCGCATGTCCTGTTACATCAGAAGTTTTTTCTTTATTATTACAGGCACTGCTGATAATTTTTCCGTCTTTAGTAATTACAGCACCGACCGGAATATCTGCACCTGAATTTAGAGCCTCCTTTATCGCAAGCTCCATCATGATAATAATTCCTCATCCTGTACAAGTTTCAGTATAACTTCTACGCAAAATCCGCATTTTTCATCAGAAGAAAGAGTAATTTCTCCATTCATTGCATCAACCAGACCTTTTACAATAAATAAGCCTAAGCCCGTACCTCTTGTTGTCCGTGTTGTATTGTTATCAAGTCTTATAAATTTTTCAAAAAGAGTATTCAGTTTCTTTTTAGGAATGACATCGCATTGATTTTTAACGTAAATCTTAGCGACATTGTCCTCTGCAACTGCATTAACCGTAATCTTTGTTTCAGGATACGCATATTTTACGGCATTTTCGATAAGATTTACAAACACTTGCTCAAGACGATTTTTATCTCCAATGACATTTGGGAAACTTTCTTCAATATTAATTTCAATTTCTTTATTGTCCTTATTTTTTACAAGAAACTTTGCAGTTTCCATAACTTCGGGAAGCCAAACCGATTCAACATTTGTTTTTAACTTCATTCCTTCAATATCCGGTATGGTTAACAAGTCTTCAATAAGCCTTTTCAATCTTTCGGATTGGTCTTTTATTACTCTTAAAGATTTTTGTTTTGTTTCTTCATCAATATTAATATCCTGCCTCATAAGTCTTGAGGTATAACCCTGAATACTTGTGAGCGGAGTTCTTAATTCGTGACTTACGGTATCAATTAGATTTGAGCGGAATTCGTTTAATTGTTTAAGTTCAATATTGTTCCTTTTTAATTGCAGGTATGATTTATGAATTTCGCTTGCCATTCTGTTAAATTCAAAAGCAAGAAATATAATTTCATGAGGCGTGAAAGCCGTTGTAAATAAACGAATTTGTCTTTCGTAATTACCTTTTGAAATTGCAATTATACCTTTGAATAACTGCCTGATATTAATATACAGATAATAGGTATACAATCCAACAATAAATATAACAATTAATGTCGCAAAAATAATTGACCATATAATTTTAGCTCTGTTTTTGTTAATAAGTTTATCCGTAAGTTTTTCGGTTGTATTTACAATTATGGTAATGGGCGGATTAAGTTTTTTTAAATATACAAGCGGCTGATTTTTTACATCCCCGAATATAACGGGTTCTTCAACTTTTAACTCTTTCGGCATTAAGGCAAGTGTATCTTTAAATACAGTATCGGTATAATTATGTCCGGTTATTAATGCTCCGTCATTTGTCATTATGTAAATTTGACGTAAATCGTCCTTTAAAGAGTGAAATACTTCATCCCTTAA
>CACWHC010000015.1 GCA_902760645.1 uncultured bacterium
ACATTTTCCGCAAAATTGTTCAGTTTTTCCGCACTGTAATTTTTCACAGCAAATATTGCATTCAACGAGCGAAGCATCTGTAAGGGCAGGCTAGCCTGCCTTTTTAAATTTTTCAAGGGGGTGTTCATCAATTATCAGTCATTACAAATTTTTATCACAGTATTTTTCTATCGGACAGACAGAACACATAGGCTTTTGAGGTTTACAAACGTTTTGCCCGTGAGTCACGATAAGAGTATTTATATCTATCCAATGCTTTACGGGAAGTTTATCTCTGAGTGCAAATTCCGTTTCCTCCGGATTTCTTGTTTTTACATATCCCATACGGTTAAAAATTCTGTGAACATGCACATCCACGCATATAGCAGGCTTATTAAACCCTCTTGCAACAACGAGATTAGCTGTTTTCCTGCCGACACCGTTAAATTTTACAAGCTCATCTATCGTATCGGGAACTTTCCCGTCATATTTTTCGACAATTTCTTTTGATAATCGGATAATTTGTTTTGCTTTGTTTGCGTAAAACCCGACAGGATAAATTGCATCCGCCAAAGTTTTTTCATCACACTTTGCAAACTCTTGCGGTGTTTTTCCGAGTTTCAGCATTCTTAAAGTTGCAGGATATGTCGTTCTGTCATTAGTTCTCAAACTCAATATACAAGCTATCAAAACCAAATACGGGTCATTAAAGCTGTCCATTAAGCCGACAAATTCACTCTTTTGCTGTTTTGCAGCTTTTAAAGTTTTGACAATTTTATCAATATCTTTATCGTTCATATTTATTTTCTTGCAACCGCATGTCTTTCCAAAAGTACCATAAGAACAGATATATCTGCAGGTTTAACACCACCGATACGGGATGCCTGAGCTAATGTTTTTGGTCTGATTTTATTCAATTTTTCCTTTGTTTCTGATGATATGTGTTCTATCGCCATATAATCAATATCTTCAGGAATTTTAAATTTATCGAGTTTCCCTGCTTGCTCAACCTGTGCTGTCTGACGTTTCAGATAACCGTCATATTTAATCATAATTTCAACCTGCTCGTAAACATCACGGCTTAAATTCAGGTTATTTGTTTCTTCGTCCAATTCTTTCAAAATATTATAATTAATATTCGGACGTTTCAGAAGCTCTGCCAATCTCATACCTCTTTCAATACCCTCGCCGTATTTACCAAGTATTGACTTGACTTCCTCACTTGCAGGGATTTTTACATTTGAAAGTCTTTGTATTTCACGCTGAATATTCTCCTGCTTTTGAATAAATCTTTGATATTGTGCTTCATCAATCAAACCGACTTTATACCCGATTGGGGTTAATCTTTCATCGGCATTATCCTGTCTTAGCAATAATCTGTACTCTGAACGGGAAGTCAGCATTCTGTACGGGTCTTGTATATCTTTTGTTACCAAATCATCTATCAAAGTACCCGTATAGGATGAACTTCTCGACAATTCAAGCATTTCGGAACCGTTTAAGTAATTGAACGCATTAATACCTGCAATTAATCCTTGTGCGGCAGCTTCTTCATAACCGCTTGTACCGTTAATTTGACCAGCCAAAAACAGTCCTTTGATTTTTTTTGACATCAGAGAATGCGTAGTCTGTACAGCAGGGACATAATCGTATTCAACCGCATAAGCAGGCTTAATTACATGTGCATTTTCCAACCCCGGTAAAGTTCTGAGCATCTTAACCTGAACATCTGCCGGCAAACTGCTTGAAAATCCCTGAATATAAGCCTCGTAATTACCTAATCCCTCAGGCTCAACAAATATATGATGAGAAGGATTTTTGGCAAATCTTACGACTTTATCCTCAATTGACGGACAGTATCTCGGACCTACACCCTGTATCAAACCCTTAAACATTGGGGATTTATCAAGATTTGCCTTAATAATTTTATGAGTTTCTTCATTTGTTCTCGTTAAATAACACGGATACTGCTTTCTTATCGGTCTGTCAGGTCTGAACGAATAAAAACTCAAAACTTCGTCCCCCGGCTGAATATCAAGTTTTGAATAGTCGATTGACCTTTTATCAACACGAGGAGGAGTCCCCGTTTTTAATTTTTTTAATTCTATTCCCAAATTTCTGAGGGAATCAGAAAGTCCGTATGCGGCTTTTTCACCTAATCTACCCGCACTGTATGACTGGAGTCCGACCCATATTTTACCGTCTAAAGATGTCCCTGTCGTAAGAATTGCAGCGTTAACCGTAAATTCAATACCGTACTCATCAATAGCACCCGTAACTTTGCCGTCTTTAACAAGTAAATCCGTAATACAAGCCTGTCTTAAATAAATATTTTCGTTATGTTCAATAACATTACGCATATAATCGGAATACTGACGTTTATCCGACTGAGCCCTTAAAGCTCGGACAGCAGGTCCTTTTGAGGAATTAAGGGTTTTCATTTGCAGGTATGTAGCATCAGCAGCAAGTCCCATTTCACCGCCGAGAGCGTCAATTTCACGAACCAACGTCGATTTTGCAGGACCGCCTATTGCAGGATTACAAGGCTGTAACGCTATATGCTCAACATCCAATGTTGCAAGAAGAACTTTCAGCCCTAATCTTGCACAGGATAAAGCGGCTTCACAACCTGCGTGACCTGCACCCACTACTATTACGTCATATTGATTATTGAGGTAATTCATAGTCACAGTATAGCACAAAGAAAATTTTGAACTAAAAGTATATTCAGTATCTTTACGTCGGGTAACATTTTGTAAATTTTTATACCTCCAAATAGCAAAAATTTTTCTTCACGGAATTAAATATAAAGGGTTCTAAAAATGATAAATCCGGTTAAATACAACATTTCATTTGGTTATAAAAGAGCTGATTATGACTTGAATAAGGACAATAAAAAGCCTGTAAGAACAAGTATTTTCTATGTTAATGATTATCACGGTAAAGCAATAAATATGGAACGCACAGTAACAGCATCCAACGCTTTTGACTGTTATACCCCTCAAGAGAAAACCGACAAACTTAAACTTGCTTCAGGCGACATAATGGTCGGCACGGATATTAAAACTAACAAAGTTGCAATGCAGTTTTTGAAATTCATAGGAGTAAGTGCAAGTGCAGTTGGAAATCACGAATGCGATATGAAATCGGAGGATTTCTTTAACGAAATTCCGAACATGCCTGCAACACTTTTAGCCTGCAATATAAAAAATTATGACGAAAGCAAATTATCAAAATATATTAAAAAATCATGTATACAGGAAATTAACGGCAACAAATACGGAATTATAGGAACAATACCTTCCGATTTAATTTCGAGAATAAAATACGGCAAAGTTCTTCAAGACCAAGATATACAGCCTGCAAACATTGACGACACAATTAAATATATTCAGGAAGAAGTAAATAAGTTAAAATCACAGGGTATAGATAAAATAATTTTACTTTCGCACAGCGGATACGGCTATGACATAAAAATTGCACAAAATACGGAAGGCATTGATGTAATTCTTGGCGGACATTCCCACAATCTCTTAAAAGGTATCGAAAAAGACGTTAATTTATTCAATTCGAAATCAGGCGAACCTGTTATTATTACTCAGGCAGGACGTGACGGCAGAAATTTCGGAATACTTAATCTTGAATTTGACAAAGACGGAGTAATCACTAAAGCACAAAATAATATCGGCAATACCAAAGATTTTTCAAGAAATGCCATTGCAAAATACATTTTTGAAAAAATAAAAGGGAAACCCGAAATTATAGGTGAAATAAGAACCGCCCCACCTGTATTAAAAAATGACTTAACAGACCCGAATCCTCTGGCATATTACGGTGCCGATGCAATAAAAGAATTGTCGGGTGCAGATATAGCACTGATAGGTGCTGCAAACCTTCGGGGTACCGTTGAAAAAGGGGTAATAGATACAGGTGTAATCTCTGAAATTTCACCGTTCAAAAATAAAATTGCAAAAATAAATTATACGGAAAAAGAAATTGTTGACGCCATAAAATACAGTGCAAAATCTATAACAACCCAACACAATAAACCCGGGATAATGCAGGTTTCGGGATTAAAATACACAATGACAAAAAATGGTGATGTTACTTCAATGAGCTATATTGACAGGAAAGGAAACGAGCACCCCATTGATGTAAATAATCCGAGAACGGATAAAATATATTCTACCGCAATTAATGAATATTTTTCAAGCAACAATGACGGCTACAGCATGCTGAACAAATATTTTGAAGCGACTCAAAAGTACGACTGGGACTTAAATTACGCAATAGAACAAAAAATAAGAGCATCCAAAGGACCGATAGACATAATTGATGATGGCAGAATAACAATTACGGATTAGGGAATTTGCATAAAAATAATTTTTCCTGTAATATTCAAGTTATGGAAACAGAAGTAAAACAGATTTTAAATAACCTGACACCCAGAGTTAAAAGCATAAAGGAGTGTCTTTGACTTTGATAAATTAAACATAAAACTTTCTTCTCTTGAAGAAGAGATGCAATCCCCTGATATTTGGTCAGATAAAGAGAAAGTATCAAAATTAGGTTCTGAAATAAAAGAAATTAAGGAAAACATCCAGCTTTGCCAAAAATGGCAGACTGCATTGGATGATGCGGAAGTATCTCTTGATATAGGGGATAATGACCTTATAACGGAAAGTTATAATACTTTAAAAAATACGGAAAAAGAAATTGAAAGTTTTGAAGTTCGTCTTATGCTCAGCGGAGAATATGATAACGCAGATGCAATAATTACAATTAACGCAGGTGCCGGAGGAACGGATGCACAAGATTGGGGAAGTTTACTGCTCAGAATGTACACAAGATGGGCAGAACAACACAATTGGAATGTGGAATTAATGGATAAACTTGACGGAGATGAAGCCGGCATAAAGTCTGCAACAATAAAAGTTTCCGGAAAATACGCCTTCGGATATGCAAAAGCTGAAAGAGGAGTACACCGTCTTGTCAGAATTTCACCCTTTAATGCAAACGGTAAAAGACAAACAAGTTTTGCCTCGGTAGAAGTTTCACCTATAATCGCAGATTTTGAAAAAACCATAATAATACCGCCTGAAGATTTGGAAATAGACACAATGCGTTCAGGCGGAGCCGGCGGACAAAATGTAAACAAAGTCGAAACAGCGGTAAGAATACTCCATAAACCAACGGGCATTGTCGTTAAGTGTCAACAGGAACGTTCTCAGCTACAAAATAAAGAAAATGCCATGCAAATGCTTGCCTCAAAATTACTTGCAATAAGACAGGCTGAACACGAAAAAAAACTTGCAGAACTAAAAGGTGAAAATGTCGATATAAACTTTGGTTCCCAGATACGTTCCTATGTATTTCACCCATACAAAATGGTTAAAGACCATCGTACAGGCTTTGAATCAGGTAACGTTGATGCCGTTATGGATGGTGAATTAGATGGATTTATTGAAGCTTATCTCAAGTCAATGGTGTAATTTATTTTACAATTTCTGTTATTTTTGTTAGAATAATTATTGTTATATAACAGTAGGAAGGTAATATGAAATTTTCATCATCATTTAAGGTCGGTTTATTAACGCTTTTATCCTTGATTCTATTGATTGGCGTTGTTATAAAAGTTAAAGGGAGAGCAATATCCTCAGCCCCCCGTGTAGAAATTCAGTTTAAAGACGTAAACGGTATGCGTCCCGGTGCAGGTGTTCAGATGATGGGCTTGAAGGTCGGTCAGGTTGAACAAATTACACCTACTATTGATGGTGAAGACAGCTATGTCAAAGTTAAATTCGTTATTACCAATCCTCAGGTTAAAATTCCGAGAGCATCTACTTTTTCAATACAGCAATCCGGCTTGATAGGTGAATTGTTCCTTGAAATTACCCCTCCGAAAACCAGAACTATATATATCCCGATGATAAATAAAGATGTATTGTTTAAAGATGATGCCGTTGAGATGAAATTGAGTGATAAATATTATGACGTAGGTATAATAAGGGATGTACAAATCGTTCACAGAGATGCTTTACCTTACAATGTAAGAGATAAAGTACAAACTAATTATGCTTACAGAGTCGATTATATAATCAACCTTCCGGGTTTAATTATGCCTAACTTTATAAAAGGGGAAGCTGTAACCGTTAACGGCGATAAAAAATTAAGAATTGCGGCTTTGGATAACACAGTACCGCCTTATCCCAAACAAAAATCACCGTATACAATCATAGAACCTATGAGAATTGCGGACTTTTTGAATTGGCAATATAAAGCTGCAGAAAGTTTAACCGAAACGAATATGAAAGTTAATACTTTATTATCTGATCAGACTATCGGTGAATTACAGGCAACAGTTAATAACATAGATGAAATAACCAAAAAAGCAAGCGTAACAGTTGATAAAATTAATCAGCTGATTGATGACTCAAAAAGTGACATAAAAGAACTTATAGAATTGGCAAACCACACTGCCGCAGATTTCAATGCTCTTGCAGGCAACTTAAATAACATTGTAGGTGATCCTGTATTCAAGAAAAATCTTATATCAACAACCACTTCTATTGACCAGCTTGCAAGAAACCTTAACAAAATCATGGGTAACGAAGAAGAATCTAAGAAGATGGCAGAAGACATCAGAACAATTACTAACAACTTAGCGGAAATATCAACATCTGTTACGGCAATGACAAAAGATGAACAACTTAAAAATGATTTAAAGAATACACTTGCTAATACAAATAAAGCCTTAGAAAATGTATCAATGGCACTTGCATCAGTAAATAAGATGACTCCGGATAATAAAACCGAGCTTGATGCAATATTAGACGATGCAAAAGTTACCACCGCTAATCTAAGGAAATTCTCGGAAAAACTTAACAAACGATTCTTAATTTTCCGACTGTTGTTCTAAGGGAAAAAAAGTGAATATTAAAACAGAAATAACAAAAATACACTACAATAAAGATGCAAACGGAATAATATTTAATGTGTTAAGGTTTGCATCCTTATTTTACGCACTTGGAAGCGAAATAAAAAATTTTCTCTATGACAAAAATATATTGAAAACACAAAAAGCAGATGCCTGCGTTATTTCTGTCGGCAATCTCACAACAGGTGGAGTAGGGAAAACCCCTGTTGTTGCTGAAATTTCAAAATATTTAATTTCACAGGGCGAAAAAGTGGCAATTATATCAAGAGGATACGGCGGAAGGCTGTCAAATAAAAATATTAATTTAATATCAGACGGGAATAAAATCTATTATAATGCGCAATTTGCAGGTGATGAGCCTTACTGGCTGGCTCAGGAAACTAAGGCAATAGTAGTTACATCAAAAAACAGATATAAAGCCGCAGAATTTGCAATAAAAGAATTTGGTGTAACTAAAATAATTCTTGATGACGGATTTCAGCACAGAAAATTACATCGTGATATTGACCTTGTTCTTATGGATTCCGAGAAACAATTCGGCAACGAATGTCTTTTGCCTGCAGGACCGCTAAGAGAAAGTACAAAATCATTAAAACGGGCAAGCAATCTCGTTATTGTAAGCAAAAATACAGAACATGAAGATGCTGAGAGATTATCTCGCATAATGGAAAATAAATATGAATTACCAGCAACTGTTTGTAAAACCGAACCGGATTTTATCTATAATATCAAAACTAATTTCCATTTACAAAAAGGAACATCCGTAATTGCACTTTCGGCAATCGGACAACCTGAACAGTTTTTCAAATTTTTAAACGGTTATACAATTGAAAAGAAAGTAATCTTTGATGATCATCACAAATACAATAAAGATGATATTCCGCAAACAGATTTACCGGTTATTACAACAGAAAAAGATGCTGTTAAATTAAAAGAATTTAATTTTGACAACATCTTTGCTCTTAAACTTAAAACTGAAATTGATACTGAAAATATCCTTAAAAGCGAATTTTTCGGCGAAAAATAACGCTACTTAACCCCAAATAAACTTCTTAGCTTTTTTTGATAGTTTCTTTTTAAAACCTGTTGTTCCAAAGCCTTTGCAACAATTACCATTTTTTCCAAACCTTTTGAGCCCATTATTCGCTTATATAATGACTGAACTTCCTCATAACTGTCCAAATCCACTCTGAAACTTGTAACTTTACCCTGAACTTTATGTCCTTTATCAAAAGTTCTTATAAACAGTGCATTTTTAGCATGACGTTTTGGTTTGTCAGCAAGCTCATATACTTTAGATGTATCAGAATATTTAAGTTTATAACTGCCGTCATTATCAGCAATAACATGCCAGTGTTTACAACTTTTTAAGGCTTCCTTAGCATCAGCAATTTCCTGATTACCTGATTCTACGGCTAAATTACCTTCTAATCGTCCAAAACTTGGTGAGAAATTACAACGAACTTCCATTAACAACTCCTATAAGTAAAATGTCACACACATACACAAAGATAAAACAAATTAAAAATTGCCTATATTGTTAAGAGATATTAAAAGAGGGAAAAATCGTAAGATTAATCCCTCTCAGAAAGTATATGTTACAATCAATCTTTAATGACAAAGTGCAAGCAATACACCTGCAGCAACCGCAGAACCGATTACACCTGACACATTTGGTCCCATCGCATGCATCAAAAGGAAGTTTTGAGGATTTTCCTCTAAACCGACTTTGTTTGATACACGGGCTGCCATTGGTACAGCTGAAACTCCGGCTGAGCCGATAAGCGGGTTGATTTTGTTCTTAGAAAATACATTCATTAATTTAGCCATCAATACACCTGCTGCTGTTGCAAGTGAGAATGCAATGATACCTAAAATAAGGATAAATATTGTCTGTAATGTCAAAAACTGCTCTGCTGACAGTTTTGAACCAACTGATAAACCTAAGAATATTGTTACAATATTTATTAATGCATTTTGCATTGTATCGGATAATCTTTCAACAACACCGCACTCTTTACATAAGTTACCGAAACATAACGCACCTAACAGCGGACACGCACTCGGCAAAAGAATTACACAAAGAAGTAATATCATAAGAGGAAATACTATTTTTTCTCTTTTTGAAACTTCTCTTAATTGTGTCATCTGAATTTGTCTTTCAGCTTTTGTAGTTAACAATCTCATAATTGGCGGCTGAATTACCGGAACTAATGCCATATATGAATAAGCAGCAACAGCAATAGGTCCTAAAAGATTTTCAGCTAACTTTGTCGTCACATAAATTGAAGTCGGACCGTCAGCACCACCTATAATACCGATTGATGCTGCTTCAGGTAAAGTGAACCCGAATATACAGTATGCCATTAATAAAGCACCGAATATACCGAATTGGGCTGCACCACCTAACAGTGCCATTCTCGGATTTGCAATCAAAGGACCGAAGTCTGTCATTGCTCCGACACCCATGAAGATTATCAATGGGAATAATCCTTTATGAATACCTGCTTCAAATATAATTCCCAAAAATCCGTTTGGACCTGCTATTTCTTCACCAAGAGGCATAGGAATATTTGATAACAATCCGCCAAATGCAATTGGAACGAGTAATAACGGTTCAAATTGTTTTTTAATTCCTAACCAAAGCAAGAATAAACAAACAAGAATCATTATCCAATGTCCGTGAACATGTAAAAACTGTTCAAAGCAATTTGTGATGGACGGGTCTTGCGGTTGTAAAAACGTCATTATACCCGTGGAATTCCATAGTTGGAGTAAACCGTCTTGAATATTAATAGTCATTGTTTACCTCCTTATCCAATTGTTACCAAAGCTTGACCTGTTACAACTTTATCACCCTGAGCAACAAGAACTGATTGTACTGTACCTGCTTTTGGAGCTTTTACTTCTGTTTCCATTTTCATAGCTTCCATAACCAAAAGCACATCACCTTCAGCAACTTCGTCGCCTTCTGAAACTTCAAGTCTTAAAACATTACCCGGTAAACCGGCTTTAACTTCTTCGCCATCACCTGTTGATGCTGATGAACCTTTAGTTTCAATACCTGCTTTAACAGCAATATCATAAGTCTTACCGTTAACAACAGCTTTATTATCGCCGTCAAGTTTTACTGCATAATTTTTACCGTTAACTTTTATTGTATATTCACCTGTTGAAGACGCTTGAGCTGTAGATACAGCAGGAGCATCAGCGGATTTTTTATTAACCGATATCTGCCCTTTGCCTAACAAGAAATCAATACCCTTATCTACGTTACCGTCTTTACAAGCAGCAGCAATGAATAAGTTTTCATCCGTTACAGGAAGTCCTGCGGCTTTTAATCTTTCTTCAGCAGCCTTTAGACCCTTTTCAGGATCTTTTTCATTCAAATCAACAACTTTTTCCGTAGTAGGTTTAAGACCTGTTTTTTCTTCTGCCCATTTAACCAATTCAGGATCAGGTTCACAAGGAGTTTTACCAAAATAACCTAACAACATTTTGGCATAACCCGGATTAGCTTGTTCCCAAGGTTCATTGGTAATTGCATTTAAGAAAGATTGTTGAGCATAGAACTGAGAAACAGGAGTAACAGATGTTGCAAATCCACCTCTTGCAACTACTTCTTTCATGTTAGCAATAAGTTTAGGGAATTTATCAAGCATACCCATATCTTTTAACTGATTAACGGTTGTAGCTGTGGCTCCACCCGGCAACGGTGCCTGAATTAATATCGGATTTACCGCCAAAGAAATAGGCGATATAGGATAATCTTTCATGCATTCTTTAAAGATTTCTTCAGTTTCCATGATTTTCTTTATATCTAAGCCTAAATCATATTCCGTACCTTTTAGAGCATGCCACATAGAAATAATATCCGGCTGACCCGTACCGCCTGAAACAGGTTTCATAGCAAGGTCGATACCGTCAGCACCGCCCTCTAAAGCAGCTAAATATGCTGCCAGACCTGTACCTGCAGTTTCATGTGAATGGAATCTTATGTGAGCATCAGCACCCAATATTTCACGAGCCATTTTTACGGTTGCATAAACTTTTCTCGGGTTAGAAGTACCTGATGCATCTTTAAATGCCAAACTGTCAAACGGAATACCTGCATCTAAAATATTTCTTAAAACTCTTTCATAAAAAGCAACGTCATGAGCACCTTCACAACCATAAGGTAATTCCATCATAGTAATTGTTACTTCATGCTGAAGTCCGTGTTTTTTTATACTTTTTGCGGAATCAATCAAATTATTCACATCATTTAAAGCATCAAAGTTTCTTATAACATTAACACCGTGTTTTGCAAACATTTTTGCGTGCAGGTCAATAACATCACGAGGCTGAGAATTTAAACCTACAACATTTACGCCACGGGCTAATGACTGTAATTTAACATCAGGACCTACTGCTGCTCTGATTTTATCCATTGTTTCAAAAGCATTTTCATTACAGAAAAATATTGGAGCCTGAAATCTTGCACCACCTGCTGTTTCAAAATGTTTTAAACCGGCATCAACAGCAGACTGCAAAGCCGGAATAAAGTCATCAACGAGGACTTTTGCCCCGAATATTGATTGGAAACCGTCTCTGAATGACGTATCCATAACTTTAATTAGTTTTGTCATTTATTTATCTCCCTTAATTTATTTACTTATTTTCTAAACATTGCTGAAAGTATTGCTACTGCAATTTCTTCGTCATTAGAAGAAGCAACTTTTTTAACTCCTGCAGGTTGAGCAATAACTTCAGGGAATATTAGGTTTAATTTTTTTACTATGGCTGACATAATGTGCATTGCAAAAATCATTAAACAAAGGAAACTAAGTACTGTTCCCATCCCGATACACATTGCGACAAGCCCTTGTATCCATAATTCACTGTTCATAATATATCTCCTATTAGTAATATGTGTTCGTTATTATTTTTATCTTTGAGTTTTAACGCACCGTTTTCAGTTACATCTGTAGCTACACCGCAATACTTCTCTTTGAGTACTTTTACGGTAATCTCTTTATTGAGGAATCCGGCTCTTCTTATGTAATCTTCTCTTATTAATAAAAATCCACCCTCAATAAATTTATTATATAACAAACAAAATCTTGTCGATAGTTTTTCCAAAAATTCTTTCATGTTAATAGTTTTGCCGGTTTCTATATTAAGCGAGGTTGCAGGTTGATCTATTTTATCAAGTGTTTTTTGTGTTGTGTTGAGGTTTACTCCAAAGCCTAAAACTATTCCTGCGAGTGCTCCTTTATTCATTACTGCTTCTGCTAAAATTCCTGAAATTTTTTTACCGTTAATTTGTACGTCATTTGGCCATTTTATTTTGGGATTTGTTCCGTATTCTTCAAAAGTTTGGCACAATATAAGGCACAAAAGCTGTGTCAAATTTGAATATACAGGTAAAATTGTATCGGATGGTTTAAGTACTATGCTTGCATATATATTGTCTTCTCCCATATAGGACCATTTGCGGTTTAATCTGCCCCTCCCGTCGGTTTGATTTTGGGTGTAAACTATTGTGCCGTCACTAATTGAGGTAATATTTTCTTTGGCATATTTATTCGTTGAATCAATCTCTTCCAAATATAATAAATTCATATTAAAATTATAGCAAAAAAATATATTTAGGGTTTTTATAAAGTTTTGAAGGTCAGGTGAATATGATTAACAATAATACTTACAGGATATCAGGAACGCAATTTGGGGCAAAGCTTGATTCATCGGCTTATGCAAAATTGAGAAAAAGCTCTTCAAGAGAAATTTCGGATTGTATTGATTCTTGTGCCAAAAGATTTGAAAATTGGGGATATAATGATTCTGTTATATCTATTGCGGAAAATAAGAATACAGGTAAAAGCGTTTTTACTATCAGTAATAATAGACTTGGTGATAAAGCGGTAAAATTGGGTTTTGAAAAAAGAGATAGTGAATTGATACATGCTTTCTTATCTATTACGGAAGATATGATTAAATCTGCTGAAAACTTTATAAAAAAATCACACTCATAATTTTCACGTTACATGATTTTAAACTTCAATGTAAAGTATGAGTGTTATAAAAGTTTATACAAGAATTTCTTAATCCTTGGTGTATTACTATTGAAAATTTTTAGTGTTTATAGTACACTAACTATATATAGGTAAATTTCAAACCCATAAAAAAGGAGGAAATATAAATGGAAACTTATGGTATTGAAAAATTAGGTATCACTTCTCCTTCTGCAGTACATAGAAACTGGACTCCGGCTCAGTTGACCGAGGCTGCTTTGAGAAGAGGTGAAGGTACATTATGTGAAACAGGTGCACTTGTTGTTACTACAGGTAAATATACAGGTCGTTCACCTAAGGATAAATTTATCGTTGATACTCCAACTATTCATGACGATATCGCATGGGGCAAGGTAAATCGTCCTATTTCAAGAGAAGCTTTTAATTCAATTAAGTCAAAAATGGTTGACTACTTGAATGGTAAAGAAGTATTTATTTTTGATGGTTTTGCAGGTGCAGACAAGAAATATACTCAAAAATTTAGAGTAATTAACGAAATGGCATCTCAAAACATGTTTATTCACCAATTGTTAATCAGACCTACAGCAGAAGAATTAGCAAACTATGGTGAAGCTGATTACACAATCATTTGTGCTCCTGGATTCAAATGTGATCCGGCTGTTGATGGTACAAACTCTGAAGCTTGTATTGCAATTGATTATGAAGCTCACATGATTATTATTGCAGGTTCTCAATATTCTGGTGAAATTAAAAAATCTGTATTTGCAACTATGAACTATGTAATGACTAAGAAAAATGTTCTTCCAATGCACTGTTCAGCTAATATGGATCCTGAAACTCATGAAACAGCTGTATTCTTTGGACTTTCAGGTACCGGTAAAACAACTTTATCAGCAGACCCTTGCCGTAAATTAATCGGTGATGATGAACACGGTTGGTCACCTGATGGCGTATTCAATTTTGAAGGCGGCTGCTATGCAAAATGTATCAACCTTACTGAAGAAAATGAACCTGATATTTACAACGCAATTAAATTTGGTTCATTGGTTGAAAACGTAATCATGAACCCTGAAACAAGAGAATTAGATTTCTTTGACGGTTCATTAACTGAAAATACTCGTGTTGGTTACCCTGTAAACTATATTAACAACGCAGCTATCCCTTCAATGGGCGGTATCCCGAAAGTTGTTGTATTCTTGACAGCTGATGCATTTGGTGTTCTTCCTCCAATCTCAAGATTAGATAAGAATGCTGCTATGTATCACTTCGTAACCGGATTTACTTCAAAATTGGCAGGAACAGAAAGAGGTATTACAGAACCTGTTCCTACATTCTCTACTTTGTTTGGTGAACCATTTATGCCGATGGACGCTTCTGTTTACGCCAAAATGTTAGGTGATAAATTAGACCAATACGGTACTAAGGTTTACTTAGTAAACACAGGATGGGCAGGCGGTTCTGCATCATCAGGTGCTAAGAGAATGAAATTAGCTTTTACAAGAGCTATGGTTACGGCTGCATTGAATGGTTCATTTGATTCTGTTGAATTCAAACACCACGATGTATTCAATGTAGATTATCCTACATCTTGTCCTAACGTTCCTGATGAAATGTTAGATGCAAGAGGTATGTGGTCTGATAAAGCAGCATACGATGAAGCTGCTAACAAGTTAGCTCAAATGTTTGCTGACAACTTCTCAAGCAAATATCCAAATATGCCTTCAGAAATTGTAAACGCTGGTCCAAAGCCATTAAGCTCAGTTAAGTAATTTAATTTTATTTAACATAAAAAAGCTCTGTCATAATGACAGAGCTTTTTATTTGAAATATAAATTTAATTTCGCCCAAAAATAGTATTTTTACCAATATTTTCTTTAGCTTTAGCTTTTTTATCTGCCTCAATTGATTGTTTAAATTCTTTTTCTGTTTCAGCTTTCTGTTTTCTTAAATCTTCTGCCTGTTCAACTGCAATGCTGAATGGAACAACTTTATCAAATATTTCAGGGTCTGTTTTTTCTAATTCACCTAAAAATTTTGCTCTGTTGTCAATTTTAGAAATTTCTCCGTCTTTCTTTTCATTTTTGGCATCATATTTATTGAAAACAGAGTTTAATTTTTTAGTATCATTTTGATTTAACTTGATACCCTGATCTTTAAAAAATCTGTTCATATCTGCCATACTAAACTTTAAATCTGAATAATCAGGAATATTACCCGGCATAATTTTTCTCCTATACTAATACTTACAAAAAATCTTACGGATAATTTTATAATAACTTTAAAAATTTAACTGGATTTTTACAAAATATTACAAACCTAAAATCATTTTATTAATATTTGCGTTCATATTCATTGAAAGAATAAGTGCATTTTCATTGTTTTTTACAACTGCATAACTCTTATCGATAGCGGCTAATTCCTGATTATATTCCTCATACAAATCTTTTTTGGACTTGTCCGCCGTATCAGAATTTAGTACTTTTGAAATTTGTACAGAAATTGCTTTTAATATTTCATCAAGAGTTAAATTATTCGCAAGCTGCAAACCCATTTTTTGAGCAAGCTCCCTTGCTTTTTTCATTAACTCGATTTCGCCTGCACAACATCTTTGCTGAACATTCTCAGGCTTTGCAGATATATTTTCGGTTTCCATTTTTTTAGCTTTAAGCACATTTTGAATAATAATCTGAGCCTGAGCCTCAGAATTAACAGTCGAAGGGTCAATTCCCAATGCAATAAGTCTGCGGCGTGTTTCCTCACTTAAAAGAGAATTACCCGCACCGAAGTATGAATTTATTAAAGACGTCGGATTTATACCCATTTGATACACAATCCTTTCTGCAGAATATTTAATTATATTTTCATGACTGTCAAATATTTATACGGCAATACTACAAAAAACTTTAAAAAATTGACTTTTCAGATAAAATATAATAGCATTAATCAGACACTAAGGAGGTTAATATGAAAAAATTATCAGCATTTATTTTGGGAATAATGACAGTTTTAACAATAAGCGGAACATCAGCACTTGCTGATCAAACGTATATAATACACACCCAAAAAGCAAATCCGACCGGACTAGAAAAACTTGGTACCCAAGCTGAAAATGCCGCAGTAAGTGTCGGCGAAAAAACCGAAGATACTGCGAAAAAAATCAGTAAAAAAACTAAAAAAGCTGCAATAAAGGCATCCGAAAAAGTACAGGATACGGCATATGATGCTGCTGAAGCGACAGGCGATGCAATTAAATCCGGTGCTCAAAAAGCCAAAGATATAACTATAAAAAATGCTAAAAAAGCACAAAAAGCCACTAAAAAAGCAGCAAAGAAAGCATCCAAAAAAGTACAGGATACTGCTTATAATGTGGCAGATGCTACAGGCGAAGCAATCAAATCTGTCGGTGATGCCACCAAACGCAATGCAAAAAAAGCTACTAATTTCACTTTCCGTAAAATAAAAAGCGGTGCGGAAAAAGTAATTGAAAACACAGAACCGGAACCGGTTCAAACAATTGAAGAATAAAATTTAATAATCATACAAAATTTTTAAATTAACAGAACAGGTTTATCCTGTTCTTTTTTATGGTGGGTCCGGTGGGACTGTATCGCTGCGCTCGCATTAAACGTGTCTACGGTTTGGCTTTTTTATAAACTTCGTTTATTTCAAAGCCAAAGCCTTCGCACTCTGCTCGCTTGCTCTCGAATCCACTGACCAAGCTTCGCTTGGTTGGGTTCGGTCACGACTCTCTCTGTACATAAAAATAAAAGAGGATGAAAATAATCCATCCTCTTTTATTTTGGGTCCGGTGGGACTCGAACCCACGACCAATTGATTAAGAGTCAACTGCTCTACCAACTGAGCTACAAACCCATTCGCTTGTTACTTCATCGTAACATGTAAATTTTAAAAATCAACAATTATATTAATACTGATTACGCATCAATAATACCACCGCCAAGAACTATGTCGCCATCATAAAATACTGCGGACTGCCCTATGGCTATGGATTTTTGCATATTTTCAAATTTTACAAACACATTTCCGTTCTCAAGCGGTGTAACGGTTACTTCTGTCGGTTTCTGCGTTGAACGAATCTTTGCCTGACATTTTATTTCTTCTTTTAAATAATCAAACGGTATCCAGTTTAACTTTGTTGCGACAAGAGAATCTTTCATTGTTGCATCTTTACCGCCTACTACAACTTCGTTTGTATCTTTTCTTAATTCCAATACATATAACGGTTCTGATGCAGAAATTCCCAAACCTTTTCTCTGTCCGATTGTATAATTCCATATACCGTCATGAGAACCTAATATTTTACCCTCACGGTCTACGATATTACCTTTCTTTGGCTGAACTTCCAACAATTCGTTATAATCGCCGTCATAAAAATCCTGACTGTCAGGTTTATCCGCAACTTTTAATCCATGCTGTTCCGCTATCGCTCTTATTTCTTCCTTTTTATATGTACCCAAAGGCAGCACTATTTTTCCCAATTGCTCCTGTTTCAGTCTGTATAAGAAATACGACTGATCTTTACCCTCATTAAGTCCTCTTTTTAAAAGATATCTGTCGCCCTCTTTTTCAATTCTTGCATAGTGTCCCGTTGCAAATTTGTCATAATTAATCCCGTTTGCCAAAGCCAATTTCGGCAACACATCAAATTTTATCAAACTGTTACACCATATACACGGATTAGGAGTTCTTCCCTCCAAATATTCTTTCTTAAAATTATCAAGAACTATTTTTTCATACTGTTCGGCACAATCAAACACATAAAAAGGAATACCGATACTCTCAGCTATCTTTCTTGCTTCTTCAATATCTTCCTTTTCATCAGGTCCGTAACAAGCACCATGAGTACCTTTTTTATTCGGCAGGGCATCAATCTTTGCTTGAATTCTTTTATGAACTCCGGTATTACCCCATATTGCCATAGTCGCACCAATAACTTCATGTCCCTGCTCTTTTAACATTAATGCGGTAACTGAAGAATCAACGCCGCCCGACATTCCGACAAGAATTTTCATACTATTATTACTCCGTGCTATTTATACTTTGCATAAATAATTCTACCTGATAATAAATTTTTTTCAAATTAAATCAGGTAGAATTACTATATTTATATAATTATTTTTACAAAAATTTTGCAGCCCATTCTTTTAACTGTTCTATTGACGGATTACCGTTCAATACATCACCCTCAATGATTTCACAGGAATCAGCTACACTTGGCTGCAAATTCCTGACCGCACTTCCGAATCTGCTGCCGCCTGAAGTACCAAACAGTATAATTTTCTTATTTGAAAAATCATGTGCTTCCAAAAAAGTATTAATAATTGTAGGTGCAATATACCACCATATAGGAAAACCTAAAAATACCGTTTCATATCCCGAAACATCAAATTTATCATCCACGATTGCAGGTCTTGAGCTCCAGTCCTTCATCTCAACAGAAGTTCTTGAACTCTTATCAGTCCAATTCAAATCCGCATCAGTATAAGGTACCTGCGGTCTAATTTCATAAATATCAGCTTTTGCGGCTTTTGCCAAATTTTCAGCAACTCCCTTTGTTACTCCGCTTGCAGAAAAAAATGCAACTAATAATTTTGACATAATAACCTCCTTAGTTATTATAATAATACACTATTGTAATTCTTAGTCAAGGAAGTTTACAAAAAGCCCGAACTCTTTTATGAATTCGGGCTTTTTAAATATATTTTAAACAGTAATTAAGCTGCCATTTCACCTTTGATTTCTCTGATTAAATATTCAGCAACCCATTCGAAATCCTTATTATCGTGAGCAGCTTTTTCAAGGTATTTAATTGAAGCATCACCGATTCTGATTAAAGTCATTGCAACAACACCTCTTTTTACACCTCTTACAACCTGTAACTGGTCAACTAATTGAGGAACAATTGCTGAACCGCAATTTACAAGAGTATTTTCCAATTCATTTTTTGTTGTATTATCTGCTGTTTCTAACTTTGTAAGAATTTCTTTAACTGTTTCCATTATTAAAATCTCCATATATTCTAATCTATATTAACATTATAATTCAAAATTACTTCAAACTCGATTTTCCTTACATAATCTTTATATCTTTATAAAGATTTTACATCCGAATATAAAAAATACCGCCACAACTCAAATGCAGCGGTATTTTTAGATATTAAAGCAAAAAAATTAACTTAATTTATCAGCCAACTCTGTTTCTAATTTTCCGTTCAGAGTTTTACTGATTTTTTGAAGTTTTTGACCGATTAGTTCCATATTATCCGTCCAAACAAAATTATCCTTAACGTATTTTTCAGCCTTATCAAAATCACCGTCAATTTGTATTCTGACGATTTCTGCGAGCATTTCTTTTGCGATAGGAACGACCTTATCAATATTTACATGTATTTTTCCGTCAACGATATCGTAAGCACCACGTTCGGAAAAATATTTATTCTGCATAACCGTTCTTACTCTGTGTGCCTGAGATAAAGTCGGTTTTGTTTTTAAGAAATTATCGGCAATTGTTGTAACAATAATTTGTTTTCGTTGTTCCTCCGTGTACATTCCTAACTCTGTCAGCAAATCAACAAATGCCAAAGAACCCATATCGGCTTTGTTTTCTTCAATTATATTACGATATTTTCCTAAGGTTTCATTTCCCTTTTTGGGACCTAAAGAATGTGCATTCTCATGCCCTATCGTAAACCAATGATCAGCTTCATCAAGATAATATTGATGCTGCTCTTTATCTAAAATTGCATCAAGTCTTTCCTGTAACTTTTTCATATCACTGATAAATCTTATCTGTCTGTGATAAACGTTTCTTCTGCCTCCGCCTATAGTAAGCGACAATTTATCATCATTCGGGAGGTTTTCCGCTAATGTTATTCCGCCTCTGTATTCGCCAACATCACCGGTTGCCGTAACCATATCCACATCAACCATTGTTTGCTTTGAATCTTCATCGGGCTTTATATTCTGCTCGTATTCATCATTGAACGGCATATTTTTTGCAAGTATCGGAAGATATTTTTTTATAGCCATTAAGGCATCCGTACCCTTTTTATTGATAATTCCCACTCTGCCGCCTAAAAAATCTTTTGGAACCGGTGAAATATTATTTTCATCAAGCAAATTTTTTAATTCTTCGTTCTCAATAACTGTACCTGTCATTTCATCGGAATAATTTTCTCTTGTTATGGTAAATTCCAGCGGAGTATCCTGTAAAGTTGCCCATTTTTTATCCGCATAAGCATCCAGCATTGGATCGGCTTCCCTAAGAGCCTTTGCCTGTAATTTTAAATACTCATTAAAGTCTGCATTAGTTGATACTTTGCTTGCAGCCTCTATTTCATCAGCCATCTTAGAAAAATCATCCTTAAATTTATCTATATAATCAATTCCGATTAGTTCATCCCCGTCACGTTCAACAACGGAACGCTGAGTAAGAATTTTTCTGACCTTATCAGCCTTTCCTGATTTTAGCATCTTTATTAATATTGAATGAAATTCCTCTACCGGTAAATCAGTCGGATAAACACCTTTACCCGGATATGCAGGGACTTCTTTTGCAAGAAAAATAGGTTCTGACATTGTGTCTATCGCATTTATCCCTTTTTGAGCATCAAAAAGGATTTTTGTCAGCTCTGCCTGCTTATTACCTTTTTTAATTTCTTCTTCCAAAAAGTTTTTAAACGGTAAATTGTGATGGTTATCAAGCTGCATATTTATAACTTCAAGAATATTTGCCGCCCGAACAAGATGTTTTAATGCCTCTTTATCACCGTCAGCCAACCCCAAATACTCAGCTGCATCAGCCTTTAAAAACTTTTTTGTCATTAAATAATCTTTGTGTGTTCTTTTTTCCAACTCTTCCATAGAAAGATTCAATGTATAATCTGCCATAATAAAGCTCCTTTTCCTGAGCCAATTATAACACTTTTTCCCATCATTTACAAGGTAGGGTAAGCTAGCTTACTTTTCTCCGCCACCACATTTTCCGCATTTTTATCTTAGCTACCAATATTTCCGCAAGACTTCACTGTTTTTCCGTTTTTTTATCTCAGCTACCAATATTTCCGCGAGACTTCACTGTTTTTCCGCATTTTTATCTCAGCCACCAGTATTTCCGCAAATTTGTTCGGATTTTCCGCATTTTAATTCTGCCCTCTACCATCGGGAGAGGGGTTGGCATAATAAAAACAATCCGATGGTCAGGGTATCTTGGAGGATCAAAATAATATGACAGTATTATTTTCCCTAACCAATCGGATTGCTTTTCAGCAATATTTTTTTTGCTTAGACTCTTTACATCATTATACACCCAAACAAATTAATCTGTAAATAGATTATTAAGCTATTAACAAAAAAATTATTAAACCCTGTTTTGCTGTCGCAAAACAGTCACTCATACCTATTTTAACTGTGCGGTAGCACCGATTTGAACTGTTCACCGGTCACTGTTTACAGGTCACATTAATCTGTACGTTTGACCCCTCACCCAAATTTCTAAGTTCACATCCGTTCACTAAGAAATCTTTTTCATGTCATTGCGAGCGGAAGCGAAGCAATCCATCCGTTTGGTTATTCATGTTTTATAAATATTTACTTCCTTGCTCATTTTTTAAATTTTTTGGATTGTCTTATATTTTTATAATTATGGCTTCTAAATAGCTGGATTACGTCGTCGGGCAAACCTTTGCCCTCCTCGTAATGACATGGTTTATTTTAACCGTGCGTCAGCACCGATACGAACTGTTCACTGTTTACTGGTCCCTGTTCGGGATGACGTAAAATAGGCATAATTCTTTCTTCACCGTAGTCTAAAAAATCCCACGAGCGAAGCATCTTTAAAGGCAGGCTAGCCTGCAAATCCTTGTAAACCCTTACTGCGAGAGGTTCTTACCCCACTCTTAGGTGTAAATTCGCTCATAGCAATATCCTCCGCTGTTTTCTATCTGCATTATCATTATATCGTATTTTTTAAAATTTACAAGTCTTTTTTAAATAAAAATTTAACATCTATATACAATATCTCATTTTACTCTCCCTCTACCATCGGGAGAGGGTAATTTTTCAAGGCGAATTTATGAGCCTTGAGGTTTTGAAAAGATTAACCCCTCACCCGAATTGCTAAACTCAACTTCGTTTCGTTAACCAATTCTTCCCTCTCCCGTTGGTAGAGGGAACATTTGCATTTATCACAGCATATATTTGCATTCAACGAGCAAAGCATCTTTAAGGGCAGGCTTGCCTGCTATTTTATAAACATACAATCCCCGTAGCTGAAAAATCTGTACTTGTTTTCAATAGCCTCTTTATACGCTTTAAAAATAAATTCTTTTCCTGCCAAAGCACTCACAAGCATTAAAAGCGTTGATTTTGGTAAATGAAAATTAGTTATCAGCTTATCGACAACTTTAAATTCATAAGGGGGATAAATAAACAGTTTTGAACTGTCATGACAAGCCTTTATACAACCGTATTTATTATATACCGTTTCAAGAGTTCTTACGGAAGTAGTACCGACTGCAATAATATTTTTCCCCTCTTTTTTTGCCTTATTTATTTTATCGGCAGCTTCCTGTGTAACCTCAAAACTCTCGGAATGCATAATATGGTCTTCCACTTTTTCGCATTTTACCGGTCTGAAAGTTCCCATACCGACATTCAGCGTAACATATATTATATCGACACCCTTATTTTTCAGATTTTCCAAAATTTCTTCCGTAAAATGCAATCCTGCTGTAGGTGCTGCAACAGAACCCTCATCTTTTGCATAAACTGTCTGATATCTTTCAAAATCAAGTTTCTTTATTTCTTCGGTCTGAAGTTTTCTTTCAATATACGGCGGCAAAGGAATATTTCCGTTACGATGAAGAACATCAAGTAAATTTCCGTCATAAATAAGTTCAACTAACCATTCGCCTGCATCTTCCAACGGATTAAGAACTTTTACGGACAATTCGTCACTGATTTTTATTATTGTGCCTTCCTTCACACGTTTTGAAGGCTTAATAAGGCACTGCCAAACAGCTTCTTTATCGGTATTTTTCAGCAAAAATACCTCAATTTTTGCACCT
The DNA here is from genome assembly GCA_902760645.1 of uncultured bacterium. Classification (GTDB taxonomy): domain Bacteria; phylum Cyanobacteriota; class Vampirovibrionia; order Gastranaerophilales; family Gastranaerophilaceae; genus UBA1221. Next base: position 23,018 of record CACWHC010000015.1, read on the forward strand.
GTTTCTTCTTTTATACCGTATAACCTTGCAGGCAAAACTTTTGTATTATTCAGAACGAGAACAGAATCCTTATCAATTAAATCAACAATATCGTAAAAATGCTTATGTTCAATGGACTTTGAAGCCCTGTCCAACACAAGCATTCTTGAATTTTGTCTTTTATCCGCCGGCAGCTGTGCTATCAGTTCTTCGGGTAAATTATAATCGTACTCCGAAATCAGCATAACTCAACTACTCTTTCGTAACGTTTTTAGCGTTTGCCAAATCTATATCACTGACGGCAGCTCTTTTCGCTGCTTCCTCGCCATCAATTTGCTTATTAACAATAATCGTCTGAATTACCTGAACAATATTACTTACAATAAGGTAAATAAATACACCTGCCGGAATCGGTATCATTATAAATGTTGCCATAATCATAATCGGCATGAATGTACCCATAGATTTCTGAATAGCCTGTTGTGTCGGATCCATATCTTTTGCGGCCTTGTTATTCATTGACATCATAAGCTTTTGAGATAACCACATTGTCAAACCGAAAATTGCAATCAATATTAATACATCCCAATGTAATGACTTATTAACAGGAACAGTAGGAACAGAAGCTACAAGTGAACCCTCCTGTCTGTTAAATGTAAGAGTTTCGGTTTCTTTTGTACTTAAATCCGTAATACTTAATTCTGCTTTTGTAACTTTTTCTAACTGAGAAAATTTCATATCAAGGTGATCAAGACTTAATTCCAAATCCATATTGTTACCCGGAACAATTTCACCCTTGACTTCAAGAGCCTTTTTAGCATCTTTTATTTTTACGTTTTCAACAACTTCATCACCAATAAATACTCTTGCGGATTTTCCGGGAGCAAAATTATCAAATTTTGATACGCCGATTTTTCCATCATCCGAAACCCCAACATTAGCCCTTAATGTAGTATCTAAACGGCTTATGAATAAGAATTTTGAATCTCCTGCAATCTGAATAAACTGAGGACTCATTAATGACGTATACAAAAGAATGAATATCGGCATTTGAATCAGCAACGGCAAACATCCGCCCATCGGATTGAATTTGTGTTCTTTGTAGAACTCCATCATTTTTTGCTGCATTAACTGAGGATTATTTTTATATCTGTCCTGTATAGCTTTTAATTTAGGCTGTAATGTCTGCATTGCCCTCATATTTCTCTGTTGAGAAACATTCAGAGGCCACATAGCAGCTCGCATAATCAATGTTAAAATTATTATCGCAACACCGTAACTACCGACAAATGAAGCTAATATTTTCAAAAAATGTATTGTTAAACCGACGAAATCCAATTCCCTAATCCTCTCACTTATTTATAACTGATACTTTTAACACGGTATTATAAAAGCATCACCCAGTCAAGAAATAGTAAATCTTTGTAAAGAGTCGTTGATAATCAAAATTAAAACTTGACTTTAAAACATGTTTAAAATAGAATATTCGGGTACCCCAAATATAGTAAATACTATAGACGGGATGTGGCACTCTGCCGAGAAAAACAATTCGGCGAATTGTTTTTCGAGAGGGACTCTGCCGACGAGGAAGATTGAGTATCTTCCGAGGAGAGGAAGCACCGAGCCGCACGGTGCAATTGACAAGTTAATATCAAACCTCATATATTGTTATGAGTGCATCTACGGGATGTGGCGCAGCTTGGTAGCGCACCTCGCTTGGGACGAGGGGGTCGCACGTTCAAATCGTGTCATCCCGACCATTTAAAAAGACTAACGGAAGTTAGTTTTTTTTTATCGGATGCCACGATTACATCGTGAGCACGCACGCAGTTTTTTACGCAATCTTTCGATTGCTAAAAACTAGCTGGCTGCATACCTCTCTCGTACGGCTCATTCTTCGCCTACGATATCGGTATCATCCCGACCATTTAAAATGACTAACATAAGTTAGTCTTTTTTTATCGGATGCCGCACTCTGATTACAAATAATTATTGTTTTATTTACACTTAATGTTATTTTTCTTAATATTTCGTTCTTTTCAAGTTTTCTGTGCTACCATAATAATATGCATTTATCTCATATATAAGTTGCATAGCAATTACTTTTAAGAATTGGCGGAGAAGATTTTTATGCGTATAAAACCAACAGAAAACTACACTATAAATAGCAATCATCAGGCATTTACGGCAATACGCACAGACAGATATGCAAGAAGAGTTATTAACCACATGCCGGCAGGCGATATTGCGGAGTTTAACCAAATCAAAGAAAGCCTGTCCAAAACAAAACACTGGGATTTGAAACTGTCAGGCACCGGTTGTGATTTTAAGAATTTTATATTCAGCTTTGTACATAAAGAGAAAAAAGGAAGAACTATCCTGGATAATATAACACCTTACATGCACAAAAACGATTCTATTGTTGCATATACTACGATTAAGCAGAAGGAAGGGTTTGCCATAAATACGATAGAAACATTAAAATACAATTCCCCGGAAACTGCAAAAACATTGTTCGATACATATGAGCAGGATTGCATGGAATCTACAAAAAAGCATTGGATATTAACACCTCTGGAAAATTTGAAAAACCATGTTGTACTACTAAAAATGTTGGAAGAAGCGACCCAAAATTCCTTCGTAAATAACCGCAGTTCCTTTGTAAATTCACTTATCACAACTAAAGATTACATCGGAAACGGTTATAAATAATCTGCCCCTATAATTTCTTACAGTTCAGAATATCTGTCAAACCTCTTTCGACAATTTCATAAATTACAATATCCGCATTGTCTATTTCGGATTTTGATACCTGATGAGTCCATCTGTAGACAACATGTCCGAATGTATTTGATAAAAACGGTATCAATGAATTTGCAAATGAATCTCTGTACATAAGAACTTTTTTGTTATTTAAGTTTTTGTTTTTTGTAACTATTTCGGGAATCTGCCATAACTGATTTTCCGGTGGCACCGTACTATACACAATTTCATAATTTTTTGGAAGCTCATATTTAAGATATTTATATTCGTCAAATCTCTGAACTATTTGTGGTATTCTGCTCTGAATATCACCCTGTGATACCCTTTTATATTTAGCGTAAGATTTATAATTTACAGGCAATACATTAATTTTATCTTCCCGAATATTTTTTACAAGAATATCGTACACATAAGAAGCACCCAAATCACTCCAGTGAGTATCTGTTTTGTAGTAGAACAAGCCTAAATGCTTATTATTCATATAATATTCGTATGGATATATGACTTTTATATCAGTATTTTCTTTTAGATAATCATATATCATGCTGACATTACTTTCACTGTCAGGATGTTTTTTCAGAATATAATCCGGCATATATTCACCATATATTTTATTTTTATCGGGAACAATAACCAGATAGAATTTTTTATTATGCAACCTGCAATAATCATTAACAGCAGAAAAATAATCCACTATTGTCTTTATCTCAGACGAACTTATCAAATTTAAATTTTGATAAATTGGAATATTGTTATCCAGCTTAAAAAACATCCAATTGTCTTTTGCCTGAATAACAGCATTATTTTCCCAACAGTCAGCTAGAATGTATTTTAAATTCGCAAGCACATAATAAAAATTCCTCAGAAAGAATCTGTCATTAAACCATTTGTCAAAATCCTTGCCGTAATTAAGATTTACTGACGGTTTGTTATCTGAAACGGTAAACAACGGCTTGTATACGTTTAACGTTCTGTTTTCCAACGCAGAACCCAGATACTTATTTATATGAGATGCAGGCAGTATAAACAACATAAGTATTATTATCAGAAAGATAACATCTGATTTTGAAACACTTTTGTATAATTCTTTTTCATAAATATAAGAATACAATTTTTGAATTGCAAGAAACGAAATTAAAAATACGGCTATAAAAGTTACGAAAGTATGCACAATAAAAAATTTATCATATATATTGTAACAGACATCACTTGCAAAATATGCAAGTATTAGAGATAACAAGATTGCCAAACTATATTTAATATAATTACTTTGCTTCTTCATAGAATCATATCCTTATTCTAAAATCGGAAATATATAAACGGGTTGTACGTTCCTTCAGCAATTACAGCGGTAGAGGAAACAAACAATATTACTAACCAACAATTAACAAGCACTTTGACGTATTTATTTTGCCAATTTAGCATGTTACGGAACAACGGCACAGAACATATAATTGCAACAACAAATATTATAATGTCAAACTTATCTGCATAATATGGCAGCAAATACAGAATTTTTGAAGAATCAACACTGCTTATACAAAACATATTTTTTAAATAGTCTATGGAATACGATAAATTATCCGACCTAAATATAACCCAGCCGGCACTAATCACTATAACGGCATAAAGATGTTTTAATATATTAAAAAACAGAGAAGATGAAGTTTTTTCAAATTCAAATATTTTTTCAAGTATTATAAATACCCCATGCCATATACCCCAAACAATAAAAGTCCATGACGCACCATGCCAGATTCCCGTAAGCAAAAATACTATCCCCAGGTTTCTTATCTGCACAAACTTTCCATTTCTGTTTCCGCCTAACGGTATATAAATATATTCCTTAAACCAGGTTGATAAAGAAATATGCCATCTTCGCCAAAATTCCGTAATTGATTTTGATATATAAGGATAATTAAAATTCTCCATAAATCTGAACCCGAAGATTAATCCCAACCCGATTGCCATATCCGAATATCCGCTAAAATCATAATAAATCTGAAAAGTATACGCAAATGAACCCAGCCAAGCAGTGATATGACTAAACGAACTTACATCCTGAATAAATATCTTATCCGCAACAGCACCCATTGCATTTGCAATAAGCATTTTCTTTGATAAGCCTATAATAAATCGTTTCACCCCTATATTTACATTATCAAAATTCACTTCCCTTGAATCTATCTGATCGGCAATATCGTGATACTTAATTATAGGACCTGCAACCAGCTGAGGGAATAAACAAATATATAACGCCACTTTAAAAAGATTTTTTTGCGAACTTACATTCCCTCTATATACATCGATAACGTACGACAATGCCTGAAAAGTATAAAATGAAATACCAAGAGGCAAAACTATATTTAGTAAACTTATATGAGTATGGAATAATCCGTTCAGATTATTAACAAAAAAATCAAAATACTTGAAATAAAACAAATTCCCGAGATTAATTAACAGCGTAAATATCAAACATAATTTTTTGGCAAACAGGTTATTTGAACACTTATCTATAATCAAAGCACCTGCCCAATTTATAAAAACTACAAAAAATATTACGGGTAAATACCTTGGCTCACCCCACGCATAAAAAATTATACTAGCAAGGAATAATAATATATTATGGTATTTTTTGTTACATACGAAATATAACCCGCACAAAACAGGTAAAAATAAGTATATAAAACTCATTGAACAAAATAACATATATATACCAACCTTTACAAAGAATATAATACACCAAGGGAAAAAACAAGATATTTAAAATACTTAAACAAATTTTCGCAATACATAAAGATTTTACAAATCTATATATATAACTTGCAAAAATTTGATTATTGCGTTATGCTTTAGTGTATAAAATACACTTTTATATATTACCCACTTATGCGACTAAAAAAATATCGGACGGTTTAAGATGACTGTAAATGAAAATATAAGAAATATAGCAATAATTGCACACGTTGACCATGGTAAAACAACACTCGTTGACTGTTTATTAAAACAGGCAGGAGTTTTCAGGGAAAACCAACAGGTTCAGGAACGTGTTTTAGATAGTAATGATTTGGAAAAAGAAAGAGGAATTACAATTCTTTCCAAAAACATTTCAATTAACTATAAGGGATGTAAGATTAACGTAGTAGATACTCCGGGTCACGCTGATTTTGGCGGTGAAGTTGAACGTGTACTCGGCATGGTTGACGGAGCATTGTTAATCGTTGATGCCGCAGAAGGTCCGATGCCGCAGACAAGATTCGTATTGTCAAAGGCACTTGAACTCGGTTTAAAAATAATTGTTGTAATTAATAAAATTGATAAACCTGCTGCAGAACCTCTTACAGCACTTGATAAAGTTTTTGATTTATTTACTGAGCTTACAGACAGAGAAGATTTAATAGATTTTCCGTTTATATTTTCAAGCAGTTTAAACGGATTTGCAATAAAAGACCTTGATGACCCGAGAAAGGATATGATTCCTTTGCTGGACTGCATTATGGAAAATATTCAGCCGCCGTCAGGTGATGAAAATTTACCTTTACAGTTTCAGGCAACAACGCTGGATTACAACGAATACGTCGGAAGAATTGTTATCGGTCGTATTGTGAACGGCAGCGTAAAATCTCAGGAGCAGGTTACGGTAATCCATGCTGACGGAACACAGGAAAAGGGTAAAATTACAAAACTATTCGGATTTCACGATTTGGGCAGAGTGGAAATTCAGGAAGCTTTTGCGGGTGATATTGTAGGTATCGCAGGATTTTCGGATATTCAAATCGGGGAAAGCATTTGTGCATTAGACAGTCCTAATCCTTTGCCGTTAATTAAAGTTGACGAACCTACTTTACAGATGAATTTTTCGGTAAATGACAGCCCGTTTGCAGGTCAGGAAGGAAAGTTTGTAACCTCCCGTCAAATCAGAAAAAGACTGTACAATGAACTGGAAAAGAACGTAAGTTTAAGAGTTGAAGACACAGACAGCACGGATGTATTTAAAGTCAGCGGACGTGGTGAACTTCATCTTGGTATTTTAATTGAAACAATGCGTAGAGAAGGATACGAATTTCAGGTATCAAAACCTGAAGTTATATATAAAAACATAAACGGCGTTCAGTGTGAACCTTATGAGAACCTTATAGTTGATGTTCCGGAAAGCAATGCCGGAAGCTGTATCGAAAGATTATCAAACAGAAAAGCTGAAATGAAAGATATGCAGTCAGCTAAAGGAAGAACTACATTAAGGTTTGATATTCCTGCAAGAGGTTTGATAGGGTTCAGAAGTGAATTTATCAGAATGACGAGAGGCGAAGGTATTATGTACCACACTTTCCTTGAATACAGACCATATGCAGGCGATATTTCAAGACAAAGAAACGGCTCTATTATAGCTCACGAAGAAGGTGAAGCTATTCCTTACGCACTTGCTCAGTTTGAAGACAGAGGAGTATTCTTTGTAACACCTAAGACCAAGGTATACAGAGGTATGATTATCGGTGAATGCAACAAACCGCAGGATGTTGTTGTTAATATTTGTAAGACTAAAAAACTTACCAATATGAGAAGCTCCACGGCTGATGTAATGGTAACTTTACAGGCACCTAAAATAATGTCACTTGAAGAAAGCCTTGAATATATCGGAGATGATGAATTGGTAGAAATTACACCTGAGAATATCAGAATCAGAAAATCCGATTTGACAAGAAAGATTTATAACTAATTTGAGTGATTTACTAGTTTAATGTCAGGTTATGGTCCTTCAGATACTTCATATTGCCCTGCTGAATTACCCAATAGGCACACCCGTAACCATTAGAATTTGCAGCGGCACAATTTTCATTAAATGGACGGCAACCATCTGATACCCCAAAAGGAACTATTCTGTTTGGCTCATTTTGAATTTCAAAAGCAAATAAGTCGTACCCCCATTGATTTGGCGGATTTATACCGTTCACATCGTAATGTATTTCACCAAGATGATTACCTACTCTTGGATTACCTTTGAACCAAATTACAGAACCGTCGTTTAAAATGACTTTGTAATATTTTGAATCGGTAGAATAGTCCGCTGCAGAACTACCTTTTTTTAATTTATAAGTACCACTTATACAGCCTGCTTCATTTGTTGTCCCGCAATCTTTTGCTACATTTAAATACGGCAGAAACCAACTTGCAACAGTCGTAGCACCCTCTTCATTATCAGACACAGCAACTACTGGATTATCTTCAGAAAGATATAGATTATATGCGTTCTGTAAAACACTGTACATCTTTTTTAATTTACTTACAGTCGCCTTTTCATTATGGTTTTGTATAAGAGCAGGCAATGTCATCGCTGCAACGACTCCGATTATTCCGAGTGTAATTAGAACCTCTGCAAGTGTAAATGCCTTGTTTTTATTGTACATTTTTGTCCCCTATTAAATTAAATAAAATTATACCTTTATATATAAAAGTATAATTTTATTATTGCAACAATTATTTTATTTTGTCAATACCTTAATAATGTTATCGCTATAATTTTATTAGTATGGGCAGAGTTAATTTAAAAACTATAAACTCAAAACAGGAAGTAAAAATCATGCTTGCAAGACGGGCATGGACGATGAAAAAACTTGCAGAAGAGTTGTCATCTGCAAGCGGTAAATATTATTCTCCCCAAAATCTGAATTACAGACTATCTCAAAATAAACTTAAGCTTTCTGAAATGGGTTATATATGTCAGATATTAGGGTTTAAGTTAAGTTTTACGGAAGAAAACTATTAATTTGTATTTTGTGCTCACTTATTACTTTTTATATACTTTTTAGCACAGTCAAACATTGTATTAACTAAACCAGTATTTGCGGAAACATTCATTCCGCCTGTTTCCAGAAATTGGTGCATACGCTTTTCCCACATTTCATAAATACTATCGGAATTTAATTCCAAAACCTGCCCAATCATAGACAACTCTTTATAATCAATAGGCATTGGCAGACTGCCTCTTAAAATATCTACAATTTCCAATCTTTTTTTACGCGGAAATGCTTTTAGGAAATTTACTACAGACATACTTTTATCCTTCATACCTTCTTTCAGGTATTCGACAAATTCATCAATCAAAAGAGGTTCTTGCGGGATTTTATATTCTTCAAATTCCTCAGGCTCGATTTCCATAACCGTTGCAATTCTCTCTAACGTGGTGCTTCTTGTCGAAAAAGGTATCGTTTCATCAATCAGATTATAAACATAAGACAGCGTAACTCCTATCATTTCAGCAAAATCTTTTTTGTGCAAATTATTTTTGTCCAAAAATTTTGCTAATTTTTCCGAACTTTTTTCTTTTACAATTGTTTTATTTTTTGACTTCATAACTTTATCCTCATGTTGTTTGTGTTTATAAGATAAATTTATTTTATAAATTTGTTAAGCTTAAATTCGACAAGTCATGACGGTAATATTTATTTGAGTTAAAATAATAAAAAAATTACGAGGTTATTATGAAGCTTATTGCAGGACTTGGAAACATAGGGGATAAATATTGTTTTACCAGACATAATGCAGGATTTATGGCATTAGACAAATGGAGTTTCCGGGATAATTTTTCATTCAAACAGGAAAGCAAATTAAAAGCATTTATATCCAAAACACACATAAATTCTGAAGATATAATATTTGTAAAACCGACTACGTTTATGAATCTATCCGGAGAAGCAGTCCGTGCGGTAATGGATTACTACAAAATTTCGGTTGAAGATATAATAATAATATATGATGATATTGCTCTTGATATTGGAAAAATCAGGCTTCGTTCATCAGGCTCGGACGGAGGTCACAACGGCATTAAATCTATTATTAAACATATCGGAACAGACAAGTTTAACCGTGTAAAAATAGGTATCGGACCGCAAATCGGGGCTTCAGAAAATTATGTGCTTCAAAATTTTTCCAAAGAACAAATGGAAATATTAAAAGAAATTTTGGATAAAACTATTGAGGCTTCGAAATGTCTGATGAGTGAAGGAATAGAAAAAGCACAAAACAAATACAATTAGGTTACAAAATTTTATTTTTTGATTATAATCAAAATACAGTCAGGATAAGGAGTATTTTATGAGTATAGAAACTGCGGAACAGTTAGAAGAAAACGGTCAATACGAAGAAGCTTATGCGGAATACAAAAAAAGTTATGCACATAATCCTAATGATTTAAGCCTGCTTGCTCAGTTAGGGCATGTCGCAATGATTTTGGATAAAAAAGATGAAGCAACAGAATACTACAATAAAATGCTTACACTTGATGCAACAAACCCGACTGCATATGAACAATTAATGGATATATATATTGATACGGACAAATACAAATATTATGTATCACGAGGGAATTATCATATTGTTCAGCAGCAGCTTGAGCATGCTACTCATGATTTTCAGAAAGCAATTTCGCATGCCGGCGGAGATGAAAAAGAAATTATGCCTGTCAGATTTGTTCTTGGTACTTTATATGAACAATTAGGCAATTCTCCAAAAGCTATTGACGAATATTTGAAAGTCCTTGACTATGAAAATGCTGAAGAAGAAGTTTATATAAGACTTGCAAACCTGTACGCACTTGATGACGTTATCGGAAGTGCCATTGAAACGCTGGAAAGAGCAATGAACAACGGTAAAGATTCTGATGCCGTAAGAGAAAGTTTATCAAGATTATATTTCAAAGATAACACACCTGAGAAAATCAAATCAGTAAGCCGCAATGAACTGACTCTGATTAAAGCTATGCTTGCTTTGGGTGAATTTGATGAAGCAAAAGCCGAATTGGAAAAAGTTTCGGACAAATATAAAGACGAACCTCAGTTATACGCACTACAGGCAGAATACTATTACACTACAAAAGATTATGAAAAAGCTTTGGATGCCGTAAATACTTATGCCGAAAAAATGCCTAACCATCCGCTTGTTTTTCAGATGAGAGCATTAATATACGAATCAAAAAATGATGAATATTCGGCAACGGTAAATTGGGCAAAATATCACATGGTAAGAGGGAACACCGATGTTGCAATCAACGAATTAATGAGTGCATACCAGTTAAAAAATGATGATGCAGAGATGATTGCAATACTGGCAACACTTTTGGAAAATTCCGGAGAGGTGCATCAGGCTATGGAATTTTATGAAAAGCTTGTTCAGGTTGACCCGACAAGCCGTGCTGCAATGGAAAAACTTGCAAGATACTGGGAAGACAACGGAGATAATCGTATGGCTGTAGATTATCTTGAAAAGATTATTGAAACAGATCCGAGAAATTTTGCAACAATGAAAAAACTGGCTGAAATGTATAAAAAATCAAAAGATTTTGGTTCTGCAATAAATATGTATAAGAAATATCTTCAGACAGCACCACAAGGAACGGAATATGAAGAAGTTACGGCAGCCCTAAATAAATTAGAAAGGACAGAAACTGCACCTGATTCGGGTGAAGAAAGTTTGTTGGACAAACTTGTCGGCTTTTTTGTAAAGAAGTAAAACTATTCCAGATAGCTTTTGTATCCTTCAATACGTTCCGATAATTGCATCTTTAGCTTTTCCAAAGATGCTGTCACAATATTTTCGTAATTTAATTTTGCCTTTCCAAAAAGCGGAGGATATTTTATATTGTCCATAAAAATATTTTTAAACTCATTAAGAGCCTTTTTATCACTATCATTTATTAATTCAATGTTACTGCAAAGTTCAATATACAACTCTCCAAGGTGCTTTTTAGCCTGCATTATCTCGTCTTTTTCAAGACTTTTTTCACAAAGTTCAACGTATTTAAATATATTAAGATAAATTTCCAATAAACATTTTTTCTTTTCTTTAAGAGTTACCTCAAAATACTCTTTTGTTTGTCTGTAACCGCCATCAATAAGCTCTTGCCGCCTTTCATTTGAAATATTAAAATCTACAATATTCAAATCACCCGTATCAATGACAATATAATCATATTTGTCACGTTTACCGTAAAGTTCTTTTAAAAATTTTGTTCCTATACGGGTTGCATAACTGTATATAGCATTCAAAAATTCCACCGCATTATGGTCATTTCCCTGGAAATCCCCCTCTAACCTCAACTCCATAATACGCTCATTTTCCGGTTGCAAATTTTTACTTAAACTCCACATAGGAGCACTCTTTTGTAAATCCCCGTCAACAAGAACTCTGTTATTATATTCAACAGGCTTCATTAATCCGGGCATACTGCTGGAAATCCTTATTGCCGTTGCAACTTCAAAATCAGGTGTTTCAAATTTTGAAAACTCCTTACACTCGAAATTGGATAAATCAGTAGTAATAATTACAAGATTTTTATCTAAATCCGCAAATGTTACTGCCTTATGAGTACCTTTTTTATAATTTTCCCCGTAAAATTTTCGCTCGATATTATCTCTTAACCAATCAAGAAAAATATCACCCTTACTCAAAGCAAACTGCGGACCTATAGCCAACTGAATATCTTTAAATAATTCGTAATTTACCTGAAACATGATATCACGAATTTCATCAGCATTATACCCGACAGCCATAAGCCCTGCAAATACTGATCCTACAGAAGAACCGGCAATCGTATCATACTTTATATCCAGTTCTTCAAACACTTTCAAAGCACCGCAATAGGCAACACCTCTTATGGCACCACCTCCGAATAATAATGTATACTTTAATTCTGACTTCGGTTCATTCATCAAAAAGATTATACATCATTTTAAAATTTTACGGATGTATCAAACAGAGTATTTTTATAATATTCTTTATCATTAGTCGGAAGGATATATGATTTTTTCTTATTTTCTGTTTTAACAAATATAATAAAATTTTCCGTTTCGTACACATTCGTCCATTCAGGCAATTTATTTAACATTACATAAACAGGATAGAATTTTTCAATTATCAAAATATCGGGCGGATATTTTTTCAACACTTCATCCCAATCAGGTTTCAGTAAATAAAATTTCTTCAAAAGAGGTACCATCTCATCGTAATAAACTTCTTCGTAACGCCCGTCCATAAATATTAAATTATGCGGATACAATTTATATGACACAAAACTTCCGTAACCGAAATTTACAAGTATATTCCCTTTTATATCGTTTAATTTGATAAATTCCACTTCTCTGTGCGGATAAACATCTGCACCCAAAGGAATATCGAACTTCTTTACAGCCGAAATTAATACACAAAATGCAATAACTATAATCAACGTAACCTGCTGAACATATTTGGGTATTTTCTCCTCGACAATATTTCTAAAATCTTCATAACAAAATATTGATGCTGATATAACAAAAAACGGCAGCAATTTCACATGCTGTATTGCAAGAAACATTGTAACAATTAATACAATCCATTTAGTTTTATCAACAATAACATCTTTTTTTGAATGAGCCTTTTTTAAATTAAACAGTTCAAGAACAACAATAAGCAGCATAAAAATTTTAAACGGCAGCTGTCTTAACACCTGATGAATTGAAAATAATCCCCACCACTCGGCAACATCACCTCTGTGCATCGAATTTGCCATCAACAAAAATTTTATATATTCATATCCCCAAGGATTTATAATTAAGAAAGCGAAAGATAATCCTGCCGAAATTATGTAATGTTTATAAGCTTTCTTATCTAAAAATGCACCAAATCCGTACAGAATTATTAAACCTATGCCGGATACGACTCCGCCATGCAAATTATTCCATAAAACTGCAAGTACAGGCAGTAAATATACATATTTAAAATTCTTCTTCCTGCTTAATTCCAAAATATATATGAACAGAGTAAATAAAAAGAAACTAAATACATGACATCTTATCGGAGAAGCCAAATTCTCACATAAAGCTATTATCGGGAATATCCAAAATAAAAAATTATAAGGACAATCAATACCCCTGAGTTTTATTGTCTTATTTCCAATCCAAAATATGAAAAACAATAAAACGGACTGGAATATTATTAACCCATAACCGCCAAAATATTTTAAAATCAAATAAAATACCACCCCTGAACCGTATTCATGGTCATACCAAACATGAGTCGGGGTATATGATAAAAAATCAGCCTTTAAAACCTGATGACCATCAACAACACCCATTCCGGCAATAAGTCTTGCCCAAAGATCAAAATCAAAATTGTTTGCATTTGCACTTATTATAAAAACTAAAAATGCAACCGCAACAAAAAACATGACTATCCAAAATTTCTTCATAATGAAATTATACCAAATCATAAAACAATATGCTAAATTAATATTAACAATAATACATAATATATAGATAATACAAATTTTCATGATATGATACTTGTATTATGAAAGGATTCTATTATGCCGTTTGAATTTGAAAGACAAAAGATTAAGGATGTTATATTAGTAAAACCAAAAGTTTTTGGAGATAACAGAGGATTTTTTCTTGAAAGTTACAAAAAAACGGATTTTGTAAAAAATGGGATTGATGTTGAATTTAATCAGGATAATCATTCAAAATCAACAGCTCACGTTTTAAGAGGGTTACATTATCAGGCAAAACCGTACGGTCAAGCTAAACTTGTCAGATGTTCAAGAGGAAGAATTTATGATGTTGCAGTTGATATCAGACCTGATTCACCTACCTTCGGACAATATGTAAAAGTGGAATTATCAGAAGAAAACAAACATATGTTATTTATTCCGGAAGGTTTTGCTCACGGGTTTGTAGTTCTGTCCGATGAAGCGGAATTACTCTATAAAGCAAGCGGAGAATACGCTCCCCAGGCAGACAGAGGTGTCCTCTGGAATGATAAAGATATTAATATTGATTGGCAAATTAATTTTGAACCTTTGCTTTCGGAAAAAGACAAAGTTCAGCCGACACTAAAAGAAATAAATAAAAAGGAGTTAATATAATGACAACATTATTGGTTACAGGTGGTGCCGGATTTATTGGCAGTTGTTTTGTAAGACACGAATTAAAAAAACACCCTGATTATAAAATAATAAATCTTGATGCTTTAACATATTGCGGAAATATTGAAAACTTAAAGGATGTTGAAAATAATCCTAACTATACTTTTGTTCACGGAAATATCTGTGACAGAAAGCTTGTAAGAGAATTAGTAAGTCAAAGTGATTGTATAGTGAACTTTGCAGCTGAATCTCACGTTGATAATTCCATCAAACATCCTGAAATTTTTATAGAAACCAATGTTCAGGGTACGCTTAATTTACTGCAAGCATCTAAAGAACTCGGTGTTGAAAGATATTTACAGGTATCAACAGACGAAGTTTACGGTACATTAGGGAAGACAGGTTATTTCTACGAGACCACCCCGTTGGCTCCGAACAGCCCATATTCCGCATCAAAAGCAAGTGCAGATATGCTGGTGAGGGCATACAGAGAAACTTATGGTTTACCAACATTAAATACAAGATGTTCCAATAATTACGGACCATATCAATATCCTGAAAAACTTATTCCGTTCTTTATTTCACAATTATTAAAGGGCGAAAAAGTTCCTGTATATGGGGATGGACTGAATGTCAGAGATTGGTTATATGTTTATGACCATTGTGAAGCTATTGATATTGTCCTTCATAAAGGTAAAATCGGCGAAGTTTACAATATAGGCGGACACAACGAAAAGACTAACATGGAAATCACACACCTTATTCTTGATGCAATGGGTAAAGATGAATCTTCAATAAAATATGTTGAAGACAGACTTGGCCATGACAGACGTTATGCAATCTCAAATGACAAAATAACCTCTGAATTGGGCTGGGCACCTTCAATTACTTTTGAAGAAGGTATTAAAATTACCATTGACTGGTACCTGAAAAATCAGGATTGGATTAAAAATATTGAAAATAAGAAAGCGAGTTTGGTTTAATGAAAAAAGTCCTTGTTACAGGTGCTAAAGGTATGTTAGGACAGGATTTATGTCCTATACTTGAAGATAACGGATATGAAGTTGTTGAAACCGATGTTGATAATTTAGACATAACAAATGAAAAAATGGTATCGGAAGTTCTTAAGACTGAAAAACCTGATATTGTAGTTCATTGTGCCGCCTACACCAATGTAGATAAAGCGGAAGAAGATATAAAAACAGCAGAATTAATCAACAAAACCGGAACTGAAAATATTGCAAAAATCTGTTCAGAAATTGATGCCACATTGGTTTATATTTCAACAGATTATGTATTTGCAGGAAACGGCACCGAACCATACAAAGCCGATGATAAAACATCACCGTTAAATAATTACGGTTTAACTAAATGGCAAGGCGAAGAAGCTGTAAGGAAATACTGTAAAAAATATTTTATTACAAGAACAAGCTGGTTATATGGTATTCACGGCAAAAATTTTGTTGAAACAATGTTATCCTTGGCAGACAAACCTGAATTAAAGGTAGTTGACGATCAGGTTGGTTGCCCTACCTGGACTGTTGAACTGTCAAACGGAATAGTTAAGCTGCTGGATACGGAACAATATGGAACACACCACGTTTGCGGCAGTAATTATACAAGTTGGTACGGTTTTGCAAAGGAAATTTTTAATTTAGCGGGATTAAAGGTAAATTTAAAACCATGCACAACGGAGGAATTTCCAAGACCGGCAAAAAGACCTGCATATAGTGTAATGGATAATAACAATATTTGCAGAGATTGGAAATTAGCATTAAAAGATTATATCAGATTAAGACCTGAAAAAGGAGATATATAATGAAAGGAATTGTATTAGCCGGCGGCAGCGGTACAAGATTATACCCAAGTACAATAGGGATATCAAAACAACTGTTACCTATTTATGATAAACCTATGATATACTACCCTATTTCAGTACTTATGCTTGCCGGAATAAAAGAAATCCTCATTATTTCAACACCGCAGGACTTACCGAACTTTGAAAAACTTCTTGGAAGCGGAGAACAGTTTGGGGTAAAATTTTCGTACAAAGAACAACCCAGTCCGGATGGCTTGGCTCAGGCATTTATTTTAGGGGAAGAATTTATAGGTAAAGATTCTGTAGCACTTGTTCTTGGAGATAATATTTTCTATGGTCCCGGTTTTAGCGGAATGCTAAAAAATGCGGTTAAATCAGCTGAAATGGACTCTAATGCTACAGTATTCGGTTATCAGGTAAAAGATCCCGAAAGATTTGGCGTTGTAGAATTTGATAAAAATATGAAGGCTATTTCAATTGAAGAAAAACCAAAAGCACCTAAATCAAATTACGCAGTCACCGGATTGTATTTATACGACAACAAAGTAGTTGAATACGCAAAGAACCTGAAACCTTCAGCAAGAGGCGAATTGGAAATTACCGATTTAAACAGAATTTATCTTGAAAAAGGGAAACTGAATGTTGAATTGTTCGGCAGAGGATTTGCTTGGTTGGATACCGGTACGCACAAATCTTTATTACAGGCAAGCCAATACGTTCAGACTATAGAAGAAAATCAAGGTATAAAAATAGCCTGCTTGGAAGAAATTGCTATAAGATTAGGATTTAAAACAAAATCTGAAATTGAAGATGCCATTTCCTCTTATAAGAATAATGAATATTATAATTATGTAAGAAATTTAATATAGTTATGACAGATATAAACTTGGGATTTATATTTGAAAGTTAAGAAAGTAAGTTAATGAGAGTTTTTATTAAAAAATTACTGATAATTTTAATAGTATTTGGAATATCAATATCAACAGCAAATGCCGCTAATGATATTAAATTTGTTGCAAAAATCAATCAAGATTTCAGTACTCAAAGTTTACCCGAAGAAGTTAATTTTAAGACAATAAAAAAAATGACTATACTTGATAAGATAGAGATACCTCAAAGATCTATTATCACGGCACAAACCATACAAGCTCAAAAAGAACGCCGCTGGCATAAAAGCGGATATATTTTGTGCAAACTAAAAAGTTATACCACAGAAACCGATAACAAGCCGATAGATATATCCGATAATGAAATTTACATGATTGTCAGAAAATATGAGCCTGTTAATAAAAAAGAAGTTGCCATTGTGGGAACAGAAATTCTTTTGGCCCAAGCCGCATCATTCTTTGCACCCGGCGTTGATATTCTTTATTTCTTCACTAAAGGTGCAATTCAGAGAAAAAAGAATCCTCATTGGTTTAAGGCCGGTGTATCTAATGCCTATGATAATTCTATATGTTGGTTTTGGTTAAAAGGAAAACCTATAGAAATAGAAGAAGGTCAACTTATATCAATAAAAGATATAAAAGAAAAAAAAGTATATAAGTTAAAAGAACAAATAGAAAAGAGAAACGAAAAAATTGCAATCAGAAACAAAAAGAAAGAATTAAGGGCAGAAAAAAGAGCTGCCAAAAAAGCCCTAAAAGCATTGAATGCTAAGGACAAAGAATACATCCCATATACTATTTTGACTGATGAGATTATAGACCAAACAATATCAACAGAATTATTCTTCCCGGAAAATCCAAACATTCAATATGACATATAATAAAAAAAGAGGGATGCTGTAAATCATCCCTCTTTTTAAATTAAGAAACACTTATTACTTTGTAAAATATTGATTCGCATCAATTCTTTCACGTTCCTGCTCATTAGCTTCAATGAACGGAGCAGCTTTAATGTTACACAAAACTGCCACAAAAGAGCTTGGGAAAATTTCTACAGCATTGTTTAAATCTTTTACTGCAGAGTTATAGAATCTTCTTGCAGCAGCAATCATAGATTCCATCTCATTATATGATTGCATAGCCTGAATCATTGTCTGATCAGATTTTAATTGAGGGTAATTTTCAACAGAAACCATCAATTTACCCATCATACCTGAAATTTTTTGGTCTAAATCGAATTTTTGCTGGGCATTATCAAAATCAGAAGATAACTTTGTTGCCTGAGCTCTCAATTCAGTAATATTTGTTAATAATTCTCTTTCATGTTCCATGAATTTATTAGCAATTGTTAATATGTTAGGAATTAAATCATAACGTTGTTTTAAGTGGGTATCAATAGATGCAAATGCTTCTTTTACATTGTTTTTCTTTTTTACAAGGCTAACATACATCAGATAAAATACAAATAAAATTGCAAGTAAAATAATCAACGGAACGAGCCATTGTTGCGGAATAATAGTGATAATTTGTTTTTCCATCAGAATCCTCTTTTCTTTTTAGTAGTTACAGCTTTGAGTCTATATCATAACAAATTTTATTAAAACATACAATCGTATGATAAAAAACTTTTGACAGTAAAATCAAACCATGATAATATCCGAATAAAGGGGTATTATATATGAAAAAATTTGTAATTTTATCAGTAATAACAATTGTCGCTTCAATGGGATGTTTTTTGCCTGCAAAAGCTGATGAAGCTCCCGTAACAACAGAAGTAACGGTTCCAGCAACAGAATCCGTTAAATACTTTGCACGACCTGTTGATTCAAGATTTCAATACAGCCTGCCCGAAAGGAAACACTTTAAATCATCATTTAAAAAATCTTCGAAAGAAACAGACACTGATGAAATAACAATTGATACCTCATACAAACCTACCAAAAAAGTTATAAAAGTTATGAGTTCTGAACAAACCGAACCCATTCCAAGTGTTGATAGGTCAGATTTACCTATGAATTATGATTCATTCCCGAAATTTTATGATGCAAATGATATGTCAACACAACAATTTATGCCGATGATACCATTCCAATAATTTTAAGTTTTGTAAAATATTTTTACAACATTAATTTACATGTAGCAATAATTCATATTGCCCATTTTTTACATAAGTATAATCGTGTGTAATAAAGAAAGGTTAGAATTATCATGACTTCAATTCCTGCATTCGGGAAAAGCTTATTAGACAATCCAAGCATAAATCCTGCAACAGCCCCTAAAGTAGAAGATATTTTACAGACGGCATCATCTGCACCACCTGCATATAATCAGCCGGCAGATTCTTTTGAACGAACTGATGCAATGCCAAGAAAGGGCGGTAACTCTTTGCTGCCGCTTATAACAACCGCAGTTGGTGCAACAGGATTATTCTTAGCGGGAAGAAAAGGATGGTTTGGCAAAACCATAAAAACTTGGTTTGGAGGTCGTCCGTCATTAAAGAAAGCTCACAATAAAATTGCGGAACAGATGAAAGAATATATGTCAAGATTTGGTGAAGTTGAAAAAACTTCCGTACTAAAAAATAACGAAGGCAAACATGTCCTTGATGTAACTATGAAAGACGGTTCCGTAAAATCATATACTTTCAAAGATAATAACTCAACTATCCAATTAACAGGCAAAAATCCTGACGGCTTAGAAGAAACTATTATATTTGGCAGAGAAGATGTTGCACCAAAAACGAGAACAATGTTTATAAAAGATGGCAGCGGTAAAACTAAAGCTTATTCAAGCTTTAAAGGCGGGGATATCTTGAACAGAGATTTTGACGAAGCAACAGGCATCTATAAAGAATCCGCAACATCAAATAAACGTCGTTTCTTCTTCGGTTTAATCGGACCTAAAAAGAATGTTGTAACAACTAAAACATATAATAATCCTGATACAGGTAAACCAAATACGGAAAAAGTTAAGAGTTACTTCTGGAAAGGCTCGAAATCAAAAGTTAAAGTAACAAATCAAGATGGTACTAAGATATTTAAATATGATGCGAACGGCAACGTTTCAAGAGTAAAAGTAAAACCTAAAAATGGCAAAGCATACTATGAACATTATGAATACTCATTTAATATTGACAACGGCAAATTTGAAGTTATTAACATAAAGAAAACTTCTGATAAAGCCGGGAAAAAGGTAATATCATAAAATTTTCAATATAATTTAAAAGTTGGGTAAATACCCAACTTTTTTTATGTTTACTTAATTTCATAAACATACAAAAAACTGTTTACTTTCATATGTTTTTGATACAATTAAAACAGACATTTAGGTATTATAAGGAAGAGAAATATGATAAGAACAAAAATGAAATCTCATAACTGCGGGGAACTTAACCTCAGCAATGTTGGAGAAGAAGTAACTCTGTCAGGTTGGGCATCAACAATCCGTGACCTTGGCGGAATTTTATTTGTAGAATTAAGGGACAGAAGCGGATTTTTCCAGATAGTTACAAATCCTCAGATTAATCCTGATGTTCATAAAATAATGGAAAAAGTTCGTTCGGAATACGTTATAACAGTAAAAGGTAAGGTTACAAGAAGACCTGAAGAAACATATAATGAAAAATATCCTACAGGTCAGGTTGAAATGTATCCGGAAAGTATTGAAATACTTTCAACATCTAAAGTTTTACCTTTTGTCCTTGATGATGAAAACGTATCTGAAGATGTCAGATTAAAATACAGATACTTAGACATTAGACGTGAAAGTATGCTAAAAAATTTAAAACTGCGTCATGAGATTTGTCAGGCAGCAAGAAGCTATCTGAACGGGGAAGAATTTATGGAGGTTGAAACACCTATACTTATCAAAACCACCCCGGAAGGTGCAAGAGATTATCTGGTACCATCTCGTGTACAGGAAGGTAAATTCTATGCTTTACCGCAATCTCCACAAATTTTCAAACAATTATTGATGGTAGGCGGTATTGAAAGATATTATCAGATTGCAAAATGTTTCCGTGATGAAGATTTAAGAGCAGACAGGCAACCTGAATTTACTCAAATTGACCTTGAAATGTCGTTTGTAGAACAAGATGACGTAATTAAAACGGTTGAAGGTTTAATAAAGGCTACATTTAAAGCTGCAGGTGTTGAAGTTAACCCTCCGTTTACACGCATTACATGGCAGGAAGCTATGGACCGATTCGGTTCTGATAAACCTGATACAAGATTCGGATTAGAATTGTTCGACATCGGAGATATTATCCTTCAATCTAATTTTGAAATCGTTAAGAAAACTCTTGAAAATGGCGGTATTGTTCGTGGTATCAGAATCCCGGGCGGTGCTAAATATTCAAGAAAAGATATTGATGATATAACAAAACTTGCGGTATCATTCGGGGCAAAAGCTTTAGCTAATATTATTTATAATGAAGACGGTACTGCAAAATCACCGGTGTTAAAATTTGTAACCGAAGAACAGGCAAAAGCTATTCAGGAAAGAGCTCAGGCTGAAGCAGGCGATATAATTTTCTTCGTTGCCGACAAGCCAAAACTCGTATACGACATTATGGGCAGATTAAGACTTCATTTCGGAAAGTCATTGAACTTAATTGATGAAAGCAAACATAATTTATTATGGGTTGTAGATTTTCCAATGTTTGAATGGAGTGATGAAGAAAACAGATTTATGGCAATGCACCATCCGTTCACATCACCGTGTATTGAGGATTTAGACAAACTTAAAGCTGGTGATTTGGGTAACGTTAAATCAATTGCGTATGATATTGTTTATAACGGTACTGAATTAGGCGGCGGCTCTGTCAGAATCCATTCATCTGAAGTTCAGTCTGAAATTTTCAAGGCTCTTGGATTAACTCAGGAAGAAGCTGAAGAAAAATTCGGATTTATGGTTAATGCATTACAATACGGAACCCCTCCGCATGCCGGACTGGCAATAGGCTTAGACAGGTTGGTAGCCTTATTATGCAGAACTGAATCCATCCGTGATGTTATTGCATTTCCAAAGAACTCAGGTGCAAAATGCTTAATGAGTGATGCGCCGGGAGAAGCTTCATTACAACAATTAAGAGAACTTCACTTAAAGAGTACGGCTCATACAAAATAAATCATTTAAAGAACCCCAAAATTATTTGGGGTTCTTTTTTAAATTTGAGAAATCCGCTGCAAATTCATAATTTTAAAAAAATACAGGGCTATAAAAAGTTGTAAATATTTGTAAAAGTATAATTGGTAAAACAGCAAAATTTTTCAATTATATGGTTTATAATGTAAACAGAAAAAAGTGTGAAAGGGTTTCTTTATGATAGTAAATAATATCTCATTTAGCGGAAGTTATGCCAAAACGCCTAATGGTAACTACTACAAAAAGAAAAACACAGGGAAAAGAATCGGAACAATGCTTGGACTGGCAGGAGGAGTAGGATTGGCAGCAATGCCTACGGTACAGCTTGGTGCATTGGGGATTTCGGCACAAATATTTCCTAAAAGCCCTATGAAAATGTTTGCCTCAACATACGGTATTATAGGTGCAGGAATTCTTGGAATTGCACTTATAGGAAGAGCTTTAGGTTCAATACCTGATCACGCCATTAACAGAAAAAGAATATCCAAAGCTGATCATATTGCATAAATTATATTGACTACGGGAAACAAATATAGCATACTGTTACTACTATGAGTACAAAAGATAATGTAATAGCTTTAGTGGATTGTGATTCGTTTTTCGTATGCTGTGAGCAAAAAATGAATCCCGAGTTAAAAGGCAAACCTGTTTCGGTAATTTCAAATAAAAACGGGTGTGTCATTTCACGCTCGAGAGAAGCAAAACAAATGGGTATAAGAATGGGTGAGCCGTTATTTATGGCAAAAAAAGAACATCCCAAAGGTATATATGTAGTTGCAAACCACAATTTGTACTCTGAAATTTCGCATCAGGTAATGAATTTATTGAGAGATTTCTCCCCTACGGTAGATGTATATTCTATTGATGAAGCATTTGTAGAATTTACCGGGCTGTCAAAATTATACAAAATGGATTACATTCGACTGGCGAAATATTTAAGACAAAAGATTAAAGACGAGTTAGATATTTCTGTTTCTATTGGCATAAGTTCATCAAAAACTCTTGCAAAACTTGCTTCAGACAAAGCGAAAAACGTTTATGGAGGAGTTTACTATATTAACCCTGAATTAGCGCTTGAAGAAATGAAGAAAACTTCAATAGAAGAAATTTGGGGTATAGGAAGAAACCTGACCCGTCTGCTGCACAGCTCAGGAGTAATTACGGCGTATGAACTTGTTACAAAATCCGATGAATGGCTTGATAAAAAAATAGGTATTCATGGCAAAGAAATGAAACATGAACTTCTTGGAGAAACAATTTCAAAAGTTACTAATCAGGTAAAATTGCCAAAATCAATCCAAAATACCAAAGCACTTGGGGAATTTACTTCCGACATAAATTACATAAAAAATGAACTTAACAAACACATACACAGGAGCTGTTCAAAACTACGCCGGATTGGTGCCAAAAGTAACACTATCGGAGTGATGCTGAGAACAAAAGATTTTAAAGTGTATTTTACAAAAACAATTCTTGATAAACCTACCTGTTATGAATGGGAAGTATCAGACGCGGCTTTTAATTTACTCGGACAAATTTATAACCCGAAATTATTATACCGCAGCACAGGTATAATCTTAGAAAATATAACCTACGACAGCGGAGAACAATTATTTTTATTTAGTGATGAAAAACAAGACAATAAAAACCAAAAACTGGCAGCCTGTATAGACAAGCTTGAAATAAAATTTGGAAAGGACATTGTCAAAACAGGATTTACACAAAAATAAACAAAAACTTAAAACGGTCTTGTTTGATTTAACTTTAATCTTAATTCTCTAAATCTTGCAATATCTTCCTGAGATTTGCCGGAATCCTTGAATACAGCCTGTGTTGACGGATGTACCATTAAAACATAATCCATATGGATTTCCAAAAAATTATATTTTCTTGGTGTTTGATTTCCTGTTCTCGGATAAATTTCTGCATTAGTAACAGCAAGGAAACGTCTTTCTTTATCATTTAACAAATCCGTCAATTCACGATTTGTATTAGTATACTTTGAAACATGGACAACACCCTTAATGTCGTGATCTGCCGTTAAAATTGTAACTTCTATAGGTACAGTATCTATATTTTTTGCCATTACTTTTTCCTTAAAATTCTCTCTTTTATGTTATTTAGTATAATACCTTTTTCAAATAATGTCTATACTATATTTTGTCTATTTTTTTCCTCATACGGGTACCGTAAACTTCGTGCACATCAACAACAGAAAGAAAAGCTTTCGAGTCATACTGACTCACAACCTCTTTAACTTTTGACATTTCCAAACGGGATACAACACAATATATAAGAGTTTTTTCCGTCTTTGAATATCCTCCGATACCTTTTAAATACGTTACGCTTATATCGTAATCCGATATCAACGTTTGACCTATTTCTTCCGCCTTATCGCTTATTATCCTTACGGATTTAGAACTGTTCAAACCTTCTAATACCGCATCAATAACCCTGTATGCAATAAAATAAGTAATAATTGAATACATAGCATTATCCCAGCCAAGGACAATACCTGCGATTATATAAATAAATATATTAAATCCCATTACAATTTCGCCGACAGAATATCCGAATTTTTTGGACATAACAAGAGCCATAATTTCCGTACCGTCCATAGAACCTTCGTTTTTAAGAACAATACCCACACCGGCACCTAAAATTATACCCCCGAAAATAGTTGATAATAAATTTTCTTCGGTTACTACCAAATGTATATGGTGAAATACGTTTGTTGCAACAGAAAGCATTGATATCGCAAAAAACGTCTGAATAACAAAATATTTACCTAATTTTGTAAATGCAAGGCATATAAACGGCAAATTTATACACAATAAAGCAACACCAAGGTTAATGCCTGTTACATAATTCAAAATCATTGAAATACCGACAACACCGCCGTCAATAATTTCATTTGGAACGAGAAAACATTCCAGAGCAAAACCGGCAACAAAAGCGCCAAATGTTAAAGCTAACGCTTTTTTTGCAAGTTTAGCAAATGTAATTTTACGTTTTTGAGTACCTGCGGTCATCCTTTATTCCTTGTAACTATTCCTTTTCTGTATTTTTTTTATTACGCATAATATTGTTAAATCCAAAAATAGCTTTCTTTTCATATGCAACAGACTGAACCTTATACCCTAAAATCTGTTCCAAGTCTGCTTTCAAAGTAGTTAAGTCTTCATATTTTCTCAAAGTACCGTCTAACGCAATAGAAACATCCCCTGTTTCTTCGGAAACAACCAAACAAGCCGCATCACTTGTCTCGGACATTCCGATAGCCGCACGATGACGAGTACCATACTTCCAGCTAAGTTTAGGGTCTTCAGTCAACGGCAAAAGCACACCTGCAGAAATTATTTTTGAGCCGTTTATAACGACAGCACCATCATGCAACGGGGTATTCGGATGAAATATCGTTAACAACAATTCAGTGGACAAATCCGCATTTAACTTTGTACCGACATCATAATATGTATTACTCAAATCTTTTTGGAACACTATTAAAGCCCCTGTATGAGATTTTGAAAAGAATTTTACTGATTCGATTAATTCTTTTATTACGTCAATTTCCTGATTATCCTTTTTGCTGGCACCATTACCGAAAAATCTTGCAAACAAATCAGCCTGTCCCAAAAATCCTAAAAATCTTCTGAGTTCAGGTTGGAAAATAACAATCAAACTTAATGAAATCAATGTAACAATAGATTTAAGGAATACACCTAAAATTTTCAGATTCAGTCTGACAAGTATTTCGGAAAATACCCATAAAAAAATCAGGAAAAATATTCCTTTTACAAATTTTTCAGACTGAGAATCTTTAATAAACTTCTTGTAAAAGAAAAACAATATCACAACAATTACAATTATTTCAAATATATTGGTCCAATTAAGCGACCAATCCAGAGTTCCGAGTTGAAATTGTAAATAAGAAAGAATACTGTTAAACATTTGCTCTCAATCTGTCAGGTATCATATCGTGAGAAACTAAATCATCCAAAGTCTCTCTATTTATAATAATATCAGATTGTGAATTATTTACAAGTACCATTGCGGATTTTTCTACTCTGTTATAATTTGAAGCCATAGAATAATTATACGCACCCGTGTTAAACACGCATAAAATGTCGCCTTCACAAATTTCCGGCAGGCTGATAGACTTAATCAAAATGTCCCCGCTCTCACAAAAACGCCCTGCAATTGTAACGTTTTGTAAATTATCCCCCTCAGGATTATTAGCCAAAACTGCTGAATATTCTGCCTGATACATTGAAGGTCTTGCATTATCCGCCATACCTCCATCAACCGCTACATATTTTTTACCGTGCGGAACCTGTTTTGACGAACCTATAGAATACAACGTTACACCCGAAGTCGAAATTATACTTCTGCCGGGTTCCAAGTATAAAACAGGTTTAGGAATATTATATTTTTCTGCGGCAGAATTTATTTTTGAAATAATAATTTCGGCAATTTCATATACTGAAGGAGGCAAATCACTTTCAATATATTTTACGCCCAAACCGCCGCCAATATTCATTTCATCAAGTTTCAACCCAAATTTATCGTTAATTCTTGCCATTTCTTTTACAAGAATTTCAATCTCGTCATCAAAAACTTTTGTTTCAAAAATCTGAGAACCTATATGAGCGTGTAACCCTTTAATATTCAGAGTTGAATATGTACTTAATATCAAATCGACCGCCTCATCAATTTGAGTTAAGTCAAACCCAAACTTTGAATCCAGATGACCTGTCTGAATATACTCATGAGTATGACATTCTATTCCCGGAGTAATTCTTAAAAGGACATCGACATTTTTGCCTTTACTTTTTGCAAGCTCATCCAAAAGAGCCAATTCGAAGAAATTATCAACGGATATTCTTCCTACACCTAATTCAAGTGCCAGCAACAACTCATCAGCCGACTTGTTATTACCGTTAAAAAGAACTCTGCCCATCGGTACACCTGCTTTGTGTATCGTATAAATTTCACCGCCCGAAACAGCATCAAAACCAAAACCTTCTTCAGCAATAATCGCACTTGTAGCTAAAGAACATAACGCTTTTGAAGCGTACAGAAGTTTTACCTTATCATATGAAGAAAACGCTTTTTTATAATCTCTGCAAACACTTCTTAAAGTAACTTCATCTATGACATAAAGAGGAGTTCCGTACTTATTTACCAAATCTACGGTATCACATCCGCCGATTTCGATATTACCTTTATCGTTAATTTTAGTTGTTAAAGGGCGTAACGATTGATTTGTACTTGTCTGCATAAATAAAAATCCTCTCTGTACTTTTAGGGTAACTTCATGTTTTAAGAAGATTTTAGCATAAAAGTAACTATTTAAAAATATTTATATTTAGGTAGTGAACAGTAAACTGCTCTTAACAGCCCTACAGGCAAATTGTTTTTTCATGTCATTGCGAGCGATAGCGAAGCAATCTAGCCGTTTAGTTATTCAAAGTTTATAAATTAAAGTTATTTTTATTTGCACAAAGTACTGTAAAAACTTAATTACTTAATCACTCAATAACTTATTTACAATTAAAAAGCTGGATTACTGCCTTGGATTTCTTCCACGCTCCGAGAGTTTCGCTACCTGCACTATGTGCAAATCGCTCAATCTCGTCGCTATCCGGTACAAGTACCGTACAGAAATCCGCTTCGCAAATCAAGCCTTTGATTTGCTCGCAATGACATGGTTTATTTTAACTGTGCGACAGCACCGATACGAACTGTTCACTGTTTACTGTTCCCTGTTCACTATAAGTACGATCTCTTGTTGTTCGCCAATAAAACCCTTCATAAATATCACCTTCCGGAACTCCGCCTGCATTCAATTCAGCACTGAAGCTAGAACCAAATCCATATACTCCCCTGGTATTTAGTAGATCTAAAATAAAAATATCTCTTCCTACTGTATTTGGTTTTTTAGATCCGTTAATATCTATAGATAAATTATTAGAACCTTGATCTGTAAAATTTTTGTAAAAGTAATAATCAAAAATCTCCGAGCCATCAGAAAACTTCATACAAGTCCTACTTGAGGACTTAGCCTCCGACCAAATACGTCCATTCAAGAATTTTACCTCAGAACCGTCACACGGAGTAAACTGAATACCGGAAAATACGCTCTGAAGTCCCTCTCTAATACTACGACAATTATCGGTAAGAATATTGTCTTGACTACAAGTAGTCCCCATTTCGCTATATGCTTCGGTATCTTTTAATTCTGTTACTCCGTCATGTGCCATCATGAGCTTAAATCCGTCACTTAACACAGAAACAGATTTTTTAAGTTGATTAACATATACCTGTTTTTGGTAATTAGAAATCAATGTAGGTAAGGTCAACGCCGCAACCACACCGATTATACCGAGGGTGATTAGAACTTCAGCGAGAGTAAAGGCGGCACGACGAGGCTTTGCAGACTGATCTACGTGCGTAGCACCTTCAGCCAAAGTAAATGCAGCTTTCTTCTTTTTGTCATGCTGAACTCGTTTCAGCATCTGACCCATGGTACTTGTTGCGATTACCTTATTTTGAGTTATCTCTAAAGTTTTACGGTGGCTAGATCCCGAAACAAGTTCGGGATGACATAAAGTCTTTCCTCACCGTGGTTTAAAAAATTCCACGAGCGAAGCATCTCTAAAGGCAGGCTAGCCTGCAAATCCTGTAAACCCTTACTGCGAGAGGCTCTTACCCCCCCCCCTAGGCTGAAATACTGACATAATAATAACCTCCGCTATTTTGTAATACATTATCATTATAAACTATTTTTTACATTTTGCAAGTCCATACCCCATTCAACAAATATTTTACAAATAAACGCAAAAAAAATTTATCACGAGTTTTAATATTTCACAAGGAGAAAATCTATGCAGGTAAACTTTACAGGATTAAAAAATACGGCATACCTTTCAATGCAAAACCCTGAAACAAACGAAGGAATGTATGTACTCAATACCCAATTAACAGACGACAAAGACGGAGCTGATTTAACAAAATACAGAGCTTTTTTGAACAGAATAAACAATAATTCAAAATCAAGTTACAGAAACGAATTTAACCCGAATTTTGTTAATTTTTTAATCCATACAAGTGATATGGGCATTGACGATATTACAGGGAAAAGAAAAACCCTTTGCAATCTTTATCTTAACGGAAAATTGTTTGAACTTAAAGATGAGCGTATACCTATATTTGAATTTTTGGCACATTTGGCAAGCAAAATTTCAGCAAAACCAAACAATGAATTTGTTGTAAATAAAGACTACATTGAGGGTGAGGACTGCCAAAACGGCATTTTACCGTTCGGAAACATAAAATACATGGTCGAAATGAACCCGAATTTAAATATGAGTTATGAAGAATTTATGAAAGAAATTCATTCACCGCAAAGAGTTAAAGACGGTGCTAAAGAAATTAACGAATTTTTCTATAAGGTTATGCTTGACTATTTTGCATAAAAATTGCAAATATAATAAATACTGAGAACCATATCATTATATTTCTTGCAAAGTATAATCTGAAATAAAACGGTGCAGTTCCGCTTTTTATAATATTTGTTTTATTACCCATTGGAAAATTCCACCACTTTATTTCAGGGATATTGTTTTTATCGGCATAAAATGTTTTGACCGAATTATAAAGCTGATATACAAGTACACCCGTAATCATCGGCAGGCAATAAAATATATTTTTAAACCAAAACGTAAGTACAAAACACATTAAATAACCGATTGAATATAATACCAAAAGCCCTGATGCAATAAGATTAGTATCATTTAGCCTGCAGCACAGGGATTTTTTGCCGCACTCAATATCCTTCTCATAATCCAAAACATTGTTCATATAAACTAAACCAACTGTAAATACAACAACAGCAACAGACAATATAAAAACTTCGGGAGAAAATCTCTTACACATTACATAGTATGTACCCTCGAATAATAACGGTCCAAACGCCGTACCCACAGCCAATTCGCTAAATCCGTTTGAGGATAATTTTGCATAAGATAATACAATACCGCCACCGATTAATGCGAGCAGCACAACACCAAATCCGCTTCTGAAAGTCAAAATTACCCCGATTATGAAAGCAATGGAACAATAAACAATAACCACTCCCAAAAGTTCATTTAATGTGGCTTTGTCCTCTTTTATATAACGACACTTTGACTTTTCATTATTTTCCATAAAAGCATCTTCTTTTGATAAACTTCTGTAGTCAACATAATCATCAAAAAGATTGGTCGCTAAATGTGCAAACGCAATTCCGATAAGTGCCAAAATCCCGTTAACGACATTTCCGCCGTCCTTTAGTGCATATATAAAAACAACAATCCACGACATAACAGTCATCGGAAGCGAAAATAATCTTGAATTACCAAGCCAAAATAAAACTCTCTTATACATGATAAAAATATTATATCCTAAAAAGAATTACCAAGACAAAAATCTGTTTACTGTTGTTTTACCGCCGTTATTAATCAAATTCAGACCTGTCAAAGGTGTACTGTAACCGGAATATTGAGTAGTAACAGTTCCTGTAGCACCGTTTGCACGAATATTTGTTGTTGAAGTTCCGGCAGGCAAATAATACATGGTAGGAGTCGAATAAGTCGTAGTTGTCGTTGTGTAAGTAGGATAATAGTTGTTTCTGTAATAGCCGGTATTTGGATAATACACCGTTGACCCCTTGCCGGAAACTCTGTATATAACATTGTTTCCACCATTATACATAGCAGGATTAGTAATATACCGAGGCGAAACGATACCGTTATTTCTGGTATACTTCGCTGACGGAGAACTGACATAGTATGTTGTTACGGGTCCGCTTGCGGAATTTCTCACTCTCGTATTGGTTACAGGATTATAGTACCCGTTATCAACCGCAAATGCACAGTTTAAAGATACAAGAAATGCCGATAATATAATAAATATTTTTATTGACGATTTAATCATGCTTCACTCCATATTATACTAACTATGTAGTAGATAACAATGTTCATTTTGTTTCCTAATATTAAGAAATATTACAAATGCTGATTAGTGTCAAATTCACACTATAAAAGTATTTTCGCATACTTCTGAATACATTATAACACAAAATTTCAAGAAAAACTTGCCAAAAATTTAAAAAAGTACTACAATTGTAGCAGAAAATTTGTTATACACAACATATTTTTAACTAAGCATACTTTTACTATTTAAGTTGTCTTAAAACTCCTAAATGTTTTAATTAAACCATCCATCGGCTCCGCAAGGAGCCATTATTTTTTGGAATTAATACTTAATAACAATTGACATATAACTTTGAAGTGATAATTTGTATAAAAAAGTGTATCTAATGGAGTGTGAAAATGCAGGTCAACAGAATTTATGTGTATGGTATTGAGCCGTACGGATTACACAGTATAGCAATTAACAGAAAAAACAGGGATAAAATAGCTCCGCCTGTTATCGGACAGACGGACAGTTTTACGTTTACCGGATTGGAAAAATACGAAAAATCCCTTGTAAAAGCGATTAGGACTAATTTTAAAACAGAAGAAGGTGTTAATAACGCTTTTTCAAACTTGTTTAAAGAGATAGCAGACACTCATTTTATATACAAAAGCAGTGAATTTGAAGAACTGAAGGGAATGTTTCAAAATTCAGGATTCAGGTCAATTCTAAATTCTTTGTGGTCTGCATATCCGCCTCAAAAATTACTGAAAATGATTCAAAAAGCAGAAAACGGTAATCTTATACTTGCAAGTCACAAAGACAAACCTATACTTGAATTGTATAATCTCGGAAGACACGGCTTTTTTAACGCACTTACCGATTCAAAAAATGCCCCCAGAGAAGTCGGGTTAAGGTTCAGTAACCCAAAACAGTCAATATCTGCGGACATAAACTTTGAAAAAGACGGCGGATTGCACCTGAGTATTACAGATAGACACAAAAATATAACTATGGGATTTCATAAAGAAACAGGAAATATTAAATACGAAACAAGCCAATACGGCGAATCAAAGCCTGAAACTACTTATTACAAAAAAGACGGCTCCGAATCTTTTTGGAAAAACTGGCTATACGGGGGAACCGCCGTACCTGTTTGGTAGAAAAAAATTTAATAACTCTTGATTTTTAAATATTTTATATTTATAATTATAGAAGTTAAGCAAATATATGCTCCCGGATCGTCTAGCGGCAGGACTGATGACTCTGGATCATCCAACAGTGGTTCGAATCCATTTCCGGGAAAATAAAAATGACGGTAAACTTACCGTCATTTTTATTTTTTACAATATTTTTTAAGCATATCGTATTTTACATCAGTCATTGACACAAGATATTTCCGTATATAACCTGTTTTTGGATATAATCGCTGAAACTCTCTGTCAAACGCATCTTTTAGATATGAAGTATCTTTATTTACCCTGTTAGAAAGCCGATGCTCCAATATTTCAAGAATTTTACCCGCATTAGTAATAAATTTCAGCTTGCCTTTTGATAAATTAAATTTATACATACCATAATTACCACCATCAAAACACGGATTTTTAATTGATAAGCTGATGTCATGTGCAATCATATCATTTTCATTATCAAGAGTATGAATACTTTTAACCAATTCATCCCTCATAATCATTGATGCGACAGATGTATTTTTAATTCCCTCAGAATAAAATGCCCTCATATGTTCATTGAGTTTAACATTATTAACACCAAAAGCATCAAATGCCCCTGAAATATCCGTTTTTAAAAGATTATAATCCATGATGCTTTATATAAATAATGAAAATAAAAATTTTTGCGAAATAAAACTGTTAAAATATGTAAAATATTATGAAAATAATAACAACAAAAAATATTCAGATACATTAAAGCAACCGGAGGTCTCGTATATGAACACAAATTACAACAATTCTTTATCTTTTCAAGCAAAAATACAGCTTAATTCACACATCAAAGACGGCAGACGTTTAATGCAGGAAATAGCACCATTATTTGAAGAAAAAACTGCAAACTATCCCGGTGAAAGGTTACAAATTACAAGAAATAATAAAGACAGTATTCTTGACAATTACTTATCTTTCCATCTTAACAAAGAAAAAGTGTATGATGAGTACAGAGTAAGCGTTACCGAACCTGATATTGAACAGTTAATGGAAAAATATGACAACGAAACTGTCGCAAATAAACTATTTAAAATCTTTAAATGCTTAAAACGTGAAACAGTATACGATAACCATGACAGACTGCTTGATAACGAAATTGGCAAAGTACAAACCGTTATAAGCAGACAGATGCCTATCATAAGAAGGTATAAAGCTCAAGGTAAAGAAACTTATGCAAAACCGTTTGAAACAATCGTAGCAAGGAATCAGGAAAAAATTAATCAAATCAATAAAGAAAAAGAACGTGAAGGGAAAAAATTAGTATCGGATTTGGACAAAATCGCACAAAATGATGAAGATATTGCAAAAGTTCCGCAAGGATGGCGAGAAGTTTTCAACTCTGTAGGCTACTAATTTTGAAACATTATAAACAGAAAATCCGGGTTATAATAACTCGGATTTTTTATTTTTCTTTTTTAAAATCTTCTTTTGGTATTTTTCATCATACTGGAATTTATAACCATTAACACATGATTTTACGATAGCCTTTGTAAAAGTACCTCTTGCCGTCCAGTAAGAAGTGTGTGCCAAAGGGAACATTCTCTTACTCCATACTCCCGAATTATCATATATAACTCCTGACGGATTTTCTATTTTCATGTCCAAAACCTTCTCAATCTCAGAAATAGTAACATTTCTGTTTGAAGGAAATCCGAGAGGGTCTTCTCTAAAGTTAACGGTAATCAAAAAGATACCATTTTCAAGAATATATTTAATCATCAACCTGTTATAATAATTTAATTCATACTCGGGATCCGAAATATCCGAATAAAAAAGAGGCAGCGGACTTGCAAAATTCACAACCCCAAAGACTTTATCCTTTGGAGCACAAGCCTTTTCCGTAACTTCATCCAACTCTAAATAATTTTTCTTTAACTGCTCTTTATTCGGATTAACTATCAAATGCCCGGAAGCGGATAAGGTACCTAATGCACCATAACTATCCGATAATGCCGACAAGCAGGTATCATTCCTCGGATTAGATTTTACAAATTTCATAAAATCTTCATCCGAATCGAGTGCAGTAAATAACTTTTCTAAATTCACATAACGTAATTTATTGAACATATACTCATAAGCGACAAATGTACCGGCAGAATAACCG
This sequence comes from uncultured bacterium, assembly GCA_902760645.1. GTDB lineage: Bacteria > Cyanobacteriota > Vampirovibrionia > Gastranaerophilales > Gastranaerophilaceae > UBA1221. Next base: position 57,789 of record CACWHC010000015.1, read on the forward strand.
TATAACATAACACCATTACCTTGTGCAGCTTCAGACTTAACTTTTTCATTCAAATCATCAAGTATCGGCAGCATATTATGAGATTTTTGAACCCAAATTGCATCATGCATATATTGAGTAATCAAATTTCTTACGAGATAAGCACCTGAAGAACTTACCATTTTGGATATTTCAAGCTGCCCTTTTACATAATCCAGTTCATTTTTACTGTCATATCCCCAGAAAAATATTACAGGCTCCTCTTTTATATTCAGTCCGCCAATCTTTTTGTAACTCTTTTTAATAGCAGAATTATTAAGAAAACGTTTTCTTAATAACGGATGTAATTTTTTTACCCCGTTTTCATACCATGTTTTCATTTTGTCATCATTATTATTTGAGCCGTTTATATAGATAAAACTCAGGTTATTTGCAGAATACGCAGAACCGGTACAACACAATAACAATACTATAATTATAAAAATCTTTTTCATGCCAACATCCTAACACAAACCTGTTTTAAATACCACGAAAGATACAAATAAAATATTTCTATACAAAACTACACAAAAAGATGAAATTAAATATAATTTTTTAATAATTCATGATAGCATACATGCTATAGAGAGTTATATTAGAAAATAGGGGAATTATGAAAATTAATTGGAAATCAAAGGAAACAAAGATTGGAATTATTACACTTGCTGTGATTGTTATACCGATACTTTTTAATCAGGCGAAATCACTCATAGCAGGAGCTTATACGGCATTTCTTATGAGTCAGCCAAAGACGGTGGAAGTTGCAAATCCCACATTAAAAGAGATTTACCCTACATATAGTACTACAGGACGTATTGAAGCTCAAAAATCCGTAGATGTAATTGCCCGTGTCAGCGGCTGGCTGCAGGAAAGATATTTTCAGGAAGGGGACAGAGTTAAGAAAGGACAAAAATTATTCTTGATAGAGCCTGACGAATATGCTTTAGCGGCACAAACCGCGAAAGCAAGAGTTGGCGAAAATTCTGCAGTTTATAATAATTCAGAAATAGACTTAAAGCGTGCAGAACAGCTATTTAAAGATGATTTGGTAAGCCGTGAATACTATGACAATGCTCTTACTCAAAGGAATAAAAACAGGGCAGCTCTGGATGGGGCTATTTCTGACATGAATAAAGCAAGTTTAAACTTGAGTTATACAAATATAACATCTCCAATGGACGGAAGAATCGGAAAATCAATTGTATCTGTAGGAAATTATGTAACCCCGTCAACGGGAGTTATTGCAAAAATTTATACTACAAACCCTATGAAAGTTACATTTTCAGTAAGAAGCGGCGATTTTATAGAACTTAAAAAGTATTTTAAGGAAAATAAGCACAAAAATCCAAGTCTTGATAATTCGGTATCAATACTTTTAGGTCTTTCTGACGGTACAACTTATGAAAAAGAAGGTACTATAGAATTTGTAGATAATAAAGTTGATGAAACAACCGGAACCGTTACATTGAGAGCAGTATTTGAAAACCCTGATGAACTTTTAATTCCGGGGGATTATGTTAATGTAACAATAAGGGTAAATCATCCGCAAAAAGTTATGCTTATCCCTCAATCCGCAACCAAAACTGATGTTGGAACCGGGTATTATGTTTGGACAGTAAAAGATGGGAAAGCAGTCAAAAAAGATATTATAGTAAATGATAACTATGAAAATAACTGGATAGTAGAAAAAGGTCTTTCAGATGATGATGTCGTTGTTATGAAAGGGATTCAGGATATTTATAAATCCGGTCAGGCTGTCAAACCAATACCTTATAAAGAAGGGCAAAACGAAAATAAAAAATAAGAACATAAAGTTAGCTGTAAACGTTTACGCTAACCGGCAAATGCAGTTTAAAACTTATAAATTAAAACATTAAAGGAAAGAGAATGGCAATAAATAAGAAAGACTTATATTTTTTCATAAAAAAACCAAGATTTGCAGTTGTAATATCAGCTCTGATTGTAATATTAGGTTTGCTTTCGTTGTTTGGGCTACAGCAAGAGAAGTATCCTAATATTACACCACCTCAGGTTACAATATCAGCAAGCTATCCTGGTGCAAGTGCAGCGGTTATAGAATCTTCCATAGCTTCGCTTTTGGAATCACAACTTAACGGTGTTCAGGATATGATTTACATGACCTCAACCAGTTATGACGCTGCTTATTCATTAACAATATACTTTAAGACGGGTACGGATAACGATGTTAACCTGATGAATGTTCAAAACAAACTTCAACAGGTTCAGTCACTTTTACCGCAAGAAGTTTTGCAGCAGGGGTTAACAGCCGAGAATAAAGTCGGCGGTGCCGGTGCAATTATCTTAAACCTTGCTTCCGAAAACGAATCATGGAATCAGCTTGATTTAACAAACTACGCCAATATATATATTAAAGATGCCATAAAAAGAATTAACGGTGTCGGTTCTGTAAACGTATTTGGTGCAGATGATTACAGTATTAGAATTTGGCTTGATCCTGCAAAACTTGCAAGTTACAAAGTTTCCATATCTGAAATAAGAAATGCTGTTCAAAATCAGAATGTTCAGCTTTCAGCAGGTGCATTAGGTGATTTACCGACAAATGCAAATCCGAGTTTAAAACTTTCTCTGCTTACAAAAGGCAGACTCCAAACTCCGGAAGAATTTGGGAATATTATAATTCGCTCTAACTCGGATGGCTCAAAAATAAGACTTAAAGAACTTTCAAGAGTTGAACTAGGGGCAAAAACATACTCAATGTTTGGTATAGTTTCCGGAAAACCGGCGGCTTTAATGCAGGTAATGCCTTTACCGGGTGCTAATACGGTTGAAATATGTAACAATATCTATAAAACAATAGATGAACTTTCTCAGACTCTTCCTGATTCTTTGAAGATTGACATTATGATGGACAGCTCAACTTTCATTAACGAATCAATGTCCGAGGTTGAATTTACAATTCTTTTAACTTCACTTATCGTAATATTAATTATATTTGTATTCTTAGGGGATTTTAAAGCAACCTTAATTCCTTGTGTAACAATTCCTGTATCATTAATCGGTACATTTATTGCTTTAAAGGCTTTGGGGATGTCTTTGAACCTTTTAACTTTGTTTGCGTTGGTACTGGCAGTTGCAGTAGTAGTAGATGATGCGATTGTTGTAATAGAAAATGTTAAACGACATATAGAAGACGGCAAATCCGCACTTGAAGCGACACAGATTACAATGGGCGAAGTAGGAGGTTCGCTTGTAGCCATGGCAGCAGTTCTTATGGCTGTATTTGTTCCAATGTGTTTTATGAGCGGATTATCAGGTACAATGTATAAACAATTCGCAGTTTGTATTGCAGTATCAATTGCCTTTTCTGCAGTTTGTGCTTTATCACTTTCTCCGGCGATGTGTTCTATTTTACTGAAACCTGCCAAAAAGAAAGAAAATAATAATCCTTCTTGGTTGAAAACTGCTGAACAATATCTGAAGAAGGCAGAAGAATATTTGAATAAAGGGCTCGCTATTTTTAATGATAAGTTTGACAAATTGACTAACTATTATATAGAACTTGTCAAAAAGTTTGTTCATAACAAAAAACTGACAATTATTGTATATGTAGCTATGGTATTACTGATGTTAGGCTTGTTCAAAGTTATTCCGACAGGATTTATTCCTGATGAAGATCAGGGGATGCTTATTACTGTTGTAACTCTTCCTGACGGAGCCTCATTAAACAGAACCAAAGATGTGTGCCAAAAATTTATTAAAGCAATAGACGGTATAGAAGGTATTGATAAAGACCGAATTGTAGCGTTTGGCGGTATGGGACCGTCTAACCAGGCAACTATTATTACAATGTTAACGGAATGGGGTGAAAGGAAAGTCGGCCCTATCGACTGGATAGTTCGTTTGATTAAGGGTAAACAAACAGATCTTTCACACACCGGAATTTTAACGGAAATATATAAACGTACTGCTGATATTAATGAAGCATCAATATTTACACTTTCTCCGCCTGCAATAGACGGTTTAGGTATGTCAGGCGGATTTGAATATCAGCTTATGTCTACCGGTAATGCAAGTGTTCAGGACATTGCAGCCTTCGCAAATGAATTTATAGCAAAGGCAAATCAGGATCCGGCCTTACAAAATGTTTATACCCAGTTTCAGGCTAATGTTCCGCAGTATCAGTTAGATATAGATTATGAAAAGGCCCTCGCTCAGAGTGTTGATATAGCTGAGCTTCATAATACTTTAGCATCAACTTTATCATACGCTTATATTAATGACTTTAACAAACTGGGCAGAATATTTAAAGTATTTATGCAGGCAGAAGGTGATTACAGAAATAAAATCGAAGATTTGCATAAAATATATGTTATGAATACAAAGGGAGAACCTGTTCCGATTATGACAATGATTACACCAAAACAGACTGTCGGTGCAGTTTCAATTACCAGATTTAATCAATTCCGAGCTGCACAGATACAGGGTTCTCCGGCAAACGGCAAATCCTCAGGTGATGCAATGAAAGCGATGACGAATTTGTCTAAGAAAAACTTACCGCATGATTATACGTTTTCGTGGTCCGGAACTTCTTTGCAGGAAATGGAATCTTCAGGACAAACCGGAATCGTAGTAGGGTTTGCTCTGCTATTTGTTTATTTGTTCTTGGTTGCACTTTACGAAAGCTGGATGATACCCGTTGCGGTACTGTTAATCTCACCGGTTGCCTTTGTCGGAGCATTAGTTTTCCAATTAATGATGGGTCAATCGCTTGATTTGTATTCGCAAGTCGGGTTGATTACGTTGATGGGACTTGCTGCAAAACAATCAATTTTGATTGTTGAATTTGCAAAAGAAGAACACGAATCTAATGGATTAAACATTTATGATGCAGCAATAAAAGCGGCATTACTGAGGTTCAGAGCAATTATGATGACAGAAGCTGCATTCATATTAGGTATTTTACCTTTGCTGTTTGCATCCGGTGCCGGTGCTAACAGCAGAATTTCGGTAGGTTCTACCGTAATAGGAGGTATGATAGTTGCAGCTACACTCGGTACTGTCTTAACTCCTGCATTTTATGTAATAATACAGGAAATCGTTGATAAATATTTTAACAGTAATAAGGAATTGGAAGAATAGATAATATGAAACACGATAAAAAATACATTATAAATTTATTTTTAGTCTTATCTTTGTTAATAACAACAGCAAACACAGCTTTTTCGATAGATAATAAAAAGGCAAAAAAACAATCCAAACAGGAAGCCGTACAGATAAAGTCTGAGTTTACCAATGATACCCATTCGGTATTCACTCTTATGGATTGTGTTAATATAGCACTAAAATATAATCCCAGCATACGCTCGTATGTATTCAATGAAGAGGTTTACAAATCAAAAATAGGACAAGCCTGGTCAAATTATTTCCCGACAATTACTGCAGGAGTGGACGTTTCCAGAAGCGGAAATCATTATTATAGAGGAACTCCATACGGGTACAGAAGCATGTATAATACTATGGGATATGTTCCAAACGTATCGGCAGACATGCTAATATTTGATTTTGGTAAAACAAAAGCCTATGCAGACACTGCAAAAAGAGTGTATGAAGCAAGACAAGCAGACACAAGAGCAACAATAAACAGTATCATATATGATATTAAAGTAACCTACTACAATATATTATTTGCACAAGCACAGGTCAAAGTTTATGAAGATACAGTACAAGATTATGAGCTTCAGCTGAATCAGGCCTGGGGTTTCTATAATTTAGGGAAAAAAGCAAAGATTGATGTTGTAACAGCAGAATACAATCTTGGAAAAGCAAGATTAAATCTCGTTAAAGCTCAAAATATACTTGAAGTAGCGTATGTTCAGTTATCAAAAATTATGGGTATCCCCGAATACAAAAATTACGAACTTGCAGATGAACTTTCATTGAATCGTTTTAATATTAATGTTGAAGATGCACTTAAAACCGCGTATGATGTCAGACCTGAGCTTATTTCTGCAAAAAAGAATGTTGAAGCGGCACAATTAAATTTACGGGCACAAAAAAGAAATTATACTCCTGATTTGGGATTATCAGCAAGCTTCGGTTACGGGGTAGGAAATGATTATAATGTAAGATCCACACAATATGGAGTAGGACTTAAATACAACGCATTTAATATTGCCCTTGTAAAAAAACAGGTGGATGAAGCCCGTGCAGGATACAAAAAAGCTTTAGCGGATTACGATGATGCAAAAGACAACGTATATTATAACGTTAAAAAGGGTTATTTGGATTTGGAAACAACCGCTGAAGAAATAAGAATTGCTAAACTTGCACTTGATCAGGCAAAAGAACAGTACAGACAAGTAACAGGAAGATATAAAGCCGGAGTTGGTGATGCAATAGAACTCAAAGACGGTGAAAACACTTACCTTAATGCACGTTTAGATTTTTACAATGCAATGTTAAATTACAATGTTGCTGCTGCAAGCCTTGAAAAAGAAATAGGTATACCATTACAATTAACTGATAAATCAGTTCTTGATAATACTTCTCTTTAATATTTTTTCAAAAATTTGATGTTTGAAAATATTAACGGATAAATAGCAGTTACAAAAAGACCTATTAACATTGTTATAAGTAATGTATAACGATAACTGAAATCACTTGCAAAACAGTATTCCAAAGCAAAATTCAGGATAAGATAAGTTAATATTCCCCCTATTGTACCAATTATAAATTTTGAACGAACTGAATAATTTTCAGGTTCAAACGGGAAGAAGCGTCTGCACAAAAAAGCCCCATTCATTAAACCCATAGAATAACCATAACAAACTACAGATGCATGTATTGCACCTTTAGGATTGACCAGCAATTCTCCGTTTACATAATCCATAGGAAATTTACAAAAATATATCATATAAACAAGAATTGCAATCATTAGAACATTTATTATTACTAATAAATATATATATCGGTTTTTATTCTGTTCTGCCCAATTTATTATGGCATTCCCAACAAAAATAATAACAAAACCTATTAAAAATCCGCCGACAACATCCTGCAGAGTATGTACCCCAACCCACATGCGAGAAAAACCAACCAGTAATATTACAAGAAACAAAAAGATACAAAGCGGAATGTTTTTCCTGAAAATAAAAGACAATCCTCCTAAATTTGACGCAGCCATAGACGAATGACCGCTTGGAAAAGAATAACCCTTAGAGTACGTTATTGCCTCTTTTAACGGCTGAACTCTCTCGTCTAAAATCCAGGGTCTGTATACACACGCAATCATTTTTAATAATTGCGAAAATATATAATGAAATCCAAAAAGTAAAAACATATATGTGCCGTTTTTAGCATTTACGCACCAATACAAAATTCCACAGATAACAGTAGGAACCCAAATTTCACCAATTACCGTAACAGATATAAAGAATTTGTTCACAATATCGGGACAAAAAGACCTGATATTTTGCAACCATAATAATAAATCTATTTGCGGTTTAATCCAGCTGCTATCAGATAATAATTCAATCATGATAAAATTATACATTAAAATAATTGCAAATAATTCAGTCAGAAATAGTAAATATAACATGTAAACTTTTGTAAACATTTTAAAACATGCTGAAAATAGGCATCCTCATGAATTTTTATATATATAAGAGAGCAAAAAAGATGAGAGAGGAGCCTAATTATGGGCATCAGTTTTAATGGTGCAGATTTTGCAGCCAAAATTAAACAAATGCAGTTACAGCGGCAACAACAGAAAGTTGGCACCCCTCAACAAGGTGCTCAACAAACACAGGGTGCTGATAAAAACTCATCAATCTTTGGTAACAACAATGTTGATACCAATGCAAAAAACAACATTGCTCAAACCACAGATAATAATCAGCAGGCACAAGCTACAAAACAAAAAGCCAATAACATGTGGGACAGCATGGAAGCTAATCAAAATAAGGTAGAAAACAAAGCCCAGCCAAAACCTGCAAGTTATGCTGAAAGAAAAGAAGCTGCCCAAAATGCAGACAAAACAGAAAAAAAAGAAGACACAGTAAAATCCGATAAGAAGGAAACTGCTCAAAACACAAGAGCCACTTCCGGAACAAATAACACTTCAGCAACATTAAAAGCTGAAGATACAAATTCGACAGATAAAACAGAAAAACCTGAAAAATCGGAAGAAGCACAAGAAAAGGAAAAAGCAAAAAAAGAAGAAGCCAACGGCAAAGATGCAGTGAACGATTCTAAAGATGCAGATTCAAGTGCTTCCAGTGCATCATCACAAGGTACAAAAAGCACGAAAGAGGCAGATAAAGCAACAAGTAATTCTCAAGAAATTGAAAAAAGCCTGAAAAAAGATACTGCAAAAATGCAGGCAGAAACTAAAAAAACAGAAAAGTCTGTTCAAAAAAATGACAAACAAATACAGCAATTAGATAAACAAAATGCTTCAGAACAAAAGAAGATTGACGCTGCTATGTCGCAACTGCAAGAATTAACGGCAGGAGATAATACCGGAGTCGGTGAGAAAAGCGCTAATTCCTTGAAACTTGGCGGTGAAGACATGCAGGCACAAGATTCTTCTCCAACAAGCAAAGCTAATAAGGCTCAGGACACACAACAAACACAAAGCTCTGACAGTGCATCTCAAGCTCAAGCACAAGGTGATGATGGTAATGATGCAAAAATCAGCCAGCTAGAAAGTCAAATTAGCAAATCATCAAGCAAAATGAAGACAAATACGGCAAAATCTAACAAACTTGTACTTGCAAATGACAAAAAAGTGAAAGTCGCAAGTAAGAATGTTAAAAATCTAAACAGCCAGGTAAAAGCAAAATCAAAAGAAGCCGATAATAATCGTTCATTGGCTGATCATACAGTTAATGTCGGAGACAAAGTCACAACAACCGGCACAATTACAACCGGTGTTGGTGTAACCACTCAGGGTGTTGCTTATCTTATGAGCCTGTGTACCTGGACACAAGGTGCCGCTCCGGGAGTAAAAGCAGTTGGCAAAAAAACTGAAGCTATCGGTATGAGAACAACTGCAGTAGGTGCAGCAACCACAACAGCAGGTAAAGTTGCAGGCGGACAATCGGACGCTGCAAAAGCTCAGGCAAATTCCTCAGCCGGATCAGTTAAGAGATTTAGTCAGTCACTTGTCAGCGCAAACAAAAAAGTAAAAACTACCGGTAAAACAACAAAGAAAATGAATACACAGGCAACTAAAGCCAAGAAGAATGTTGCTCAGGCAAATGCAATGGCACAAATGTATCAGGCAAAGAAACAAGAGGCTCTTGCTTAAAACAAAAACCGAATTTATAAATAGTACAAATCCGCTTTCACTTCATAAAGCGGATTTGTTTTATATATTTATGTTTACATTTTATAAACTAATTGTTTACAAAGAGTTTTGTCCGTGTTAGGATTAATCTTGCGTTGAACGTAATTGGTAGAAAGGTTCAACAGTGATGCATAATATACTAAAAGGAGAAAACACATGTCAAGAATAGGAAAGAAACCTATTGACATCCCTCAGGGAGTCGAAGTAAAGGTTGACGGACAACTGGTTACCGCTAAAGGACCTTTAGGAGAAGAATCGGTTAATGTTCGTCCTGAAATAGCTGTTAAAATCGAAAACAATCAAGTGATTTTGACAAAAAATAGTGATTCAAGAGAAGCTGATGCTTTATACGGCTTATCAAGAACACTTGTAGCAAACGCTGTTCACGGTGTAAAAGAAGGCTTTGAAAAGAAACTTGAAATCCAGGGTGTAGGTTATCGTGCAAATATGGAAGGCAAAAACCTTAATTTAGCATTAGGTTACTCTCATCCGGTAATCGTAGAACCGCCTGCAGGAATTACAATTTCTGTTGAAGCTAATACAAAAATCACCGTAAAAGGTGCCAACAAACAAACAGTTGGTGACGTTGCAGCATTCATCAGATCTAAACGTCCGCCTGAAGTTTACAAAGGAAAAGGTGTAAGATACGAAGGTGAATACATCAGACGTAAAGCCGGTAAAGCAGGTAAGAAATAGTAAGTAGCTACTATGTATTAGAAAAACCTTAATTACCTTTGGTAATTTAAATGTATGACCGCCCATATGAACTCATGAGGTAGGTTCTCAATGATGTTTGGGTAGAAAGGAAAAAGAAAAATGATTAAAACAAAAGTAAGAAAACCTCAGATACAAAAAAGACACCAATCAATCAGAGTAAAAATTTCAGGAACTGCTGAATGCCCAAGATTGGCTGTTTACAGAAGTACAAAACATATTTATGCTCAGGTTATTGATGATGTAAATAAAGTTACTTTAGCTTCTGCATCATCAATTGACAAAGACCTTAAAGAAAAATTAGCTCACGGCGGAAACATCGATTCAGCAAAAGTTGTTGGTGAAGCTGTTGCTAAAAGAGCTTTAAAAGCAGGCATTAAAGATGTTGTATTTGACAGAGGCGGTTTCTTGTATCACGGACGTGTTGCAGCTTTGGCTGATGCAGCTCGTGAAGCAGGATTAAACTTCTAATATTAATCAAAAACTTAACTAAAAACCCCGATTATAAATATAATCGGGGTTTTTTAGTATATAAACGCATAACCTTTACACAGTCACAAGTTTTTTCACTTCTTTTCGTTTAACTTTGTTTGTAGCAGTTCTTGGCAAAGCTTCTTTACGAACTACAATATTCACAGGACGCTTGTACGGCGTTAAATGGGTAGCTAACTGTTTAACTTCACCTTTTATCAGCTTATCAATTTCCTCATCGCTGTATTGGTTTATAATTTCATCTGTAGGAACAACAACAGCAGTAACCTCTTCAGTACCATCCTTGCTTCCAAAAGTTCTTACGTGTCCGAATACACAAACTTCTTTAAAGTAAGAACTTTTTTCCAGTACTGCTTCAACTTCTTCCGGAAATACTTTCTTACCACCGGAAAGAACTATCATGTTCTTGATTCTACCTGTAATATAGATATGTCCGTCTTTATCAATTTTTGCAATATCTCCCGTATGAAGCCAGCCATCCTCTGTAATAACTTCTGCCGTTAACTCCGGTTGATTATGATACCCTTTCATTACTGCCGGGCCCTTTACCATAAGTTCTCCGGTTTCAGAATCAATCCTAGCTTCTAAACTATTTAATGCGCGTCCGACTGATGCCAATTCATGCCGCTTGTCGTAATTCATTGATACAACAGGACTGCATTCTGATAATCCATAGCCCTGATATACCTTTATACCTAATCTGCTAAACCATTTACCTACTTCAATATCCAACGGAGCACCACCTGACAAACAAGCCTTAAAATGTCTGCCGAATTTTTTATGTATTTTTCTGAACATTAGGCGTCTTACACTCATAAACGGTACAAATTTTGCCAAATTGTACTTAATATCAAATAAAGTCTGTTCCCATTTTGAAGCACTATTCATTTCTGACATAATTGAAGTTTTTAGCAATTTTAAAAATGCCGGTACAACAACCATGAAATTTATCTGCTTTTCTCTCATTATTGATAGAATATCTTTTGGTTTAAGACTTAGCGCATAGTATACTGAATATCCTAAATTTAAAAATGTAGAAAACCCTACCGTTAATTCAAATAGATGGTTCATAGGTAAAATTGAAAGCATTCTGCAATGTTTTGAAGGAATGATATGATCCATTACAACTTTCAAATCTTCTAGCTGAGAAAAAATATTATTATAAGAAATCTCAACACCCTTAGGAGAACCCGTTGTCCCTGATGTATAAATAATTAATGCCGTAGATTTTGAACTTCTAATCCTCCATTTTGCATCAGGATTACTTGGTAATGTATGTATGCTTTGGTATTCCTGATTATATGAAGGTTCATCCATTACTAATATATGTTTTATTGACGGAATACTTTTTTGTAATTCCTTTGCCGTATCCAAATAATGCTGAGATACCAACATCACCGTAGGCAAACAATCCGAAAGAATCGATGTCAACTCATATTTTGTTAATTTGACATCCAACGGAACAACTGTCATACCTGCTAAGGCTGCAGCAAATAAACATGCCCCGAATTCAGGCTTTGACTCAGACAGAATCGTTAAGCTGTCACCCTTTTTAACTTCTAAATTATCTATAAGATATGATGCCAATCGCCTCGATAATTTACCGACACCACTATATGTAAATTCTTTCCATCCCAACGGGGTCTTAGTACCAAGTGCAACCCTGTCTTTAAAATCATTCGTTTTATCATATAAAAGAGATAATATGTTTTTTTGCCTTAATTTCTTCATCTCTATAATCCTCAAATCTAGTACTATAACTACTTTATAATACATTCCACAAAGCAAAAAGTCAAATTAATAACAGCACAAATTCTCACTGATAAAACGAAAATCCTCTGCCCGCGGCGTAAAAAAAGCGGGTGAAATATTCACCCGCACACAGTCATAGCAATTAAATTTATGTTAATTACTTAGCAATGCTAGCATCGTCAAGTAAGATAACTTTAATTTCTTCGCCTTGTTTAGCATGGTAGTTCAAACCTTTTGTGATTAAACCAGTAGCTAAACCAATAGCAGCACCTACAGGAGCACCAATAGCAACACCGGTACCAATTCTGTGAGGGCTAGGAATGAATGCAAAACCTACACCGGCACCTGTACCAACTGCACCACCTGTTACTGTGCATAATGCCAATTTACCGGCTGTCATCCAAGGACCTTCTTTTAATTCATAGTTTTTGTAGAACGGTTTTGCGTTCATAGAAACTACTTTTCCGTTAGGAAGAACTGCTTTTGTAATTTGAGCATATACTCTTGCGTTCTTGTTGAACCATTTTGGATCTGTAATACTGATTACATTACCATAGAATTTGGTTCCTGCAGGGAACAATGTTGTACCTTCAACAGTAGCAATGTCTTCATTAGCTACGAATGTTACAGCATCACCACCGGCTGCAGCTTCTGATCTGAATTTTTCATCAAATGCTACTAACATAGCGTTACCTTCTTTGATGATATTTCTCTTGTTAGTAATAATAACTTCATCAGAAGGAGCTTTCTTAACTGCATCTAAGTGTTCATAACCAAGAATTTGTTCTTTTAAATCTTTACCAATGTATTGAGATTTAATCAAACCTGCTTTTTGTCTTAATCTGTAAAGGATTACAGCAGCTTCTGCTCTTGACAATACATCGTTTGGTCTTAATTCAGATGGGTTAGGATAATTTACATAAATACCATAGTTCAAAGTTTTTGCATATGGTTTTTTAGCCCATGAAGGAATTGTTTTTGCATCTGTGAAATTCTTCAATACAGAAGTATCAGCATTCATATCTTGTGTAATATGGCTGATAACTGATTGTGTTTCAGCTCTTGACATCAATTTGTTAGGTTTGAAAGTTCCATCCGGATAACCGTAAACTAAACCTAATTGTTCAGATCTTAATACATCTTTGTAGAAAGAATCTGCTGTTGAAATATCGCTGAATTTGTTACCAATTCTAACGTCAAGATTTTCGTTTGTTAATACTTTCAATAAAGCCTGTACAAACTCAACTCTTGAAACTGTACCTTCCGGATTAAATTTGTTACCGGTAAGAGTCATTACGTTGTTATCTACAACGTTGTTAATTTCTGTTGCTGCCCAATAAGATTTGGTAACATCAGAAATGTTTGCAGCAAATGTTGGAACAGTAGTGCTCATAGCAACTACACCAGCCGCAAATAAACCAACTAAAAGTTTTCTCATCTTTTACTACCTCTTTTTTTTACTAACTACTCTAGTAATAAACTTTTATATGTATGTAGTATAGACCAGAAAAAAATATTTGTAAAGTAATTTACGCAAATTGTATGAGCTTGTTTCTAAAGACTTTTCATGAATATGCTCAGGATAAACAAATCAGACACATTACGCTGTTACATGGCTGTATATTTGGTTTTAAGAATAATGTAAACTAATGTTACAAATATTTTCATTGTTGAAATTAGATAGGGAGTATATACTTTATATATATAAGAGAGTTGACAACATTAAATTACACGAGAGAGAGAGTAAATTTTATCCGTTTAGAAAAGAGAGAGAAAAATTCCTATTCCTAACCTTCCTAAAAAAATTTAAAACCCCTTTAACAGGGGCTTTTTATTGTCTAATCGACTATTTCCCCATTTAAATACCAGGTTTTACATCCTGTAATTTTCACATTCAAAAATTCACCTGTTCTGTCAGTTTCACAAGGCACATGAACAAGTTTATTATTCCTCGTTCTGCCGGTAATTATATTTTTGCCTTTGTGGTTTTCAAAACTTTCAACAAGAATTTCCATTTCACGTCCCACATATTTTTTATTGGATTTCAGACAGTTTTCACGGACTTTTTCATTTAATCTTGCAAGACGCTCAATCTTTTCATCTTCAGGAATAAATTTATCCACCCATTTTGCTGCAACGGTTTTTTCCCTTGGAGAATAAGCCGCGGTATTTGAATAATCCAACTCAAATTCATCAATAGCACTCAAGGTATCTCTGAATTGTTCTTCTGTTTCCCCCGGGAAACCTGCTATAAAATCACTTGTAATAGTAACATCAGGAACCATTGTGCGTATTTTTGCAACAATTTTCCCGTAAGTTTCTCTGTCATAGCGGCGATTCATCTTTTTCAGAACTTCGGAATTACCTGACTGCATAGGAATATGGAAGTATTCACAAACTTTATCTAAGTCTTTTGCTGTCTGTATAAGTTCATCCGTAATATCAGTAGGATATGAGGTTACAAATCTGATACGGAAATTACCCTCTATAGCGTTTAATTCTTTCAGTAAATCGGCAAGTCTGTAGCTCTTATCCTTAAAATCCTTACCGTAACTGTCAACATTCTGTCCCAAAAGCGTAATTTCCTTAAAGCCTTGTTTAAGAGCATCCTTTGCCTCTTTTAAAATCAGTTCCGGCTGTCTTGAACGTTCTCTGCCTCTGGTATAAGGAACTATACAATAAGTACAGAAATTATTACAACCCTCGGTTATCGGTATCCAAGCATTTACTGCTTTAACTCGGTCGATTGAATATTCTTTTGCTTTTTCATCTTCGGTTTGATTAGTTTCGGCACATTCGCAAACCTTTTCACCGTTATTTATCCTTTTTATAATTTCAGGTAAAGAATATATCTTATGGGTTCCAAGCACGAAATCTACATAATGAGCACGTTTAAAAACTTCTTCGGCTTTTTGCTGTGCAACGCAACCGCAAATACCTATTTTAATATGCGGACGGGATTCTTTTTTCCACTTTCCCCATAATCCTAAAAGGCTAAAGGCTTTATCTTCACTTAACTGACGGATAGAGCAGGTATTGACCATCAATAAATCGGCTTCTTTAGGTTCTTTTGTTTCTTCATATCCGAAATGTTCAAGCATACCGAGCATTCTTTCGGTATCCGATTTATTCATCTGGCATCCCATCGTTTCTATATATACTTTTGGCATAGTGCATTTCCTTATAATATTTGCTTAAATTAATAATACCATGAAAAAATATTACCCGTTTTCATTAGCAAAAAAGAATACCGTCAATTAACTTTGGTGGCAATGTAAAATAGTCTGCAAAATTATAAAATTATATCTGAAAGGTCGTTATATCTTTAATAGGAGATTATTGTATGAAAAAGTTATTAATGCTGCTTGGAGTGGGAGTATTCCTTACAATTCCCGTAAACAGTGCATTTGCCTGGGATATAAGCTACTTAAATCCGCTGCCTTATATCGGAATTGGTTGTAATCAGACCAAATTCAGCTTAAATCCGTTTACCGGCTTCAAGAATTGCGAACCATGCAAACGTGTTGAAAAATGTAAGAAATGCGACAAATGTGCTATGGCAGAACCTGTTGCACCTGCTCCTGTACGCTGCTCATCATGCCAGAGAGCATATATAGAAGTATTGCCTTCATGTATGAATGAGCTTCGTCATTAACCCCCTAAAAAATGAACGGGCGGCTATGCCGCTCGTTTTATTACTTATTTTATGTTAATACCACTGTAAAATATGGAATTTCCGTGAGTATCCATGCCGCCTGCTTTTAACAGACCGGCATCTTCAACCGCAGATTTTATACAATCGTGCAATTTTTCATCAGTAGCCATTGACCCTTTATAACCGCCATAATATACTTCTGCATACAGGGCCTTATCACCGGCTTTTTCTTTAAAAAATCTGACACAATCCTGATTTAATTTTGTGTAATCATCATTAGGATTAACAATTCTGTGTTTCATATCAGGAAATGCAGGATGTGCATAACTTAAATAAGCATCCGGCTGATGCTTCACAGCAGAAACAACCTCATCTAACCTTACTACACGCGGAAACATAGGTGTATTATGTCCCATATTTATATCAGCAATAAAATCATTTAAATGTTTTTCAAAAGGATTTATACACATTGTAAGTATATGAAATTTTTCAGGCTTTTTAAATGCATATCCGTACACGGAATCCTCCTTTACGGATATTTCCGCACCCAATACAACACGCAGGTTTTTGTATTTTTCGGGATTCTTACCCAAAATCTGCACAGCTTCCTTACAACCCTCCACAGTATTATGGTCTGTTATCGCAATTACAAAAGGGGTTTTGTTTTTTTTAAAATAAGCATTTGCGTACTCTGATGCCTGATCCAGTAATTCCTGAACCGATAATTTACCGTCTGAATTTGTCGTATGAATATGCAGATTTGCACCAAATGTCTTGTTTTTCACATTTGTCAGCGGAAAAGAATCCGCAACACCTTTTTTATCGGCAGGTCTTATTCCGGGAGTATAAATTCTTGCATTTTCAGAATTTTTAGCCACAAACGATTTGAATTCCATAGGTCCTAATACTGATTTTAAAGAATTTACACCAATTTCAGGCAAACCTGCAGCTTCTATCAGGTTTCTCTTATACTTTAAATCAATTTTTAAATTTTCACTTATGGCATTAAGACATTTTAAAGCCATACCCTGAATTGAGATAAAATTCGGTTTGACACGGTTTGCATCAGGTTTTGCAGGAATAGTTGCGTTCCTTACTGCGTTCATTGGAAATATTTTCCTGGAAAATCTTTGTATCTTAATTGCGTACATATACTACCTAAAAAATTTTGCTATATTTATATAAAAACAAACAGCAATAAAAATTTGCTATATTAGTATATTAATCCGCATAATTCTCTAAGTTTATTTTTAAATATTGATTTTGAAACTTCATCACCAAATCTTGAAAAATCAGACCAATTTGATAAAATTATATCACCGGTTTCAGGTACAACATACCAATTACGTTTATTCAGCATATTATCCACAGCTATATTATCTCTCGCCAGTTTATCGAAATCCTGCAGAAATTTATTTTTAGCCTCAAGAGTTACATCAGCCTGCACTTCTTCATATGGGACAGGAACAGATGTTTTAGAATTTTTAATTCTTGTAATCAGCACACAGTCCATATTATTTTTTAAATCTGAATACGCAATAATTTCGGGAGCAGAAGAAAGCTTATATTCTCTGATTTCTTCCAGTCTGTGTGCATGAGTATTTAATTTAAATTTTTTGCCGATATTAATAAAATAATCGTTATATTTGTACACATTGTTATCAATTTTTATAAAATCTTTGTTATCCTTGACAATATTTTCAAAAAATTTGTTTGAAGATGCCAAATCTTCAAGATTACGAATTGCGTCAGAAATTTTGACTATCAAACCATCCGGAGCTTCCTTAATTACAGGCAAACTGTCGGCAACCGCCTTTTGGGCAGCTTTACCTATTTTATCGGATGTTTTTTGAAATATATTAAAATAATATACCATCATAGTTTCCTCGCTTTCATTATATCGTAAAACTTAATATTTTCAAGGTATAATAACCTCTCCGTTAACTTTTACAACAATTTTATCACTGTATTCTTTCGGAACTGCAAAAACATAATTCTCTTGTATTCCAAGTTCCTCCAGAACTTTGTCGTTGATATCCTCTATCTTTTTGGCGCCATATAAAACAGATACACCGGAATCATTTATTACATCAGGATTTAATTGTTTTCTGTAATTTTCTGCAGTTTGTGCCATAGGCGTTCCTTTAGGAACACCATGTAATGTTTGAGAATAAAGGATATTACCTTTTTCTGTCATAATTTCTATTTTGCAATTTTCAGCATCATATGACTTATTACCAATTTTTATCTTACCATCCGATAATCCGCCTTTCTTTATATCAAATTCCAAAGATAAACTTTTGCCAACTCGTTGATTACCAATATATGTCGGATTTATCAGGGTTGTAAGATCATGCATCATTAATTTGTAATAAGATTCGGGAGGAATAAGTCCGGAAACTTTTATCCTCGAATTATTAACACCTGCAGCTCTTGCAAATATCTGCGAAAGCACCGTATTATTATTTGGAGCATTACCCCTGACAGGCAAATTCGTACGAGTTTGATTATTATCATCTATACCAAAAGCACGTTTTGAATCTTTATTTGTAGTGTTACCTATAAAATCATAACCTTTACTCCTGTATCCCTCAATCGAAACCATAGTAGCATTTTGACGATATCCCCAAGTTTGCCCATCTGCAGTCATCCAGGTATCAATCTCATTTTTTTCGTCAGGGGCAGCATTTTTATAGGTTTCCGTTTCTCTGTAATCTAATGCCTTTTGGGCAGGATATTGTCCTGATACATCTGCAAGTGAAAATGTAACTTTACCACCTTTATTACATTTGCAGTTTTTAAGCATTTTTATAATTATATTTTGCTGATTCCTGTCGTTATGATTGTCTGTGATGTCATACTTAACCAATTTATACATTTCGACCGCATCATCAGACAGACCTGCCAGATCAGGCTGACCTCCACTCTTTGAAGCTTTGGTAATACGTTTTTCAAGTTCTCTTATATCATCAGGAGATATTTTTTCATACAAATCTATAAATTTGTTTATATTTTTTTGGGCATTTCCTCCGATTACAGTCGGAGCAAATACAATTTCCACATCCTGACCCACTTTGAGATTATTACCCAAATTTATGTTTTTAAGGCTGTCTTCCAATATAGATGCACCGCTAATAGAACAGTCATCACTTATAACTATAAACTTTTTACCCTGTTCATCCCCAGTAAACAGTTTTCTGTTATTAATTTCAACTGCAGCATTATCCGGGTTCAATTTAAGTCCCGAACTACCTGTCTGCGAAATTTCTACAAAATCCCTTGCCGAATTTGTATAACTTTTAAGGTTTGCCGTACCGGTCGGCTGAGGTGCAAGAATATATGTATTTTCTGTCGTTGCGCCTCTGTCTTTAATAAATTTAAGCTGAGCATCCGTAATATCCGCCTGCATATCACTGTCAATTCTGTTTGAAGCTTCAATCATAAATCTTGCCAAAAGAGTTTTGACAGCTTCGTCATCTACACCGATTTCCCTCAGCATAATTTTAAAATTATGCGATATCGCAGCATTATCAATGCTTCTTTTTATATTTTTACCATTTTGAATTTTTGAGAAGTCCATATCCGCAACTACTTCTCTAATATTTTTTGATGAAAGAAATTTTGAAATTCCAGGATTATCTGCAAATAATTTTTTCACCAATCCTGCTTGCTCTTTCGGCAAATCTTTTATCACAGCTTCAAGTATTGCAAGATTTTCAGCTAGTCGAGCTTTAGCCTGACCATTGAGTTTCTGTACATTTTCCCTTGAAATACCGTATTCGTGAGCCTGCTCAATAATTTTATCTTTATTTATTTTTGTTTCAGCATGTTTTTTGGTAACAGGTTCCGGTTCGGATTTTATTTCAAAATCTGTTTTTGGTTTTTGTGTAACAGGCTCAAGTTCGGATTTTGGCTTCACATGTAAAGATTTAAATCTGCCTGCTTTTATGTGACCTGCAATCAGAGATACGATTTGGGCTATTCCCTCGCCCTCTAACTGTAAATCACCTGTTATAATTAGATTTGAAATAGCACTTAATGTTACATCTACACCCACATCAGAAATACACGCAACAAGTTTCGGACATTTTTGTGCAATTAATAATGCTTTCGTACTCATACCTGCCCTGCCTGCTCCGGCACCTGCCGCAAACAATGCTGCATTCTGAGCAAGTTCAATACCAAGTTCTTTAAGTTTCTCCCCTCTCGGTTGTTTTTTACTTATTTCATTTATTGCTTCCGCAGCTATACCGCCCGTACTACCGACTACGGCTCCGGCTATTGCAAGAGGAGTATATACAATCATACCAACTATCATTGCAGCTCCGCCTGTAACTTCTATACCCGTTCTCAGTGTCTGCACAGCATTTTCTGAATCCTCTTTATATGCATTTACAAGAGAATTTGCATCTTTGTCACCAAATAATTCTCTGTATGCTTTGTCTGTTTTATCGGCTTGTTCTGCCAAATCCTGCTCTGATGAAACATTTTTCTCTAAATATGATAACAAACTCTTAGCAATATTCACCATTTCGTAAATTGTAATATCTGTTTTACCGATTCCAAGTTCATTGTTGCCATTCTTCCTCCGGAATTTACTGTCTTTTATTTCAATATCTTTTGGAGCAAATTTTGAAAGGAAATCATTTCTTGATTCATCATCAGGCAAGCCTAAATTATTCATTACTTCTATCAGTTTACCCTGCAATGCAAGATTATGCTGATTTTGTGTCAGCTCATTCCCTCTGCCCGGTTCCATCAGACCTTCACAACTTAATATCTCATCTCTCAAAACAGAATATATCTGCTTGTATGCGTTAAAGGTACTGCTCATCAATGATAATTTAACTTTTTCGCTGTTTAATTCTTCAAACTTTACCGCATCAAACTCTTTACCATACCTGAATTTGAATACTTCTTCAAAGGTCATTAAACGGTCATCATTTCCTTCTGATTTGTACGGTTCGTTTATAGTTTTGGCTGTAATAGTTCTGCCGTCACGACTTACAGAGTGTGTTGTTGATGTTTCCATCGTAAAATCATTCATATAATTGTATAATGAACCTTTATACTCTTTACTGTCAGGATTTGGCAAACTAAGAATCTTGTTTATATTACGCTCCACCTGCTCCGGTGATAACGCCTCTATTCTTTGCTTCAACTCTTTTTCGTTTTTCTCGGATAAATTTCCCGTTCCGGGGAATATATCATATAAAACACCTTTTATTGCACTGAAATATTGCTTATACGTCAATTCGCCATTTTTTGCTCTTTTTAATAACTGAGCCGTTTCAAGTTTTACATAGAGATTTCTTGCGACATTACTCTTTGTTAGCCTGCTTCCCAAAAACTCTTTTATCCCGTCGAAACCTCTTGAGATTATTCCCTCATCATAACCGGTCAGCATAGACATCCCATTTTTAAACTCACCCTCAATAAATTCAATTGTTTCATTTTTTATCTCTTCTGTACGGCCTTGCTGTGTTTCGGAAACTTTTGTCTCCGCATTAACGGTTTTGTCCTCAACTTTAAAAAATCCCAATAATTCATTTGCACTTATTCCTTCAGCTTTCAGACTTTTACCGCCTGCATGTGTTGCTTCAAGAAAATCATTTATCTCATCCTCTTCAAATACACTATTCCCGTTCCTCACGGCAAAATTCGACATTTTACCGAATAATTCCTCTATTTCCACATCCTCAGCAAATCCGTTTTTATTAACGTCAAAAGCGCTCAGTATCTTTTTGAATTTTTCATCTTTACTGAGCTTACCTTCCCTGACTTGACGCCTAAAGTCATTAATATTAAGTTTTTTACCGTTGTCAAAACCGAATTCGTTCGTCATTTGCTAACCTTTTTACGCTATTATGTATTACGGTCAACTAAAATAGAAACTTTAATACAACAATATATTCTTTACATTTATTAATCCACTTGCAAAAATATTTTTGTAAAGTATCATGAATAGTGAAACTTCTTTTACAAGTTTGATTGGTTTAGAAAAACATATTAAATTTAAGGGATAAAAAATGACAGAGCAAAAAATTGCCGTAATCGGCTGTGGTGTATGGGGAAGAAATATTGTCAGGAACTTCTATAATTTAGGGGTTTTGGATACGGTATGCGACATTGACGGAGAGAACAGGAAAAAAGTTCTTGAACAATATCCTGGCGTAAATGTTACAGCAGATTTTAACGATATAATAAGTAATCCTGAAATTACCGGAGTAGCTGTAGTAACTCCGAGCCATACCCACTATAAAATGGTTCACGCTATGCTGGATGCAGGTAAAAATGTATATGTTGAAAAACCTATTTCAACAGTAGCTCAGGAAGCTAAAGATTTAACGGAAGTAGCAAATTCAAAAGGCTTAGTTCTTATGGTAGGACATTTATTACTGTATCATCCTGCAGTTAATCGTTTAAAGATGCTTATTGAAGAAGGGGAATTGGGTGATATCGTGTACGCACAAAGTGACAGATTGAACGTAAATTTCTTCAAAAATGACAGGAGTGTTATGTGGGATTTAGCTCCGCATGATGTATCAATGATGAGTTATGTTACGGGGAAAGACCCTATTCGTGTTATTTCAGCCGTAGGCTGCTCTTCCGACAGAAATGATATTATGGACATTACACACCTGAGTATTGAGTTTGAAGGCGGTATGATAGGACAAATTTCAGACAGCTGGATTACCCCGAGAAAACATGTCCAATTACTTGTCAGAGGGACTAAAGCTACAGCAATTCTTGATGATACCAAACCTGAAGACAAACTTGTAATATTTGACAATTTCAATAAGGATATTACTCAAAATATAAAATCAGATTACCTTGAAATTGAACCGCTTAAACTGGAATGTCAGCATTTTATTAATTGCTGTGAAACGGGTAAAAAAGCACGTTCCGACGGTGATAACGGATTTATGGTAACAGCGATTTTGGAACAGGCAGAAAAGGTTATGCTTGGGGAAAGACGTAAGAAACTGGATGAAGTAAACTTTGCACTTTCCAGAACTAAGAAATAATTGAACGGAGTTTTATAATGAATATAAAAGAAAATTCAGCTAATATTGTATCTATATCAAGAGTTTTTGTGGCTTTTGCCGCAATTGCATTATTGTACCATCACACAACAAAAGCTTATGTTTTATCATTTATATTAACCGTAATAGCTTTTTCAATGGATGCCGTTGACGGATATTTGGCAAGGAAATTCGGACAGGCATCTCAGCTCGGAGCTGTTCTTGATATAATGGGTGACAGAATTGTAGAAGCTATATATTGGATTGCCTTTGCCACACTTGGCTGGATTTCGGTAATTTTCCCGATTATATGCGTAACAAGAGCCTTTGTAACGGATAATATCCGCAGTATTGCACTTACAAAAGGGATGACGCCTTTTGGAATGCAGACTACAGAATGGGGTAAGTTTATTTGCGCTTCAAAATTTATGAAAACAAGCTATGCTGTTGCAAAAGTCGCAGCATTCATGCTTCTGATTTTGGCATATACTCCGTGCGATAAATTCAATATGATGAAAATAGAACCGGTTGCAGCAATTCTTGCATGGATAGCAATCATATTCTGCATAGTAAGAGCTGTTCCCGTTGTTGCGGAAAGCGGAAAGTTATTTAAATAAATGGCTAAGTTAAACATAGTTTTATATGAACCTGAAATACCGCAAAATACAGGAAATATAGCAAGATTATGTGCCTGCACGGGTGCATCACTGTACCTAGTCGGTAAATTAGGATTTTCACTTTCCAGTAAATATACAAAACGTGCAGGACTTGATTATTGGGACAGCGTGGATTTACATAAAATTGACAATATGGATGAACTGTATCAAATGTTTCCTGATGCAAATTTTTATTATCTGACAACCAAATCCAAAAAGATTTATACCGATATCAAGTTTGAAGATGGTGATTTTATAGTGTTTGGTCCTGAAACAAGAGGGCTGCCTGATAAATACGTCACAGATAAAAATGCCGTAACAATTCCGATGAAAGAAGGGCAGAGAAGTTTAAACCTTTCAAATTCGGTTGCTATTGTAGCTTATGAGGTTATAAGACAAAATGGACTTTAATTTAAAAATGCCGTATAGAGCAAAAGAGTCACATAAGGGAACTTTTGGAAAAATATTGAATTTCGCCGGTTCTGATTATATGACGGGTGCGGCATATTTATCATCGGTTTCCGCATTAAAAACAGGATGCGGATATGTGATACTCTGCTCTTATCCCAAGGTAATCTCTGCCGTTTCAGCTATGACACCTGATATAGTTTTTGCACCGCATTCCGGACTGCTTAATCGTTTAAAGGAAGCGACCGTAATAACATTCGGCTGCGGAATACCGAATGATGCACCATCATCAATATTATTTCATAAAGTTTTTGAGAATGCTCCGGATATCCCTGCGGTTATTGATGCCGGAGGTATCTCATTACTTTCCGGAAATGAAAATATCAAACTCCCGTCAGAACTAATTTTAACACCTCATCCGAAAGAAGCTTCTGTTTTGCTTGGAGTGGATTTGACAGAAATATTAAATGACACGGAATTTTATGCAAAAGTCATATCAAAAAAATACAACTGCGTAACGGTTTTAAAATCACACAATACTGTTGTATGCTCAAAAAATCTGGAAATATATATAAATGAAACAGGCTGTAGTGCTTTAGCTAAAGCAGGAAGTGGAGATGTACTCACAGGTATTATAGGAGGATTACTGGCTCAGAAATGTACTCCATTTGATGCAGCAAGAATCGGAGTATACCTGCACGGACTTTGCGGTGATTTAGCAAAAAATGACCTGACCGAATACGGAGTTTTAGCCTCTGATTTAGTCAGGTACATTCCTAATGCTATAAAAACATTATTATAAATTACACAAGACCCAAGTCTGTTGTAATTACATCACTTATGCCATGTGAAGCTGCATATGATTGAATAGCATCTTCCGTAGGAATAAATGTTTTTTCTTGTTTAGGTATAAACTGTTCATAGTATTCTTCAGCCACTTTTTTAGCGACTTCTTTTTCCTTTTGAATAGCTTTTTCAACAACTTCTGCTGCTTTTTCAATCTCACTCTTAGCATAAACAGTAGCTTCGTGTCTGTATCCGTTATTTACGGGGAATGTAATTTTACTTATCATCATTGCTCCTTTGAATAAAATTATATTTCGACTTACAGTAAGCCCAAAACTCATAAATTTGAAATTTTGTCATGAATAAACATTAAGGGTAACATAAGTTTACATTTTAATGAAAAAATAATTAAAAACAATACTCCGAAAGGATAATTTCAACTAGACACCGCTTGAAATTTTGCCCATGACAACACGTCTTTTGGCACCCGTACATTCCGGTAAATTATTAGGGACACCGTAATATGTGCAGTATCCTAACAATGCAAAAGCCATAACCTCTTTATAGTTATTTGAAATTCCATAATCCTCATGTGTTTTAAGTTTAATATCTTCAGGCAGATATTGTCTTATAAAATTCATCATTACGGGATTATAAGCTCCTCCGCCACCAACAACCACTTCTTCAATATCAATATCGGGTAAAATAAACCTTTCATACGCCTGAACAATTGTTTTTGCAGTTAAGGCCGTAACAGTAGCAATAATATCTTTTGGTTCGGACGGAGCAAATTTTAATGCATTTTCAATGTATCTTGTACTAAAATACTCTCTGCCGGTAGTTTTTGGAGGGTTTTTAAAATAATAATTATCCTGCAAAAGACAGTCCAGCCAGGTATCACAAATTACCCCTGATTTTGCGATTTCGCCATCCTTATCGTACGGCTTGGAGAAAAACTTATTTACACAATAATCAAGCATTATATTACCCAATCCGGTATCAAATCCGAATGTAGGATGAGAATGAGATACCATTGTAACATTTGATATTCCGCCAATATTTTGTATGGCAATATTTCTACCGGTCGGTTTAAACCATTTTTCATCTGCAAAACACACAAGCGGAGCCCCTTGACCGCCTGAGGCGATATCGGCTTCTCTGAAATTAGATATTGTTATACAACCTGTATTTTGAGCAATAACAGAGCTTTCCCCAATCTGCAATGTACTAACCAAAGAAACATCATCTAATTTTTCATTCTCCGGAGCATGGTATATTGTCTGACCATGACTCGCTATCAAATCAGGTTTGCCAAATTCGGAAATTAAAATATTACATGCATCTGAAAAACACTGACCTATTGCAAAATTCATCTGACATATATCTTTTACACTGCATTCACCGCGAAATATACGAAAAATATTGTTTCTGATATGTTCAGGATACTTATAATTAATTCCGTGAATAAGCCTGCATTTTAAATCAGGAGTAACCTCACATAATCCTGCATCAATACTGTCGCAGGATGTCCCTGACATAAGCCCTATAATCCTTTTTGTTTCTAATTCATCATTCATATATTTACAACTATTTTAAACCCCAAATCTCCATTCAGATTAATTACTAAATTGATTTTAAATTCATTTCCCCTGACCAGAGAAACACATACCCCTAATCTTCTTCCAGTGCTTCGTAAAGCTAAACCTCAAAATTTTCCTAACCTTAACCTCAATTTCCCTTAATCTTTCCCTTAATAACTAAGGACTTTATGCCATCACCTCTTTTTCTTCTGTCCTTCCTTAATCTGCTCACCCAATAATTGTATTCCCAATAATCCGGTAGTCGTTTTCTAATATGTCTTTTTTGTATCAACATGATTAATGTAAACCTAATTTAATTCCTTGACAAGTAAAAAAAAATTAATTATTTTTTACAATTGACCATGCCCCCTATTACGCTAAATAAAAATTCGTGTTATAAAATCTTAATGAAGAAAACTTAATTAAATTAAGTAAAATTTCACACAAAATTTTATTGACAATATAAAATATTCGTAATTCTAATCCGGCATGCTGTAGTGTTAAGATATGAAAATTATTTATAGATTTTTAATATATTTTATTGTATGCTTATTCTCAAGTATGAAAGAGTTTTTAAAATCTAATACAATTACATATAATTTGATGTCTTTCACCGGATTCAAATCTTTAATATTATTTTCGCTGTTATTAGAATCACCAAAAACATATGAAGATATATGCGAATACTTTCGTAATCACGAATATATTAAAGAAGAAATTTCAATGGACACATTAAGAGTTTATATAACTTCTTTAAAACGTATAGGATGCGAAATAACAAGAACTAAATCTCCCAGGGGAGGACTATACAGCATCGTTTCACATCCGTTTGAATTTCGGGTATCTGAAGAACAGATTAAAGCTCTTTTAAAAATATACAGAATAATATCCGCAAACGTGAATATTGAAGATTTATTGAAATACGATAAATTTTTGAAAAAATTGTCTGATAATATAAACTCAGCAAACTTATCTGATGCGGTAAAAAATATTTCAGCATTTAAAAATATCGATTTATATTTGTTAGAAAATCTTATCAAATATTCAAAAGAGAAAAGAACCCTTACGTTGTCGTACAATTCTCCTAAAAATGGAATTAAAGAAATTAAGGTTATCCCTGATAAAGTTGAAATTACACAGAGTAAAATATACTTGTACGGCATAAGCTTAGATTATAATCAAGAAACTTCGTATTTGGTTCAAAGAATTGAAAAGATTATTGATGTTGATTTGGAAAACAAAAATGAAGTTGAATTAAATAAGACTACGGTCGGATATGAATTAATGTCACTGAATCCTGATGTAAAACTGGGGAATAATGACAAAATCGTAGAAATCAAAGACGATTCGGTTATTGTAGAGACACAAACAACCAATTTATTTATGCTTAAACGCAGACTTCTTGGATACGGGCCAATGTGTACGGTTCTTTACCCTGAAGACTTCCGTAATGATATAATTAAAACACTTAAAAATATGCGGGAGGGTTATAAAGATGAGTAATCGCAAGATTAGTGAAAAATATAACGATTCCTGTATTAAAATTTTTGCATTAATAAGTCTTTTTTCTAAAGGCACAGCTGATTTTTCTGAGGTAATAAAACTTTTTGCGGATGATGATGGTACAATATCACAAAAATCAAACGTTATACTTAACAAATATATGAATACTTTAGAAATCTTTGGAATAAAAATCAGAAAAACAAAGAACAAATATTACCTTTTGAGCATGCCGTTTACAATATCTCTAAATGAAGAAGAATTGTACGCAGTATCTCTTATTAAATCCGCAATTAGTATTCTGCCTGACGGTAAAAATAAAACAAATGCAATTAAATTTTTGGCTGAATTAGAAAAAAAATATGATAATGATACAAAAAATCTTAGCAAAGTAGTTAACAGCACAAGAAATTTTGACTTGTCATTCTATTTTCAAAAATTTAAATCACAAATTAAAGATTGTGAATCTCTATGTGAAGCCGGTAAAAAAATTGAATTATGCTATAACGATACCGAATGCGGGATTCAAAATATTATATGTATTCCGCAAGAAGTTAAATATAGAGAGAATTTGGTTTCCTTCTGCGTGTATAATACACTAAGTCGTCAGGTAATTGATATACCTGTTGACTCAATAAGATACATTCATCAGCTCAATATCGATGCGGGAAAATCAAAGATTTGTACAACCGTCATATTCAAATTAAAAGGCGATTTGATAAAACGATATAATTTGCGAGATTGGGAACGCTCCGAAGGCATTGATGAAAATGGATGGATGACAATTGTCAACTCAGGCGAAGATTTAAATACTCTTACAACAAGACTATTTAAGTATGATGAAAATTGCGTTGTTGTTTCGCCAAAATACTTAAAAGTAAGACTGCAAAAGATGATTGATAAAACTTTAAAAAATTATGAATAATTTAAGAAAAACCGCCTTTAAAAAAGGCGGTTTTTCTTATCTCTGATTTCTATAAGCAAATACTATTATCTGCGAGACATAACTTTTGCCAGAAGCCTTAGCATTTCCATATATAACCATACTAATGAAAACATAAGACTTGTTGCACCAATCCACTCATATAGTTTTGGTAACATCATAGCAGAACCTCTTTCAATAAAATCAAAATCAACAATAAAATTGAAAGCAGCAATTAAAGTAACAATTATACTAAATCCAATACCAATTGGACTTGCAGTGAAAATCTGCGGGATTCCTCTCCCAAATAAAGATGCTACAATCTGAATAACATATATCAGGAATACAGATAAAGTTGCAGTAAATACAACAGCTCTCAACTTTTCAGTACACTTTATTGCACCAATTCTGTATAACAAAAGCATTGCAAACATGGCAACAAATGTACAAACTACGGCACATATAACAATTCCCGGATAATATTTTTCGAAATATGCCGATAAAATTCCCAGACAGAAACCTTCACCCACAGAATAAAGGACTGATAACACCGGTGTAATTTTAGGTTTTGCCAATATAATTACAAGTCCTGCAATAAAAGATACAAATAATCCTCCAATACCTAACAATACAGCCTTATCTGTAAAACCGCCAAACAGCAAACTCCAAGTATAAAATGCCGATACAATAATCAATGAAACC
Source organism: uncultured bacterium (assembly GCA_902760645.1). Lineage (GTDB taxonomy): Bacteria > Cyanobacteriota > Vampirovibrionia > Gastranaerophilales > Gastranaerophilaceae > UBA1221. Next base: position 87,330 of record CACWHC010000015.1, read on the forward strand.
ATTATAACAGATTTTGTAATAGTTCCGTTAATTGACATCGGTTCACCATCAAGAACCTGCTCCTGCTCAAAGTTCTTTCTAAAAATTGGGTTAGCCATAATAAACCACCTTTCCTTATTAAATATTTCATAGATTTTATGATATAATAACCGTATTGTAACATAATTTTTGGAATAAATCTATTATCGGAAATAACAATGTACATAAAATATTTAAAGAAATTTTTGGAATATTTTGGGAAAAAAAGAAAATTTAAACTGCTGCTTTTTGCAATAATGGGTTTTATTGCAGGTATTTTGGAATTTGCAGGGATTGCAATGATTTATCCTTTTGTCACACTGATAATTAATCCGGCTTCTGCATCATCCTATGCAAAATATATTCCGTTCCAGATTAATACCACTGATGCCATAACTATGACGGCAATTTTTGGCTTGGGTGCTATGTGTCTGTTTATTATTAAAAATTTATACATGATTCTGTTTATGTTTATTCAGTGTAAGTTTATGCAAAAATGGACTCAGTCAATAAATAATTATTTTATGGGTTTCTTTTTATATGCACCATATAAAATTGTTCAAAAAATACCAAATTCCGAAAAAATATATGCATTAACAGTATTATCCTCACAGGCGACCACAGGTTTTATCACAAGACTTGTTACTCTTTTAACAAACGTACTTATAGTTTTAAGTGTTATTATTTTAATTTTATGTAAATTCTTTGTCGCAGGAATAATATCATTTATATTCGTTGCAACAACCATTTGGATTCAAAACAGACTACTGAAAAGGGGCATTGATAATATAAATAACAAAATGTCTGATGCTTCAAAATCAATGAATAATATTATGTATTCAAATATTAACTGCATTAAAGAAATAAAAATAAATGCTGCTGAAAAAGAAGCAGACTATAAATATGAGAAAAACGGCAAAATCTGCACAGACCTGTGTTCAGAACTTAATTTCTTTTCATCAATGACCCCATACATGGTTGAAACAATTATAGTAATTTCACTTGTATTTTTAGGTTGGATAATTCTATTGCGAAGTGAAGGGGAACAATACTCTCTGGTTGCATCTTATGCAATGCTTGTAGCTGCAATATTCAGAATAGCACCTGCATTAAACAGAATACAATCAAGCATAATTAATTTACCGCCTTTACTGAATTTTGTTATAGATTTAATAGAATTTTATGAGAGAAATCACGTTTCAAAATTCGGCTATGTTGAACCTGATTTAAACAATAATATAGAACTGAAAGAATATGTTGAGATTAAAAATGCCGAATTTTCTTATGATAAGGATATTCCGGTATTAAAAAACATATCATTGAAATTAAATAAAGGTGATTTTGTTGGTATTGTAGGGCTATCCGGAGCCGGCAAAAGCACATTAGCCGATGTTTTGGTAGGATTACTTCCGCTTGACAAAGGGGAAATATTAATAGACGGAGTTCCGCTTAATGAAAAAACTTTCTACGGATTCAGAAAATTAGTCGGCTATGTATCTCAGGATTTAAAAATTATGAACTGCAGTTTCAGAGAGAATGTAGCATGGATGGTTCCAAAAGATAACATTGACGATATTAAAGTAGAAAAAGTTTTAAAATCCGTATGTTTATGGGATGTTGTTGAAACTTATGAAAACGGGATATATGCAGAACCTGTTATTGGAGAAAGCGGACTTTCAAAAGGTCAAATGCAACGTTTAATAATTGCAAGAGCATTGTATAAAGAACCGGAAATAATCTTATTTGATGAAGCGACATCAGCATTAGATGTAAAAACAGAACACGAAATAGTAAATACATTAAAAGAATTTGGCAGAGAAAAAACCATCATATCGATTGCACACAGGTTATCCGTATTACAGGCATGCGACAAAATAGTATATATGAAAGACGGCGAAATAAAGGATATTGGAACATTCGGCGAACTGTCAGCCAAACACTCTGAATTTGCTGAATTAGTAAAACTTTCCGGCATAGATACGAATAAAAAATAAAAAAGACTTTACAATAAAAAATTTTTATTTTATAATTATTAAGTACCCCGTGAGTTTTGTACGAAACAAGCGGGCAGACAATTAAATAATAAGAAAACGTTAATTGATAACGGAATATAATCCTCAGTAGCTCAATGGCGGAGCATTCGACTGTTAATCGAAGGGTTGTTGGTTCGAGTCCAACCTGGGGAGTTTTTTCTATATTTAGGGGTCAAATCAGTTTGAACCTCTTTTTTGATGCCTGTTTCCAGAGTTCGATTGTTGCTGTAGATTATCAGAGAGATTGAGAAAAGTACCCCCGGAAGTTTGAGAGAATTCTCAAACTTTTTAAGTTTTGAAGGAAATCTTTCAAAACTCCCGTCTTGGATTTGCTCCACGCTCGGAAAGTTTCGCAATTGAACCTTCGGTTCAAGTTTGCTCAATTTCCTCGCTATCCGGACTAACTAAATTCCCTGATAATCCATTCTCAAAGTATCTGATACATTTTAGCAACTACTTGTGTTTCTTTCCCCAAATGCACATTTCGTTTAGTATCGGAATCAAAGATTCACCTTTTTTAGATAATGAATATTCAACTTTTGGCGGGATTTGGGGATATTCTTTTCTTACGATTAAATCGTCATGTTCAAGTTCTTTTAGGGTTGTACTTAACGTTTTATGAGATACAACGCCGACTAAACGCTTCATTTCGTTGTATCTAATGACTTTAAATAATGACAGAGCATACAAAACAGTCAATTTATATTTTCCGTTAATTAAGGATAATGTGTATTCAAATCCCGTTTCATAAAATTGTTTTAACAGTTCTTCTTTAGTTTCTGCCATATTACTTTCCTTTTAGATAGTATCTAACTATAATGTGCGTACTTGTTTTTTATATCATATAGTTTATCATGATTATNTCTGATTATGCTTGCCCATATTGTTATATTGGCGAAAAGAGATTAGAAACGGCTATTTCAGAATTGGGGTTAGAAAATGATATTGATATTGAAATGCGTACCTTTGAACTTGACCCTAATGCAAGTTATGAAGTAGTTTCAAAAACAGATGAAAGGTTTGCAGTTAAATATGGTTTAACTTTAAGTGCAGCAAGAGAACGTATTGAAGGAATATCCTTATTGGGCAGACGTGAGGGAATAGATTTTCGTTATGCGGATACACAATACACAAATATGCTTGATGCCCATAGATTAACAAAATTGGTTGCAAGCAAGGGTAATAAAGAAAGTACAAACAAGGTTATTCATCTTTTGTTTGACGCATATTTTACAAAAAATCTAAAATTAGCAGATAGAAGTGTCTTATCAGATATTGCACATCAAGTCGGAATAGAAGAAGATGAACTTAACAAAACCCTTGATTCAGATGATTTTATTGATGATGTCAGATTTGATGAAAACGAAGCGTATAAGCTCGGAGTTCATGGAGTTCCGTATTTTGTAATTGATGATAAATATGTAATTGGCGGATGTCAAACAAAAGAAGGAATTAAACAGACAATATTAAAAGCACTTGATGAATCAAACGGAAGTTCAGAACAAGGAATGACTTGCGGTCCTGACGGATGCAAGTAAGGGAGAAAACAAATGTTTGTAGATATGGTTCCGGTAACGGATGTTTTTACGACAAATTCATATTTTTATATAGATGAAACGACTCGGCACGGGTTTTTGATTGACCCCGGTGCCGAGCCAAACAGATTAAAACAAATTATTAAAGATAAAAATTATGTAATAGAAAAAATATTGCTGACCCACGGGCATTTCGACCACACGGGAGGGGTAGAAGTTTTGGCAAAAGAATTATCTGTTTCATATTATATTCACGAAAACGGTAAAAAGTTTTTGGAAGATGTTCACTATAACCTTTCAATACATTGTAACCGCAGAGTTGTTTTAAATAATGCAAAATACCTTAGTGACGGCAATACAATCACACTCGAAGCAAATCCTAAAATTAAATTAGATGTAATTCACACTCCAGGACACACACCTGATTCAGTAGTATTTTATGATAAAAATAATGGCATAGCGTTCGTTGGGGATACGATTTTTAAGGGAGCAATCGGGAATTCTGAATATCCGGGCGGAAACGGTCAGGAATTGAGCGCAAGTATTATAAACAAAATATTTACGCTTCCTCCTGAAACTGTGTTATACTCAGGTCATAGTGATAAAACAACTGTCGGTACAGAAAAAGCGAGAGGGGTAAATATAAGGAGGTAATTAATGAAGCAAATAGATGTATTTGAATATTTACCGCAAATTATGATAGAACTTAAAAAGGGGATTTTAGTTAATACAAAAAATGGTGATAAAACAAATTCAATGACTATTGCTTGGGGACAGGTCGGTATTGAATGGCGAAAACTGTTTTTTACAACATACATTCGTCATGGCAGATTTACCCATGAGCAAATTGAAAATACAAAAGAATTTACTGTTTCTGTTCCGCTTGAAAGAACACCTGAAATTGCAAAAGCCATTGCATATATTGGTTCACGTTCAGGCAGAAATATAAATAAACTTGCTGATTGTAATTTGACTTTAATTGACGGGATTGAAGTTAATTCACCTGCGATAAAAGAAATTCCTTTAACTTTGGAATGCAAAGTAATATACAGTCAAGAACAAGAAATTGATAAAATACCTGTTGAATTAAAAGAACAGTTTTATCCGCAAAACGTAGATTCAACTGCTCCAATGGCAAACAGGGATTACCATACGGTTTACTATGGTGAAATAGTACAGGCTTATATATTATAAATAATTATCAGAGAGTTTGCATTATTATGACGGACAACAAATCTTGTGTCTATTAGACGAAAGATAACATTATTCAATATATAACAAAGCCGAAAGTTAAATTAAAAACTTTCGGCTCTTTAATATTACCATTTTTGTATATCTTTTTTCTGATTGTTACAAAAATCAATTTGTTTTTGTAAAATTCTTACTTTTATAACTCTTTCTGTCTCAGAGATATTTTTATCAGCCTTAACAGTTTTCATTTCTTTATTTAAATTATTTAAGTTGGTATTAACTTCATTTAATGCATCTTTTTTTCTTGACGCTTTTTCGGCAGCTTGAGCTTTCTCTTGTTCTGCCTTTGCGTTTTCAATATCTGCTTTTATTGCTTGTTTTGTTGCTTTAACATCTTGTCTGAAGGAATTTCTTAGATCTTTCCAAAAAGATGAAGCATAAGTTGCTGATGATGATACAGCTAAAACCATAATAAGTGTTAATAATTTTTTCATAACGTTTATCCTTTCTTGCCATTTTATATTATCTAATTGACATGTTGTATTTACAATATATAATAAATACAATAAAAAGTAAATATGCAGAGGAAGAATGAAAAAACAGTTTAAATTTTCGGAAACTTTAATGCACCATCTTGATAACACTGCAAAGATTTCAAGAGTTCTCGGTGCAAGATACTTTGATAAGCACAATGAGTTTGATATTACATATAATAACTTCTTAATTATTGAACTTTTATTTACTAACCCAGATATTCACCAACGAAATATTGCAAGAGCATTGCTTATGGGTACAGCTAATTTAAGCAAAGAACTTGAAAAAATGGAAAGTAAAGGTTTAATCAAACGTACCTTAACGGAAATAAATAAGAAAATGGCTAAAACTGTTAAACTAACTAAAAAAGGTGAAGGAATTTATTACACTATTGTCGGTGATTGGGAAAAATTTGTAACAGATTTGGAAAGTATTTATACAGAAGATGAATTAAAAACATTCAAAGAATTTTTGTTAAGAATGAAAAATAAATTAACAGAATCAATAGATATGGTTTTAGAATAGTTAAGAAAAGGAGAACGACAGGATGAAGAAATTTTTATTATCATTGTTAGTAGTAGGATTAATGGCAACATCAGCTTTTGCAAGTGCGACATCAGAGTATCAGGCAGCTAAAAAAGAAGCAGATGCAAAAAATTTTCAATTAGCATTAGACCATTATAATAATGCAGTAAAACAAGACCCTAATTTCGCAGATGCATATATAGAAAAAGCAGTATTAGAAACTCTTATGGATAAGAAAGATGAAGCAGAGAAATCTGTAACAAAATATATACAATTGAGACCAAATGATACAAAAGGTTATAACGCAAGAGCAACTTTATATGTATTTGAAGACAGGGCAAGTGAAGCATTGACAGACCTTAATAAATCATTGGAAATTGACCCTAAAAATTATGAAACACTAAATGGCAGAGCTATTGCAAATTTCAAATTGAAAAATAAAAAACAGGCTTATGCTGATATAGAAAAATCCTTTGAGGTATCACCGAATAACCCTGCAACATACAGGACAAAAGCATTAATTGAGTTATTTGACAAAAGATTTATTGCTTGGTGGTTAGATTCAAGAACAGCAGACAGACTTGAAAAAGAAAATGTCACAAAAAAATAAGTCTTAGAATTAATAATATTATATAAGCCGAAAGTTTTAATTTAAAAACTTTCGGCTCTTTAATAACTTAACTTTTGTGGATTAAGAATAATATTTAACTTTCACTTGAAGTAGTGGAAGTATATTGTTTTGGCGGCATTGGCGGTTTGTCGTTAAAGTTATTACCACTACTGTT
>CACWHC010000016.1 GCA_902760645.1 uncultured bacterium
AGTCCGGCAAATCTCTACACTATAAATCTGCCTCAAATCCCCGACAATTCGGCATCATAGCCAACAAAAACGCATCTAAACTGTCCTGAAAACCTATACTCTGCTCGCTCCTCGCTTGAACCCGGACCGAACTTCGTTCGGTGGGGTTCTGCGTCCCTTACGCAAATATTTTATACTTTGTATAATAATGTCGATGGGGGGACTTGAACCCCCACGGATTTCTCCACACGCCCCTCAAACGTGCACGTCTACCATTCCGCCACATCGACTGATATTTTTCAAATATCGTCGATGTACCGGATGTTGTCTTTGACAACCCTCTCTCAAAAATGATACTCAATCATTTTTGTTCGGCAGAGTGCCACATCGTCTGATACCTTTTCTAGTATCTCAACATTCCGGATGTTGTCTTTGACAACCCTCTCTCAAAAATGATACTCAATCATTTTTGTTCGGCAGAGTGCCACATCGTCTGGTACTTCTGCAAGTATCTCCGCCATTACGGATGTGTCTTTGACAACCCTCTCTCAAAAATGATACTTAATCATTTTTGTTCGGCAGAGTGCCACATCGACTGATATTTTCCTATTTAATTGTCAAAATACAATATCAACATAACATAAAAACAATTCTGTGTAAAGAAAAAAGCACGTATCTCACCTGCTTTTTCTTCGTTAATATGCAGTTTTAAAACCAGTCACAGAAATTTTCATTACACAAAATACTGTTTAAATCGGACATTGTCGCTGTTCTTGTCATCTCGTAAGTTACCGGAGTTATTGAAATTTTATTGTTTCTGACTGCCGCAATATCCGTATTAGCCCCCTCCGGCTCAGAAATTAATTCACCTGCCATCCAATAATAAATTTTGCCCCTCGGATCAATACGTTTTTCGTAATTATCAGTAAACATTTTACGACCAAGCTCCGTAATTGCCACACCTGCAATATCATCAGCATCTAACGAAGGTACATTCACATTCAATATTGTCTTTGGTGGAAATTTAAAATCCTTTAATCTTTTCAGCATTTCATTGACAAATCTTCCTGTATGCTGAAAATCTTCATAATCACACTGCATACTTGCCAAAGAAACGGCAATACTTGGAATACCCATCATTGCGCCCTCCATTGCACAACTTACCGTTCCTGAATATAATATGTCCGCACCCAAATTTGGACCATGGTTGATTCCTGATATTACTAAATCCGGTTTTTCATCATCTGATAATATCGCATTTATACCTATTTTTACACAATCTCCGGGAGTACCCGTCGTTACCCAAGTTCGTTTTGCCCCACTTATAGATTCTAATTCTTCCACACGAAGCGGTGTATGTAAAGTTAAAGAATGACCTGCTGCCGAACGCTCCCTGTCAGGAGCAACAACATATACCTCATGATCTTCCGATAAGCATTTTGTCAATACTCTTATACCGTTTGCCGCTATACCATCATCATTCGAAATTAATATTTTCATATTACCCTTTCCTAAAGAAACCAACTATTAACATTCTTATTCTAATACCTTTTCAGCCTTTTTCCAAGACTGTAAATAAAATATATTAAGTATTGTAACAAATACAAAATTTACCTAAAAAATATAGCAATAATATATACTTAAAATTTTTTATATATATGAACACGAGGAAAGCTTAAATTTGAGGAATCAACAAAAATTTAAGCACACACACTACACTTCACACTATTTGAGGAATGAATGAAAGTTTATTCCAAAGCTCTCCCTAAAAAGAGGGCTTTTTGTTTGCTTTATTAATTTTCTTCTTCCAAAGCCTCATCTTCATCAGAATTTAGTCTTACAATTTTTAACTTAGTAATTCTGGCACCATCAATTTCACTTACAGCAAAACGGAAATTTTTAAACTGAACTTCATCATTCACCTGAGCAATACGTCCCAACAACTTAACTACAAGACCGCCTAATGTATCTACGTCCTCTTCTTCTATGTCATTATCAAAATTAAAGAACTCTGAAAATTCATCAAGACGCATTCTTGCATTTGCAATATATTCATTCTCAGCGACTTCTTTTATATCAGATTCTTCCTCGACATCAAATTCATCCTGAACATCCCCTACTATTTCTTCAAGGACATCCTCTAACGTTATCAACCCTGAAGTACCGCCAAATTCATCTATAACAATTGCCATTTGCTGCCCTTTATTCTTTTTAAATTCAAGCACAAGTTTATCCATTGTAATTGTTTCAGGGACAAGCATAACCTCTCTCAAAATATTTTTTATTGGACATACTTCATCTTTTATTGATAATGAATACAAATCTTTTACATGCACAATCCCAACGATGTCATCAATATCCTCATTATAAACAGGATACCTGGTATATTGCGACTCTGCAGCAAGTTTATTTAAATCCTCCAGCGTCATATCAATAGGAATACATACCATATCAGTTCTCGGATGCATTACCTGTTTTGCAGTTAAATCTGAAAATTTAAACATATTATGCAGCATATCTTTTTCAGTTTCATTTAAAACACCGCCGTTATAACTGGCATCAACAAGCATGTCTAATTCTTCCGTAGAATGGACAAGAGAAGATTCCCTGCTTCTTGGAATATTTAATATCTTTAACACAATATTACCAAAACCGTTCAATAACCAAATAAAAGGCGTAAATATTACGCTTATGCCATGCATAGGTCTTGCAACCCATAAAGCAGTTTTTTCGGTATATTCCAACGCTATTGATTTTGGAATAAGTTCCCCCAATACAACATGCAAAAAAGTAATCAGGCAAAATGCAATGGTCACGGACACAGTATGAGTTGCCAATGTCTTTGATATTCCGGGTAAAAATGCAAATACAGGGTCAATAATTCTTGCCAAAGTGCTTTCACCTACCCAACCTAAACCAAGACTTGATATAGTAACACCCAACTGAACTGCTGCAACAAATTTATCCAAATCTTGAATTGCCTTCATAGCCAGCTTTGCATTTGAATTTCCTTCTTTAACAAGCTGTTCAATACGGGTTTTTCTTACTTTTACCATGGCAAATTCAGATGCCACAAAAAATCCGTTTGAAAATAATAAAAGTACAATAACCGATAAATTAAATATCAATCCTATATAACTGTCCATTAAATAATTTTATACCCTCATATGATGTTATAAAACAAATTATAATATTACGAAAGACAAAAAGCAAGCACATTAATGAAAATCGACTTCTCTAATCTGCGTATATATCATAGGGGAAAATCCCTTTGTCGTTACAATATCAATTATTTTATAAGGATTTGTAACTGCAGCCAAAGACGGAGAACTTATATGATAAATACCATTTTCCATTTTTTCTTTATTCATGTGATAATGACCTGAAATAATCGCAATAACATTATTATGCTTGTTTAAAACAGCATAATAATTTTCGGGCTGATAAACTCTGTGAGACTTCAAATCACTTGGCGGTAAAATAGGGAAATGCTGCATAATAACAACTTTACGGCGTTTATTTTTAGTCAATTGTTTATCTAACCAATCTAACGTAGCTACCCTGTAGAAACCTCCGGGTCCCGGGATAGTTTCCTTTGCACCATCAAGACCTATAAAGACAAATTCACCCTTTTTTAGAACAAAATTGCGTTTATTTTGTCTTGAAAAGAAATTATACTTGCGGACAATTTCATAATATCTCTGCTTAGAAATGCCATTAGTCTTAAAGACGTCATGATTTCCTAAAATAATATAATAAGGCACATTCAGCTTCTTAACTATTTTTAAAAACTCTTCAAGATTTTGTTCGTGTGAAGAATCAATATTATCGCCTGTGAATACAACAAATGATATGTTAGGCTGTTCATTAATATCCTTTACTGTTGCTTTTAAAACATCAGCAGTATATTTGCTTTTTACGGTAAAATGGACATCAGTAACCTGAACAAACTTAATTTCACCTGCGAACACGGAAGTTACACTAAAAAATATAAACAAAACAAAAATAAATAACTTATTTAACATATTACCTCTACTTTTATTTAAATTATATCACGGATTTAAAACTTATGCTAAAATGTAAAAAGAGGTTAAATATGAGATTAGATAAATTTTTAAAAGTATCCAGATTAATAAAACGAAGAACCGTTGCCAATGAAGTTTCTGAAATGGGCAGGGTGTTGGTAAACAACAATCCCGCAAAACCTGCAAAACAGCTAAAAGAAAACGATATAATAACAATTGAATACGCAAACAGAAATTTACAGGTCAAAGTTTTAAAAATTCCCACAGGTAATGTCAGCATACAGGAAGCACCGACATTATATGAAATTCTTGAATAAACTTCACTAAGCGGAATACATTTTTAAAGTACGTTCCGTATTTTTTGTAATAACAGCCTTTGCAGATTCATATTCCTGTTGAAGTGCGGAATGCTCAGTATCCAAAAGTTTAAGAATACTGTTATACTTTCTCTCTTTTGACTCAATTTCTTTGGTTTTTTGCTCGTACTCAGCTTCTGTTTTTGCTATAGCATTTTCATCAATCTGTTCTGATATATCAAGTGCATTTGTATAAATTATTGATGTCCACGTTGCGTATTTTAATCCTGTACCATACTCGGTAGGATTTGTATAATTAACTCTTTCCATAGAGACCGCACCGGTTTCAAGTGCATATTTCAACCAGTCTTGACTGTTATACAAGCCATCCTCTAAAACTTTCCATCGTGGAAATGTTTTTGTATTAGTTATAGTCGTACTTGGATAAAGCGATGTCGTTCCGTATTCGGTAGTAGTAACATTTGTAGCAGTAGTTGCAGTAGTCATCTTGTCGTCTTTTTTTTGTGACGGACCATTCATTCTGTGCCACAAATTTACATACCACTGTGCTTTATCGGAATCAGTATAAGTATAAACTTCTTCTTCCAGGGTTGCAGGAATATCCTGCATAACAGGTTCACTTTCGAGCCATTCCTGATAAGCCGGATTGTCAACACGCTCATAAACAGCCTCATGTTCAACATATTCATCAGGCAAAACCGAAGTGGTAGCAGGATGTTCTACTGTAACTTCAGGATGTTCAACTTCTTCCCACTTACATAAGTCAAAATTGACAATATGCCAAAACGTAGCAACATGCTCCGGATTTGAAGGTCCACCGGTTGCACTGCCAATTTGATAATCATCATGGTATTCCCACAACATATCAACGAGTTTTTGATAAACTGTCAAACCCTCAGAACAGTCATCATCCTTACACCAAGCACTGTATGTAGTTCCATCACCCAACGGCATATCTACATATTCATCATGGACATGACCACATGCATACTCATGCCTCAAATCTTCTTTTAACTGATCAGAAACAGGATGCTGGTCTGTATTCCAACACCAAAAGTTATTGTGCTCGCCGCAATTTTCATCTTTGGCATATACATGAAAAGTATCGCCTCCTGATGTAGTGTGCTCACCCGATCCTATCAAACTTGAAACCACATGCATCCAACAATTCTTACCATCCATTGTAAAACTGATACATCCCGTCTGCATTATACGATCCCACCAGCCTGTAGTGTCGACTCTTTCTGTATATGCTTCCTGAATAACCTCAGTCCACGCATCATCATTTGTCACGGTTTCACCCGGAATAACTTCTGTCCATGCAGGTGAAACTAATTTATCAATATACTTAGGAGGTTCTAATTCAGCCCATCTGGCATGCTCCTCTGCCCACTTTGTATAAGCATCAGAATATGCAGGATTTTCAACAGTTTCTGTCACACCTGTAGGTATAGGTGCTATTCCGTACTTGTCAAGAAATTCGTTTATATTCTTGCTGTTTTCGTAATTTGTACCGTCGAGCTCAGACACTAGCACTTGTCCGTCAAGATTTACAAGTGCATATTGGTTTTTTAAAGGTCCGTAATTGGAAAGCTGAGCAGCAGTTAAATCAACGTAAACTTTATCCCCATTTTCATCGTAAGTTCTGTATATATAAGCATTTTGATTTAGAGCATTTGTATATTCTCGACTGGCATCAGATGTTTGATTTGCAAGGGCTAATTTAGCAGCAGTAACAGTCTGAGAACGCATTTCGTTATCAGAAAGCCTTGAAGTTATGCTTAGTAATTTTGCTTGTGATGCTGCTAAACCCATGGATGAACCTTTCAGACATGAATAACGGAACAACACCACAAAAACATAAATTTTATTTACAAATATTTACAACTAAACTAAATATCTAAAATACAGATATATCGAACTTAAAGTAAGTGCAACTACCGTAACAATAGCACCATATTTCAAAAATCTCATAAATGATATGGCATGACCTTTTGAAGCTGCAGTTTCACTGACAAGTACATTAGCAGCAGCACCGATAATAGTGAAGTTACCGCCAAGACAAGCTCCTAATGCCAATGCCCACCACATAGGATTATGACCTGCACCGTGATACGGAATTGTATGCTGAACCTGATCAATCAGAGGTGCCATAGTAGCTGTGTACGGTATATTATCAATTATACCTGATAAAATACCTGAACCCCACAGAATCAGCATAGTAGCAAACTTTAAGCTGCCATGAGTTAATTCTATCATCTTATTTGCTAAAAATGCGATACCGCCATTTGCCTCAAATCCGCCAATTATGATAAATAAGCCGATAAAGAAGAAAATTGTCAGCCATTCAACATCTTTATAAATTTCTTTTGGTTTTTCAAACAATAATAAAACACTTGCACCTGCAACAGCAAAGACATACGCAGGAATACCCGTTTTATCATGTGTCATAAAACCTAATATTACAAAAAATAAAACAATCAGTGAACGAATCATTAAATTTTTATCCGTGATAGTCTTTGAATTATCAAGATTTGCAATATGCTCCATTTTTTCCGGAGTCGCCTTTAATTGCTTTTTAAACATTAAAATTAAAATTCCGATAGTCGCAAAGAAAATGATTGCAACAATCAAAGAAAGCTCCTGCAAAAATGCCATAAAACTTAATCCTGCCTTCGCACCGATAATAATATTGGGAGGATCGCCTATCAATGTAGCAGTACCGCCTATATTTGACGCCAAAACTTCAGTAATCAAAAACGGTATAGGATCCATATCAAATTCTTTTGCAATAACAAATGTAACAGGCATAATTAAAACAACAGTTGTTACGTTATCTAAAAATGCCGAAGCTACAGCCGTAAATGCAGCCAAAGCAAACAATACCATCTTTGGATGACCTTTGGTAAGTTTTAACAACTGAATGGCAATCCACTTAAAGACGCCGCTTCTGCTTGCAATATGAACAATAATCATCATACCTATCAGCAAAAATATTACATCAAATGCAATGTATTCAAATACCGAACGCACATATTCGCCCGACTGTTTATCAATATAACCCTTAAAAGGTAATAAACCGAACAACATCGTCAATGATGCACCCACTAAGGCAACAACTGACTTCGGTATTTTTTCTGTTGCAATAAAAATATACGCTATAAGTAATATAGCTCCTGAAACCAACATTCCATGCGTAGATATATATTCTAACATTTTTAATTCTCCTGTTTCTCTCAGTCTAACACAAAAATAAATTAGTGTAAAAAATACACACAAAATATTTACAAATTAGACAACCGGCTAATTGAATAAATTACACGGAAACCGTTTAATATAATTAATCTTTTTCATACTTCCAGCTATTCTTAATTCCAACCGAGGCAGACATCGTTTGCCTCTTTTTTTTTATTTTTCACTCAGCCACCAATATTTCCGCAAGACTTCACTGTTTTTCCGCATTTTTATCTCAGCCACCAATATTTCCGCTTTTTTCACTTCGCTACCACATTTTCCGCTTTTTTCACTTCGCCACCAGAATTTCCGCACTTTTATCTTCGCCACCAGTTTTTCCGCTTTTTTCACTTAGCCACCAGTTTTTCCACAAGACTTCACACTTTACACACATTATAAAAAACAATCCGGTAGGCTAGCCTACTTTTCTTCGCCACCAGTATTTCCGCAAGACATCACTTTTTTCGTATAATTATTTCCCGACCGACCGGATTGCCTTTTGGCAAATTTTATATCATGTCATTGCGAGCGGAAGCGAAGCAATCCAGCCGTTTCTTCGTTATTTGTAAAGTTTCATTATTTAAAATCTGCCCTGTTTTTTCATTTTTGAACTAATTACCTTGTCATTATATTTTACTGCTGTGATGAATAAGCTGGATTGCCACGCAAATCAAGCCTTTGATTTGCTCGCAATGACATGGTTAACTGTGCGTCAGCACCGATACGAACTGGTCACTGTTCCCTGTTTACTGGTCACTTAAAAATCACTCCCCTACACAAAGGACCCAGTCTAGATTGAGCCTGCCGTCGCGCATCACGCCCCCAGTATCGAAAACAACGCACGACGCGCCGTAGGGACCGTCCTCTGAGGAAGAAAAGAACCAGCCTGATTGTGGTAGGTTAGGGTTGCTTGCTTTTTGGGCAGCTATGTTCTTTAATGTTCCGACATCAGGTAAGGTCATGCCAAGACTTGTACATTTGTTCTTTGCCGCTTGCCAAGTTAACTTTTGCCCTGTATTTACGACACAGCCTATACCCGAGAGTTCTGTGCCTGCACAGCCTTTTGTAAATCTTGCTGCGGTCAGGTTTCTTATATCGTGGTATACGTTATTTGAGGTTTCAGCATTCGGTGCAGCAGAACCGTTTACGTCTGTTACAAAGTCTATTGAAGCGGTTGCATTTGATGTATAAACAAACTCTTTACTTCTTCCGCCGCCGACAGGTAGTGATTTTTTTACTGCTACAATCGCATCTGTTTCATCTACTATTCCACTATCAGGATTATAGTTTAATATTATTGATGCACCATCACCTAATATCAAACCTACGTTATTGGTGCTTGACTGCAAGGATAAATTCTTGCCTGTTTTAGCTTTACTTACTTCAAATTCATTTCCATCACCGTCTGTTACTTTATCGGTCGGCCAACAGTCGGCTATATGGTTTGCATCACATCTTTTGGATATTTTTAAATACTTTTGTAATTCATCTACAAAGGCTTCTGTTGTATCATAACGTCTGCCTAATTCACCATGGACTTTCATCATTTCCATTGCCTGTGTAACTTTATACACAATATTTGCATGGCGTTCGGAGTTTTTTCTTTCCGTAACATTCTCTATCAATGCAGGTAACGTTATTGCAGCTACAACTCCGATAATACCCAATGTAATCAATACTTCTGCTAATGTAAAACCTTGCAAACCCTTACTGCGAGAGGTTCTTACCCCCCCCCCTAGGTGAAAATTCGCTCATAATAACAACCTCCGCTGTTTTTGTATCTACATTATCATTATAAACTATTTTCGGAATTTTTCAAGTCTTTTTTTATTTATTTATTATATAATCTAAATATGAACTTACTGGAAGAATTTGACACAATTACAGCAATAGCAACACCACTCGGCACAGGCGGAGTCGGAGTTATAAGAATTTCGGGTGATAACGCATTTGAGGTAATTGACAAAATTTATAATAAACACAACCTTGAAGCAGGGAAAATTTCTCACGGCTGGATAGTAGACAACGGAAACAAAATAGACGAAGTAATTGTATTACCGTTTAGAAAACCCAACAGTTACACGGGGGAAGACGTTATTGAAATTCACTGCCACGGCGGAATTAACATTGTAAGGAACGTTCTTGAATTAACACTAAAAAACGGTGCAAGAATGGCAGAACGTGGTGAATTTACCAAACGTGCATTCCTTAATAAGAAAATGGACTTATCTCAGGCTGAAGCCGTAGCCGATTTAATACACGCAAAAACAAAGAATTTTGCAATACAATCCGCTAAAAATTTATCGGGTGTACTTGGAACAGAAGTAAATAATATAAAAAGTGAAATTTTTGAAACGTTATCAAGAATAGTCGCAGGAATTGATTTCCCTGAGGATGTATCAGAACCTGAATACGATTACCTAATTGAAAAATTTGAAAACTCTTTAAACAGAATTAATAAGATTTTATCCTGCGTAAAAAGCTCGGATATATTAAGACAGGGAATAAAAATAGCTATTGTAGGAAAGCCTAATGTCGGCAAATCATCAATATTTAATTCACTTTTAAACATTGAAAGAGCAATAGTTACGGATATTGCAGGCACAACAAGGGACGTAATTAAAGAAAATCTTGACTGGGACGTACCGATAACTTTAATAGATACAGCCGGAATAAGAGATGGAAATGAAGTCGGAAAAGTTGAAGAAATAGGAATTGAATACTCAAAACAATCTGCTCAGGACGCAGATTTGATACTTTTTGTCTATGATACTTCGTCAGAGTTTACAAAAGAGGATTCTGATATATACGAATTTATCAAAGATAAAAAACATATAATAGCAGGGAATAAAACCGATTTACCCGAATACGAAAGCAATTTACCGTTTGCCGTTTCGGAAGTAATAAAAATTTCCACGACACAACAAACAGGAACAGAAGCCGTCAAAGAAAAAATCAGAAATTACGTCAGTGAATTTTCAACGGAAGAAACCGAATTTATAACAAATAAACGTCAGCAGGAATGTCTTGTAAAATGCAAAGAAAGCCTTGAAAGAGCATTAGAAGCCGCAAAAATTGAAGAATTACAGGATATGATATCAATAGACGTAAAATCAGCATTACTGGCTCTTGATGAAATCACAGGTGAAGTTATTACCGATGAAATTTTAGATAATATATTCACCAATTTTTGTATCGGAAAATAATTATTCTTCAACAACAGTAACACCGCAGGAGGTGGTTTTTAAATCGCTTTTAACCCAAAAGCCTTTAGTATCTTCAAATTTACCGTCAATAATATAATATGTAGGACCTGAACCCGACATTATCGAAGCAGGGTATTTTGCTTTTACGGATTGCAATATTTTATAATCATCAATAACAGCCCATTCCAAATCATTAACAAATTTATCCCTGCCGCTTACATTATCTGCAGTTTTTTTTGAAAATTTAGTATATGCCTCCTTTGCACTAATTCCGAAATTCAACGGTTTTATTAAAGACAACTTCTGCTCTATAAATGGAACAGGCTCAAGGATTTCGCCTCTGCCCCTAGTTATTTTTGTTCCGCCTTCAAGGCAAAAATTCAAATCAGAACCTAATTTAGCACATAACGTATGAATATCATGCCTGCTCAAAGGCTCATTAAACAAAATATTTAAGCCAAACAAAGTTCCTGCAGCATCAGTACTTCCGCCTGCAAGTCCTGCCGCAACAGGGATATTTTTTTCTATATTTATACTTACTTTATATTCATCCGAGAACTCTAATTGTGCAAAAAATAATTTAGCAGCTTTGTACACAAGATTTGACTCATCATAAGGAATTTCACTACTATTCCCGGAAAGATGAATATTTAATCCATCATCAGGCTCAGCTGAAATCGTTATATAATCATAAAGATTTATTGTCTGCATAATACTTTCAATATTATGAAAACCGTCAGAACGTTTCCCCGTAACCTTTAAAGATAAATTGATTTTTGCAGGGCATTGGACTTTTATTTTACGCATTACGCAGCAACTCCTCGGATAATTTTCCAAACATTTCAATCGACAACTTTTCCCCTCGAATGTTCTCATCCAAGTTTAAATCAGCCATAGATTTAATAATACTTTCTTTAGAAAATCCTCCGCTTAAAAGACAGTTTTTAAGATTTTTTCTTCTCTGTGCAAATGCTGCTTTTACGGTTTTTCTAAAGTGTGCATAATCACTTAATTCAAGCATCGGGTTTTCCCTTACCTTTAAATATACAAGTGCAGAATTAACTTTTGGAGCAGGGAAAAATGACCTTCGCCCGACAAGTTCTTTAATTTCAACTTCTGCCCAAAAACGGGATAGCATAGTTAATAATCCGTACTGTTTTGCAGGGGAATTTTCGGTTGCGACCATACGTCTTGCAACTTCCTCCTGAACCATTAAAAGAATATCCTTTATTTGTTTTCTGTTTGCATTGTTTAAATCATCAATTTCTCCAAGAAGATGTGCAATAATAGGACTTGTTATATAATAAGGAATATTTGCAACAACCTTAACCTGCTCGGAACACAACTCTGAAAACTGCGTTTTTAAAATATCTTTATGAACAATCGTTAAATTTGGAGCATCCAGCTTTTTTAACTCCTTAATTGCATCTTCATCCAATTCGACCGCTATAACTTTTTTAGCTTTTTTAACCAATTGTTCCGTAACAAATCCCACACCCGGACCGATTTCAATTACGGTATCCTCTGAGGTTACCCCGGAATAATCAATAATATTTTGAATAACCTCACCGTTAATAAGGAAATTCTGACCTAATCTTTTCTTTGTCTTAAAATATTTTGCCCGTTCAAAGTAATTCATATTACCTATAATAATACCACAAGCAGGATAATGTTTTAAACAATAACTTTTGTTAAATTAAATTGGTGATATAATAAGTTTACGGAGGTTGTTGTGAGCAGCACATTAATAAAGAGTAACACAAAACTTGAATTTGAAGATATAAAAAAAATCTACACCTCAGGTTTTAAAAATAAAACAGATTTAAAGGTAGGAATTGAATACGAAAGATTACCTGTATATGATGACAGCTATTGTGCGGCAAGTTACTACAACAAAAATGGCATTTGCGAGTTTTTAAGAGCATTCGCAAGAAAAGAAAACTGGGATTATATTACCGACAATTTAGATATAATAGGGCTTAAACAAGGACATACCACAATTACACTTGAACCCGGATGTCAAACCGAATTCAGTATTGAACCCAAAAATAGCATATCGGAACTAAAATCTAAAATAGATGAACTTGATTCTAAAATTATACCTGTTTTAAATAATTTTGGTATTAAATTTTTAAATTACGGAATATCACCTGTATCTACATACAAAAATATAAAATTAATACCCAAAAAAAGATATCATATAATGGCAAATTACCTGTGGGGAATTTTATCGGACGTAATGATGAGAGAAACCGCAGGGATTCAGGGAACATTTGATTTTACTTCAGAAGAAGACTGCATTGAAAAATTTAAAATAGCAAATATGTTATCTCCTTTTATGACAGCTTTGTTTGCAAATTCACCCATAAGAGGAGGAGTAGACACCGGTTATAAATCATTCAGAGCTTTAAGCTGGCTGAATACAGACAACGACAGATGCGGTTTTTGCTGCAACTTTGATAATAATTACAGCTTTGATGAATATATTGATTACATAATGAATATACCAATGCTCTTTATTGCAAGAGATAATGAAGAAATAGTTATTGACGGCAAAATCAGCTTTAAAGAATTTATGGACAGGGGATTTAATAATCATATTGCAAATCTTGATGACTATCTGTTACAGGCAAATTTAGCATTTCCTGAAGTGAGAATAAGAAACTTTATTGAAGTCAGAAATCATGATTGCGGAAATAAAGAATCAATTTATGCAATGCTTGCAATATATAAAGGGATTTTATACAACAAATCCGCAAGAGAAAAAGTCCTTTCATTATTTAAAAACAGGAAATTCAATGAATTTGCAGAGCTCAGGTACAATATTCCAAGATATGCAACCGAAAGCCTTTTTAACGGAGCAAAAATAAAAGATTACATTAAAGAAATAGTCAATATAGCAAAAATATCTTTAAAAGAACAATCAAATAATGAAGAGAAATACATTGAACCTATTGAAAGTTTGGTTACGGAAGGCATCAGTCCTGCTGATATAATTCTGAAAAACTGGTACGGTTCTTGGGATAAAGATATTAATAAACTGATTAAATATATTTCTGAATAAAAAAAGTCCCTCATTAAGAGGGACTTTATATACTATGACTATTATCTGCTTTTAATAAGCTCTTGAGCTTTTTCTCTTGTTGAAGCTGAACCAATGTATTCGCCGTCACAAGTTCTTACTGTAATCGTTCTTGAACCGAGTTTCATATTCTTACCGCCGGCTTTTGTCTTCATAGATGCAACACGTTTTTCAATTTCCTTTTCATCCGCCAGACAAACTTTTGTACCGTCACTAAGAGTTACTTCTTTTCTCAATACCTTTGTTTTCCAGTTATCACCATTTTGAAGTGATGATGCTTCGTGTCCAGGTTTAAGTAATTGTGTTAACTCTTTAATTTGCTTATTATTAAGCGGTTTACCGGTATCACAATCATTGTATAAGTGAGCATAATGCCAATAACCACCGTATAGAATTGTTTTAACAGCAACACCTTCGTCCATAGTGTAACAAGGTCCGTCGCAAGGTTCAGGTGTCGGTTCCTTAGGAGGTTCCGCCGGTGCCGGTGCCGGTGCCGGTTTAGGTTCGTCCTGCTTAGGTTCAGGTTTTGGTTCCTGATGATATAAATTAGCCGCATCCTGACGTTTATTAGTCTTGCCATCTTTATCTCTTATGAATGGGATAGTACCAGCCGCAGCTGCTGCACCTATTAAACCACCTAAACGAGAGGTTGCAGTTGCTGTTGCAGTATAAGTATTACATGCAGTTTCTGCCACAGCCGTAGCTGTTGCCGCCGAAACTCCGAATACCAGAGCCGCTAATGCTGCTGTGCCTGCAAGTGTTCTGTATAGTCCGGTATTATCTCTTCTGTAATCAATACCTGCTGCTTTTATTGCATTCTTTTCGGCAGTAGCAGAAATACCACGTTTTGAAGCTGCTTCCTTTCTTTCCTTTAACTGCAATTTATTGTCTGTACCTACATCTTTTCCAAACTCATTTTTGAACTTGTCGGAATCAAATACTTCGTTTCCGTTTTCATCTTTTGTGAAGTATAAATCTTTATTACCATTAATCAAATTAAGGACTTCTTTATCTTTAATCAGATTAAATGTGTACAAATTGTATGTACCATCTTTTTTAGCCTGTGCAACAGCTTCATTATAAGATTTTTCATCAATAAATGTCTTGGTAGTCTGAGCTTTTTTCTGAGAAATTTCATTCTCTAACTGTTGTTTAGATGCTTCTACAGCCTGTTTATAAGTAAACAAACTGTTGCCCTGTTCATCCTTCATTCCGAGTAAATATGCAGCTAACTCTTCCTGACGAGCAGCTCTTGCCTTTTTATTACTCAAGAAATCCTGAATTTTTTGAGCTTCTTCTTTTGAAGCTGTAGAATAATCATTTTCTTTCATAAATTCTACATTGTGATTTTGCACAACGTACTTAGCAACGGTATCAACGTTTAATTTCATAATTCCCCTTTCCTTTCCCCGTGAAAGATTAAATTTTTCCCTGTACATTTATAAACATTTTTTGCACGCAAAAATTGCCTGCCGAAGATAAATTAAAAAAACACAACTAAACATATAATCAGTATTTACAACATATACAGGGTCATAAAAATCTATTTACATTTCTTAACAATTGAGAGTAATGCACGCTGTAACTTATGTATCTTTTTGCTGTCAGTACCAATACCGCACAGCAACATTGAAGAAATCGAATTTGTTTTTTCATCTTCAATTCCATAATCACCATAAAGCATTTCGGACAAATCATAACCTGAAAGTCCCTTAACCTTAACGAGGATTTTTGTTATATCATTACCGCCAAAATCACATTTCGTACAGTTCTTTCTTAATCCGATAATTGAATCTATCAATTTGTTAATACATTTTTGACCGCGTTTTGAATTCAAAAACCTGATATTTGCCTCAATAGAAGCCAGCAAAGGATATGACGGGGATGTGGTATTAATCTTGGACAATGCCGAATTTATATCCAATTCCGTATTGGTATGAAGAAGTGCCGTCGGATTAAGTCCTCCTGCAGTTTTATGCAAAGACTGAACAACGAAATCGGCAATATTTACAGCACTTTCAGGCAATCTGTCAGAAAACGGATACAAAGCTCCGTGTGCCTCATCCACGATTAAATATGCACCGTATTTTTCACACAAATTTTTTATACTTTTTACATCAGCTGCAAATCCCTCATAAGTTGGGGAAGTAATAATAACAGCACTTATACTGCATTTTTTAAAATACGGTTCAAGTATGTCAGCGGTTACAGCAAGATTCACACCCCACTCTGAACTGTATTCAGTTTTGTAATATAGGGCATTTGCACCTGCAAGACTAACCGCATTATAATGGCAAGGGTGAGCATCCTCCATAATCAATACATTTTCACCTCTTTTTGTGCAAGCCAAAACTGATGCGATAACACCTGAGGATGAACCGTTTGTCAAAAATTTGGTACACTTTGTCCCGTAAACCTCGGAAGCACATTTTTCCGCACGCAATAAAGCCTCCTGAGGATTATGTGTATCAGTTTCCGAAATATCAAGTTTGTACAGATTCCTGAGTTTTGAAAAAATAAAAAACTTTTGAGAATGAGAAGGAGTAGTAAATAAAGTAGTTCTGCAAGTTTTTCGCAACAAACTGATTAAACTCACAATAACCCTACTTATTACTTATCTCAATACTTCTTTTTGTACAATACTGAATTAATGTCATTCTGTCATGGTTATCATTAAATTCAAATCTGCCGGAATGATAATAATACCCGTCATCAGCACGCTCTATTCTTATAGGACAATAATGGCACGAAATCGACATTGTTTCCGTCAATGGCAATACAATATCATACTTGCCTGCAATATCAATATTTTCAGTAGTTTTGAACTTCATACCGCCTGCGGATATATCCAAAGTTGTAATAGAATAATCTCTGCCATCTTTAGAAACAGTCAAATCATAAACGAACTTAATACGGGTAAAACGTCTTCTCTGCAGAAATTTATGTTTAGCCGGATTTGCAATTTCCAATACATTGTTATCGGAAATAAATTTTGCATAAGACTCAAAATACAATGTACCATGTTTTGTATCGGTATAAAACTCACAGTAAGTATTCTTCAAAATTCCGTCTGCCGGATAATCCAGCTTCAACGTGAAGCCCTCAGGAGAAACCTCTGTCACAGTACCCTTATTCGCAAATTTAAAATCTGCCGGGATAATCGTTACACGTTGTTCTTTTTCAATTAATTCTCTCATGCTCAAATCCTTCTTATCTTATATATGTGAATTATATATTATTATCTGAAATATGGCAAGCTGTTAAGACGATTACAAAAAGGAAAAGCCCTCACAAAAGTGAGAGCAAAATTGAGCAATCAGAAGAGTTGAGGATTTACATTCTTATGGTACATATTTTCTAAAGAATAAACATTACCAAAAATATTAATCTTTAAAAATTATCTAATCCTTTGGCATAACTAATTGTTTGCACTAAAAAGGCAGGTAAATAAAAATTTACCTGCCTTTTAATATACTGAAATCAAATTTACTCTTTCAAGAACGATTCATAGTTGCGTGCTAACAAGTGTGTACGAACCTGATTGATTAAATCAAGTGCAACACCAACCATGATGATTAAGGAAGTAGCACCAATACCCTGAATTGTTTTTATGTTTGTAACATAACTTGCAAATGAAGGAATCAATGCAACAATACCTAATCCCAAAGCTCCGATAAATGTTGTTTTAGTCAAAATTTTATCCAAAGCTTCAGCTGTCGGTTTACCCGGCTTAATACCCGGAATTGATGAACCGTATTTTTTCAGATTTGTAGCAATATCTTTTGGCTGCATATTCGGCATGATTGAAGCATAAAAGAACGTTAACGCAACAATCATCAAGAAGTACAACACATAATATGTTATGCCGTCAGGACTCATTATGTGAGTCAAGCGAACCACGAAATCCTGAACAGCAGGGTTTTTAAAGTTTGCCTGCCCTACAAGACTGAGTATTGTAGACGGGAATAACAATATTGCTATAGCGAAGATTATCGGCATAACGCCGCCCGGATTAAGCTTGAACGGGATATATGAATTCATACCGCCGTAAACTTTATTACCTACCTGACGTTTAGGGTTAATTATGATAACCTTTCTGACAGCTTCCTGCATTATAACAATCAAAATCATAGTTACGAAGAATATAAGTAAAAACGCAACCAAACCTAATTGCATAGCAGTGTTGTGTGCAACAACCTGATAAGTTCTTGAAGCATAAACCGGAATACCAGAAATAATACCGATAAAGATGATTAAAGACCCACCGTTACCGATACCTCTTTCTGTAATAAGTTCCGAAATCCACATTACCAACACAGAACCTGCTGTTAATACAAGTATTGAACTTATATAAAACATAGTATGCGGAACTGTTGCAACAATAGAACCCGGAAGATGTCTTAAAAACATCATAAAGACTAATGACTGAAATACAGCCAATACAACCGTAAATAAACGGGTATATTGAGCTAATTTACGTCTGCCGGCTTCGCCTTCTTCCTTCTGTAACTTTTCCAGAGAAGGAATAACTACAGAAACAAGCTGAACTATAATTGATGCGGTAATGTAAGGACCGATACCCAATGCAAAAATGGATACACTGCCCAACGCACCGCCTGTGAATAAGTCCAAAAATCCGATTATATTGTTACCTGCAGCAATATTTGAGAACACGGCATTGTTTATACCAAACAACGGCAACTGTGCTCCGAATCTGAATGCTGCTATCATTAACAAAGTAAATATGATTTTTTGCTTTAGTCCCGATGCATTCCACATGGACATTAAATCATCGGTACTCGGCATTCTCATTTGTGCCATTATACTAACTCAACCTTTCCTCCTGCAGCTTCAATTTTAGCTTTTGCAGACGGTGTAACGTAGCTTGCCTTAACTGTAAGTGCAGATTTAATCTCACCATTACCAAGAATTCTCAAGCCATCAGCTGACGGATGTGCTTTTCTTGCTTCTTTAAGAGCTTCAAGACTGATTTCCTTCAAGCCCAAAGCATCAAGTCTGCCGACATTAATAGCTTCATATCTGAGTTTATTGATAATCTGGAAGCCTTTCAATTTTGGAAGTCTTCTGTATGCAGGCATCTGACCGCCTTCAAAACCTCTTTTAGATGCACTTCCCGAACGCTGACCTTCACCGTTATGACCACGGCAAGAAGTTTTACCATGTCCTGATGAACGACCTCTGCCTACTCTCTTTGATTTGTGAGTAGCACCTTCGGCAGGTCTTAAATCTTCTAATGTAATTGTATTTGCCATTTTATTTTTCCTCATTTCTAATTTTAATTTAAATATAATGAACTTTTATATTACTCAAAAGGATAACTTTTGAATAAATTAGTCAACAACTTTTACAAGGTGCGGAACTTTGTTTACCATACCCATTATTGTTGGAGAGTCATAATGTTCTACGATTTGATCTTTCTTTGTCAAACCCAGACCTCTTACGACTTTTCTTTGAGCTTCGGAAGCTCCGATTAAACTACCTGTTAGTTTAATTTTAATTTGTTTATTATCATTTTTCTTAGCCATTTTAAATTTCCTTTTCTAGTAAGCTGACAAATCAATGTCAACAATTATCATACCTGTCAAAAATTAATTCAGCAATTCAGCCATTGTTAAGCCGCGTCTTTTTGCAACATCATTAAACGGTGTAAGCTTTTTCAACGCATCTAATGTAGCATTTGCAGCATTCAACGGTGATTTTGAACCTAATGATTTTGACAGAATATTTTCGATACCCGCAAGTTCAAGTACTGAACGAACAGCACCACCTGCAATAATACCTGTACCTTCTGAAGCAGGTCTTAACATAACAGCACCTGCGCCTGATCTGCCTGTAATTGGGTGAGGTATTGTAGTTTTGAAGATAGGAACCGTAATAAGATTTTTTCTTCCGTCAGCAATTGCTTTTTGAATAGCAATAATAACTTCAGAAGCCTTTGCACAACCTACGCCTACCTGACCTTTTTGGTTACCGACAATAACGATTGCACGGAAGCTTAATTTTTTACCGCCCTTTACAACCTTTGTTACACGGCTGATTTGAACTACTCTTTCAGTCCATTCTGACTGCGGTTTTTCTTCAACTGCTTCTATCTTTTGTTTTTTAGCTCTGCCTCTTTTCTTGGCAGGTTTTTCTTCAACTACAGCTTCTTCTGCAGCAGCTTCTTCTTTAACTTCTTCAACTGCTTCAGTTTCAACTGTTAATTCTTCTTTTTGTTCTTCAGACATTGTAAATTTTACCTTTCGTTTAATTAAATTAACTTACTTTTAACAATGCATATTCGGAAATCAATTCCGTTTATCCTGTTATTAAATAAAATGAATACGCCAAAAAACACGCTAATTAAAGCTATTTGGAATCGTATTCGGGTTTTAACTTTTCTGACAAGTCTATGCTAAACCAAAAACATAACAAAATCAAGTACTTTGTTACATTTATTATTATTTCAATATTAAGAAATCAAAAAAAATATTTACTGTTTTTTATATGCAACGCATCTTACCCCAAAATTCGAAGTATTATCTTTATATGCACCTATTTTACCGGAATAGTAATTAACTGCGTAATGTTCACCATCATCTGCACTATCTTTCAGCCAAAAACTTCCGTTTTTATATTGCGATGACAACGGGAATTTAATTTTTGACTCAACGCAATAGTTTTTGACATTTTTAGCTGAGGTATTACAAAAATCTTCTCCGCAATCACGTTTAAAATAATTCTTATTTTTAGCTACCTCCTGATTTGAAGCAAAAGCCCTCTGACAATTTTCAGATGCAATCCATATATCCCATGCATCATCTAAGGTCGGCAGTGACATTCCTCTTTTGCTGCAAAGAGAAGAAGCCTGATAATAATCAAGTCTTAATCCTGCATCTTCAGCCAAACAAACTCTGTCATTTATAAAGATACATTTCCCGGAATTCGTATGCAAAGGCAAACCCTCCGACAAATTCCAAAAAATATCGGATTTGTAAATAAATACTATAACAAAAATTATAATAAGTAAGCCAAACAATAAAACAAACTGCTTCTTAACTTCTTCCAAAATTACCTCACTAAGTGTCCTTATTATACTTGCATTTTTTCGAAAAATCAAATAGAATTGTTACAGGTAAGGAGAGTGTATCATGAAATTTAAACTATTGAGTATTATACTATCACTATTTTTATTTGCACAAACAGCAATATCAGCACCTTTTAATGCAAATGCAAAAACGAAAAGAATTCCAGCAGGGACAGAATTTGCACTTCAATTATTAAATCCTATAACTTCAGCTACAGCTGAAGGTACCGAATTTTCGGCAATATTGGTTACAGATCAGAAGGAAGATAATGACATAATTCTTCCGTCAGGTTCACTTGTCAGAGGTACGGTAAAAAAGATTATCGCATCAAGACGCATGTCCAAAGGCCCTGTTGTATATCTTGATTTTGACCACGTTGTAACCCCTAACGGCAGACAATTACCGCTGTCACTTTCTGTTATAGGTCGTACCGATATGACTTATGACGGAGGAATCACAACTACAAAAGGTTATGGGGATGCCGTAAAACAAAACTGGGCTCAGACAAAAAAAATTGCAAGAAACGCAATGGATTGGGGAAAAGATGCAGGTGACTTCTGGGACGGATACGGTAAAATTCTTACTGTACCTGCAGGTGTAATAGGAGCTGGATTTGGCGGCGGCGGCTACTTTGTTGGTGACAGCGTTGCTGATTTAATCAGGAAAGGTGCCGAAGTCAAAATTGAAAAAGGAACTAATTTAAGAGTTATACTTGTAGACCCGATAGATGTTCCTGTTATATAATTTTATAAATTAATAACTTATTAAAGCCGGCAAGTTTGACACTTATCGGCTTTAATTTAAAAATAAAGGTTTTATAAAGATAATTAATTTCATGATATAATTTATTTATGGTTTAAGATTAATGGAGAGATTTTAAGATATGTGTGGAATAGTCGGATATATTGGAGATAAACCCGTTGCAGATATATTACTTAACGGATTAAGCCAGCTTGAATACCGCGGATACGATTCAGCCGGTGTTGCAGTACAAACAGGTACAAAAATTAACGTATATAAAGCTGAAGGCAAACTTGAAAATCTGAGTTCTGTATTAATGCAGCACAAAGGAGAATTCGCTCAGTCAACACTTGGCATAGGGCATATCCGCTGGGCAACACACGGGGCTCCGAACGTAATAAATGCACATCCGCACACCTGTAACTGCGGAAATCTTGTTATCGTACACAACGGTATCATAGAAAATTACAAAGAATTAAAAGAAGAATTAGAAAAAAACGGTGCTAAATTCAAATCACAAACCGATACTGAAGCTGTCGCACATTTAATTGCATATCAATACGAAAAGACAAAAGATTTGACGGAAGCCGTAAGGATTGCAACATCTAAAGTTGATGGAGCGTACGCATTATGCATTATGCATAATGATGAAAAGGATAAACTTATTGCAACGAAAAGAAATGCTCCGTTACTTGTAGGGGTCGGAGAAAACGAATACTTTGTAGCATCAGATGTTCCGGCGATAATTCCTTATACAAAACGGGCAATGTATTTAAATGACAATCAAATCGTTACACTGACCCGTACTAACATGACTTTAATTGACAAAGACGGGAATGAATTGCCGCAAAAAGTCGAAGTATTACCTTGGGAACCTGTTGCTCTCAGCAAAATGGGCTATAAGCATTTTATGCTGAAAGAAATCCATGAACAGCCTGACATTATAAGGAACATTCTTGTAGGTAAACTTCGCTCAGCCGAAACTCCTATTGAGCTTGACGAAGTTAAACTTAACAAGGACACCCTCAAAAATCTTAACAGAATACAAATTATTGCCTGCGGAACCTCATTACACGCGGCAATGATAGGTAAATATATTATAGAAGACTTTTGCGGTATCGCAGTTGATGTAGAAGCTTCCAGCGAATACATCTACAGAAAAACCGTAACGGATGAACATACACTTGTTATAGGTGTATCCCAATCAGGGGAAACCGCAGATACCCTGACAGCTATAAAACAGGCAAAGGCAAAAGGCTCACATATATTGATTATTACGAACAGACCGGATAGTGCAATGGCAAGAGAAGCAGACAGCTTAATCCCTGTAAATGCCGGGATTGAAGTATCCGTTGCGGCAACAAAATCTTATATAGCTCAGCTTGTTTCATTCTATCTGCTTGCTTTTTATATGGCAGAAATTAAAAATTCAATGAATAGTGCCGAATTACAAGCCTTAAAATCTGAAATGATGCTTGTACCGCAAAAAATAGAACAAATACTTTCTCATAAAGAAACTATTCAAAAATGCGCCCAACATTACGCAAATACAAAAGATTTTATATATGTTGCAAGAGGGATAAACTACCCTACGGCACTAGAGGGTGCATTAAAATTAAAAGAAATCAGCTATATAAATGCAACCGGTTATCCTGCAGGGGAACTCAAACACGGACCTATTGCAATGCTTGATGATTCAATGCCTGTATTATCAATTCTTATGAAAGGAAGTGTTTACGAAAAAATACTTTCCAACAGCGAAGAAGCAAAGGCACGTAACGCAAGAATGATTGCTCTAACCAATTCAAAAGATGAAAAATTAAAAGACTTGTTTGAGTTTATTATTGAAGTACCTGAAATTCAGGAATATTTATCACCGCTAATAGCAATGATTCCGCTTCAGTTGATAGCGTATTATATCGCAGAATACCTCGGTAAAGATGTTGACCAGCCGAGAAATCTTGCAAAATCGGTTACGGTAGAATAATGATTTTATCAAAAAATATTAAACTAAAACTTAATAAACCGATAACGAACCAAGCAATTGAATCCGAGCTTGAGGCAAAAGGATATAACGTATTACGCTGGGCGATAACTGAAATTAACGGGGATGAATATACCGTAAGAATATCCTATACTGAGGCAGAGTAAACTATGTCTGATTCTATTGAAACGTTTAAACAAAATTTTTATGATACATATAATCAATTTTTGGCACCGTATTTAAAAAATTATGAGCCCATACGCAAGAAACACCTGAGAAATGCTATATTATGGAATATATTCTTTTTGGTAATTTATGTATATTTTATTGTGGTATCTCTGTTAGAAAATGCCAATATACTTTTGCTTGCATCGATTACAATAATAATTTTAATAGTAACGTCAATAGCAATATATGCATGCGAGAAAAAATATTTTGAACAAAAACTTAAAGATGATATTATGCCGCATATTTGCAGATGCTTTAAAAATTTTCACTGGTATCCGAAATACCCGAATAATCACAAACTGTTTGCCCAATCAGGATTACTGAAGGATTTTGATTTTGTATCGGAGGATGATGTATTTATCGGGAAATATAAGAACGTTAATATTTCCGTAATAGAAGGTTATTATGATGCAGGCAGCGGACGAAACAGACACTTCGTATTTAACGGACTTATATTAAAATTGGATATGAATAAAGATTTCAAATCACATACAATACTTGCGCCAACATCTTTTCTCAAAAAATCTTCTATTCCGGAATTAAAAAGAACAGAACTTGAAGATATCGTATTTGAAAAAGAATATGATGTATTTACGGATGATCCGGTAGAAGCCCGATACATACTAAATCCGACATTCATTGAAAAAATTAAAAATATAAAAAACATATTCAAACGTAAAAAATTAAGATGTGTATTTTACAAGAATAATCTGCTTATAGCTATGCCAAGTATGACCGGCGACTTATTTTCGATAGGAAGCCTGATAAGGCCTGCGGAAGATCCAAAACAATTTGAGGAATTACTAAATCAGTTTGTATCAATACTGGAGCTTACGGAATACCTTAAACTGAATGAAAAAGCCATTCTTTAAACAGTTACAAGACTTTATGAAAGATGATATAATTTATATAAGGAAATTTGAAAATGACAGGAAGTATAGAAGAATTTAGACGGAATTTCTATAATAATTACCACAATTATTTGGTTGGGGCACTTGAAGAATTTGAAAATAAACGAAAAAGTAAACTGATAAAAGCTATTGTAATTTCCGTTATCCTCATATTGTCAGGTGTTATACTCGGATATATTGAACTTAAATATTCATCAAAACCTGACGGCAGACTTGAATTTATACTTATAGCACTGGGATTTGGAACGTACCACACAATAAAAAAGAATTTTGAAAAAGATATAAAAAATAAAATTATGACATCTGTATGCAGATGTTTTAATGAATTTATAACATGGAGTCAAAGTTATAATAATCATACGGAATTTGTCAATTCGGGGGCAATACCGAAATTTGCCGATGCAGAAGTTGATGATGTTTTCAACGGAATTTATAAAAATGTAAGAATATCAGTAGTTGAAGCCGAATATTCAATAGGAAGCGGTAAAAACAGACGCACAACATTTAAAGGTGTTATAATCAAGCTGAATATGAATAAAAAATTTTCGGGGCATACAATAGTTTGTAATGATTCAATCATGCACAATTCACCCGTTAAAGAGCTGAAACGTACGGAACTGGAAGATGTAGAATTTGAAAAGAAATACGATGTATTCACGAACGATCCGGTTGAAGCGAGATATATTCTGAACCCGAGATTTATGGAAAAAATAAAAAATATAAAAGTAGCTTTCAAGTGTAATAAAATCAAATGTGCATTTCATAACAATAATCTGATAATTTCAATGGATACGGGGAATACAGATTTATTTTCCATAGGGAGTCTTGTAAAACCCGTTGCAGACCCGAAACAATTTGAAGAACTTATGAGTCAGTTTATATCAATACTTGCACTAATTGACATACTGGAACTAGATAAAAAAGCTTTGTTGTAATATTGCGAGTCATTACAATAAATGTTATAATATATATGGATAGTTGGTAACTTTTCTGCAGGACTATGGACAAGAAAAAAGATAAATTTAACGAAGAAAATTATCTTCGCCTATATTATGACATACCCTTTGAAGGCTCAACCTCGGCAGGGAAACCTTTACGCAGGCTAAGAAACATAACCTGCCCGTACAGAGGCATAAAAATCATACCCGGAACAGCACTAAAACCGTTTGAAAGAGGACTTGCAAACTGCAAAACTTCAGCTGACGCAGTTAATTTATTGAGTGAATACTCAAAAAATCTTTTACCTACGGAACAATCCGTTTATGCAATAATTAAAGAGTTTTCGGCACTTAATCCGAACGATAATATCCAAAATTGCCTGCAAATGATACATACAAACTGTCTTACTCGTCTGAAGTTAGAAGAATTTGAGGTACTTGATAATGTGGATTTGTTATCAAGGAAACTTTCCCCGACAACAGCACTAAAACTGAGAGAAATTACAACGAAATGCCGTCAGTTAATACTTAATGACAGCAAAAAAGATACTTTTAAACGTAAGAATTTTCTTAACTCATTAGACGAAATACAACCGAAAGACAACGAAAAAGAAATTTTTGGCGATATAAAAAACAAAGCACTGTTTTTACCGACATCAGGAAGCAGCAAAAATGCCTTCGTCGTCAAATACTCAGCAAGAACCCAAACAGAAACAATCAGAAGAATATTTATTGCATCCACAGGCTCAATAGAGCATATAGTTCCACAGTCACTCGGCGGACTGAATTCAATCGGGAATTTTCTCTGGACAACAGCAAGCGGAAACCGTTACAGAGAAAATATGCCGCTTCTGTGGTACATAAAAAGGTTTAACAAAATACCTACTTATATGCAAATGTATATTGATGACGTAATAGAAGAAATACATAACGGTAAACTGGAAGGGAACGAAACATATCCGTATAAAATAAAACAAAAAATGCTTGAAGCCTCAGAAGGCAGAGTTTTGATAAGTCTTTCCAAATACAAATATACAGAAGATGAAGCTGCGGAAAGAGAAAAAGAATATCACTACAGATGGGAAAAATACCATAAATAATACTCCATTACAAATATGACAAATTGTAACCTTTCTTGACAAAAATTTACGTTGTGAAACATTTTGAACTTTTTGGCATGGTTCATGCTAGAGTAATTATACAAAGTTTAAAACACACTGGAATAGTTAAGGAGATTAATGAATGTCGGAATTTCTGAGCAAAGAAGAGATTAAACAATGGAGAAGTTCTTTAGAGAGGATTACTTTAGAGGAATATGCTGCCAGATTAGGGAAGAAAATAGCCGATGCAAAACCGACTAACGATTTGGCGGATATAGTATTACACGGACAACCGGTAGTATCCACTACTCAGGACTGGGTACAGGCAAAAACCGAAAGAATAACAACAATTGCACAACGTGCATTTGACAGAGAACAGGAAATTGCACCATCACCATTTTCTATACAGAAGCTTAAACTCAGCTTAAGTGATGAATATAGTGATGGGAATAAAGATAAAAAATCAACAAATAAGACTTCTAAAAAATCAGATGTAAAAGCTGCAAAAACAAATATTTCTTCTGATGTAACAGAAGAAACACCTGCTGTCAAAACATCAGCAAAGAAAACAACTGCAAAACCTGCGGTAAAGAAAGAAGTTAAGGCTCCTAAAACAGCAAAAGCAGTTAAAGCTCATAAAGAAGTACTTGAAGCAAGACCTACCGGTGACAGTCTGAGAGATGAAGTAAGAATCATCTTTAAGAAAGCTCTTACCGACAGAGAACAAAAAGTTTTTGATTATTTCGCAGAACATAAAAATGAAGTTGTTTA
The DNA here is from genome assembly GCA_902760645.1 of uncultured bacterium. Lineage (GTDB taxonomy): Bacteria > Cyanobacteriota > Vampirovibrionia > Gastranaerophilales > Gastranaerophilaceae > UBA1221. Next base: position 27,605 of record CACWHC010000016.1, read on the forward strand.
CGCTAAAGATTTAGCAGTACTTCTTGATTTACCAAGAGATTATGTATATAAATACATCAAAAATTTAAGAGCAAAAATTGAAGGTGAAAAACTTGAAAATGCTGATAAAGGCGGTTTCGTACTTCACGTTTAATTATAAAAAAGACATTATTTAAAAAATGACTTCAATATTGAAGTCATTTTTTATTTGTAAAAAGATATAGCCTTAACCGTAAATAAAAAGTTTAAGATTATTGCAAATACTATACCTTATAATTACGCCAAAAGCAGACTAATCTGAAGAAAAAATATAATTAACAAGATTAATAGCAAAAAATATTAACGAAAGTTACTCTGTATCTAAGGAGTTGCTTTATGAAAAAAAACATACTAATTGCATTAATCTTAACAATGTTAACAACGAGTGCTTATGGTGCTGCAACAGGTTATGACACGACAATCGGGAAAATAGAAGATTCCCTGTACGGATTTCAATATAACAGCGAAAATATGACAAGCCGGCTTAACAGGGTGGAGGAAGCTGTATACGGAAAAACTTATTCAAACAAAACAGAAAAAGAAAGACTCGCAAAATTAAGTATTGACTTATCTGCAAAAGAAATGGGAAATGAAATTCCGCCTGTAGAAGACACTTTTGCGGAAAATGATGCTTATATTGCAGAAGATTTGCAGGAAACTTCTGATGTAAGTTATCCGATAATTGATGAAATGGAACAACAGGTATTCAAAGAAAAATATACGAAAGAAAATATAAAAAACAGACTCGCAAAACTTGAACAAAAAACTTTTAACAAAACCTTCAATGATGACCTTAATACAAGAACAGAAAGGTTAAAAGCGGAATTAAAACCAAAATCATTTATGGATAACCGTATGGCTCAATCTTCAAATGTATTTTACGATGAAGATGTAGAACCGGTACAGTCAAATTATCATCTTGATAAATTTGTTCCCCCGGGGAACTTTGATTATGAGTACTACAACGACCAAAACAGAAGATTAGGTGATTATTACGATGATAATTTATCATCAAATAAAACTCACACTACCAAAAAGGCCTCAATATCAACAATCGAAAAAAAATTATACCACCAAACTTTTGCCGGTGATACTACCGAAAACAGACTTGCACGACTTGAAAATTCAATGTTTGGCACTCAGTTTACAAATGATGATACGCAAACAAGAATAAACCGAATCTCAAGTGCATATCAGGCAGAAAAATCCGCAGGCAAATATGACTCAAATAAATTTACACAAAACCTTGCAACTGCAATGCAAATCGGTACACTCATACTTATGGTACTTGCCTGCATATTATAATTTGACTTTAGAATAAACATCATTAATAAAATTATATGGATATTTTAAGTCTTTTTAAAATCAAAAAACAATGCCACCATGAAAAAGTTTCCCCCTGCGAAGACCTTGCATACTGTCCTGACTGCGGAGAACTTATAGAAAACCGCTGGTACATAACAAGGTGTGCATGCTGCGGCCTTAAATTAAAAGCTGTATTAAAAAATGGTGAAATAGTACCTGAAGAAAATTTCTGCCACAACTGCGGCAGCCACGAATTTGAGCCTGAACAGGTTTCAAAAATAAATTGCATAGATATAAATTATGCAGTTCTTGTCAGAACAGTTATTGAACCTTATGCGGAGGATATTACCCAAAGCTGGACAAACGTGCAGCATTCACCTAATTATAAACTGCTTACGCATACATAATGTTGCAGACACTAACAGCTGCAATTATACCGACAATATCCGCCAATATCCCGACTAACATGGCATATCTTAATTTTGATATTTGCACAGCCCCAAAATAAACAGCAAGCACATAAAAAGTAGTTTCACTGCTTCCAACCATAACCGCAGCAAGAGTTGTTGCGTAATTATCAGGTCCGAGAGAATGTGCAATGTCAGAAAATACTCCCAATGCAGCAGAACCTGACAATGAGCGTACTATCATTATCGGAGTAACATCAACCGGAATATTAAATTTAGATAACAATGGCATACAGAAAACCCCAACTGCCTCAATCAATCCTGATGCCCGAAGCATTGATATTGCCACAATTATTGCCACCAGATAAGGTATAATATTTACGGCGACCTTAAAGCCATCCTTTGCCCCGTCCGTAAAAACTTCGTATATAGGGACTTTTTTTATTAAACCGAGAGTAAGTATTAATAACAAAACAACCGGCAATGCCCATAAAGAAATAATATCCATAAGGTGATGAAACATTATTCGTCACCTCCATCATTTGTCTGCGGCTTCCATAAATGCTGAAATATTTTTGCAAAAATAATTGCGGATACAAAGGCAATACTTGTAACAAGCAGGGTAGGTGCAATAATAGAAGTAGGGTTTTTATATCCTATACCGACCAAAACGGCAATAACAGTAGCCGGTACAAGCTGAAATCCTGCCGTATTCATTGCAAGAAACATACACATAGCATCAGATGCACTCTTTTTATCCTTATTATGCTTCTGCATTTCTTCCATAGCTTTTATACCTATAGGAGTTGCAGCATTTGAAAGTCCGAAAGCATTTGCAGCTAAGCTCATTGCAATATCGCCGACAGCCGGGGAATCCTCAGGAATATCATTAAATAACCGTTTTGTAACGGGCTTTATTAGCGTGGAAATTATATCAATTAGTCCTGATTTTTCGGCAATTTTCATCATACCAAGCCAAAAAGCCATAATACCGATAAGTGAAATTGCAACCTTTACGGACAATTCAGCACCACTCAAAATTGCGTTAACGACATCTCCCAGCTTGCCATTAAGAGCCCCTGCAACAATAGATATTACTATTAGAAAATAAAATATATAATTCATAAAAAGATTTTAGCATTTTGAGAATAATATTACAAATCTCTTAATAATTCATTTATATCAATCGACAAAACTCTTGCAATATCATAAACCAAGAATATAGAAGGTGTTTGTATTCCACGTTCTATTAAACTTATTGAACTCTCGCTAACATCAATTTTTTCAGCAAGCTCTGCCTGTGAAAAATTTTTTCTGTGCCTTTCAGCTTTGATATTCTGAGCAAGAATTTTATTACGATTATCTTTCATAATAGAAATTATCATGTATTGACATATTAATTACAAGAGTGTAAACTATCATTTATTAGTAGTTTACTACGTCTAATAAGGAGGATAGTACTTATGAAAAATAAATTAGCTTTTACATTAGCGGAAGTATTAATTACACTGGGAATAATAGGTGTAGTCGCAGCATTGACATTACCTGCACTAATACAAAACTATCAAAAACAAGTCTATGTAAATGCACTGAAAAAGAGTATTTCAACTTTGCAAAACGGATTTAAAATGGCATTAGCAGAAGACGGAGTCGATGAACTACAGCATACAGAATTATTCGGCAGTTTAACTACGACAAACAACAACTATGTCTATAATACAACAAACGAAATTTTTGAAAATAACTTGAAAAAATATTTCCACATAATCAACATAAAATCATACGAAAACTCATTCAAACCCTATAAAACACTTAATAATAATGATTACTATGAATTAAAAAAAGAAATATTTTTATCTGACGGTTCAAGTATTATATTGTTTGGTCCAGCACCTTTTTCTGGCTATTTCTCCAAATATGATCAAAATGTTCTGATAGACGTAAATACCAGTGCTAAAAATCCGAATCAATGGGGAAGAGACTTATTTGGTTTCAAATTTGATACAAGAGGAAATATAAATGGTGGTGTATGGGCTTACACTTCAGAGGCATGCAACAAGAATAATACTGGTTTCTCATGCGGAGACTATTTACTTAAAAACAACTATAACATGGATTACTAATTATCTTATGGCAATAATAACAAACTCAGCCATATAAACAACATACCCGAGATAATACCAACCATTGACAAATGCCAGTTTCCGTACTCTTTTGCCAAAGGTAACAACGTATCAAAAGAAATATAAATCATGATACCTGCAACAGCCGCCATCGCAACTCCAATCATAATTTGCGGCATAAAGAAATGTAAAAGAAACATTCCTATAACTGCTCCAATCGGTTCACTTATTCCTGATAATGCGGCATATAAGGTTGCATAGCGTTTTTTACCGGTTGAATGATATATAGGCAACGCAACCGCAATACCCTCAGGGATATTGTGTATTGCAATAGCTAAACCGACAGATATGCCTAATGTCAGATTATGAGAAGTAGTTAAAAATGTAGCCATACCTTCGGGGAAATTGTGTATACAAATGGCAACAGCCATTAACAATCCTGCCCTTTGCATCCTGTTATCCGAACTTACAACATCAGGATGCATAAGTTCTTTTTCATTAATATGATCCGGTATAAAATAATCTATTAAAACAGCAATCAGTATACCTACAATAAAACCGCCATAAACAATCCAGCTATGCTTTGCAGGAAATGAAGATGATAGCATATCACCTGCAGCCGGAAGAATATCGGAAAAAGAAAGAAAAATCATTACTCCTGCAGAAAAGCCCAATCCGACAGATAATGCTTTAAGATTATCTTTTTTTATAACAAAAGCAAATACAGAACCTATTGCGGTAGCTAAACCTGCAAACAGAGTAACTAATAATGCTATTGCGTACGAATGGGGCATAAAAAATCCTTTCAATTACAAATTAATATTAACACAAAAAAAAATTTTGAGTTATCCTTTTACGCTGCCCTGCATAATATCATTAATAAAATATTTTTTACCTAATAAGAACACCCCAATTACCGGAATAGTACAAATAACAGAACACGCTAATAAATCACCCCACAAAGTGATTTCTCGAAAACTGCCCTTAAAAATTGCCAATCCGACAGGCAATGTACGCATACTCTCTGAATTTGTAACAATCAATGGCCACATAAAACTGTTCCACGATGAAACAAACGTAAATATCGCAAGAGTAACGACAACGGGCAACGCAAGCGGTAATACAACTTTAAAAAAGCTTTGAAAAATATTACAACCGTCAATAATCGCAGCCTCCTCCAAATCTTTTGAATAATTCAAAAAATACTGACGCATCATAAATATACCAAATCCGCCAAACATACCCGGCAAAATAAGTGCCGAATAAGAATCAATCAGGTGCAATTCTCTCATTATAAAAAATAGCGGAATAATATTAACCTGAGGAGGAACAAGCATAGTAATCAAAACTATCAGAAACAACACATCCCGTCCTTTAAATTGCAATCTTGCAAATGCATACCCTGCAAGAGACGCAAACAATACCTGTCCGACTGTAGTAATAACAGCAACGATTAAACTGTTCATAAAATATCTCGTAAGAGGGATTTGCGTAAAGACACTTTTATAATTATCCAAAGTCAAAGAATTATATATTAAATGTCCCGACTGAGAAAAAATCTGAGAATTAGGCACAAACGACAAATTCACCATTACAAAAAAAGGGTACAACATACTGACCGCAATCAGCACTAATATCAAATAACCTAAATATACCCTGAATTTTCTTACCATAAAGAAATTCTATAATAATTAAAAATCTATTGCAAGAATATCATATTTTTTCTTCATTAGTATCTACCAGTAAATTAGAACCATCAAAAGATTCCTCAGAATCAACCGAATAAAATTCACCATTTGCGGGACTATAAAACATAAGCTTCAAATTCTTTGCGAATTTTAAATTTTTCCGAATTTCCTTAATTTTTTCATATTTTCTAAGGCTTGCAGCAAGATTAGAACCCCTATATACAAAAGCTAAACCTGATTTTAAGATTTGAACCTCATAACTTTTTCCGCCGTCATACATAATGGACATTATAGGACGATTATAATTGTCGAACGGCTTTTCTGCCGAAAAGTAAGCGTCAACAAATTTACCCAAAAGCTCTTTTTCAGCGTACTTTTTGCCAAGATACCCCAAAGTAAGCACTTCATTTAAAGAAAATCCGAAATTTTTCATTTGAGCATCAAGATGTGCTCCGTTATGAGTTTCAAAAGCATCTATACCGTTAAGTCTGACTCTTTCATTACTGTCAGGTTTCCTATTATTATTAAAATCAAGATATACAGTATCCCCGTCAGCTACTTTTACAACCAAATATTCCGCAGCCCGAACGGATAACGAAGAAACTAAAAGCAGACAAAATATTATAAGCACTCTAAACATCAGTAATTTTCTCCAATTTAAATTTAAAAAATGACCGATTATAAAATCGGTCATTTTACATAAAAAATATTTCAAACTATTAAGCAAAAATATTAAGTCCGCTGTTTTGCTTAATTTCTTCGGAACACTGCTTTGCATAAGATTTTTCCATCAACGAAGCAATTTGGTAGTCCATCTGACTTTTAAACATGTCCATTTCTAATTTTTGATCCATAGCATGGAGCATACCCAAACTTGCACCTGAAAAAGCACCTGAACCGATACCATGCATCATTGATTGCATAGTCATGTGCGAGCGAAGCATATCGCTCTGTGCTTGTTGACGCATCCGCATTGCATTCATTCTTGCCATCATTGAAACTAACATACTAACCTCAAAACATTTTTAACACAAAAATATTATAAACTATTTTTACTGTTTCCGCAATCCTAAAAATTAAAAAAGTATGTAAAGTTTTGTAAAAAAAATCAAAAATACTGAAATTTTAATGAAAAAAAAAACTTAATAATTATATAAGAGATATAAAGTATATATCACATGGATTAAGATAAAGGAGTAAAATATGTCCGGAGATGATTTAACAGTTGGCCAGGTAAAAAGGAAAAGACCGGAATTCAGCGACTATAACTTAGCAGCACAAAAATCAAAAGCCGGTCAGGTAAACTTTCATGTACCTACATTCCAGATTGGGAATTTATTAGGTTCAGGGAACGTAAGCAATCCGCAGGTACGCTCAGCAGCAAATAACCTGTAATTTTGCAACGCAATAATGTTTGGTATAAAATAATCCTTGAGAGTTCGAGGATTATTTTATGTTGTTAACAGCAGATATAGGAAACACAAGTATAACACTTGGTATATTTGAGGATAATGCACTTGTAGAGCAATTCAGAATTGCCTCCGATAAAGATTTGGAATTAGAAGAATACGTTGTTCTTTTGAAAACGCTGTTGAAAAAATTTACAGTAAATGACTGCATAATTTCATCAGTTGTGGAAGAATTAACCGACAAATTCAAAAATGCAGTCAAAGAAGCAATTAATATTATGCCGTACATTTTAACAAAAGATTCAGCAACGGTGATAAGTTTAAAGGTTGATGAACCCAACGAAGTGGGAGCAGACAGAATTGCTAACGCAACAGGGGCAGCAGTATTATACAAACTGCCTGTAATTGCAATAGATTTTGGAACGGCAACCTCATTTGATATAGTAAATAAAGACAAAGAATTTATAGGAGGGGCAATAGCACCCGGAATAAATTTACAGTTAAAAAGTTTAAACAGCTTCACATCAAAATTACCCAAAATAGAAGCAGCAACTTCACCGAGGGCAATCGGCACAAATACGACAGATGCAATCCTTGCGGGAGTAATAAGAGGATGTGCAAGCATGATTGACGGACTTGTTGAGCAGAGTGAAAAGGAACTTGGGGAAAAAGCGACACTCATTGCAACAGGCGGATACGCCACAATCGTTGCAGACTATATGAAACGACCGTTTGATTTTATAAACCCTACACTTACATTAGAGGGATTACGATACTTGTATTACCTGAATAAAAATTAAATATTATAAGTAAATTGAAGAAAATTTCCCATAAGATTTTCATTCCATACCTGAACATCTTCGGGTACGGAAAGAACGGTTGGGGTAAAATTCCATATATATTTAATATTAGCATTGACAAGAAAATCCGCCATAGCCTGAGCCTGCTGTCTTGGGACAGTCAAAATGGCAATATCAACATTAGATTTATTTGAAAGATTCGGCAATTTATTAATATCCAAAATTAATTTATTATTTACTGTTTTACCGATTTTTTCTTTTTGAATATCAAAAAGTGCGAGGATATTCAGGCCGTAATGTTGAAAATTATCATACTTGGCAAGAGCCATACCAAGATTACCGGCTCCGATAATAAATGCCTTTTTATTTTTGGAAAATCCGAGAGTTTTTTCAATAGAAGTACGAAGTTCAACAACGTTATAACCGACGCTGCTTTTACCTGAATTATTCAAAACACTGATGTCTTTTCTGACCTGCGAATCATCAATTTTCAAAAGAGCTGCAAGTTGTTTACTGGGAATATACTCAACATTTTTCTCAATATAATCTGTCAAGATACAATGATACAGGGTTAATCTGTTAATAACTTTATCTGAAATATTTTTATTCATTTGTTAAATCCCACTTTTGCACTAAAATCTTCAGGGTGATTTGAATTAGAAAGCTTAATTTCATAGAACTCATTTTTATCAATATTTACACCCATATTATCGGTAGAGAGCTTAAACTGTTTTTTCTTATTTTTTAAAATATTATCAATAAAACTTTTCATCATACGTGAATTATATCACAAAGCAAAATATAAATTAAATAAAAACTCTTGAAAATAAATCTTGTTCTTGCTAGGATATTGAAGTAAGGACATAAGCGCCCGTAGCTCAGCTGGATAGAGCGTTTGGCTACGAACCAAAAGGTCGGGAGTTCGAATCTCTTCGGGCGTAAATAAAGCGGGATAGGGTATAATCCTATCTCGCTTTATTATGTCAGGAAGTATGAGAAGCTCTAATTTGGAGTTCGGCGGATTTGCGGACGGACGGAGTGAAACGAGTCCGGATAGCGAGGAAATTGAGCAACCTGCAACGAAGTTGCAAAAGCGAAACTTTCCGAGCGTGGAGCAAATCCAAGACGAATCTCTTCGGGCAAGGCGTAAGCCTTGTCAGGAGTTCGAGAGGATTTTTTGCAGAGGGCGAAGCCTTGACCGTAAGATATGAAATATCGTTACGGGCAAGCGTAGACCCGTTTAACGCAAAAAATCCGATACAATCTCTTCGGGCGTAAATAAAGCGGGATAGGGTATAATCCTATCTCGCTTTATTATGCCAGGAAGTATGAGAAGCTCTAATTTGGAGTTCGGCGGATTTGCGGACGGACGGAGTTAAACGAGTCCGGATAGCGAGGAAATTGAGCAACCTGCAACGAAGTTGCAAAAGCGAAACTTTCCGAGCGTGGAGCAAATCCAAGACGAATCTCTTCGGG
>CACWHC010000017.1 GCA_902760645.1 uncultured bacterium
ATTTCATTTTGGTAAAGATTTTTTAGTTTTACAAATAAATTAATTAAAAATAAAATTATAAGTGTACTGTACCAAGTGTAAAATAGCAGTCGGTTTGAGGATTTTGAACGGAGTACATGAAGATTTATATTACAGGCATATTTGAAAATTTTATAATCGATTCAAATTCGTTAATTATATTTATCAATAATTTATCGTTAAATGGTATGCTCAAATCGCCTAAATTCACAAGTCCATTACAATCCTTATTTGTGCTTAAACTTGTTATTGATGAATCCAAAAAAAGATATAAATAATTATCTTTTATCGCAAAATTAAATAACGGTGCATTAAAAATATTCTTTATATCCAATATCATGTTAAGAACTTCTATATTAACATTGTTTTCATTTAATGCATATATTGAAAAATTTTTATCGTATCTACTACAATTATCTGAAATGTTTTTTAAATGAAAAATACCTGTAGAAGACTTAATAATCAATTCAGGTCGATTATAAAATGTGTTATTATATGTTTTTTGTAAGCCAACAAGAAACTTGTTTGAAGGATTTTTTATAGGTATTTTCACTATTAATCCTTTAAAAAATGTATTATGTTGTCCCTTAAAGGATATGTATAGTTTAGTGTTTAATAGCATTATTTGAGTATTATTATAGTTACAACAATAAGACCAATAATCTTCCTTTTGTAAAATTTGAGAATAGATAATTCCTAAATCTTGGATTTCATTTAGTGTAATAGAATTAAGCTGATTCGGTATTACATCATATTTTTTTGATAGTAATAAGTTAATTGTTTCTAAAGATAGCTTATCTTTTGCGTTTTTTAAAATCTTCTTTTTTGATTTATCTAAAAAAGTAATCAAAAAAGGCAGAATAAACACATATAACAAAAATATAGGTGTTAATATATTTTTAACAACACATATCAATATTATAAAAAAAAGAGCAAATGATAAAAATTGCAATAAATTAAAAATACTATATATTTTTTTTTTGTTTCAGTCTAAAATGTTCTATTTCATTAAAATTATACATATAATGTAAAACCCCCCAGTAAATATACCAAAATTTCATACTATAGTCAAGATATATCAACATAAGCAGTCTGTTGGGCATACTTGCCAAACAATAACTTTTGAGTGCAAACAAGCGGACATTTTTATTACTAAAATCGGACATTCCGGACATTTAAACTCAACCTATTCCCGGACTTTTAAAATCGGCAAAGGCTGGATTGCTTCGGGCTTTCGCCCTCGCAATGACATGAAAAACTTCCGACCAAATGTCCTGTTAAAAGGTAGTGTCATACAAAATAAAAAAACCCCACTTCTGTGAGGCTCTTTTATGGAGCGGACGACGAGACTCGAACTCGCGACAGTCTGCTTGGAAGGCAGATACTCTACCAACTGAGCTACGTCCGCACTACATGTCTATATTATTATAAACTGTTTTATTTTGCAAGTCAGTTTTCTTTCGTGATATAATATTTCCGTAATTAAATTATCTGATTTGAGGTTATTATGTTAGAAACTCTTTATCACCATTGGCACTTACTCGTTAAAATCTTAAACGAATTGCATTTCGGACTTATTGTTGAAATTATTATCAATATCGCTATTTTTTACGCTATATGTAAGGCTTTTGATATCTTTCAAAAATCTGTTTCCGAAAAGATTTTATCTAAAGATAAAACAAGTCAGGTAGTTAAGCTCATTCAAATCTTAAATAAAATATTGAAATTTACACTTTTCTTTATTATGTTTGCTTCTTTCTTGCAAACTCACGGATATTCGGTATCTTCTTTGATTGCAGGTTTCGGAATTACCGGTTTGGCTGTCGGTCTTGCTGCTAACAGTACTTTGTCCAGCATATTCGGTACAATTTCTATAATTTCGGATAAATCTTTCAAAATCGGGGACTATATTAAAGTCGCAGGTTACGAGGGTACTGTTGAATCTATTAATATGCGTTCTACAAAAGTTCGTACTCTGGATAATTTCTTGACTATTATTCCTAATAGTACTATTGCCAGTTCTGAAATAATTAATGTTACTGCAGGTCACAAAAGAAGAATTTTTGAAACTTTTTCAGTAACTTATGATACAAGTAATGAAAAATTGGCTCGTGCAGTAAAAGTTCTTGAAGAAATTTTAGAAAAAACGCCTGAAATTTCCAAGGATTATATTGTATATCTTGAAACACTTTCTGCAAGTTCTATAGATATAAAAGTCCATGCCTATGTCAAAACTAAAAATTATGCAAAATTTTTAAAAGAACGTGAAAAATTCTTGCTGAAAGCTATTGCAAAATATCGTGAAGAAGGTATTGATTTCGCTTTCCCTTCACAAACTATATATATGGCAAAGGACAGCAATGAAGATTAAAATCATTGCTTTGGGAAAAATTAAAGAAAAATTTCTGAAAGACGGTATTGATGAATTTCTAAAACGTCTTACACCATATTGTCCCGTTGAAATCGTTGAGCTTAATCCGATTGAAATTAAAGATGAAAATCTGACTGAAAAAGTTTTGGATGAAGAAGGTGATAAAATCCTTTCCTTACTAAAACCTCAGACTTATGTTATTACAATGGAAATTCAGGGCAAACAGTTATCTTCGGAAGAGTTTTCCGATAAACTGCAATCCCTTATAAATGATGGTGTCAGCGAAATAGTATTTGTAATCGGTTCTTCCTGCGGTATTTCCAAAAAAGTTTCGGCAAGAGCAGATTTTAAAATGAGTATGTCAAAGATGACATTTCTTCACCAGTTTGCACGATTAATTTTAGTTGAGCAAATATACAGAGCATTTAAAATTATGCGTGGTGAAACATATCATAAATAAGGATTTGCTAATGCCAGAAATTCAGTCATATTCATGATTTTTGGTGTTTTAGCCGTTTTCTTCGTGTAAAACATTCCCTGAGTCAGTCCGGCAACACAGGCAGGACAAGCCGTAAGTATAATATCAGGATTTGTTGAGAGTGCATTTTTTATTTTAAGTTTTGATAATTCTTTTGAGAGTTTTCTGTTTGTAATCGCAAACTGTCCGGCAAATCCGCAGCAGGTATCAAAATCCGGCATCTGCGTATATTCTGTGTTTTCGCAATTTGCAATAATTTTTTTTACTGCCTCATAATTTTTTAAATGACACGGTTTGTGGAATGTGATTTTATATTTTTTATCAAGCTTAAATTTAATATTTTCTTGGGCAAGAAATTCCACAAAATTCAGTATCGGTTTATTTATGTTTTTGTAGTTACTTAGTTCTGCCGCGCAGCTTGCACAATCAGTAATTACATAGTCACATTCGGTTTCATTTATTATTTGTGAGTTGTATTTTTTGACTGCTTCGTATCTTTCAAGATTACCGGAAGATGCAAAAGGTACTCCGCAGCATTTAAAATCCTTTTCAATCAAATTGTAGGGTAATTGTGAAAGTATATGCTTTAAATTCTTTTCGCTGTTTGGTACTACTTTATTTGCACAACCTTTGAAAAATAGTAAGGTTTTAACCGGGGATTTTGATGTTGTATTGTGTTTTGTTTTATTCAAATTACCGATTATATCGACTGCTTTATCGAAAACCTTTTCCGATTGTAAAAAGCTTATAAGTTTTCCTGTTTTTGTGTTTTTTATGTAATCGTGTTTTGCGGTTTTGAATATTTCGCATACATTTATTCCGCTTGGGCAAAAATCTGTGCATTTTCCGCATTTTAGGCACATTTCAATATATTTATCAATAGTTTTATTTAGTGTTAAATCTCCTTTAACAACTCCGTCAAGCATAACAAATTTGCCCTTGGATACCGCACAGTCATTTCCCGTAAGTTTATATAACGGACAAACTGCCTGGCATAAACCGCATTTTGAACATTTATTTATTTCATTTTCAAAGTCTTTTAGTGTTTTCATACTCTCATAATAGCATGAAAAGTTATTATCTTTTTTACTGTTATTATGTAAAGATTAGTTAAATTGGTATATCCTAAAAGCAATATTTTTTATGAACTTATCTTAAAATTATTAGTAGTGTAGAATTAGTGTTTGTTTATGAGTCAATTTGTAGAATCTGTAAAAGCAGTTAAACAGAATTATTCAAAATATGATGAATGGGAACAAAGGCAGGCTGACAGGCGTGCCAAGAAGGAATATTTGTCAAAAAATATTGATGTTTCTCAGGATAAACTCGATTTGACTGCAAAAAAAGCAAAAACTGTAATTCGTGCTACTGAAATTATGGACAGGTATTCCGAAGATAATTGTGAGGATATGGAGTTGGCTACTGGACTGGCTTCTGTTGTACCTATATTTTTGGCACAGGGAGTTGGAGAAATCGTAAAAAAATCAGTTATAAATGCTAATTCATTTAAAATCGAAAAAAAGATAAACACTATTAAATCCGGATTAAAAACTCCGCTTGGTACGGATGTTCCCGAGGCAGAGGATATGAGAGCGGAAATACGAATGCTTGAAAAAAGGTTAAATAAAATTAAGACGAAATATCCTCTGTATGCCGCTGCAATTAATGTTGTAGTCGGACTTGCACTGGCTTCTTCGTTGATTTTATGGGGTACAAGCAAACAGAAAGATGCTTCCCGAATAGGCAGATATCAGGCGAAACAAAAAGATTTAAAGGATATTAGAAATTTTGTTGTATACACTCCGGAGCAAGAATTGCTTGCTGCTGAGGCTTCTGAAAAATTTGGTAACCTGAAAGAGAAAAAGGGATTAGCAAAAACTTTCTTCAATCTAAAAAACCTGTATAAAGACTCTAAACCATATAAAGAGTGGTTAAAATCGCATGATGATAATATTACCGATAAATTAAAAAGTGGTGTTTATACGGAAGAGCAATTGGCAAAAGCCCGTGATGACAAAGAATTAATAGTTAATATAGTTAAAGAAATCAATATAAAGGCCGAAGAATATTCGGAAAATCTGGAAAATGCTTATGATACATTAGGGACTTTGTCTTGGGTGATTGCTGCTCCTGTTGGATTTTTGATTAATTCTGTACTAAAGTTGTGCAAAGTCGGAAAAGGTATCAGAGCCGCTGTATCTTTTGGAGTGCCGATATTAACTTCGTTATCAATATCTATGAACGGTACTTTTGCACAAAAAGAAGCTGCAAGGGTCGGACGTTATAAAGCGAGAAAAGATTTAAGTGCTAACCCTGCCATATTATTATCATACTCTGATGAGGATATGGAGAAAGCCGCTGCAATAAAGGCACCAATTCAGAAAAAATCTGTTATGGAAAAGATTTCTCAAAGTTTTAAATTTTTATCTGACTATATGAAAGATTCTTCTGAGTACAAAAAATATAAAAAGACTGTTCTTAATGAGCAGGAAAAAATTCAAAAAGCATATAAAGATATTGAAATATCTGATAAACAGAGGGCAGATGCTGAAAATTTGCAGAAAAAAGTTTTTATTGCTTTTGATGAAATTGATGAAATGTCCCAACGATATTCAGAAGACATTGAAGCTACAACCGATATAGCTAAAAATATAATAAGTCAGGTCTGGGGATTGGGTTCGTCTGCCGGTCTTGCATTTTCTGTATTAGCACTTGCAAACGGTACTTTCCCAATTTCTAAAATTGCTAATAAAATTATAAACATAGGGTTTAAGAAAAATTCTTCGTTAAGGGTTGCGGCAAATGAATTGTACGAAATTTTGCATTCCGATAAAAAATTGATGAAAAAATTCCACTTGGCGGTTGTGGATAACGAGATTGCAACATTTTTAAAACGCAGTCGTTCTAAGAAATTAGTTTCAGCATTTAATAAATTAAAGCGTGAATTTTACGGTATATTTTTAAATAAAGATTTAACCAATCGCAAAGCGTTAAAAAACAGCTCTCTGGAGGCTCATCTAAAACAGGACATTTTATCAAGATGGGTAAGAGGACTACTTTTGGAAGGGGTAGAATTATTTGGAAAGAACAAAGCCGATTTGCCGCTTGGATCATGGAAAAATTATAAGACTTTGACAGGTACGGGTGTAATAGCGGCTTTACCGATATTTGGATTTATTTTTGCTGTACCTTATATGTTTAATGCATGGCTTACAAACATTCAAAAGAAAGCCGGTAAAATAGGTATTATGAAGGCTATGGAAAAGATTGATGATGATAGAGTTTTTGCGGAATAATTTACGGAAGCTGTTATTTTAGTTGTTCTACAAATTCCCGCATTGAATAAATATTATTGATTACTAAAAAATCTTTCCCCGTCTGCTGTTTAACATAATCGAGTGTTTTACCGTCCAAAAAATCTTGGCTGTATGGTCTAAGCATAACAGACGGTATAACAACATAATCGCATTGTTTATCTTTTACTGATTTAATTAAATCATCAGTCGTAATCAAACCTGCAACAGTTATGTTTTCACCCCAATAATCGGATTTAACGGCAACATACTCAGCTTTTAGATTTTTTATTTTATTCAGTTTTGAGCAAATTTTTTCTAAAGCTCTGCTTGCGGCAAATGAAGTCGCAAATAAAACTTTTTGCGGAGTTGAAATTTCTTCGGGCAGTTCAATTTTTTTAAAATCTTCTAAAAGATATCTGATAGAGCCGACACCATCATCAAGCTGTGAAAAACTTCCATAGTATTTTGCAGGTGGAAATTTTTCATCTGCAAGTAAAAAGAATTCATCTGAACAGCATACACGTTTATATTTTGATGCGATTTTAATTGTTTCTTCAGCACACTTTTTATCCACCTGTTTAAGTTTTTCACCGTTGCGAAATTTTGTAATTCCTACAGGTACTATAGCTACAGACAGAACGGTGTTCTTTAATTCAGCCAAATCTGCAAGTGTTCGCTCAAGTTCTTTGCCGTCATTGTATCCAGGACAGAGAACTATTTGTGCGTGAAAAGGAATCTTATTTTTTCTGAACCATTTAAGATTTTCAAGAGCTTTTCCGGCATTTGGATTTTTTAGCATTTTTATCCTCAAATCAGGATTTGTCGTGTGAACAGATATGTAAAAAGGTCCGAGATGTAATCTTTTTATACGTTCTTTGTCCTTATCTTTCAGGTTAGTAAGTGTTATATATGTACCTTGCAAATATGATAATCTGTAATCGTCATCTTTAATATACAGAGTGTTTCGCAGTCCTTTTGGCTGCTGGTCAACAAAGCAAAATATACAATGATTCAGACATGGCTTGATTTTATCAAAGACCGCACTTTCAAAAACAATGCCTAAATCTTCATCGTAGTCTTTTTCTAATTCTATTTCTTCAAGTTCACCGTTATTTTTTTTTATAAGAATAGTCATATAGTCAGTTTTGCATAAAAATCCGTAATCTATCATATCTTCCATATTTGTATTGTCTATGGAAAGGATTTCATCACCTATTTCTATTCCCAATTCCTCTGCAATTGAATTTTTCTCAACTTTATTAACTGTTGCGGGCATTATCTTTTTCAAATCCTTCTATTATATTTATTAAATTTGAGTATTCGACACTTGAATTGTCGAGCAGTATTTTTTGGTAGAAATTTTTGTCCGTATATTCATCATTTAAAATATCTTCTGCGGTTTGTTTAAATGATATTGCAAGAGTTTTTAAATGCAGGAAAAGTTCAGCTTTGTCTTCTTTATTCAGCATATCAGACATTGACAGTTTTATTTTGGCATTTGGGATAAATTGCAACGGATTTGGAGTAAGTTCTTTTTTTATTAATTTTATAAGCTCTTTCTCTCCCGTTTTAGTTAGTTCATAATATACAGAGAGTTTTCCCCCGTCAGACATAGATTTTCTGCAATCTAAAAATCCTTCGGAAATAAGTTTTCTTAAAGCCGGTTTTATTGCTCCAAAACTCGGTCTTGTATAAACTCCAAAACGGCTCTCAATTTCTTTTGAGATACCATACATTGTGTACTCTCTTTGCGTAAGTATATATAGGATTAAAAGTTCTATCATATAAGGATTGTAGCATATATGGTTGTTGTTGTAAATATTTTAAATTTTATTATTTTTGCGTTTCGCAGATTTTATTTTTAACTTTAATTTTCTCGCTGCACGTCTTTCGTTTTTTGTTGGTGTAATACCCAAATCATCAGATTTGAATTTATTTAGTTTTTTCTTTTTGGTTTGTCTAAGCCCACTTAAATCTGCATTCAAAATACCGAAAGATTCATCTCTAAAGGTTTTATTTTGCTGCGTTATATAGGATTTTTCAACTTTACCCATGCCATGTATTTTGCATAGTCTTCCCATATATTTTGGATAATTAAACAGCATTGACGGATTTTCCGAAATTTGTTCAATAATATGCTCTGAACCTCGTCCATTGTTATCGGCAGCACATTCCACAGCCAGATTTTTAGGTTCTGTTGCCCCTTTTCTGAACTGAGGTTTTATATGTTCAACGGTTGCAAGTGAATTACTAAGCATCCTTAGTGCTATTTTTTGGTCAGGGTTAGCTCCTTTATAGTCCCTTTTTGCATATTTTACAATAAAGGCATCAATATTATTACGAGCGATAGGCAATTCAACTGCTTTTTCGATTATTTTATCCTGTTCCGGAGTATAAATCCAATTAGAAATCGTATATTCCATTTTTTCTTCTATAAATGCCCGTATATCCTCAAAAGTTTTGGCTCCTTTTGAATTTGGTTTGTCTTTTAAATACTCATTTTTGAATACTTCTTCCAAATTCTGACGTACCCCTTCCGGAATAAATATATCTTTTATTTTGTTTATAAATATGCGTCGGCTGAAACGTGAAGTTTCTCTTGTATCGAAAATTCTTGTAAAGGTTTCATTTATAAGATTTTGTACTTCTTTTCGGGTATCGGGCGGTAAATCACGGGATAAAATCCCGATTTCTCCAAATATTTTTGATTGTGTCTGAACAATTTTTTTCTCAGAACTCGGAAGATTGTATTTTAATATGTCGTATAATGACCAGTCAGGATGGAAATATCTTTCTTCTCTAAATATAGAATACATTTTTTTCTCGATTGGGTGAAGATATTTTTTTAATTCCCCGATAAAATTCAATATTTCATCAGGATTTGTTGTGCTTAGCACTTTATTTTCAAATTCATTGAATTTATCGACATCAAGCATCAAACGTCCGCAAACAGGACATGGCAGGTCATATTTTGCAAGTCGCAGCACATTGTATCTAAGTATATCTACTGCTTTTGTTCGGTTAATTAAATCTTCCATTGTCGGCGTAACAATGCTTGGAATTTTCCCGCTGAAAGTTACGGTATCACCAACAGGTTGTTTTAGCAGGTTGTAATTGTCAGTCGGTTTATTATTGTAATTGCTGTTAACCGGTGACGTTCTGTAATTATTCCTGTTCAGAAGAAAACCTATTTTAAAAATTTGCATAACTATTCTTCCCTCCTTAATTTTGAGAGATTGACCGTAATATGTCCCTGTTCGTATAAATTTTTTGCTTGACCTTCAATGTCTGACGGGTTAATTAAATGTTGTTCATTAGAAATTTTTATTACATCATTGAAATAACGCTGAGGATTTTTCTTATTGCAGAATTTCAGATAATTTGCCATTGAATTGGAACTTCTGGCATTATTGTCTGCTTTACAGGCAAGTACGCAGTTTGTTAAATCTAAACTACCGCCCAGTGAACGCGGCTTTTCATGCTCAATTGTTGTAATAGCAGGTTCCAGTAGTTTATATCCTATAGTATCTGAGTCTGAGTATCTGTGTTTTACAACAAATGAGTTCATGCTGCTGCTTGAATTCGGAAATGAATTGGCTAACCGAACCATTTCGTAATACAACGGACTTTTCCTGATAGGGGCAAGCTGGTGTTTTACCATTTCTTCAAGAAGTTCTTTGTTTGAAAAAGGTATAACAACTTTTTCTTCGTTAATCATTTTTTGCGAGTTGTCGCAGAGCTTAACTATATCTTGTCTGTCAAGACGTTCGCCGATTTTTCTTACACGATATATTACATATTCGCTAAATTCCTTCGCCGTACGTAATTTACCTACTCTGCTCTTTGAGATTTGTGCTGCCAGTTTGTCAGGTATGATAGTATCAGGTCTGCTAAATGAAGAATCGTTCATAGGGGTGGTAATTCTTGATAAATATGCCTGAAGTTCTGCATTTGGAATGGATTGAAGCTTCTTGTTTATTTGATATGCAAACTTTTTCGGTATAAATTCTTCTTTGTGAGGGATGCCGTATAATCTGTCGTGGTGCTTTCGTATAAACGAGTCAAATTTTTCTTGCATATGTATCGGAAGTTTACCGGACTTGCTAATCATGCTGTTAAGAACGTGTGATTGTTTTTTTACGAGTTTTTTTATGGCTTTTTGATACATAAATTGGACAATTTCTGAAAGATGTGTCTGCGGACTTCTTTTTGCAAATTTGCAAATGCGGTCAAATAAGTCTTTTTGACCTTTTTTCATGCGGTTTCGATATGGCATAACCCCGTCAATAAAGTCTTTTACTGAACCGCTGAATAAACCTTTTTCGAGCATTTCGTTCAGGCTTCCGCCGTATAATAACAGTTTGCCGCAATAGATACAATGAATATCGTGAGTTTTTGTTAACGCTCTGAATTGTCCGTAATTTGCAACAGGATTTGCATTAAATGAAATACTGCCGCTAAACATATCCGGTTGCCGATTATTTACATAACAAGGTAAAGCAGTTATTCGGACACTTTTTGTCCTTGTACCATTATGATTATATGAAAATAAATTTACTCCCGATACTCGCATACATTATAAAATCCCCTAATAATTTTTTTTTGCGAATTTGTTAAGAAATCTTTACCCCATAGGCGGCGGTTGAATATATAAAGGTTTTAATTTTCTCCAATTACAGTCATCTTTTTGTGCTTTTTCAACAGCAAGTCTTAAAAGTATATCTCCAAGCGGTTCTTCGCTATCTTGATAGGAAGTTCCTCCGAGTATCGGTTTTAATTTGTTATCTGTTATCAAATTTTTATTTTTTACAAGATTTTTTACTTCCTCTAAATCTACTGCACCTTTAATTTCATTGTCGATATACAAATATGCCTTATTTTTTCTTGCATCCAGTGCTACAGCCTGATTTGAGTTTTTTAATTTTGATAAAATTTCCAAAGACGAAACACCGATAGCCTTGCAGTTAAGTTGTTGTGCTATAACTCTTGCTGCCGTTGTACATGCCCGTATACCGGTAAAACTGCCGGGACCTGTATTTGTAGCTATTAAATCTATATCTTTTGGTTTTAAATTGTTTTTCTTTAATATTGCTTTGATTGTTGATATTAAAAATGCCGAATGGTATTTTTCATCGTGATTTACTACAATTTCAGAAGCCAAAATATTATTTCCTTTGGCAAGTGAAACATACATCTTATCCAGACAAGTATCAAACGCAAGTGTTATATTATCCATTTATTAGTCCTTCTATTATACTGTCACCGTATGATTCATTTGACTCAAAGGCGTATAATCTTGAATCATCATCATTGTATGTAACGTTAATTTTTATGTGTCTAAACGGAATTTCATTTTGGGAAAATTCTGCCCACTCAACAAAAGTAAGTTTTTTGCCGTCAGAATATTCTCTTAGTTCGTCTAAGATTGTTTTGATACCTTCATTTTCCAGTCTGTATAAATCAAAATGATATACGGGAATTATCCCGCTGTGATATTCATTCAAGATGACAAAACTTGGCGAAGTGACTTTTTCCTTTATATTAAGAGCATCTGCGACCAATTTAACAAATGCTGTTTTACCGGCCCCGATTTCACCGTATAAATTCACAAAGCATCCGTTTGTTACAAGTTTTGCGAAGCGTTTTGCTAATTCTCTTGTATCATCTATAGTTTTGCAAGTATATTCGTACTTCATTTCTAATCCTCAATACCAGAATTATACCACGAAATAAAAACCAATACTATTGATTTTTAGCCAAAGAACATTATATAATTTACAGGTATGGTAAACTTTATAAAAATATTTTTGTCATTAATTTTATTTTTATTTGCGGTTACTTTTGTGCCGGTTTATGCTACGACATTATCTGCCGGTATTTCGCACGATGAAGAGATTCCTGCGGATTTGTTCGGTACATGGCGTGTAGTTTCAAAGCTTGAGGCTACCGATAGTCCGTCTAATTTTAAAAATTCGGGGCTTGATATTTGGAACTTATCTAAATTTGGCGACGTCATAAATTTAACAAACCCTGTTACGGGTGCTACAGCTTATGTCAGAGTTGAGTATGTAAAAAATAATACGATTAAATTTGTGAAGGAAGGTAACTATGACAATCAAACCTTAATAGATACAGTTGAAATAACTTTAAGCGGGAATAAGTTTACGGGTAAGAATTATTTAAGCTTAAGGACATATTCTGCTGATAATTCTTTAAAAAATGAAAAAACTGCAACTTATACCTTGCGTGGAGATAAAATTTCTGGTACAAGTATATTAGAGAAATAGAAGGGGAAAGAGGTATATGCAAAGTTATAATTTTGACACGGTTATTTTAGGCGGTGGTCCTGCGGGTTTATCTGCCGGTATTTATGCAAGCAGAGGTGCTGTTTCTACCGCAATTGTCGATATAAATATGTTTGGAGGTCAGCCTTCCAATTATTTGGAGTTAGAAAATTATCCGAGTTATTCTACAGTTGGCGGATACGATTTAATGGAAAAATTTGAAGAGCATGCCGATAAATTTAATGTACAAAAATTTCCTATGCAGGAAATTTCTAATGTTGACCTGCAAAATAAAACAATCATTACCGCAGATTCCGAATTTAGGGCAAAAACCATAATTATTGCCACAGGTGCTCAGCCTATGAAGCTTGGGGTTCCGGGCGAAAAAGAATTTGTCGGCAGAGGTGTCAGTTATTGTGCTGTTTGTGACGGTGCATTTTACAGAGATAAAGTTGTTGCCGTTGTGGGTGGTGGTAATGCTGCTGTTGAAGAAGCTATGTATCTTACGAAGTTTGCATCTAGAGTATATTTAATTCACAGAAGAAACGAACTTCGTGCCGATAAAATTGTCCAGGAACGTGCATTTAAAAACGAAAAGCTGGAATTTGTATGGGATACCGTTGTTGAAGAAATCAAAGGTGAAGATTTGGTGCATGCTGCAGTTATAAAAAACGTAAAATCAGGCAAAGTATCAGAACTTTCTATAAACGGAATTTTCCCTTATATTGGCATGACTCCGAATGTTGAGCTGTTTAACGGACAATTAGAGCAGGATGCAAGAGGATTTATTGTTACGGATGAAACCATGAAAACCTCGCTTGAAGGGGTTTATGCGGTTGGTGACGTGAGAACTACGCCTTTAAGACAGGTAATTACGGCAGCTGCGGATGGTGCTGTCGCTGCTGTTTATGCAGTAAAATATCTTGAAACTTTAAAAGATATTCCGCAAAAGGTTTAACAATGCAAAAGCAGCAGATATTTTTGGTATTTAATACATCACACCTCGGGGATACTTTGTTATGTAATTCGCTTTGTCAGAATATAAAGAACGTATTCCCCGATTCTAAAATTGTATTTATTGTGAATAAACCATTTTATGAAGCGGCACTTTATCAGAAAGATGTTGATGATGTAATTGTATTTGATAAATTCGGTGAACATAAGGGATTGCTGAGTCGTATTAAATTTATTTTAAAGTTTCCATATAAACGTGCTGATTACGCATTTGTTACATACAGAAATAATACTAATTCTCTAATTTCCAGACTAATCATGAGTAAAAAGATTATAGAGTACACAAAAAAGAAAATTACTGTACCTATGCAGGAATATTTTATAAACTTGCTAAAAAATATTACAGATGCACCTTTACACCCTGTACCTATAAAATTTGAAGTATCAAAAGATTTACCGCCGCATTTGCAACAATTATTGCCAACCGGCAAAAAATATATCGGCTTATGCACACTAACGACTGATAAAATAAAGGATATTCCTATCACCACAACAATTGCTGTAATTAATCAATTAGTTAATAAAGATTACATTCCTGTATTCATGGGGGCAGGGGATAATGCGAAAATATATGCGGAAACATTAAAACAAAATCACTGTGTATTTGTTGATTTAGTAAACAAAACATCAGTTAAAGAAATTGGCAATGTTTTACGAAATTGTAATGCACTAATAAGTGCTGATACAGGATTGGTTCATGTTGCATGTGGAGTAGGAACTCCGGTTGTTGAAATATTTAATACGTCTGAAACAATTAACCAATGGGCACCTGATGAAAATTTATACAAAATATCAATAATTTACAAAAATAAAACTGCTCTTAATATAGTTGATAAATTAGAAAAACTATTAGAAAAAAATACGGCTATGCCTGTATAAATAATAAATATATGACTACAACACCCTATTTATAAACAAAAAAAAAGTTGCCATGAATTGGCAACATTAAATAAACACGAGGATATTAAGAGAGAGAGAGTATAAAGTCTGATATAATTTCGTTTTAATTATCTATCGTTTTTTATTTTCCCAATTTATAAGATTTAATTCCCTTACATTTATATAAAGTATTTTTTCCCGTAAAAATTGATATATTTAATTACAAATATTAAGAAATTGTAATGTTTGAAAATGGCTTTATACATCAAATGGTCGGTATTCTCAAAAAATCTTGTCAAAATTGAATGTTAATGTTACAATTACTATGAAGAGAAGAGATATACAAAGATAGGATAGTTATGGATTTCGATATTGAAGATTTTTTAAGGAAAGCAGTCGCAATAGGTGCATCCGATGTCCACTTAGCTGTAGGGGAACACCCGACTGTTCGTAAAGATGGAAGAATTCTTAAAATCAACATGCCAGTTTTAACTGATGATGATGTGGATAAGGCTTATGATGGATTGTTGCCTCGTACTGCCAGAGAAAATATGGAAAATGTCTACGATTTAGACTTTGCTTATGAGATTCCGGGTGTGTCCCGTTTTCGTGTAAATTTATCCCGTCAGCTTGGTAAAAGCAAACTCGTTATTCGTCTTATTCCATACTATGTTCCTAAAATAGGTGAACTCAATCTTCCTTCTTCTCTTGAACAATTTGCCATGCTCAATCATGGTCTTGTGCTTGTTACCGGACCTACTGGTGCAGGTAAATCTACTACAATTGCTTCTTTGATTGACTATATTAATACAAATTATCCAAAACATATTATTACAATTGAAGACCCTATTGAATTTATTTTTAATAATAAAAAATGTATTATTTCACAACGTCAGATACTTCTTGATACGGCATCTTTCCCTGATGGGGTTAAATATGCTTTAAGACAGGATCCGGATGTTATTTTTATCGGTGAAATTCGTGACAGAGAAACTATTACTGCAGCGTTAAAGGCTGCTGAAACCGGTCACCTTGTGTTTGCAACTATTCACACGAACGATGCCGTACAAACTATAAACAGAATTATTAATATGTTTGAGCCTTCCGACAGGGATGTGGTTCGTAACCAGTTAGCGGCTCTTGTCAGAGGTACTGTATCTCAAAAACTGGTGCCATTGAAAGATGGTTCAGGCAGACGTCCTGCTTGTGAAGTTCTTGTCGTTACTTCTACAGTTAAAGACTTTATCGAAAAAGATGAATTGGATAATATTTATGACCTCGTTAAAAAAGGTTCATTCAATTCCATGATTACCATGAACATGTCTTTGTATAACATGTTTGTAAACGGTTACATCAGCGAAGAGGTTGCTATGGAATTTTCTGATGACAAGACTGAGCTTGTTCAGATGATTAAGGGTGTGTATAGCGGTGCTAAGTCAGGTACCGGTGCTGATGATGACGATGATGATTTTTAATGCATAATGTCTAACGCTTCTTATATTACAAATGCAATTAATTTGAAGTCTTATAACCTCAGTGAGTCTGATAAAATCATGGTCATGTACTCAAGGGAGCGAGGTTTAATTCGTGGTGTTGCAAAGGGAGTTAAAAAGCCTAAAAGTAAACTTGGGGCAAGAATGGATTTACTTGTTGCCAATAAATTGATGCTTCATCAGGGGCGTAATTTAAATACTATTTCTCAGGCGGAGGCTCTTAATACGTTTAATAAGACAAGAAGAAACATGGATAAAATATTTTATTCTATGTATATATCTGAAGTTGTAAATAATTTCGGTGTTGAAGATGATCCATGTTCTGCTGTTGTGTATGATTTATTGTATGAAGCACTGGATTCTGTTGCAAATGCTGACGATAAGGTCAGTATTATAAATGCTGTTTTGAAATTCCAGCTTAAAATGATGCGAATTTCAGGTTTTTCTTTAGAGCTTGATAAATGCCTTTGCTGTGGCAGACCTATAGAAGAGGAAAACATGTTTTTTGCCTCAAATCTTGGTGGAGTCATTTGTAATGACTGTAATGAAAATTATCATTTGCATGATGTTATGCACTACAAGCTTCGTGATTATTTAGCTGTGCTTGCTAACACCGAATTTGATGAAAAGTCTGATTATGAACTTAAATCTACCGAAAAAATATGTACTGTTTGTTTTGAGTTACTAAAATCATATATAAATTCTCATTCAGCAAAAAAATTCAAATCAACAGACATTTTGCAGGAAGTTTGCTGATTTGAATTTAATTTTGTTTTAAATCAGGTTATTCAAATATTTTGTACGTATAATTTGGATTATTGCGAAGTTTTTCTTCTATCTGTTCAAAGGTCATTAATCCTTGTGTTGCCCCAAATTTAGAAACGACTCCTGCTGAGTTTACTGAAGCATACATAAGAGATTTTCCTATATCTGTGTCGGTTCTTGCTAAAGCACCGCAGAAGGTCGATGCAAATGCATCGCCTGCACCAAGTGTTGAAACTACCGGTCCTTCCCATACCGGGCAATAGTAGTATTTTTTACCGTCATAGGCGTAGGCTCCGTTTCCGCCATCTGTTATAACTATTACCTGATAATCTGATATCTTTAGCTTTTTGAACATTTCTTTCATATCAGGATGGATAGGTTCTTCCGAATATTTAATTTCTTTCGTATCAGGTCTAATCTGAATATTTGTTGCCATAGCGGCTTCTTCTTTGTTCATAACAACGATTTGTGCCGTTTCAAGTATCTTTTTCAAATAATTATAACCTTTTTTTATACTTGTTGAACCTGCATTAAAGCAGACATAAATGTCATTTTCTTTGGCAAAATGTACGATATCGTCCAAAACTTTATTGCTGTCGCCGTTTAATGGTGCTATATACAGGAATTTTGAGTTTTTAATAGCCTCAAAGTTAATTTCGGATTTTTTAATATGTGCATTCGCTCCCCTATGTGCAAGGACTGTTCTGTCACCCTGAAAACTTACCAGTATGATAGAAAAACCTGTTGTATCTTTGGGGTCTTGTATCTTATTTGATAAGTCTACTTTTGTATTTTCAAAGGATTTTATAATACCTTGCGAATATATGTCATCCCCGATTTTAAATATAGCACTTGTTGAAAACCCGAGATTTGCAAAGTTTACAGCAGTGTTAACTCCACCGCCGCCTACTTTTGAATCAAAATCAGATATTTCTAATTTAGCACCGTATCTGTAACTCATAAATTCAGATTTTTTATCTTTTGTTGCTACCGAAACAACGCTGGCATCTTCGCATTCTACAAATACATCCATTGTTGCACTGCCGATTGTTATTACATCACACATAATTCTCTCCTATTCTTAACTATTTGATTATATCATAAAATCGCAATAAAAAAAGTCCCGATTTCTCGGGACTTTTTTATCTGTTATTATATTACAATGTACCGCCTGCACCATCATTAAAGTAATCATAGTGACGAATATCATCGTAGTTGTTAACCGGTTGTGCCGGAGCAGGTTGCGGTTTAGGAGGAGCCGGTTGCGGCTGTGCCTTTGGTGCAACATAGCGTCTTCTCAACAATGCATCGAAGTTAGGTTCCATTGTCAATTCAAAGTGGAATCTTCCAACTTTTCTGTCACGATCTAAGTATTGGCTGTTGATTAACGGATAGCCCCAATATAAACGACCTGTTAAGTCAAACGGTAACTGAACTCTTAAGCCCATACCAATTGATGCCATAAAGTATGAAGTACTCTTACCAAAGCCTGCATCATATGCGTATTGATATTCGCCGACTTGTGGGAATACACCACCGAAGTCTGCAAATACAGCACCTTTAATATACTTACCTATGAACGGTATCTTTTCACCGCTTCTAGGACTTGTGATTTGTCTTGGCATTAATGGGAACATTAATTCAGCACTTGTGAAGAAACCGTTTTTACCAATCATTGCACCTTCAGCATAGCCTCTTACTGTTGCCATACCACCTGCCTGGAATTGGTCAATATACGGAACATAACGACGGTCGCTTCTGTGTCCCATGCCCGGAACAATCTGGTAATTACCTCTCAATTGACCGATAATACCGTGTGAGAAATCGTGTAATCTGACAGCACCACCATAGATTTTAAAGTAGTTGTCGCCTCTTCTCATATTTATATTATAGCTGCCGCCCTGATTTAAGTACCAAATACCATATCTGGTATCTTTTCTCATATTCAAAGCTAAATCAAAGCTCATAATATCGTCAGTACTAATTCTCGTATCAGTACCCAATTCTTTAAGAAGTCCCATTTCAGTAAGAGCACGTTTGTAACTTGCTGCCGTGTAACTCTTTAACTCAAATCCGGGTTTTCTGATTAATGGTTGTGTATAGTACAAAGAGTATGTATATGCACGGCTCTTCAAATCCAAATCTTTGTATGGACCCCATTTTACTTTAGAGAAAGTAGAGCTGAACATAAAGCCAACACGACCATCTTTGCTGTTTACCGGAATATTATAATCGGCAAACGGACTTACTGAACCGCCTGAAAAATATGTACCCAGGCTTAATTTATCTCTTTGATGGAATAATGAATCTGCAGAAAGCATCGTACCGCCACGGATTCTACCGGTTGTATAACGACCTGCATTATCCATCATCGCTGTTATGTGAAACGGAAATCTTTCGTGTGCAGTTAATTCAATATCCGTTGTTCCTTCTTTTTGTCCTGCTTTTAAGTTAGCAGTAAGGTTTACACCCTCATTGTAACGGTTGAAATCCATAATATCTCGTTCTAATTCTACGATATCAAAGAGTTCGCCTTCTTTAGGGTGGATTCTTTTCTTGATAAAGTTATCTGTTGTCCAACGGTTTTGTTCAACCGTAACATTACCAACTTTACTTTCTACAAGTTCAATCCTGATGTGTCCGTTATCAACGGCCTGTTCAGGTAAAAATGCACGGGCTGTTACAAAACCCTTGTTTGCATATAATCTGTTAATCTGTTCAACTGCTGCTTTTAAATCTGATATGTAAACATTTTTCGCTATCAGCGGCTGAATAATAGTATTAACTTCTTCTCTTGACAATATCTGAGATGGTGAAACTTCTATAGAGTTTACATAAACACTTTGGTTATCAGCCTGGTTGATGGCACCCTGCATATAGCCTGAACCGGGTCTGTCATCAACGACGCCGCCTTGTGCATTCGGATTACCTTTGCGTCCGTAATCTGAGTATTGTTGGTAAGAACTGTTTACTCCCTGACTTTCAGTGTAATGTTTATACAATAAGTCATCTTCATTGTGTTTGTAATTCAGTCCTCCCTCCATTTCTGCTTCCGTCCTTATACCGGGAGGTACCGGCATACCCGGATCGTATGCAATTGCCGGAGCAATAGATGCAGGCAAAGCAAATGCAAGAAGGGTCCCTAATCCCATAATTGCTTTAATCATCTTAGTATTCTTAGTTGTCTTTTTCATTACGCACCTTCAATTTAGTAATTAATCAATATTTTCGCTAATACCATTTTGTTACTTCATAACCAAATAAAAACAGTTCTTATATTTTTGTTGCATAATTTTTACAAAAATTCACAAACTAGCAAATTTCTTTATTCAGCTAACATTATTATAAAGAATAATTGTATCCGTGTAAAGTTGCTTATAAAAAGTTCACATTTTTGTACCAGAATTTCTTTGCAATTTCATACGATTGTAGTAGAATGTTTTTATAAAAGTAAGAAGGAGGGAAATATGAATAAAAGTGTTAAATTTTTAACAGTAGCTGCTGTTGCATTTGGAATCGGACTTGGGGTTAATAACTTCGCAATGTCTGAAATCCCGGGTAGCTACAGAGTAGCTGTTGTAGATGTACAGCAGGTTGTTGCTGCATCATCTCAGGTTAATGAGTTAAGAAAAGAAAATCAGGCTATGCAGGCTGAAATTATTTCTTTTGTTGAAAAGGCTAGAAAAGATGTTGCATCTGCTTCGGATGTTGATAAGAAAAAATCTTTGGAAGAAAAATACAGCAAAGAATTAAATTCAAAACGTGAAGCATTCGGTGCTAAATATACTTCTAAGATGGTGGATATTCAAAATAATATCCTTAATGCAGTTACCGAAAATGCAAAAGCTAACAACTATGATATAGTTATCGCAAAAGATGTTGTCTTATATGGCGGTGAAGATATTACTGATTCTTTAAAATCTGCTGTTGCTGCAATTAAACCTGCTGCCAAGAAAACAAAATCTTCATCTAAGAAGAAATAAGCAATATTTTGCAAAAAGATGGTAAAAGGCGGACTTATTAAGTCTGCCTTTTTATATTGTTAATAAAAAAGCGAAGATATACAAATCTTCGCTTTCTGGTTTGTTTATTAAAACAGATTTATTTTGTAGTTTTATCAAACATCTGTTTAAGTCCGTCAACGGATGATAGTATGCCAGTTGCTTCATAAGGCATATATACAACTTTATTGTTTTGACCTTTGGAAATATCAGCAAGTGCTTCTAAATATTTCATGGCAATCAGGTATTTATCAGGTTGACCTTTATCTGCAAGAGCATCAATAATACGTTTGATAGCCTCTTTTTCGGCTTCTGCTTCAATAATACGGGCTTTTGCAATACCTTCAGCTCTTAAAATTTCTGCTTGTTTAGCACCTTCAGCAGAACGAATTGCTGCTTCTTTCTCCCCTTCAGCTTTTCTTATTGCTGCTTCCTTTTGACCTTCAGCTTCGGTAACTGTTGCGGTTTTTTCTCTGTCTGCTTTCATCAGCTTGTTCATTGATGCCTGAATATCTGCAGGTGGAAATATGTCTTGAATTTCTACACGGTTTACTTTAACACCCCATTTGTTAGTAGCTTCGTCAAGTATAGCTCTTAATTCATTGTTAATTGTATTACGGGAAGTCAAAGTCTTTTGCAAATCCATTTGACCTACAAGGTTTCTTAATGTAGTTTGTGTAAGTTTTTCGATAGCATCAGGCAGATTTGCAATTTCGTATACTGCTCTTTGTGAATCAAATATTTGGAAATATATTAACGCATTAATTGTGATAGAAACGTTATCTTCCGTAATTACGTTTTGTCTTGGAAAATCATAAATTTGTTCACGTTTATCAATTCTGTCAACTTTTCTGATGATGGAATAATTTTGCCCGTCAAGACCTCTTTGCTGAACTTTTGTTAAAATTCCGCGAGGGGCTTCAAGTATAGGGTGGATGAAATTTAATCCTGCTTTCAGGGTTTTTTCATAGCGTCCCATTCTTTCAATAATGACTTCCTGCTGTTGTTGAACAATTAAAATACCTTTGGCAATATAAATAATTACGCCAATAACAAGTACAAGTAAAAATATACTCATTGAAAACCTCCTTTATATTTTCTCAACGTATAATAATAAACTTTCTGATTTGACAATCTTAACTTCCGAGCCTGCAGGGATTTCCTCATCATCTTCAGAATTTAATCTTGCATCCCAGCGTTCTTCAAATATTGTAACAGTTCCGGAAGATTTAGTTACGGGTTCTACAACTTTAGCAGTTTTACCTATATACATATTTTCAATTTCTTCACTTTTTTTATCAGCTTGTCTGCTTTTTAGCAGTAAAGGACGAATGAAAATAATAGAAAGCATTGATAATACTACGAAAACAATTATCAATGCCTGCATACTGCATACCCATATTGATACTATTGTTGTTAAAAATCCTGCGACAGCAAAGTTCAGGAAAAATGCGGACGGGATAACTATTTCCAAAATAAGTGCAACCAATCCGGCTATGCCAAAGATTTGCCAAAATTCCATTTGTAAAACTCCTATTTCCTATTTTTACTCTACAAGTATAGCATATAATGTCACTTTCGGTCAATAATTCCAATTATATTTATTATATGAAAGCCCATAAATACTGCATTTTGCGGATATTACAAAAGTTTTAAAAAAAAATGCCGTGTCTGTATTTAGTGAAAGGTAGGTGGTAATATGGCAAAAATTATTGAGGGAAAGAGAAGAATTATAAAAATGTCGGCAGATGACGTTATTGCAGTCGTAAGACGTTATCAGCAAATTGTTCAAAAGACTTGTTGTTATGAACATGTAAGAGAAATTATTAACAACACGGAATTTTACATCCCTGAAGATATGAATTAGTTAATAATTACAATATATATGGTTATTTATTCAGCTTATTTTTTACCCAGTCAGTAAAAATTTTCAGCGGAGTTCGGGTTAGCCCAAGTGACCATGCAGGAATATCTTTTGTTACAACTGTTCCGGCACCTATGTTTGCACCTTCTTCCACCGTTACCGGTGCTACGAGTACGGTGTTTGACCCTATCTTTACCGAATCTTTAAGTATGGTCTTATTTTTCTTTTTACTGATGGCATCATAATTAGCTGTAATAGTACCTGCACCGATATTAACGTGTTCTCCAAGCTCACTATCTCCAATGTATGACAGATGCCCGACATTTGTATTTGATTTAATGTGAGCTTTTTTTACTTCAACAAAGTTTCCTATTTTGACATTATTATCAATAATTACATCTCCTCTTAGATGCGCACATGGACCAATATTGCAGTTTGAACCGATTTTATTTTTCCCTTCAATGTAAGTTGCAGGGTATATTATTGTATCTTTCCCTATTTCGGTATCAGCACTAATCCATGTTGATGCAGGGTCTACAATTGTTACTCCGTTTATCATCAGATTATTTAAAACTCTGTCAGTCAGGTATTTTGTTGCCTGAGCAAGATTTGCACGGGAATTTATACCGTATATTTCTTTGTTATCTTCAAGAATATAAGCATTTACATTTAAATTATTCTTTTTACCCCATTCTATTATATCTGTCAGGTAATATTCCCCCTGAGCATTATTGCTTGTTAATTGTGAAAATGCTGCTTTTATCTTACCCCAGTTAAGACAATATATGCCTGCATTAACTTCTTTTACAGCTTTTTGCTCAGGCGTTGCATCTTTTTCTTCAACTATGCATTTAAGTGTATTATCTGATTCTCTTATAATTCTTCCGTAATTTGCAGGGTCATCAAACAGCGTACTCATAACCGTTAAATCAGAATTCGCAGAATTATGGTATTCAATAAATTTCTTTAATGTATTTTCCGTAATCAGCGGAGTGTCACCGCATAAAATCAGTACTAAGCCGTTATAATTCTCAAGACTCGGGCATACCATAGATACAGCATGCCCCGTGCCTAATTGCGGCGATTGTAAAACGGTTTTTGCGTTTTGGTAATTATTCCTTACAAAATCTTCTACTTCTTCAGCGTGATGTCCGACAATAACAAAATTTTCATCAGTAATATTTTTTACGTTGTCTAAAACATATCCTAATAAAGTTTTGCCGTAAATCTTGTGCAGAACTTTCGGGGTATCTGATTTCATTCTTGTTCCCTTACCTGCCGCAAGTATAACTGATTTTATATCCATAATTCGCACTCCCTTTTGCCCCGATTATATGAAAAATAAATCTTAACGTCAATAATGGTGTATATAAAAAGATAAGAGAAGTAATCAAATTCTCTTATCTTTTATTGTTTATATATTATAAATTTTTACACTAATCCCTCTTTAACAGCTTTTACCGCAGCCTGTACCCTGTCATTGACGCACATTTTTTGTAATATTGAGCAAACATGTGCTTTTGCTGTGTGAACGCTTACTATTAATTCTTTTGCAATTTCGGTATTACTTTTACCGGTTACAAGATGTTTCAGTACTTCATATTCTCTTTCTGTCAAAGGTACCATACTTTCGTCTGAATGGCTGTTAGGCAGAAAACTTACGTTATCCGTTTTAGGAAATGAAGCTAATGCAAGCCTGGAAACCATCGGATCTATCCAACAAGCACCCTCATTTACGTCCCTAATTACGTTTGCAAGTTTTTCAGGGTCAATATCTTTAAGACAATATGCGTTTGCTCCCGAACTCAGTGCGGCAACTACTTCTTCTCCTCTGTCGTGCGAAGTTAGTGCAATAATTTTTGAATCAGGAAGCATTTCTTTTACTTTCAATGTAGCTTCTATTCCGTTCATAACCGGCAAGCCTAAATCCATCAAAACGACATCAGGTTTTTCTCTTTCTATTGATTTTAATCCTGATATCGCATCTTCGGCTTCTGCTACTACATTAATGTCGTCATTTGCGTTTAATGCACATCTTAACCCTACTCTGGTTAATTTAAAGTCCTCAATAATAGCTACTTTGATGACTTTCCTTTCTGTTTCGTTTCTGTCTTTTGTTGTGTTCATCATTTTTTGTAAATCCTCTCTGTTTTCTTAACGACAAAATTATTTAACAAAAAGAATATTGTACGGTCTATTACCCGACAGGGTAGATTCCCTAAATATCAACCGTTTGATGGAAAACTTTATAAAAATTTAATTTATATTTTTATTTTTTGGTGTATTATATTGTTAATGATACAATTATCCTAGAGGCAAAATATGAAATATTCAAAATATTCGGCAGTCATAATCGGAAGCGGTATAGCCGGTTTATATGCGGCGTTGAAAATTCAGCAGCAGGCAAATTTACCCGACGGACTTTTGGTAATAACAAAATCAAAACTTGGTGAGAGTAATTCAAGATATGCTCAGGGCGGTATGGTAGGAGTCTTAAAAGAAAATAAAAAAGACTCAGTTGCTTCCCATGTTATAGATACACTAAAAGCAGGTGCCGGATTGAGTGAATTAAATACTGTTAAGTTTATTTCAGAAAATTCCGATAAAGTTATCAAGGATTTGTTGAATTTTGGTGTTGAATTTGATAAGAATGAACAAGGTGAAATCACTTTTACGTTAGAAGCTGCCCATAGTGTTAACAGGGTTTTACATGCCGGCGGTGATGCTACGGGAAGAATGATAGAACAAGCCTTATGTAAGCAGGTTATTAATAACGAAAATATTGATATTTATGAAAAGGCTCTTGCTGTCGAATTGTTGGTTAACAATAAATCAGAATGTAAAGGTTGTATTGTTTTTAATGAGATAACAAATGAGTATGAAACGGTTTACTCTCCGATAACAATTCTTGCAACAGGCGGTATCGGTCAATTATATAAATATACAACAAATCCGTCCGGTGCGACGGGTGACGGTTTGGCTCTTGCCTACAATGCGGGTGCTGTTATGCAGGATATGGAGTTTGTACAGTTTCATCCGACTGCTCTTGCTATTGATGGGGAAGAAAACAGATTTTTAATCTCTGAAGCGGTAAGAGGCGAAGGCGCAAAGCTCGTTGATGTTGACGGTTGTGAATTTATGCAAAAATATGATTCAAGACTGGAGCTTGCTCCCCGTGATATTGTTACAAGAGCAAATTACAATGAAATGAAAGAAAAAAATACAAATTGTGTGTATTTGAATGCAACATGCATTGACCGTAATAAAATTGCAAAACGTTTCCCTAATATTTCTAAAAAATGTATTGAAAACGGAATTGATATGTCGAAAGATTTCATTCCGGTTGCTCCTGCTGCTCATTATTATATGGGTGGCGTAAAAACAAACATTGAGGGGAAAACTTCAATAAACGGACTTTTTGCTATTGGCGAGGTTTCATCAACCGGATTACATGGCGGTAACAGATTGGCAAGTAATTCTTTATTAGAATGTGTAGTGTGTGCTTATGAAGTTGCAAATGTTCTTAAAAACTGTTCTCTTGCTGCTCCAAAACAAATAGATGAAAAAATAATGAATACAATAAATATTTATTTATCTGAAGTTGATGATAATCCGATTGATATCAAGTCTTTGAAAACTCGTTTAAAAGACATTATGTGGTCTTATGTCGGAATTTTACGTGATGAAAAATCTTTGAATGAGGGACTCAGATGCTTGGAGGATTTGGCTCGTGAATTTAACAGGTCTGCAAAATGTTTGACAAAGGACGAATATGAATTCAGAAATATGCTTTGTGTCGCAAAATTAATTGCTCTTTGTGCTTTAAACAGAAAAGAATCAAGAGGAGCTCATTGCAGACTGGATTATCCCGACACAAAAGAAAATTCCGCTCATAGCTGTTTAACAAGAAAAGAAGGAGAACTTTGCTTTGTTAAGTAATTTTTATATTGAGGACCATGTAAAGGCTGCATTAAACGAGGATATCGGTTTCGGTGATATAACAACCGAAAATTTGACGGGTGAAAGTGATACTTTAGCAGCGACATTGGATACCAGAGTTGATGGTGTGTTATGCGGATGCGAAGTTTTTAGGACAGTTTTTAAAATATTAAATCCTGAAGTTCAGGTGAAATTTTATTTTAAAGATGGAGATATTATCAAAAAGGGTGATAAAGTAGCTGACATTACCGGACCTGCAAGAGCTATACTTATGGGAGAAAGAGTTTCTCTTAATTACATCCAGAGGATGAGCGGTATAGCTACAGAAACACATAAATATCAGACAGCAATCGGTAATTTGCCTGCAAAGATTGTTGATACAAGAAAAACTACACCTAATTTCAGAGCGTTTGAAAAATATTCCGTAAAAATTGGCGGAGGAGCATTGCACAGATTTAATCTTTCTGATTGTGCTATGATAAAAGATAATCATATAAAATTTGCCGGTTCAATAACTAATGCAGTGAAACAATTAAGAGAAAATATTTCGCATGCTCATAAGATTGAAGTTGAATGTGATACCATAGAACAGGTCAAAGAGGCTGTTTTAGCAGGTGCGGATATAATTATGCTTGATAATATGCCATGTGATGTTATGAAAGAAGCATGTAAAATTATTGATAAAAAGGCTATTGTTGAAGCAAGCGGTAATGTTAATCTGGATACGGTAAGACAAATCGCAGAATGTGGTGTTGATATAATTTCTTCAAGTGCTATTGTTGCCAAAGCACCTACTCTTGACTTGGGTTTGGATATTTTTTAATATTGTATTTTATCCCAATGTAACGAAATGTAACAGAAAGACGTAGAAACCCTAAAGTTTTAGAAAAGAATGCCGACATGAATAGTACGGAAATTAAAATGAAAGGGACAAG
>CACWHC010000018.1 GCA_902760645.1 uncultured bacterium
ATACTGCTTAAAACAGCAGTTTTCAGTGTTCAGAATTATAAAAAAGGAGGTTAAAATGAAAAATGCTGAAAATTCGGATGACAAAGCTGAAAAAATCTCAACTCCTGACAAAAGGGCTGAAGCTATTTTTAAATCAAAAGCTAATCCGCCTGCCGGCAAAAGTCAGATTTCTGTTGACAGTGATGAAATTTCTAAACTTAAAGAAGAAATTTCATTATTAAAAAAAGAAAATTTCAACATCAAAACTCTTGCGGCTCTTGAAAAATCAGGTTGTTTAAAGCCGGAGCTTGCCGCAAAAACTATTCCTGAAAATTGTGAAAATATTCAGGAATGGGTCGAACAGTTCAAGGCTGAAAATGATATTTTATTCCGTAAACCTCTTCAGGATCACGGAAACACTTTTAAGCCTACTCAATGTACTAATTTGAGTCCGGTTGAAATTATGAATAATTACATTAGAGGAATATAGATATATCCCCCGTATTATAGCTATTTGTTTTCCGCCATATTTATGGCGGTTTTTTGCCGAAATTTCGGCATTTTGATTGATATAAAAATTTTGGCAGCGGATTTTTAGGAAAATTTTTGCCGTCTGCATCGTAATATTACTAAATATAGGAGAAACAAAATGACAGTAAATGTTATTACAAGAGCCAACAGTGAGGCTTTAATTCCTGTTGAAATTTCTAATCAGATTATCAAAGAAGTTCCTACAGCTTCAAAACTATTACCTTTGATGCGAAAATTGCCTAATATGTCATCAAAACAAAAAACACTTCCTGTTCAGAATGCTTTGCCTGAAGCATATTTCCTCTCGGGTGATATGGCACAAAAACAAACAACAAAGGCAGAGTGGGAAAAACTGACACTTACGGCAGAAGAATTAGCTGTAATTGTTCCTATTCCGGAGGCTGTACTTGATGATTCTGCATTCAGCATCTGGGATGAAATAAAACCACAGATTGTTGAAGCACTCGGAATTGCTATAGATGGGGCAATATTATTCGGTACAAATAAGCCTGACAGCTGGCCTACCTCTATTTATGACGGTGCTGTTGCTAAAAATCAGGTTGTTTCGATGGGAACAGGTGAAGATATTGCAGAAGATATTATCGGTGTTGATGGCTTGATGTCTAAAGTTGAAAATTCAGGATTTATTGTAAACGGCTTTTTAGCGGATGCTACTTTTGAAGCTCATTTGAGAAATCTGAGAGATAGTAACAACAATTTATTATATTCAAATTCATTGTTAACATCTACTCCGTCAAGTCTTGTAGGCAGACAAATTGAATATGATAATAACGGTGTATTTGATACTACCAAAGCCTTAATGATATGCGGTGATTTTTCAAAGGCGGTTTACTCAATCAGACAGGATGTAACCTATAAAGTTTTGGATCAGGCAGTTATTCAGGATACCGAGGGTAATATTGTTTATAATCTTGCGCAGCAGGATATGATAGCGTTGCGTGTGGTTATGCGTTTGGGTGTTCAGATTGCAAACCCTGTTACAAGAAAGAAAGGTAAGGCAGGATATCCGTTTGCAGTTTTGGCACCTGCTGCGTAATTAATCCTCAGATTATATAGATAGAAATAAATATAGGAGAAATTTAATATGACTGTATATAATGATTTGATTAATATATTGTTCAAACTTCCTGACGGAAGGAATTTGGAGGAATATTTTAAAAATATTCTTTTGCTCGCAAAATTCGGAAATGGTGATTTAAAAGACGGAATCACTTTTCCGGCTGCAGGAATAAAAAAATATTCTTCATACAGCGAAGTAATAAATGATTTTAACGCTACATCTCAGGTAGCTTTGGAGGCTTATGCTGTTTTTGCACAAAAAAATAATTCTCAAACTCCATCTCAGGTTAAAAATTTAATTGTTGCTGAAATTAAAAACAACGAAAGTATTGCTGCAGCACTAGACAGAGCAAAAGCAGCTGATGGGAAATTCGCAAAAGTAGTTACTACATCCCGCTTGGCTGCCGATTCTCAGGCAATTGCAGCTTGGTGTCTTTTAAATGACAGATTTTGTGATTTGGTTGTTACGGACACGGATGATGTTGAATCAATTATTGATGCAGGTAATAACTATGCTTATGCTGTTTTTAGAAAAAATGCAAATGAGCCTATTGCTTCTGCAGTTGCCTCTACTTCAACTTGCGGAAAATTCGGGTCAAAAGACGGTTCAGCTCAATTCACCGAGCTTATGGGGATTTCACCGGAAATTTACACAGGTGAAGAAATTTCTGATATGAAGTCAAAGAATATTGCATTTTATTCAAATGTAAGTCCTATTGAAGGTGGTGAAACATCCTCATACGGTTATAACTGGATAATTGGTTCAAAAATGCTTGGCGGTGCTTTGCGTCAGAGAGAAATGATAAAACATTACATAAAAAAATCAATAGGTTTAATGGCATTGGAATTTTTTAACCAAAAGCCAATGTATGACGAAACGGGTAATAACTTATTGTTAACTATGGCTGAGAAGCGTTTCAGAAGTTTTCAGACATATAATCTGGTTATCCCGACAACTTCGAATCAGGTAGGATTTCAGTTAAAAGTCGTTCCTATTCGTGTAGGTGCAGATAGTATTATGAATACTGATAATGAATCATATCAGGCAAAACAGTATAAATTATACGGATACTATTATGATGCAATTGTAGGTGAAAAGGTCGATTTTACTTTCACTGTTGATCCGTTGGATGAAGAAGTTTCACAAATTCTTGGGGGTGGTGAGGCATAACCTCATACATATATTAGTAATTTAAAAAGATAGGAGATATAAAAAATGACAGTTTATGACGCTAAGAATATCCAGTTTGTGTGGAAAGGGGTTACGCTTACCGGAACAGGAGATGACCACGCATACAGTATTACTCAGGTTAATTCAAGTTTTACCCCTTATAAAGGTGTTCAGGGTGAGGGGTTAAACATAGTTAATAACAACAGACAGTGGATTGTAACACGAACTTTTAAGGTGGATAGTATATCACTACCGATGCTTTCGGAAGATAACATGAATTGTGTTGAAGATACTCTTGTAGTAAGAGATTTAAATACAGGCAAAGATGATGTGTTTTCAGAATGTGTTATAGAATCTGTTGAAGGTGAAAAAGATGCGGCTACAAGAACCGTAAAGTGGCATGCTCTTGGCAGAAATAACAAGTAATAAGTATTGCTACCACATCCGGCGGAGTGCAATTTGCACTCCGCTTTTTTAAATAACGAAAGGAAAATTAAAGTGTCAGATAGTACATCAGTAGCGGCTATATATCTGCCGTTAAAATCAAAAAAAATGAAGATTTCAAATCCTTTATGGGTAAGTAAAATAAATCGTAGTATAACGACTGCTATCAGTAAAAATTATAATCTTAATCTTGCTAATTTTAATACTTCGGTCTTTGCTGCAAATCTTGCTTTACAGTGTCGTTCAAATCTTGATTTACAATATATTACAATAGTGTTAAGTTCAATTATTCAAGGTAGTCAGGTTACTAATCAGGCTGTACTGGATATATTTTTCAACGGTTTAGCCCCAATATTAAATATGTATTGTTTGCAAATGGGTTTTAACAATATAAATCAAATGCGGCAGGCTGTTCAAACCGCTCAAAATATTGATGCTTCTTTGTTTATTCAGGGATTATCAAATGCGTTAAATTCATTTAACAGTCCGACGAAGGTCGATGTTATTTATAAAAAATACGGCGAGGCTCTGGATATTGATGTCGTAAAATCGTGTCATTTCACTTTTAGTACGGCTCAGGCTTCTCATACGGTATCAAATGCAGTAACATCCGCAGGTTTAAATGTTCTTAACAGGCAAAATTTTGTGATAAGTCCTTTGGATTCTGTACAAATGCATCTTACAGGAAATATAAAAAATGAAAATGGCGATCTCGTTAAATCAAATTATATTATCCAAAAACTGTCCTATTGTATGTCAAATGGCATATTAGTAGCGGTAAGGATAGGTAAAGATGTGTATGAAAAATGTTTGATAGAATTTGCACAACCTAAAATAATTAATGCATATAATTTGCAGATTGGTTTAGTTATGAGTGTGCCGTATTATAAAGGTTTTTCTAATTTGCAGTCAGGTGTGGGAGTTAATGTTTTAAACAGCAACAGTTTGACCATTTAATAAGGAGAAATTATGGAATTAAATAATAATGGAATGATTATATCTTCTTTGGAAAATAAATTGGAAGATAAAATTTCAAGGTTGAATAAATTTTTAGGAACAGAGATTAGTTTTAATCCGGAGAGTGTATTATCAAATATTGTCCTTGCACTTTCCGTAATGCAGCAAAATTTGGAAAATCAAATTGCGTATCTTGTAAAGCAATATGATATAAATACAGCTGAAAATATTTATCTTGATTCATTATTTGAACGTGTTGCATTATCAAGATATTCTTCAAATCCAACTACATTTAGTATTAAAGTTTCAGGTGTTCCGAATTGTGTTATTCAAAAAGGTGAACTAATTTTAACTGAAAAAGCTACAGGACAAATTTTTTATAATAGTTCAGCATTTCAGTTTAATAACAGTGGTTTTGCTTTTGCAAATATGCAATCTTATATCGAAGATAATATTCCGGTAAATACGGGTGCTATTTTTAGTATAAGTAATAAACCGTCCGGTGTTGAAACAGTTTTCCCTGATACTGTATCTGATGTTGTAGTCGGTAATCCTTCAGAGAGTGATAAGGATTTCAGAGAAAGATTTAAAAATAACGGTAATAATAATGAAAAATGTACCAGAAACTCTGTTTTGATGAATTTATCAAAATATACAGGCGGGTTGGACTTCGTTTCGATAGCTGATGTAAATTCAAATCAGGCAGTACCGCCGGGAGCGATTAAGGTTATAGCAAAAAATATTGTTTCTGATGAGGAGTTTGCAGAGGCAATATTGGATAATACAATGGCAGGAATTTCGTATATAGGTAACACTTCTGTTGAAGTTACAAAGTGTAATCAGACTTTTGTCGTAAGATTTACAAAAGCAAAAAGCATATCAATTGATATAAATGTTGTTATTCTTTTAAAATCAGGATTTTACCGAAATAGCGTTATTGAAGAAGTAAAAGATTCAATAATGAAATATTTGTCTAAAAAGACTTTCGGACTAAAATCTTCCGTGTATGCTTCAAATTTTCTTATTTCTGTATTACAGACGGCAGGTGTTGCTGCGGTATCTGATATTAAGATAAAGAAAACTTCTTCACATGTATATGAATCGGCAATAAATTTAGCTGCTGATGAAGTTCCGGTGTTTAGCGCCTCAAAAATATATGTAATTTGTGATGAGGAATAAGGATATATAATATGCCTATAAAATGGGAAAAAAGTAAATATAGTTTGAAAGCGCGTCAGTTTCTTTCAAAGCCTCCCGAAGAGTTTCCGTTGTTGACATTGCTTGATGGTGCTGTCAGGAGCGGAAAAACTTTAAATATCATTCAAAAAATACCTCAAATATTTGATTCTATAGGTAACGAGAATTTAAAAGTTTTTTCAGGATATTCAAAGAGTACTGTGAGAAATAATGTTCTGATAGAGTTAAAGCCGTTTATTGAAAACTATTTGGGCGGTAATTTAAAGTATAACAGTGCGAGCGGTGAGATGGAAATAACTTTGTGGGGTAAAGTTTATCCCTGTCTTGTTGTAGGCGGTGGTGATTCTGACAGTGTAGCATCAATTCAGGGCGGTACTTGGGATTTTTGGTATGCAAATGAGTTACCGCAGCATCATTATAATTTTTATAATATGGCATTAAGCCGTTTAACTCCTGCTAATGCTAAAGCATTTGCGGACAGTAATCCGGAAAGTTCAAATCACTGGTTATATCAGGAAAAGATTAAACCATATATAGAGGGTGATAAGACCGTGCGGGATGTTTTTGAATATTGGCATTTTACAATGAAGGATAATGCAAATCTTTCTCAAACTTTTATAAATAATCAGGAAAAATTATATCAGGGGGCTTTTAAAGCCCGTAAAATTGATGGTTTATGGATTGTTGCAGACGGTCTTGTATACGATACTTTTTGCAGAAGTAAGCATGTTCTGCCGCACTCTCAAATGCTTGATAAAATATTAAAAAATGATATATTAGAGTATTTTCTGGGTGTAGACTGGGGATGGAATCACCCCACGGCTTGTTTACTGCTCGGCATTGATAAAGATGGTACTTACTATATTATTGATGAATTGTATTCCACAAAGATTGAAGCTGAAGATGTTATAAATTGGATAAATGAAAAGCAGAAAGAATACGGACGTTTTTTCAGTTTCGCTAATTGTGATAATGCAAGACCCGAACAAAATGATAAATTAAGAAAAAATACAAATCTTATAATATATGAGGAAAAACCAAAAGTAGAGGATAGTATCTCTTTGGTTCGAGGATTAATTAATTATGATAACATAATTGTTTCTGATGTGTGTAAGGCAACACTTGGAGAATTTGAAACTTATCGTTATCCTTCAGAAACAGACAAACTTAAAGGCGGAATATCTTTAGATGGTTCGGATACTCCGCTAAAAGTAAATGATGATTGTATGGATGCTATGAGATATGCAATATACAAGCATCTGACTACATTCAGACGAAAATAATTTAAAAGAAAAGGAGGCATTATGCTTATAAAATTTGATATTGATGAAAATTTCAGAAAATTAAAATGGGATAGTGATGATACTGCAAGATTTCAAAACTATTCACGTTACAGAGAATTGTATCGAAGTGAATTTTCTCGTCCCTTTAGAGGGGTATTGAATAAATTGTTACGCAGATATCCGCTTCAAAACACTACTGCACAAACATTGATTGAAGTTAATTTATTTAAAAGTCTTACTGACTTTTTTAAATATTTAACTACAAACAATGATTTTAATATTCTTGTGGATGGTGAAGGACAGCAGGTTTGGGACAAAATTTCAAAAGACAATAATTTTATTACTGTATTAAAAGAAATCTGTGTTGATAATTCCAGATTTGGGGATGCTTTGCTAAAGGTTGCCTTCAAAGACGGCGAGGTAAAAATATTTTCTGTGTGTCCGGATTGTTGGT
This sequence comes from uncultured bacterium, assembly GCA_902760645.1. Lineage (GTDB taxonomy): Bacteria > Cyanobacteriota > Vampirovibrionia > Gastranaerophilales > Gastranaerophilaceae > UBA1221. The sequence continues at coordinate 7,097 of CACWHC010000018.1, forward strand.
TTCCGGTTTTTAATAACGGGAATTTGAATGATTTGTCGGGTCATATTCTGTTGTTTGACTTAGTTCATAACGGGCGGCTATACAAACATATTGAAAAAATTCATAAAGGTTATATTGAAAATGAAATTTGGGAAGTTTCAAATGGGGTTATGTCCGCTAAAATTACCGATATAGGAGAATTTGGTTTGTTGCCGATTGATGATTTTTCTGATAAATGGAATGATTTTGTACTGTTTCCTGTGAAAAATACAACTGAAAGTGATACTTATTACGGGGAAAGCGATTATAAATCCTGTGAAAGCATTGTCGAAGAAATTATGCTGACCATTTCACAAAATTCAAAAATTATAAACAGGCATGCAAATCCGAAGCTTGCCGGCAGTATTGAAAATACCGAGTTGAACCCTATTACGGGTGAAAGGCATTTCCCAAACAGTGATTTTATTACAATGGGAAAAGACGGGCAAAAGCCTGAATATATAACTGCTGATTTGCAGTCTGATGCTATAAAAACTCATATAGAAACGTTAATGCAGTTTTTCTATATACTGACAAAAACTCCGCCTCAGGCGTACGGAATTGATGTATCTGCAAATATGTCAGGTGAAAGCTTAAAAACGATTCTTTCTTCATCTGTTGCAAAAGTGAAGGACATAAGAGATGTATCTCTGACCAATGCAATTATAAAGACAGTTCAGTGTGCATTGGCTTTTTCAGGTATTGAAAATGCTGCGGTAAAAGTTAATTGGGACGGTGATTCTGCTAAATCGCCTAAAAATAATGTAATAAAGCTAAGTGAATAATTGATAAGGAGGTTAAATTATGTATTCTGATACAGATAAAGCGGATGAATATTTTTCATCAAGATTAAATTCCGATACTTGGTTTGAGGCTGATAATAGTGATAAAATCGCTGCCTTGACAATGGCTGAAAATATCATAAACCGATTGCCTTTTATAGGCAGTAAATTGTGTTGTTCTCAAACAGAACCATTCCCCAGAAGTTATAAAGGTCAGGTAATCAATATTCCTGATGATATAAAAAAAGGAATATATGAAGAAGCTCTGTATTTACTTATAAATTCCCAAAATTTGGATACTACAGTTCCCGATGGTGTGCAATCGATGTCTTTAGGTAGTGCCAGTGTGAGTTTTAAAGATTATTCAGGTGTCGGTATCTCAAAAAATTCTTCAAATTATATTTCAGGCTGGTTAAAACAGGGTTTTGATATTGAACCGGAAAAATACAGAGAGGGGTATTAAAATGATTGATTTTTTTGCAACGCAAAAGTATAAAATTTATACAAAATCTGTAATTCAGGTTGGTGCAGGGGAGGAAGTTACCTGGAGAGAGGACAGGATTATAAAAGCTTATGTAGAACCCGTAAACGGTGAAAAACTTCTTGGTACTGAGCTTGGTAATAAGGATGATATTTCTCTTATGATTTATACAAAAAATTTGATTAATAAAGGAGAACGTATTTATATAAATAATTCTCAAAATCAGGTCGATGGATTTTTTGAAATAAGAGAACGTGAATTTTATCGTATGCCGTTTTTTAACTATTTTAAAGGATATTTGGTGAAGATTGATGAAAACTTATGAATTTAAAAATGAATTATTTGATTATTTTAATCAAAAATTAAGTCAGAATTTCCCCGAATTATCGGGGAAAATTTTTAGGGAAAGATTGCGGATAAATCAGCCTGCATTTCCGTTTGTTGTCCTGAAATCCGGTGAAAGAAGCCGTATTAATAAGCGTTACGAGCATTTTTTAGAAGGGAATCAGGAACATACTAGAGTGCAATACCGTATGCCTGTTACCTTTGCAGTTCACGATGTAAAAAACAATCCTATAGAGGCTGAAATGTTTTCTGATACGGTTATAGACTATATTGAGATGTTTTTTGCTGATAATGATACTACTCATAATGATTTGCGAGAAAAAGGTATTATTGTCAATGAATTAATGATATCGCCTGTCAGAGATACAAGTTCTTTTTCGAAAACTGCGCAGGAGTTTGTTCGGGAGATTGATATAGTATTTGAATTTGAAGATATAATGACTATTTTGCCTGATGAAGGTAAAAAACTTTCAGTTGACATTAATCCGGTGTAATTTTTGTGTTATGAAATACTCCAATCCGGAGGTTACTGTGTATTAACAGTATTTTTGCATTATGCACCTCCGGTTTTTTTTATTTTTAGAAACAAAATCGGATATTGTCAGTTAAATACGGCAAAATCAGGCTGAATTTTTTGGTAATTGAAATATGGAGGCTAAAATGGAATTAAATAAGAAACTACAAAGAATATTAGAAAATGAAAATTTGACAAAGGGAAAAAAGGCAGAGGAAATCAAAAAATATTTTAAGCAAGAGCGTATGTTTTTTGATTTAAAGTTGTGGATGTATTTACTTAAATTATTCGCAGGAGAGCTTTTAATACTTATAAGTTCAGTTTTTCCTGCAAGTATGTCAGGAAAACTAAGTTACGCTGCTTTAGAAAATTTATTGACAAAGAATATCGGACGAAAGATTGCAAAAAGTGTATCAAATAATGTTTCGACCGGAGTTGTATCAGGAAGTATTTTAGGTGCCGGAGAAGGCTTGTCAAATGATAAAAATGTCGGACTAACAACAATTGAGGATGGAATATTGTTGGGTTTATATGGGGGAATACTTGGGAGTACAACATCATACATAGAAAGATATTTGCGGGGTATAAAACTAAAATCGTTCGGTGATATTGATAAGTTATCAAGAGAATTGAGAAAAAAATATTTTAAAAGTGCAAAGAAATTTTATAAGGATTATATTCAGGATATTGTAATATATAAAGATGGTAAGATTATATTTTCAAAGAGAGGTGTGCTTGAAGTATTAAAGTGGAATCCTAAAAAAGCACAATATTTCCCTGAATTAGTAAATGATTTAAAAAATGCACAGTTTAATCATACAGGACCAAATATAGAGCCAAAGAAAGCGGGAAAGGTCAAAAGCTATGATGTATATATCGGTAAATATGGAAGTTATAAAATTGAAAATCTTTCAGATAATGTAACTCGTAGGTACTATTTCACAAATGATCGTTTCACCAGTGGGGATACGGCTACTAGCCGGTCCCATAGTAAAACGACCATTCAAGAGTTCACAAATTCCGGAAAAAGCGTCGGAACTTACAGTGACTCTAATCACATTATAAATGATAATTCCGAAAATTTCAACCCTAATTTTACGAATTATGACAAAAATAATACAAATATACCTACGGGTAATGCTGCAGACTTGCGAGATTATAGTACTAAAAATCCAAATGAAGAACGAAGCATATCTTCTGATATTCTTGCAGGACACAGTACGCAAATCCTGATTACGGATTTCCCGTAACGTGGGAAATAAGAGAGAAAAAGAAAAAGTATCCTCCGTCATATTTTGAATTGTATGAGGTAGTTGAGGATATAGTAGTATCTTTGTTGGATGATTTCATACGCTTTATGGGATATGACGAAGTACATAAATTATAAGAAAGATAATAGCAAATCTGTAAGAATTTTTAAATATAAGTAGTTAAATACAGCTTGTATAAGCTGTATTTTTTGGTAATTGAAAAAGGAGGTAAAAGTGGAATTACCTAAAAATGATATATATGTAAAATTATTAGAATTAGCGACTAATCTGAACGATAAACCCGATCCCCAAAAAGGAAAAATCGGATGCAATTTGAAAGTGGGTGCAAAAATTAAAATTGATGAAAGCATATCAGACAGCTATGAAGAACTTCCTGAAAACTATTATGTTGTTAAAAAAATCTTTAAAGAGAAAAATGGATTATTAGCAATAATTGTAGAGCGTGAGTATGAGGATGAAAGTGGGAATGCCCAAAAGGAAGGAATATTAGCTTTAGGCGGTTCATTTTCAGTAAAAGAACCATATAAAAATCCTGTTGAGTGGTATAAAGATTGGGTGTTGAATAATGCAAAAATAGCTTTGAATAAAATACCCCCACAATTTTATACGGCATTAGGAATATTGGATAAGTATAAAGCAGAATATAATATTAAATCGATAACCGGATTTTCATTGGGGGCAGTACTTGGCGGAATGTTAGCAAAGTTTAATCGGCACAGTGATGTAAACGCATATCTATATAATGGCGGATTGCCTGTAGAATTGGGAAAAGTATTGAAAAAAGTGTACGATGCTCAGATAAATCCTGATAGCTCTAATATATTAACAATGCTGACCCAAGGAGATTTGCTGACAAATTTAATAACAATAGAAAGAGGTTCGGGAATATTTTTATCCGGCAGAGAAGAAAAAATTCATTGTGGACATGAAATTAGTAGTCACAGGAAATTGACCGCATCTGATTATACTGAGATAATTCAAAAAGGTTCAATTTCGACAGATGAACTTTCAACTGCGATAGATAAAACATCTGCAGGTGTTAGTGTTCAATTAAATATTCCGTTGCCGAATAAACCATATAAGAAAAAGCTATCTGAAATTGAGGATGAAAAAATAATGAAATAAATATAACAGATGATTTCGTCCGATTTATGGGATAATGTAGAAATTAATACTGTTAAATGCATATTGCAATATTATTAATTAATTAGTACACTAATGTAAGTAATTATGAATATGAAGTATCATTTTTTATTAAAAATATTGTTATTATTTAGCATATTTGTATCATATCCGCAAAATGTATTGTCCAAAGAATTTAGAGGACGATTTGTTAGTGTCGGTACATTGCAATATTATCCGGATACTTTAACCAGACTGAAAGACGGACGTATACTTCTTTCATTAAAAGGTTTTAATTTCCAAATTTATAATCAGAAAACGAAGAAATTAGAAAAGACAAATCAGCCGAAATATGAAAGAGATTATGTCAGACCTATTGTATTAAATGACGGTAGGGTTTTTATTCCTGGTGTGTCTATTGATTATTACGAAAGTGTAGACTATATGAAATCACAGGAGGGTTCTGAGTATGCAGAAATATATAATCCTGTGACTGATACATATACCCGGGGTGCAAAAATGAACATTCCCCGTTTTAGATTTGGAGTGTCAAAACTTCATGACGGCAGGTTGCTTATAACAAACGGGTATCATCCTGACAGAACAAAGCTTCGTTTAGAGCCAAGATTAGAAACGGATGTGGATTTTAAATTAGGTGATGAGGTTCGTTTTGACTATGTCGAAGATGCCGTAAAATCAGAAATATATGATCCGGATACGGATACATATACATTAGGTCCAGATACAAGTATATATAAAAAACGTAAACCAATGTCTAAGCCTGAATTGCCAAAGGATGCAGAAAAACAGGCTAACAATTCGAATAAGCCGATATTATTGGAATTGGATAATAGTTCAACGGATAAATATTCAGCATCCGATATTCGTTCAAAATTTCCGGACTTGCATAAAAAGCCGAAGAATTCGCCTAAACCTATTTACACATCATATATAAATCATTCATTAGGCTGCGGATTTACAACAACTTTAAGTAATGGAAAAGTTTTGGTATTAGCTGATTCTAATTTTTCTGAGTTATATAATCCGGATACAAATTCTTTTGAGTTGATAAAGAATAATATACCGGGTATGTCTATACCTTTGAATTTCGAGTTATTTTTACCTGATTTTTTGTTGCCCGATAATCGTGTATTTATACCAAACTTGGAAATTAAAGAAAATGGGCGTAAATTTTTTATATATGATCCTGTAACAAATAAATACTCATTAACAAGTGGTATGGGGCATAGTGCATCGTGGAACCATAATGGTTTCGTGGTTTTAAAGGATGGACGTATTTTGTTATACGGCGGCTTGTCGTGTGGGGATTATATAAACGGTTGTAGTTATTACAGAAATATGACAATATACGATCCAAAGACGGACAAATTTGTTCCCGTGAGCAGCAAAGTTCCCAAAAACACGGTAATAGTGAAAGGAATAAGTTTGGATAACGGGGATGTGTTTTTTATTACGCAATCATTATCCGTATGGAAACAAAAATCGTACGGTTTAATATTAAAAATTAAAGAATAGTAAGTAGGTATAAATTTTTTCAAAACATCTGCAGGTGTTAGTGTTCAATTAAATATTACGTTGCCGAATAAACCATATAAGAAAAAGCTATCTGAAATTGAGGATGAAAAAATAATGAAATAAATATAACAGATGATTTCGTCCGATTTATGGGATAATATGTAGAAATTAATACTGTTAAATGTATATTGCAATATTATTAATTAATTGGTAAAATTAATATAATAGGAGCAGAAATGAAGAAAGTAATCTTTTCAGTATTAGTAATAATTGTAGTCATATTATGCAGTTTTGCAGTACTTTGTTTTCAGAGTCCAAAAACGTTACCTGACGGAACAATAGAAATTGATTTTATGAAAGACCGACCAAATTGGTTGGCATCAAGAATTTTGTATAATTATGTATTAAAAAAACTTGACAAAACTCCAAAAGAGGCAAAGGAATTTGCAAATATTGAGCCAAAATATGTTGCGGCATATTTTGTTGACTTGAATAACGATGGTAAAAAAGAAATTATAGGATATGTTGGTTCTACGTTCTATATGGGTTCAGCAGGTTATTCATTATTTATATTGCAAAAAAAGGCTGAAAGATATGAAGACATTGCAGGTTTCATAAATTTTGAACCTCTCAAAAATTTATATGTTACAAATAGAATATTTAATGGTTATAAAGTCATTGTATATTATGGTTCAGTAGCATTCAAATTTAGTAAGCTTACGGTTTACTATAATGGTCAATTATATTTTTCTCGGGATACATTGAAATTATTTGAGGAATATATGAGGGATTTTGCTAATTATGATGTATCTGAAATAACTGACATTAAGGAATAAATATTAATTTATATGTATCGTATAGATAAGCAAGGTGTATTTGCATCTTGCTAAAAAGTTCATGAAAAAGGAGGTTAAAAATGAGTGTAGAAATTAATACTGTTAAATGCATATTGCAATATTATTAATTAATTGGTAAAATTAATATAACAGGAGCAAAAATGAAGAAAGCAATCTTTTCAGTATTAGTAATAATTGTAGTTATGTTTTGCAGTTTTGCAGTACATTGTTTTCAGAGTCCAAAAACGTTACCTGACGGAACAATAGAAATTGATTTTATGAAAGACCGACCTAATTGGTTGGCATCAAGAATTTTGTATAATTATGTATTAAAAGAAGTTAAGATGAGTCCAAAAGAGGCAAAGGATGCCAATATAGTTCCGAGTGCTGTAAAGGCTTATTTCGTAGATTTAAATGATGATGGTAAAAAAGAGATTATTGGGATAGTGAATTCAAGTTTTTATATTGGGTCGGCAGGTCATTCTTTAATAGTAATGGAAGGAAACTTTTCTGCCTTAAAGGATATTACTTTATATTTGTCATTTGCACCTCAAGATAAGTTCTATGTCAGTACAAATAAAACAAGTGGTTATAGGGATATAAAATATACATTTTCGCATTCCTGTATATCAGCTTTTGTGGAAGCTAAATATACGAATGGATATTATTACTCAAAACAAGCATATGATGCATTTAAAAAATCTTTGTCTGATTATTCTTGTTTTACAAGCGAGTAATTTTTGCCAGCCAAAATATTTTTTGTATAAAATACCAAGCAAGGTGTATTTACATCTTGCTAAAAAGTTCATGAAAAAGGAGGTTAAAAATGAGTGTAGAAATTAATACTGTTAAATGCATGTTGCAATATTATTAATTAATTGGTAAAGTAATAATACTGGAGTGGAAATGAAGAAATTTTTAATATTTATATTTTTTATTTTGATTTCAATAAATAGTTCTTTTGCGGTTGATTATAGCCGGTTTGATTTAAAAGATATAAATTCCGTAAATAATGCGGTTAAAGTTTATCAGGAGGAATATAAGGACAGAAAAGGGACAAAAGAAGCCGAAGAAGAATATAATAGATTTTTAGAATTTTATTATAATTTTATAAATATTCAAAATACACAGTTATTATTTGATTTTAAAACCTATAGGAAATCTTATCAAAAACAAGCTCAAAAATATGCAAAAGAATATTATAAGTATGGTTTAAATGTACAATTTGATGAGGGTGAATTTTTTGTAACCAAAAGTAATAAATATTTATATTCGAAATTTAAATCTTATTTGCCTAAACCATTATCTGATATGATAAAGTTTGAGCGGTATTATGATAAAAGGCGAATATCTGATGCAAGGTATGTAATGCCCAAATCCCGTTTGCGCCATGAAATAAGATATTACAATAATTTCAAAAATAAATATCCTCAGTATTCTGCCGATTATGATATTGACAGTATAATAAAATCTCTTGAAGAAGATTTAAAATCTTATCCTTTGGTACATTACTCTTCTAATAGAAAGTTTCCAATAGATTTTTTTAAAATTTTGGATAAAGAATTAGAAGATATAGATGTTGTTCCAAAAGCAATAAAACTTTTCCAAAATGAATTTAAAGATAAAAAAGGTTCAAAAGAGGCTGATGAATCTTATGAGTATGATTTATGCTTTTTTATTAAGAAAATCACGGAAGAACCGAATGAAAAAATAAAGAAAGATTATGAGCGTTATATAAAATTTGCAAAATATTCAAATTATGATAAAACAGGTGTTGGATATAAAGATGGGGAAATACAAATTTCATATCCAAAAATAGCAGATATGCTGAATCAAAAATATCATAAGTATGGGTATACGATTTATTTTAATGATAAAAATGATTTAAGTGTATATGTAAGTCCAAAATACATTTATGAGCAAGTCGGTCAATATTTGTCGAAACCTTATCAGGAGTATTTAGAATATAATTTTAGTATTGAGGATAGAAATATAATTAAGGATGGAGTTTATGTAATTTCCGAAAGTGAAATAAAGTCAATTTTAGATTTTTATAAAGATTTTGAAAATAAATATCCGGACGGACCAAGTGTATATCACGAAATTTCTAAGTACGAAAAAGCGCTAAAATGTTATCCTAGCGCTGATTATTGGTGCGATAAGTATAAGTAATATATTAACCTAATAATAATTAAAAACATTAGAATAAAGTATTTGTTAATTATTTCTAATGAGTAAATATTAAGTAATAAGCATTGATTAATTCAGTGCTTATTTTTGTGTAGCAGAGAAAGGATAAAATAATGACAGAATTAGGACAAAACAGCGGTGTAAAAATTTTTTGGACACCGGAAGAAGTGTATGAACATCTAAAATCTTTACCTAAGGGGCAAAAATTAGAAATTAAAATTCCAAATATTTATTGTACAGAGAATTTTATGTGGAATGAATTATTAGAAACTGGTAAACGACAGATATCTTTGCCAAGTTTGGAAATTTTGCGTAATTTAAAATCAATTGCAGAAATATTACAGGTATATAGAGATATTTTAGGAAAATTAATAATTATAAATTCAGGTTGGCGAACTCCTTCAGAACAACAAAAACTTATAAATATGTATAAAAGAGGGGAATTATCTAACATGCCATCAGAAACAAGTTTACATCTTGAGGGTTTGGCATTGGATGTTACGGTAAAAGGTATGCCTCAATCCGTGTTTCAATCATTGGTTAATGATACTCTGATAGGAGAGGCAGAGTTAACTGATCCTACGTATACCCATATAGGCTTGCCTCACTATTCTAAAGGTTACTTAAAACGTAATAATATATATAGTGATTATATTTACAGAAATCCATATATTGATGTAAGCAAATTATCTTCTGTAGAATCAGATAAAATTATAAAAAGAATGGAACCAAAGTATTGGAAAAAAGTTCCATCAACATTTAATTCGGGAAAGAGCCAAAAATTGTTTTCAGGTAAATTGAGTACTGATATATATATTAATCCAGAGCAATCTGAGTCTGTAAATAATACAAATACACCAGTTAATAAAAATAATTTTACAAATAATCATTCCATCAGTGGGGATACGGCTACTGGCCAGTCCCATAGTGGAATGATCATTCAAGAGTTCACAAATTCTGGGAAAAACGTCGGAACTTACCGTGACTCTATGAATATTACAAATGATAATTCCGAAAATTTCAACACTAATTTTACGAATTATGACAAAAACATTAGAAAAATTTTTTGAAGATTTAGGATTTAGAGAATCCTGTGGTGATTATAAAGTCGTCAATAATATAGGTTTTCTTGGGAAATATCAAATGGGTGAATCTGCATTAGTAGATGCCTGTTATTATAATAGGAAACCTTCTGGTAATTATAATAATGATTGGAGTAAATGTTTTACTATTTATACCAAATGCTTGCAATATTATTAATTAATTGGTAAAGTAATAATACTGGAGTGGAAATGAAGAAGTATTTAAATTTACCAAAACTTTTTTTATTAATATTAGTAGTCTTATTTAGTGTTTCACCGTGTGTTTATTCAAAAGAATTAAGCGGTAGGTTTATAAAGCTCAAATCAGAAAAATATAATTATATATATGCTGATTATACGGAATTGAAAGATGGACGGTTGTTAATCTCAAAAGGAACAACAAAGTTTCAGATATATAATCCAAAGACAAATAAGTTTGAGAAAGTAACTCAGCCAAAGTATGGACATACGTTTGTAAAACCGGTTTTACTAAAAGATGGGCGAGTGTTTCTTCCCGGATACGGTAAAAATTATATTGAATCACGTAGTAGTCTTGTAATATGGAAAGAACCCTATGAAGATTGTGAGTTTTCATATATTTATAATCCCATAACAGATACATATACAAAATCTTCAAAGATGCTGGATTATAGCCCAATAAATGCAAGTGTGTTGTTGCCGGATGGCAGAGTATTTTTTGTTCATGGGCGGCCGGATAGAAATAGTAAATCTTATACATATGCTGAAATATATAACCCAAAAACCGATAGTTTTGAGTCAGCCGGAGAGTCTTCAATAAATGTGGAAGAAACGATAGTAAGAGTTGGGGATGAAGTATATTCGAAAGAGGAATATGAGTACAATTTGTATAAAGAAGCGAAGGAAAAGAAAGCCGAAGAAAAGAAGAAACGAATAGCTGAAATGTATAAATACGCTGAAAATGATTTAAGGAATAAATTAAATAAAAAGTTATATGATGATGAAGAGAAACCTAAAGAAGAACCAAAGCAAGCATCAGTGTCTGAGATAAAACCTGTATATGAAAAGAGAGAACTCCAAGATAATTCAAAAGATGCAATTTTATTACCAAATGGGGAAGTATTAATTGTATGGAACACTTATGCTGTCGCAGAAATATATAATCCCACTAAAGGGGATTTTCGAAGAATTTATTGGCCAAAAAGAAAAGATTATAATCCAATTCCTTATTATATATGTAACGGACAATACATGTTTGTTTGGCGAGATAAAAAAATAGTAAAAATATATAATCCTGTAACGGAGCAAATAAGACAATTGGATGTACCTGCTGATAATAAAATGTTTGCTGGTATTGCAGAAGAATATAATCTTTCAAATTCAAATATGTTGTTTATAAGCAATTTTGATGACCATGCTATTTTATATGATGCAGAAAGTGAAAAATTTATAGATATGGATGTAAAGTTGAGGGATTGGGCTGATTCATCATTTTTACTATTAAATAACAATCAATTATTAACTTATGGTGGAGATTTCCCGACATATTCAGGCGGTGCTCCGTATAGACGGAAAATGAAAGTATTTAATATAAAAACTAAAAAACTAAAGAAAGTAGGTTATTCCCCAATTTTTCATAATCCCATTGAATTTATTAAGTTAAATAATGGGAACCTGCTTTTAGAAACACATGTCTGTGATACTATAAACGGTCCGTGCTATTCCGTATTTTATTTGTATAAAGTGAAATCAAAAAAGAATAGATAAAAGTAATAATTAAATTAAGTCTAAAAGTGCAATGGTTAAGTAATCATTGTGCTTTTTGTGTTACTCATTAAAAGAAAAAGGAGGTTAAAAATGAGTGAAGAAATTGATAAACAAGAAAAATTACCGCAAGATGATACTTTTGCACAAATGTCTTTATTTGCAACAGTATTAACTATGTCTAAGGGTGAGCTTGATGATTATCTTGATAAAAAAATATTTTCTAAAAAAAGAATTTTAAATTTGAAAAAACAAGGTATAAACATTGATGAACAAAACTTTAGAGATAATCTAGAAAAACTTATTGAGGGCAAAGTGGTAACAATCAATGATTCCAAATATAAAGTAGCAAAGATAGAACACGATAATAGTGGTTTACAAGTGATAGTATTTGAATGCGTTGAGTCATCAAATTCAATGGTGAAACAAGGTGAAAGTGTTTTTGCAATAGGCGGTTCTTATACATTTTATAAATTTTTAAATAATCCCGTAGAATGGAAACGAGATTGGGTAGATAGTGATGCAAGGACAGGATTAGGTCATTATCCGAAACAGTTTAAACCTGCCCAAAAAATTTTGACGGATTATAAAGAGAAATACAACATAAAATACATTACAGGTTTTTCGTTAGGTGCAATAATAGGTGGAATGTCAGCAGCATTGCCTAAAAATAGAGATTTAAAAGCGTATTTATATAATGGCGGTTTGCCTGTTAATATGCTTGAATTATTAAAACACAGGCATCTTGTAGAGCAAAATCCTGACTTATCAAATATACAAACTTTTCTTAGTCAAAAAGAAGTATTAACATATTTGATTTCAGTAGAAAACGGTTCAGACATATATTTGTCCAATATAGAGAATGAAAATATAGTTGGACACGATATATATTTTCATTTAGGTTTAGGTGGTTCAAATTATTCTAAAGTGACACAACAAGGGTTATTGGATATATATGGCTTTAAATCTTCTGTATCAGAAAACGATAATGGTTTTGGTATTCAATATAATGTACCCATGGACGTGAATAAGCCGTACAAGAAAAACAAATCTGAAATTCCAGATAATGAAGTAAATGTATCAGATAAACATGTAATAAAAGAGCAACCTCCCAAAAATAAATCAAAAATAAAATCATTAGAATATTTGCATAATGATGAAACTGATAAAAATGAAGCAGAGAAATCCGAAAATGACTTGTTTGAAAATACTGAATCAGATTCAAATTATCCTGCTGAATCTAATGAAGAAAAATCGTATAATGCTGAAGATTTGCAAGGTAGTGCTGATAGTACCTCCAAAACGATAAATGCAGGCAGAAATATTCCACTTTCAGAGTGGAGTTCTGAGGTATTAGATAACGGGGATAAGGTAAGCAGAATGCAATATAACGACCCTGATTACGGATTTCCCGTAACGTGGGAAATAAGAGAGAAAAAGAAAAAGTACCCTCCGTCATATTTTGAATTGTATGAGGTAGTGGAGGATATAGTAGTATCCCTGTTGGATGATTTCATACGCTTTATGGGATACGAGGAAGTACATAAATTGTAAGAAAGAGGTGTAAAAATGAAACAATTTAGCTTGCCTGGCTTGCGTGATACAACGCAAGCTTTTTGTTCGTATGTTTTTGGCAAAAAGACATACAGATTTGTCTTTACCTGGTGTGAAGAGTTTGTAATTGTTGATATGTATTTTATTAGTGATGGCGAAAATAATTACATATTGCATGGTTACCCTTTGGTACCGGATTCGGACTTAATTAGCCGCGTTAAAAATGATGATGTGATTTCCGGTGCTTTGTTTGTAAAAAACAAGTACGGTAAAGATTTCGATATTACAAGAAATAATTTTGATTCAGATTTTGAGCTTGTTTACTATGATAAAGCTGAAATTAGTGTTCTGGGAGGTTAAAATGTCCGGTAATTTAAAATTTAATTTAATCTTTAGGGTTCCTGAAGCTGATATTTGTATCAAAAATTCTGATGTTGATTTTGTTTATTATAAATCATCTGAAATAAGTGCAAATTACGCTAATTTTATTTTGTGGAATTTAGATGAAATTTCTTATCGCGAACTTTTTCATAAGAGTTTTTGGGTAAATGTTTTTTCGCAATATTCAGATGAACCGGAAATACCTGTATTTAGCGGCTATATCGATTTAAAATCTGTTGAACGCAAGATGTACGAGTTCAGTCCGGATTATGATGATGTCCCGACTCCCGATATGTTTACAAAGTTCAGACTCATTGACAGCAAGAATATTTATGAAGATTTGGTCGTAAATAAGGATTATAGAGAACCGATAAGTTCAATGCAGATTATAAAGGATTGTACGGATTTAATAGGAGTTGATAATGTGGTTATAACTGCTGATATTCCCAACAAAACTTATAATAAATTTAAAGCATTAGGACATCCCCATAAGGTTATTTATGAGATTTGTAAATCATTAAAAGTACCTGTAAGTATTACGGATAATGTCGTTTATATCGGCAATCCTGATGAAAATCTTGCAGATGGCACTATTCAAAATTTTAATTATACTAATTCGTTGGAGCCGCAATACCAGGGTAATAATGAAGCTTTGATTATTACTGATTTCTGTCCGCAGGTTAATCCTAATAATTTTGTAAAATGTGAATTTGAAAAAATGCAGGGTCTGTTCCCTGTGAAATCGATTTATTCTGTAGGTAATACATACAGGACGTTGTGTACTTCAAAAATAAGGATAGGTGTATAAACATGACAAATAAATTTACAGAAAAAATGTATAATGTGACGCAAGGTATATCTCAACGGGTTTTCGTCGAAAAACCTTGCAAAGTAATTAAGGTGTATTCGTCGCAGTACTGCGTTGATGTCGAATATTATTCAAAAAACAAAAAAAATGTATTGTTGAAAGTTCCCATCAAACATTTGCAGACGCAGAATGCATATGTATATCTGGGTGTAAATATTGGGGATTGCGGGACTGTACGCTTTTTGGATGATGATGTTTCCGGATATTTGGAGAAGTCTGAACTTGAAAGTTCCGAAATAAGGACTCACAATATAAATGACAGTTTGTTTACTCTTGGGTTTTATCCAAATAGTGAGCATTATTTATTTCCTGAGGGGCAGCTTGTAATTGGTACTAAAAATGGCTGTATGATTAGACTTACCGATGATAATATACTGATTTCCGGTGGGAATATTGTCCTCAATTCAGGTAATTTAACGATAGGCTCAAATACTACGATTGATGGTAAAAATTTTTTGGCACATTGTCACAGCGGCGGACATGATGGTAATCCGACAGGCGGGGTAATTTAATACTAAAAAGGAGAAGTTATGATTTATGATACAAAAAATGTCCAGGTCGTTTGGCGTGGACAAACTTTAAGCGGTTTTGGACACACAAAAATAAATATATCTCAAGGCTCTGTACCCAGTATGGAGCTTGTTTTCGGTATATTTGGCGAATTTTTCAATTGCCCTCTGTTAGGCAGATATTGGTCTGTAAAAAGTGCGTTTCTTCCTAATAGTGCGGCTTACAGAATGTTAGAAAATGATAATTTGGCACGAACACAGGGTACTTTGGTTATTCGTGATTTAAATCTTGGGACAAGTGATATCTTTTATAATTGTTTTATTTCGTCTATAGGGGATAAAAAAGATTCTGATTCCAGGATTGTTATATGGACCTGTGCAAAACGTAATTTAATGTAATAAGGAGTAAAATTATGATTGATATATTAAGTGATGGTAAAAATTTCACAATGCAAGACGGGGATTTTGCTGTGGTTGAAGGTGTAGAAAAAGTAAAGCAGCATATTATTACGGCTTTGAATACATTTTATTCCGACTGGATTATAGACAAAGAAAAGGGAATCGATTTTGTCAATGGTTTGCGGAATACGGATTTGTTAGATGCAGATATTCATAAGCAGATTTTAGAAATAAAAGATGTGCTTGGAATAAGTTATTTCAGGCTTTCATATAATACATCAACGCATACGGTTGAAATATCAGCTAATATACAAACGGAGTACGGTGATATTTCGATTAATGATGCTTTGGGTAACAGGTAATAGTGGGGGTGTTATGGATATAAAAAATGATGTTATCATTTCAGAAACAAAAGAGGATATTGTTTCTGTCTATGAAGATGCTTTAAAATTGAAGTACGGTGCTAATTTCAGGATAAAAAAAGATGGAATTTTATATTCAATTATTAATTTAGCTGTTGAGTCCGAACTAGAACTTCAAGATAATATTATGAAGATTGCAGATAGTTTTAATCCTCATGCAGTTACAGGATTCAGACAGGATGCGATGTATGAAAGACTTGGGATATACAGACTGGCTCCTGTATCGACTAAATTTTTTAAAAATATAATTTCTGATTTTGTTTGTTCGGTAAAAGCAGGTGAAATTTGTATTCGATCATCTTCAAACGGAAAAGAATTTTTTAATGTAAATAGTTTTACTACTGATATATCAGGTGTTACCCAAGTAGAATTTAAGGCGGTAGAATGCGGATTGGTAGAAGTATCTGCTTGCGATGTTTTTAATATCGTATATGCTCCGACAGGTATATCTGCAGTAAGTGAAAGTCCTGCTGTTAATATTTCGTTTGGTTCTGATAAAGAAACTGATGAAGATTATAAAAAACGCTATCAGGATTTAAAATTTCTAAATGCAAGAGCGACTTATTCCGCGAATATTTCCAATTTAAAAAAATATACACATGAACATATAAAAATATTTGATAAAAACACTAAACGTTCCTTGGATGAGGGAGTTGTGGAAATTATCGCAAAGTATGATGTAAGTGATATCCAATTCGCTTCTGCTATCGCAAATACTTTTGGTACAGGTATTTTATTTGTGGGTACTACCGAAGTTATACTTAATGATATTGCCGGTTCGACCTATACTGTCAGGTTTACAAAGGCTCAGGATGTTCCTGTTGTAATCAAATTAGTGCTAAGGTTAATGACCGGGTATTTATTTGAGGAAATAAGAAATATTGCACAGGCTAAAATTATGCAATATTTAGAAGATAAATATACATTAGGCAGTGTTATTTATGCAAACGAATTAATAATTCCTGTCTTACAAATTGATGGTGTTGAAACAGTTACCGATATCCAAATAAAACGTGAAAATGACGAATCTTATTCTCAAACCATTAATTTATCAGATTATGAATTACCAGTATTTACTGCCCAAAATATCCAGATTTTAGAGGAGGTGTAAATTGAAAACCATAAAATACGATAAAGAAATTTTGAATTGCGTAATTCCGTATATGCGAAATAATGAAGATTTAGTTTATCTTTTAAAAATTATTGGCGAAAGATTTTTAAAGTTACAAAAAATTATAGAGTATCTTCTAAGTTCGTATAATATTCGAATGGCAAAAGGACAATTTTTGGATTTTGCCGGAATGGAAGTAGATGCGGCCCGGGATGAGGCGGATATGGATTCATTTATATGTGCAAACAGTCCGGATATCAATGTTGAAAAGAGATTTTATTTCTTGTCTTCCGGTTTAAATCCTATTCAAATCATTTCTCTTTCCGATAATGAATATTTGAGTAAAATTTTAGCAAAAATTTCCATGAATATGGCACAGCCAAATATTATAAATGTGATTGATATTGTAAAAGCTGTTACTAATGCGGATGATGTTTTAGTTATTCCGGATGATAATGCGAGCCTGAAAATCATTATTACCGGAGAGCAGCTCTTTCTAACAGCAAATACAGTTAATTACGTTAGACAGTTTATATTAGGAAATGGTATTTATTTAAAGGAGGTAAAAGTAAATGAGTAAACCAATTAACCCAGATATTGCAATTCCTTCCGAATTTGCAGCAGATGGTCAAAAAAGAAATTTTACGGAAGAAAAAATCCAACATGGATTTAATTCAGTGGCAAAAGATACTCTTGAGGGTGATTGCCTTAACAAATTCATTGATGACACATACAAAGGCTTGAATTATGCTATTGACGGTGTTGATGATTTGTATGATGTTACTGATACAAAAGCTGATGATAGTGCGGTTGTCCATTTAACAGGTAACGAAACAATATCAGGTACTAAAATCTTTTCAGGTTCTATAGCAACCGGCAGCAGTAATTTTGTTGCAATTTCAGGTACAAATATTTATATAAAAAATGGTACCCCTGCTGTAACTATTACTGCTTTAAACGGTCATTTGGTGGAAGATGGCAACAAGGTTATAGATGTTACTGACCTTGCAACAACAGATACTGCAGGTATTGTACAATCGGACGGCTCAACTATTAATGTTGCTTCAGGTGTAATATCTGCTCCTTTAGCAACACTTGATTTTATTAACAATTCGAAGGCACTTGAAACTGGTACAGCTAGTTCAAACGCAACGATTTTGGCGGATGTTGTCAATTACGCACATTCGACTTTTGATTTGTCAAAATTTACTGTAGTAGGTACACCGACAATTACGGATGACGGTATTGCTAGCGGATTATCTTCTACCAACGGTATATATGTTCCGACATTAACCCCAGATACAAGTTCTTGGGAAATTGGTATCGAACAAGAAGTAACCGTAGAGGCGATTGCCGACAGCGATTCTTCGTTTGTTTTCTTTACAGATGGTGCAGACAAAGGTGTAAATGTTCAATGCGGATATACAAATTCTTCTTATGATAGTTTTACTGTATACGCTAAAAATGTAACAGGCACAGGGGCAAGTCTTAATTGCAATTCAAGTGGAAATGGAAAATGTGTTGTCGGTGATAAGCAAAAATTAGTTCTTGGCTATGATGCTCCCACAAATATTGCTTATTTTAAAGCGTATAAAAATGGGGTATTATATGCTTCAAGTTCTGTAATCGCTCTTGGAATACTTCAACAAGATGCTACACATAATACAATAGGTTTTAGAAGGGGACTACGGGGTACTAAAAACAAGATTAATCTTAAAACTTATTATGTAAAAATAAATGGTGTTCTTGTATATAGCGGCAACAAAACAGGCATAGATACTTATACTATTGGTGGTAATACCGTTACAATTCCTTATACTTTAAGTAAAACTGGTTCAAAAATTGTTGATGGTGTTTACAGAACGGAAGTAACCGCAGTTTATGACGAATACGGTTATGCACCATACTACACTTTAGACGAAGCAAACGGCAATTTTACTTTACCGCAGGGCGAAATCTACGGGATGATGCTTAATCAGTCTGTTCCGCACGTTATAGAAAGCTACCAAAACGGTACTTCTTGGTATCGTGTATGGTCTGACGGTTGGTGTGAGCAAGGCGGTGAAGTAGTTATACCAGGACAGACAGGGGCACAGATAGTGTTTATAAAACCTTATGCAAATACTGATTATATGATTATGCTCACAAGTGCAGATTATCAAGTAAATGCAACACCGGGAGTAACGGCAGGTTCGCAAAACACGGGCGGTTTTTACACAGATTATCCGAGTGGGGAAAACGAAGGGAACGTTTACTGGGCAACAAAAGGATATATAAATATTTAGGAAAGGATATATAAAATGTGTTACGAAATTAAAAAACCTATTACAGAGAAACAAAGAGCGGATTTTATTGTTGAATACAACCATAATCAAGGCTTACGCATAGAAGATACGGAAATGTTTTTGTTCGCACTTGAACCCGATGAAATTATGGACGAAAAGGAAATAGAAATTGAGGTTGTTGACCCTGAAACGGGGGAAACTCATACGGAAACGATAACAGTTCCTTATCCTGTCAAAGACCCTGATTATGAAAAAAAGCAAGCGGAGAAAGAACGTAAAAGACTTGATGCTTTAACTCTTACACCATCTGATGTTGAAAGAGCTTTGTATAAAGCTAAAGAAATGGACTTTGAGGATTTAAAGGCTTTGATTGCTGAAAAAGCACCGCAATTAGATATGAAAGCGTTAGCAATCGAATTTAGGGCTAACAATTTCTATCGTGGTGTAGAAGTAAACGGAATGCGTTTAATTGATACTGTTGGGGCGTTGTTAGGCTATACCCCTGCTGATATGGATTATTTATTTACACATAAGGAATTGCCGAATAATGCTGAGGTAGTTTAGTATGTTGCATATTAGTCCGGATTTAATTGTTTCCGTAACTATACAGTTAGTTGCGGTAGGGATATTTATTGGTGTGTATAAGACTACAATTGCATTTATGCAGCTTCAAATTCAGGAACTTAAAGAAGATATGAGAAAATATAATAATATTCTTGAAAGAATGATAAGGGTTGAAGACAGTGCAAAGTCGGCACATCAAAGAATCAGCGGTTTAGAAACCAGATAGGATAAATTATGAAAATTAAATATATAATAGGGCACTGGACGGCAGGAAATTTAAAGCCGTCCGGTTTGGATTTAAAAAGTTATCAGCTGTTAGTTGACGGAGAAGGTTGTGTACATTCGGGGCTTGCCCCCGGATGTACGTCGTCTACGGGAGGAATGAACTCTGTTACATACAATATTGCTTGCTGCGGAGGTTTGTTATCTAGTGCATTGACCAAAAATCAGACTGAAAAATTCTATATGATATGTGCAAAAAAGCTGAAAGAATACGGACTTTCGGCTTTTTCTTTTTATACGCATGCTGAAATAGGTGAAATGTGCAGAGGATATAGGCTTAAACAGCAGGGAAAATCGTATGATACAAAACATCAAATCATAACTGATTTATTACCGTATAATCAATGGCTATATCAAAATATCGGGAAAATTGACCTGACAAGGCTTCCTGATTTTCGGGGGAATGCCTTTGAAACGGGTGATTTTATCAGAACAAAAATTGTTTGGTACTTAAAAAAATTATAGAAAATGAAAGGTAAATAATAATGTCATATAACTATGTTCAGTATATTAATTGCAATTTAGAGATATTGGTAAATTATATAAATCATTTAGTCGAATTCAGTAACAAATATAACGATGCAATAAATGAAATATATCGGGAATCTGGAACAATAAGTTTAACAAAATCAGAGCAGGCAATAAAATGTGAAAAGGAAATAAAGGATGCTTATGATACGGCTGTAAAATTATATGAGGATTTAAAACGGATAGCACAAAATTATCAGTATGGACTAAATATATATAGCGATATTCGTTCCTTTGATAACAGATTAAAATCTGCGAAACTGCCGATATATGAGAGTGCAAAGATAGAAGTAGAGAGTGTTCCGTCAGAATATGATGTATTATTAGATATTTTGACAGGCGGAGCGACACCGGTAGGTGATTATACTGACGAAGAAGCAACCGAAAACAGTGCGGATAATGGTAATGAAGAAGAAAATACCGATGAATCGTCGATGACATTGCAGGGCGGATTACGTTATTGTCATTATGTAAAAGAATCCGGTAATGATGCAGATGGAACATGCAAAGACCTAAACGAAGATAATAGCGACTTTTATGTAGAACAAGAAATAGAAGAAAAGGAAGAAGGCTATGCCGGGGATAGTATAGAAGCGGCAGCGGAATATAAGAAAAAATATGATGCAGAACAAAAGAAAAAAGCAGAACAGCAAGCCCAACAAAAAGCCCAACAAAGAGCTACTACTAATAAAGCAAATTGGATTATGCCGTGTTATGGGAAAATTGTCGGTGCATACGGTGAACCAAGACCTACACATATACATGACGGAATAGATATAGCAGTTCCGATAGGAACTCCTATAAAGGCTGTCGCTGACGGTAAAGTCGTTGAAGCAAGGAATGCTGATGGCTATGGAAAATTCGTTGTAATTGAACATAAAATAAACGGGCAAACAATGACAAGCGAATATGGGCATATCTTAAAGTGGGTTGTATCTAAAGGACAATTTGTAAAGCAAGGTCAAATTGTTGCATACTCAGGGAACGAAGGATCTTCCTACGGTCCGCATTGTCATTTAACTATAAGGATTGGTTCGTATAGGGGGCGTGCAGTAAATCCTTGGGATTATATAAAGTATTAATATTTTTCGTTTGGATAGATAAATTTATGAGCTTTTTCATAATATTTTTCGATTTTTTGTTGTTTATTCCTTGCATATTGCGATAGTTTATCAATTTTTGTTGTATCTATACTATTATCGCAGAAGTATTGTTCAAGAAAATCGTACAATGCCCCGGAAAAGTCTGTTGCAGGGGCGTTATCTTTTATATTAACATACTTTTGGGTTATAGAAACCATATCGGAAAATAAATCAAAAACGGGTGTGAAAATTATCATATCGTAGTTGGAAGTTGCGAAATCTATATATGAGTCTTTGTCTTTAAAGATTTTTTTGTAACTCTTTTTCGCATCATTGTATATGTTATCTATATCTGTTTTGGTAGATTTATAATTTCCATTGATAAATAATTCCATTTCAGTTTTATACTGTTTGCTTAATTCTTTAGGAATAGGTTTATATTCGGCAAAAGCAGATAAACAGAAAGAAAATAATACCGTAAATAAAATTAATATTTTTTTCATAAAGTAATTATACAAAAAATATTAAAAAAAGCAAGTGAAAGATAAAAAGGTGGAGCTTAAAACTCCAGAGCTTAAAACTCCACTTTTTTTATGAAAACAGATGAAGAACAAAAGAAAAAAGAAGAACAACAGAATAAGCAAAACAGCACTAATAAGGCAAATTGGATTATGCCGTGTAGTGGAAAAATTTCAAGTCCATACGGTTGGAGAATTCATCCGACTTTAAAAACTAAAAAATTTCATGATGGTGTTGATATCGGTGTAAATTTAAATACTCCAGTTAAAGCTGTTGCCTCAGGTATTGTAGTAAAAGCTAAGTGGTATAATGGATATGGTAAATATATAGAAATTGATCACGGAAACAGTATTACTAGTTTTTACGGGCATTTAAATGAATTTAAAGTTTGTAAAAATCAATTTGTAAAACAAGGGCAGATTATTGCTCTTAGTGGTAATACTGCTGGTATAGGTGCTAATGGTAAAGTTATGACAACTGGTCCTCATCTCCATTTTGGTGTCCAAGAAAACGGTGATAGTGCTAATCCATTAGATTTTATCAGAAATTTCTAGTATATAATTGTTAATATTTAAATATACGAATTGTTTTATAGTTAATAGCGTTTTAAACTCTTGTGCAAGTGCTATATTATACTTTTCAATATAGTACTTGTATACAAGAATATCACACTCAGCTCCGGGTGTAAGGTTTAAATCGTATTTATTAATTACATTTTTAAGTTCTTCTATTATAGCCTCAGGATATAAACTAATTGTTCCCTGCATTTCTTTTAATTTTTGTATATAAATTTTATTTTGTTCTTTATTTGTTTTGTTTTTTAAATATTTTTTATAGATTTTTGTAGATTCTTTATCAAAATCTATTAGCATCTGCATAAGCGTATTCTTCTCATACGTAATTTTGTCATAAAGGATGTGTTGTAAAGCATTATTCATATCTATTTTATATTGTTCAAGTTCATTATTTGGTATAATTTTAATATACTTATAAATCAAATCCTTTGGGAATAGCTCATAATTATCAATACTTGTTACAATATTAATATAGGATTCTTTCGGAATCGGCTTATATTCGGCAAAAGCAGATAAACAAAAAGAAAATAATACCGTAAATAAAATTAATATTTTTTTCATAAAGTAATTATACAAAAAATATTAAAAAAAGCAAGTGAATGTTAAAAAGGTGGAGCTTAAAACTCCACTTTTTTTATGAAAACAGATGAAGAACAAAAGAAAAAAGAAGAACAACGAAATAAGCAGAGAAATGCACAAATAAGTCAAAAATGGATATTACCTGTTTCCAAAGGTCATAAAATAACAAGTAGATTCGGAAAAAGGAAACCTCCTGTTCCTGGTGCAAGTGCATTTCATAACGGTTGGGATATAGGGGTTCCTCTTTATACTCCGATTAAGGCAATTGCTGATGGGAAAGTTATTGCTGTTGGTCCGGCAAGAGGTTACGGGAATTGGGTAGTTATTGATCATGGAATGATTAATGTAGTTAGAGTAACAAGTGAATATGGCCATATTTCGAGTTGGTCTGTAGGATTTGAACAATATGTAAAAAAGGGTCAAGTTATTGCTTTATCGGGCAATGCAGGTTATTCATCAGGTCCGCATTTACATATTACAATCCGTGAAGGAATTCCATTCAAAGGTAGAGCAGTTGACCCAATTAAATATATCAATATTTTTTAAGATTTTTTATAACACCAAAATAATTATATTCATTAGGGTCATTAATTTCTTTTTTTAAATAATTAAAATAATCCATATTAAAATTTGGTATTATACTGTGGTTCGTATCATAATAGATTCCCTTAGGTTTGTATTCAAAGTACATTGGAACAGAGTTTTTATATTCGTATTCTCCGGTTGAACACATGAATCCCTTGTAATTTACCTTGAATATTTTTTTTGTTGGTGAATATTTCGTTGAATATATAAGATGCGTTATGTAGCCTTCACCGTACGGGCATATTATATTTTCTATGTCTCCACCCGGATCCATTTCTTCCATAACATCGACAAAATACATATCTTTGTTATGATTATATTTGAATGAATTTAAGTCGTAACTTAAATATCCCCTGCCTACAAAATTTGTGTTACTAAGGTGATTTTCATTTTTTTTATCAATAGCAAGACCCGACAAACAAATTGAAAATAATACCGTAAATAAAATTAATATTTTTTTCATAAAGTAATTATACAAAAAATATTAAAATAATCAAGTGAATGTTAAAAAGGTGGAGCTTAAATCCGGTAATACGGGTCATTCAAAAGGTCCGCATTTACATGTAACTCTCAGACATGGTGATTTTCAAGGTAGAGCGGTGAATCCTTGGGATTATATCAGTCGCTGATTGGTCGTAATTCTTCGACTTGTTCAATTAATTTTTCTATTATTTTACCTTGTTGGACTTCATATAAAGCAATGTCATCAAGTTTTTTAGTATCAACATTGTTATCTTTAAAATATGGATATAAATAGTCTGACAAAGGATTAACTGAATCTGTGCCAATTGCTTCATACTCATTATGCAAGTATTTTTCTTCGGTTATCTTTATTAACTTACTGTATAAATCAAGTTCTGAAGATGGAATACAGACTTCATAAAGTAAGCTGAGATTGATTGCGTCCATTTGATTATTTGAATAATATCCGTGTTTAAGGATCCTAGCATGCAGTTTTTTTGCTTTTTTTACATATTTGTCAACATTTTTTATTGCTTTTGGGTATTCTTTCTTTATAACCTTTTCCATTTCCGCTTTATACTGTTTGCTAAGTTCTTTCGGAATCGGCTTATATTCGGCAAAAGCAGATAAACAGAAAGTGAAAAATACCGTAAATAAAATTAATATTTTTTTCATAAAGTAATTATACAAAAAATATTAAAAAAAGCAAGTGAAAGATAAAAAGGTGGAGCTTAAAACTCCAAAGCCCAACAAAAAGCTACTACTAATAAAGCAAATTGGATTATGCCGTGTAGTGGAAAAATTTCAAGTCCATACGGTTGGAGAATTCATCCTGTTACAAATCAACGAACGTTTCATAAGGGTATTGATATACAGGCAATAAAAGGTACTCCAATAAAAGCACCTATGGATGGAATTGTTACATTCGCTGCATATGATGGTCCGAATGGAAACTGTGTAAGGTTATCCCATGGCATGATAAATGGTAAAAACTTAACAAGTACTTCAATACATTTAAATACAATAAGTGTAAAAACGGGGCAAGTAATCAAACGAGGTGATTTAATAGGAACGGTGGGTTCTACAGGAAAATATAGTAATGGTAAGCCATCTTCTACAGGTCCTCATTTGCATATATCTGTGTATGAAAACGGGCAGCATGTTAATCCGCTTAAATATATAGATGCGTCAGCTCATTGAAAATAAATATCTTTTTAATATGTATATGATTTCTATATCGTAATCAGAACCATATTTTTTGCCGAATGTTTTGATAATTTTTTTATTAAAATAATCTAGCCAATCCTGAAGTTCTGCTATTTTATTCGGGTCATTGTCATAATATGTGTTGATATATTTCTTATACATCTTTTCGATTGTGTTCCCTTCATATTCAATTATGTCTTCGGAAGAAACAAATCCAATATATTCCGATTTGAAAATTTTTTGGGTTGGATTGTATATTAATTTAAAAATCAAATGTGTAATATAGCCTTTGTCATAAGG
Organism: uncultured bacterium; assembly: GCA_902760645.1. Lineage (GTDB taxonomy): Bacteria > Cyanobacteriota > Vampirovibrionia > Gastranaerophilales > Gastranaerophilaceae > UBA1221. The sequence goes on from CACWHC010000018.1 coordinate 33,228, forward strand.
ACATTTGCTATAATACCCTAAATCAGTGGAGGGATCTCTATCAACAATTACATTGACTGTATATGTATCAGTTTTGATATCATGTCTGTATGTACTAATATCAAAGTAATGATATCCCCCAAACCCGACAAATTTTTTCCCATTTATATTAATTACATATGGAGTCGAATTGTAGCATTTTTTTGGAGAAAAACACAAAAATTCAATATTGAAATCGTTGTCTTTTTTTATATAATATTCTCTATTCTTGTATGCATTTACTGATGAACAAGAGAATGTTAAAAATAGAAATAAAATTAATATTTTTTTCATAAAGTAATTATACAAAAAATATTAAAAAAATCAAGTGAAAGATAAAAAGGTGGAGCTTAAAACTCCACTTTTTTTTATGAAAACAGATGAAGAACAAAAGAAAAAAGAAGAACAACAGAATAAGCAACAAACTTCAAATCAAAAATGGATATTACCTGTTTCCAAAGGTCATAAAATAACAAGTGGATATGGCAACAGAATGCATCCAATTCCGCATGTTATAAAATTTCACGATGGTATTGATATTAATGCAAGAGCAAACACTCCGGTTTATGCTGTAGCAGCTGGTATAGTGTTTAAATCTGAATGGTATAATGGCTATGGAAATTACATAGAAATAGACCATGGTAATAACATTCATAGCTTTTATGGGCATCTTAATAAGCGAGATGTTACAAAAGGTTCAACAGTAAAGCAAGGCCAAAATATTGGATTAAGCGGTAATACAGGTGCAGGAACTGCAGAGCATCTTCATTTTGGTGTACAGAATAATACAAAAAGCGATAATCCTGTTAAATATCTTCCGAACTTTTAATTATTTTTTTTAATATATAACTGTCAAGTTGTTTGTATATATATTTTTCAATCAGTTCTACGTTTTCAGGAATATTTGGTTTTGTCATTTCTATTGCAATGATATTGCTGCTACGGGTTGAGTAGTTATCTTTTGTGGCAATATCATTTGCGACAAAACCTTTATATTTAATATAAAAATTGCTATCTTTTATTTCTATTTTAAATATAAGATGTGTAATGTATCCGTTTTTATATGGATATTTATACTTGTATGACAAATTTATTTCAGATAGGTCTATTGCAATATCTGTTGTATAGGTATTTTTTAACTTGTTGTATTTTAATTTTCTATAATTATATGCAATTCCTTGTCCTATATTGCTGAAATCTCTGAAATAATCGTTCTTAGTCAAAAATTTTTTTCTGAGTAGATTTTCTTTCTCTTCCGAGTATCTGATAAGTTTATTTATTGGTTTTGTGTTAATATTGTTATCCTTTAAATATGGCAACAATACATCATATATATCAATCCAGCAATCAGTTATTGGTATATCTTCTTTTATATTAGTATATTTGTTTGTAATATCAATTAGGCTTATAATAAAGTAAAATATTTCGGATTGCAATCCCATATCTATTGCTGTATAGCGTGATTCAGGTTCTTCAGCCAGTATATGCTTATCATAATTTTTAATGTTATTAAATCTAACCTTGTATTCTTTCTTTATAACCTTTTCCATTTCAGTTTTATACTGTTTGCTAAGTTCTTTCGGAATCGGCTTATATTCGGCAAAGGCAGATAAACAGAAAGTGAAAAATACCGTAAATAAAATTAATATTTTTTCCATAAAGTAATTATACAAAAAATATTAGAAAAAGCAAGTGAATGTTAAAAAGGTGGAGCTTAAATCCGGTAATACGGGTCATTCAAAAGGTCCGCATTGTCATCTTACAATAAGAGAAGGTAAATACAAGGGTAAACATGTTAATCCATATAAATATATCAAACATTAATAATTATCAGGAACTATTTGTTGAACTTTTTTTAAATATTTTTCTAATATTTTAATTTTTTTCTTTTCATATTTTATAATACATTGCAATTTTTTGCTATTTACATTGTTATCTTTAAAATATGGGGTTAAAAAATCTTCCATAGGTACTACTGAATCAGTACCCAATGGAAGATATTTAATTCCCAAATATTTTTCTTGTGTAATTCGCATTAATTTAGCATATAAATCTATATCAGCGGCAGGGATAACAAGTTCTGCCATGTTGACAAGAGAAACATGTTTTCCTATATCATATCCATTTCGCATTATATCATTGTAGTATGAAAGAGCTTGTTTTTGATAATTGTCTATTTTATTTATAACTATAGGATAATCTTGATTTATAATATTTTCAATTTCAGTTTTATACTGTTTGCTTAATTCTTTAGGAATAGGTTTGTATTCGGCAAAGACAGATAAACAAAAAGAAAATAATACCGTAAATAAAATTAATATTTTTTTCATAAAGTAATTATACAAAAAATATTAGAAAATGCAAGTAAAAGTAAAAGAGTCGGAGTGTGGTTGCATGAAATTTATGGGAATGTCCTTAATAATTCTTTTGGCTATTGTTCATGCATATTTTTAGTGATATGATTGTTTTTAAAGAGGGGTATGCCATGGATATTTTGTTTATTATAGACAGGTTAGAGTTAAAGTGGTTTGAGTTTAATAATCTGGTTACCAATTTTTGGCTAATCAGAGAGCTGATATATGAGCATAAAAATGTTTATATAACGACTATTGACGGTTTGAGTCTTATTGACGGGAAGCCGATGACACATTGTTATTCGGTGTTTGAGAAGAACGGTAATATATTTTATGACAAGACGGATATTCATAGAAATATAAATGATTTCAGTCTTGTAATGTTCAGACAGGATCCGCCTGTTGACGGAGATTATATCAATTCTACTTACATTTTTGATTTTGTTGATGAAACGAAAACGCTTGTAATTAATAAACCGTCCGCAATTCGTGATTTTAATGAAAAATTGCACGCCGTATATTTTAAAGAATTGATGCCTGAAAATATTGTGACCTCATCCCGTTCAGATATTTTGAAATTTCTTGATAAACACGAGGAAATTGTTCTTAAACCTTTGAACAAGTGTTTCGGTTCGGGTGTTATGACACTAAAAAGAGGTGATAAAAATACCTCTGTAATAATGGATTTAATGACAAATAACGGGAAAACTCTTGCAATGGTGCAAAAATACATTCCTGATGCAAAATTCGGTGACAAAAGAGTAATGTTTTTGGGCGGTAAGGTGCTTCCTTATTGTGTTCAGAAACTTCCGAGCAACAATGATTTTAAGTTTAATGACCATTGTGATGCAAATATTATCAAAGCGGATTTATCACGGGAAGAAATTGATAATTTTACTCCTGTTGCAAAAAAACTTAATTCAATGGGTATAATGATGGCAGGACTTGATGTTATTGACGGTAAAATTATAGAAATTAACGTGACGAGTCCTTGTTACTTCATAAAAGAAGTCAACAACCACTTTGGCTGCACATTAGAAAAAGAGATTACGAACTTTATTCTTGAACAGTTATGCTGTTTTGCCGGGTAGTAAACCGTTATTTACATGAGCTTTTCCCTGTCCAGGAAAGTTTATCTCTGCAGTGCAGATAGTCAAGATTTTCGTTTACGATTACCCAGGCTGTGCATCCTCTGCCGTTGTTGTCTTTACATACATTATCTGCAAACGAATAAAAGAGCTGAGAAAAGTTGAAAAAATTACCCTTGAACAACTTGCATACAGAAGCGGTATCTCAAAAGGCGGTCTGAGTGAAATTGAGAGAAATATGAAAGAACCCGGAGTCTACACAATATTTCGTATATGTGACGGTTTAGGAATTACAATGAAAGAATTTTTTGATTTTCCGGAAATTGATGATTTTTTGGATAAAGTTTGACATATGCAGTTAACTAAAATCAATTTTATATTTTTTAATTTTATCCGTCAAAATTTCATCTTTTTCGGTATTATTTTCGTCAGGGTTTAAGGCACAAATGAGTTCTTCAATATCCCAGGGATTTTCAGTACTGTTTATTCTTTCATTTATATCGTCCATATAATCTTTATATTTCGCTTCCAGATTTCCCTGAATAACTTTTCTTTTGAGTGTTATTGGTATTGAGCTTTGTTTCCCGTCTAAAATTTCAGCAATCATATATGTTTCAGGATATTTTTTTATTGCTGACGATTTTATAATAAGGCTGTTTAAATCCTCCAGTTCAAGTCCGTAAACATTATTATTCCCGGTACTTTTGTAAAGACAGTCAGCGAGTACGCTTTCCATTGCCAATATTTTTAGTTTAAGATTATTGTTTAGTGTTTGCTTTTTATCATAAATAATCAGACTTGGTTTTGTGAGTCTAAAATCAGTATCTCTTCTGAGATTGCTGTTTATTCCTCTAAGGTATTCGTCAATAAAAATTTCAGGAATATTTTTGTGGGTGTCAAAAAATATTTCGGAACTTTGTACCAAGATGTTTTCTTTGCGTTGCTGTTCGGGTGTATTTACCAAACAGGTATAATTGTCGGCAATATTTTCAGGCATATTATTCAGAATATGTCTTATCAGTAAATTTTTGCGTGAATGAAAACTTGTATCTAACAATATAACGCCTAATCCCTGACCGTAAGTTTTTAAATAATTTACTAAACTTGTATAATCGCCGTCTTTACTGTCAAAATATTCTTCTGCAAGGTCTTTTACCATTCCTTCGGAAATCGGTTTTCTAAACATTTTATACAGATTTTCAAATTCTTTCATATTAATATGATGATTGTTCATAGGTATTGTTATTCTTCTGTTTCCCAGTTTGGTTGATATAATGTCAATATTTTTATCACCCCTGTCTATCTGTGTCAGAGCAACTTTTATATCACTAAAGCTAAGACTGTATACAATGGGATTTTCTGTTAATTCGTATAATATTTCAGCACCTACCAGTTCAAAAGGTCGGTTGATATACGCAGCTTCCGGCGGTTCTGTCTTTTTAATATGTTCAAGATTTTTTATATCCTGCTCGGTTAAAGGTTCGCCTCTGAGATTTTTAGTCCAGGAATTAATCATTTCGGGACTAAATGATTTCTGAATAATTTTAAAATATTCCGTCAAGTAGCTTGTAGGTTCTGTTTTTATCTGTGAATACAGGGTTGTATAATAAGCCTTTAGGAATTTCTGCATATATACAGGAATTTCATTTTCGTCTTGCAGGTTTCCTTTTTGTTGAGCTTTTTCAAATTTTATTTTTTGTAATTCTTTTATTCTTTTTTTCTGATCTCTGATAATTTCTTTTTTTAGTTCTTCAAAAGTGCCGTTCTTCATAGCACGTCTGACTTTACCAAGCGAATGTATAATATGGTCGCCTAATTCTCTGCCAAATTCCGGATTATTTGCCCAAAATTCAGTCATTACTTTCGACTGGAAGTCTTTGAAGGCTTCTGATGAATATATTACATTTTCAGGTCTGTATATTTGGTGTTTTTTCAGGTGTTCGGACAGTGCAACAATTATATCAAAACTGTTGTTCCACGCATCAATCATAGCAAATTTTAGATGCTCCTGTCCTGTTCTGAGGTCGTTCAGGTATTTTGTTTTTTGGGCAGGTGACATTTGCTGCCAGCGCTGTATTAGTTTTTCTGTTCGTATGGCTTTGACGGTTTCGTAATCATCATCCGAAAGACCTGCTTCAAATATTTTCAAGTTGTTTGCTGCCCAAATTTTGAATAAATCGTCCTGACTTAATTTTTGAGAACCTACTTTTGTTTTAACTTTAGGTTGTCCGTTGTCGGTTTGTTCTGATTTTTGGGGATTATAAGTCCGTTTGCCCTCTCCGTTATGTTCAGCCTTGTATTTTTCAAGCATTTCAATTTCGTTAATCTGGTCGGCAATCATTTCCAGTTTCCTCTGATGAGGTAATTTTTCCCACCAGTTTTCAAATTTTTCGACAGTTTTTTTAGCTCTGGATGTTCTTTTTTCAGGTGGCAGTTTAGCCCAAAATGCGGAAATTCTCTCGCCAATCCAGTCGGAGTAACCGTTCTGAGTATATCTTAATGATGTTCTGTATTCAAATTCAGGGATTTCTATTCCAAGACTTTCTATTGTTTTGGGTCTTATATAAACGGCATCATCTCCGTTTCTGTGCCTGAAATCCGCTTTGAAATCTTCATTTAAGTCCGATTCCAAATCTTTGTTAATTTCTTCAAAGGTTTTGTTATCCAGATAGATTTTCTTGGCAAGGTATAAGCTTAAATTTTCTTTGCTCTTTAAAATTCCTGCATCCATTAAAGCAAGTAATTCGGCATTTTCTCTTGCTGAATACAATAAACCAAGTGTAGCTTTCGTATCTTCGGGATTTCTTATGTTTTTAAATTCGGGGTATATTTCTTTTATGTCATCAACCGTAGTTGCCAGTGTAAGATACTCATAGGCTTTTCTTTGAGCTTCTAAAGGGCTTATATCCGTTTCTTCGGGATGCTCCTCATAATATGCTTTGACAGTTACCGGCATTAAATCACGATTTTTTTCGTAAAATCTGTTACGTCCCTTGTCAACTCTTGCAGTAAACATCAAATTGTCATTGAATTGCGGAATAATTGAATTATAGTTTTTTTGTTCCTGCGGTTCGTTATTATTTGGCAAATTGTTATAATTTAAAAATTTTTTATTTGAGAAGTTTGCCGTTACGGGATAAATTTTCATGAATATTTCCTTTTGATATAAGTATGCTTATTATAAGTTTCTGAATATAATTTTTTGCTAATTTAATTAATATTAGGGTATCCCTTTTACTTTACTCTTGAAAATACTTCTACATTAATGTCATCAAAGGTATTTGTATTAAAATAAGCACAGGAGGCTACCATTGCTGCATTATCGGTACAGTATTTCATTGGCGGTGCAAATGCTTTAAATCCGTCATTTTCTAACGCAAATATTTTTTTTCTTATCTCGGAATTTGCCGCAACTCCGCCTGCTATGACAACCTGATTATATCCGGTTTTATCTAACGCTTTTCTTACTTTTTTGACTAATGTTGAGGATACACATTCCTGAAAACTTGCACATACGTCTTTTACAACATTTTCGGGAAGTTCTTCCGTATTGTATTCTGCTTTTAACTGTTTAACAAGACGCAAAACGGCTGTTTTTAGTCCGCTGAAGCTGAAATCAAATTCATCAACTTTTGCTTTCGGTAAAATATAGGCTTTAGGATTTCCTTCCTGAGCCATTTTATCTAATTTAGGACCTCCCGGATACGGTAAACCTATCAGTCTTGCAACTTTATCATAGGCTTCTCCTACCGCATCATCAATGGTTTCCCCGATAATTGTTTGTTCGGAATATGATTTGACATCAATAATCTGCGTATGTCCGCCGCTTACCAATAATGCCATAAACGGAGGTTTTAAATCCGTATCAAGATAATTACCGCAAAGGTGTGCATTCAAATGGTTAACCCCGATAAACGGTTTATCATAAACCAAAGCCAATGATTTTGCGGCATTTAATCCTACAAGCAGACAGCCTACTAATCCCGGGCCTACTGTTCCTGCAAATGCCGTTATATCTCCAGGTTCAATTCCTGCATTATCTTTAGCCTGCTTAAAGGCTTCTTCTATAACTATATTTATGGAATCCAAGTGTTCTCTTGCCGCAATTTCAGGGATTACTCCGCCAAATTGTGCGTGAGTTTTGATTTGCGAGGCAACAACGTTTGCAATTACCTCTCTGCCGTTTTTTACGATAGCACAAGCGGTTTCGTCACAGCTTGATTCTATTGCCATAATATAATTATCGTATCCGCTGTCCGGACCTATATCAATTTGTTTTTCCGAGAATAATGTATTTTTTGTCATTTTCATAGTAAAATTATAGCATAAATATGAAAAGGATTAGGGAATGCAATTTTTAGACAAGACCAAAATAAGAGTAGTTTCAGGACGCGGCGGTAACGGTATGGTTGCATGGCGTCGTGAAAAATATGTCGACAAAGGCGGTCCTGCCGGTGGTGATGGCGGTAAAGGCGGCGATGTATATTTGGTTGCGGATGAAAATATGTCAACATTGATGGATTTCAAATACAAGTCCGTATTTAAGGCTGATGGTGGTGAAAACGGCGGTATCAAAAACTGTCACGGTCATTGGGCAAAAGATTTATATATAAAAGTGCCTGTCGGTACTGTTGTAAGAGATGTCAAAACAGGAAATGCCATTGCGGATTTGGTTGAACATGAACAAAAAGCCTTAGTGGCAAAAGGCGGACGGGGCGGTCGTGGTAATGCAAGATTTGCTACTGCTCAAAACAGAGCTCCTCAATATTGTGAGCCTGGTGAACCTCCTATTGAAAGAGAATTAATTCTGGAATTAAAACTTATTGCGGATGTCGGATTGTTGGGTATGCCAAATGCCGGTAAATCAACTTTTATCAGCCGTATAAGTTCAGCAAAGCCAAAAATTGCAGATTATCCTTTCACTACTCTTGTTCCAAATCTTGGGGTTGTACATAAACCGTCCGGTGACGGGTTTGTTGTTGCGGATATTCCGGGTCTTATAGAGGGTGCAAGCGAAGGTGTCGGATTAGGACATGAATTTTTGCGTCACGTTGAAAGATGCCGTTTCCTTGTTCATATTATTGATGTGACGGAAGCTGATCCGCTTGGTAATTATAAAAAAATTAATGAGGAATTAAGGAAGCATTCCGAAAAACTCGCTCAGTTATATCAAATTGTTGCTCTGAATAAGATTGATGCAATAGACAATGATAAAAGAGAAGAATTATTAGAATTGTTCAAAAAGCAGGCGGAAGTTGTATTTCTTATTTCTGCCGTAACGGGTGAAAATGTTGACGATATAAAATATTTTATGGGTCAGAAAGTTGACGAAATAGAAAAGCCTGTATCAGATATTATTGTTGAAGATGACCCTGATGCCACAAATAATGATGACAGTGCTTTTGAAATTTCAAAAGCTGCAAAAGATACATATATTATTGTCGGAGGTAAAGTTAATCGGCTTGCACAGGTTACTGATGAAAGAAATCCCGAACAGGTAATCAGATTTCAGAATATTTTAACGGGTATGGGCGTTTTTGACAAACTGAAATCAATGGGGATAAAAGACGGTGATACTGTCATTGTGGGTAAATTAGAGTTCGCATACTATGCGGATGAATTTTTCGGTTAGTGTGGAATAAAGGAGTAATTATATGGCGATTATAAGTGAAAAATTTACGGTACATACAAAAGGCAATACGGATGTAATTGACCTTACAAGATATGTTCAGAATATTGTTTATAAAAATAATCTGACAAGTGCCGTAGTGTACGTTTATGCGGCAGGAAGTACAGTCGGGATTACAAATATCGAGTTTGAACCGGGATTACTGGTTGATTTACCTGAGGCATTAGATAAAATTGCTCCTGTTGACGGGATTTACCATCATGATGAAACCTGGCATGACGGCAACGGTTATGCACATTTAAGAGCCTCTATTGTCGGTAATAGCACTATGGTACCGCTAGTGGACGGAGTTTTGCAGCTCGGACAGTGGCAGCAGATTGTACTGGTTGATTTTGATAACAAAGCCCGTTCAAGAAATGTTTGGGTACAAATAATTTACTAGATTGTAAAAGTTTGCATTATAAGGGTTGCAAAAAGCAGAAAATAGTTTATAATGATAATATAGTACAAAACAGCGGAGGTTATTATTATGACTAAGTTTTCACCTAGGGGGGGGGGTAAGAACCTCTCGCAGTAAGGGTTTGCAGGATTTGCAGGCTAGCCTGCATTTAGAGATGCTTCGCTCGTGGGATTTTTTAGACCACGGTGATGAAAGAATTACGCCTATTTTACGTCATCCCGAACAGGGACCAGTAAACAGTTCATTACGGGATATTACTTTATGTCATCCCGAACTTGTTTCGGAATCTAGCCACCGTAAAACTTTAGGTAGTACTCAAAAAGAGAAGGTCGTAACAAGTAGCATGAGTCAGATGCTGAACCAAGTTCAGCATGACAAAAAGAAGAAAGCCGCGTTTACTTTGGCCGAGGTCTTGATAACCCTCGGTATTATCGGAGTTGTTGCGGCGATGACGTTGCCGACAGTAATAAGTAATTATAAAAAATCTGAAGTTACAAATAAATTAAAAGTTGTATATTCTTTACTTAATCAAGCATATAAACTTTCAACAATTGATAACGGGTATATTAGTGAATGGCAGATTCCCAGTTCTGCAAAAGAGTATACGGAGAAATACTGGTTGCCATATTTCAGTGGGGCAACGATTTGTTTAACCCCTGCGGAATGCGGGTATAAAAGTAATACACCATTTTATCAGGCTGATGGTACACCACATAGTACACTAATTGATAATGACAGCTATCGTTTCCCTTTAAAATTAAAAAACGGTATATATGTTTTCTTTTCTATCGCAAAAGGTGCAGGTCCTAATAATAGATCTTCATTAATAATTGTTGATATAAATGGTTCAAATTTACCTAATAAATTTGGTTATGACGTATTTAAATTAATAGTAACAGATAATGTAGTTTCAGGTGCGTACAGTGATTATGATGTGACCACGCAAAAAGAACAATGTGCCAGTATAGGTAGTAATTGCTTTAATCTGATACATAATAATAATTGGGAAATACCTAAAGACTATCCGATAAAGTTTTAGTTTGTAGGTTGTGGTAAATCTGTGATTTACCGCAACAGCTGTTCTGTATGCCTATTTTTCAAACGGATTATTGTTGGTATAATAATCACTCAATTCGTTATATATCGGCTCCATACCGTTAATTATCCGTTTAACCTCTTTTGTCGCATTTCTTACAGCTATATTTTCTTCTTTAATTCTCTTTTGAATTTGATGTCTTTTCTTGCTTAATTCTGCAATTTCCGCATCGATTTTTGCAAGTTTTTCTTCCATAGCGTTTACTTCTTCATAGTGACGATATGTGTTTGGATTTAGTTTTGAACTCCTTGTATCCATTTGTGATGCTTTGCGATTTACGCTGCCCTGTGACTTGAAGGCTTTATTCCTTCTGTTTATAATGGCTAATTGCTTCTCAAGATGGTTTTTTTCTTCTTCTTTTACTCTTAAATCAAACATTGTTTCAATGTGATTAACAATATTTTCATCGTGATAATCCGAATGTTTGTTCAGGTCGCTTGCGGCAATATCTCTTTTTATCAGTCCGTCGCCTGTTTTATTGATTATGGAAGCAAGATTTTCAAGAAATCTGATTTTTTCTTCGGTTGCTCTGTTTTTGTATTCGTAATAATCAAGTTTTTCTTTGTCTTCTCTCAGAGCGTTATTATTTGCATATATATAATAATCCTGTTTATTAATTTCATCTCTTAATGATGTCATATAAGGACGTTCTGCTAATTCAGCAAGACATTTTTCTTTGTAACTTATTGCATCCTTGAGATTGATATTGTCTTCTACCTGTTTGATTTCATATCTGGCTTTTTCTTTGGTATCAGCTTTCAGCATACGTCCGTAGTATGCTTTGATAAAGTTAATCACCTTATTATAGTCACGGTTGTTGCCTCTGATTGCGTGGAATTTGTTATGAAGCTCATCAAGCGTAGGTATTTCCGGTGCGATTTCAGTCGCAATATAATCATATTTTCTGTACATTTCAGGAGTAATTGTTTCTTCAGGGTCAGCTATATAAAGCTGATTAGTCGTTTTGTACGGATTTGCTTTAATTAAATTAATTCTGTTATTTCCGCATAGCTTTCCGCATAAATCTGCGACCCCTTCTTCACTCGGTCTGTACATGCTTGCACGACCCTCCGTTCGGATTTGGTTGTCGTTTTCATCATATACATAGCAGGTTGAACCTACTCCGTTTTGATCAAAAAATATTTGGTATTTGTATCCGCGTCCCTGAAAATCAGGATTCTTAGCGGTTTTCTTGTTCGTATGATTTATATAAGAATTGTTATTAAAAGTTATACCCTGTACTCGCATATAAAAATACCCCTTTTATATCTGAATTATATGTCTATTAAACGTCAACAAGATTATTTTTGCCAGTACTGTTTTAAATTTTTACAATATTTTACATAATATACTTTAACTTTAATGGTGGTAAAATGGGGTATATGAGGTTTTGTGTTATGAAAAATTTTATTATATTGGTATTCGTTTTTTTATGTAATTTTATACCTTGTTTTGCACTTGATAACGGAAAAGAACTTCCGTCGCAGGTTGGAAAAGTAATCAGCGTAACTTATGATGAAAATGAAAACGTTATTCAGGGACAAAATTCCGAAAGACAGTTTGTTCGGATAAAACTTCTGAACGGATTATTTAAAGGTGATGAGGTCGCTGTTGAAAATATTCTGACGGGTAATCCTGCATACGATATTCAAATACATAAGGGAAATAATGTTATATTGCATGTTGAAGCGAAAAATGGCGATATAATTTCATCCGATGATGTGTCTTATTATATTGCGGATATAAAACGTGATAACGTTTTGTGGCTTTTGTTCGGGGTATTTTGCCTGTTCCTTGTCCTAATCGGGCGTAAAAAAGGTGTGTTTAGTCTTATGGCAATTATTGCGACATTAGCCTATGTATTTGTTTTGCTTGTCCCTATGGTTTTAAGCGGTGTTTCTCCTGTTTTATCGGCATTAATAACGGGTGTTTTATCTACTGCTACTACCATATATTTGGTAGGCGGTTTAAATTCAAAGAGTACATCTGCAATAATCGGGACTGTTGCAAGTCTTGTGCTTGCGGCTGTAATGTCTGCTGCCGTTATTTATTTGGGTAAACTGACAGGTTTTGCAGGGGAAGAAAATTTATTCCTTTATACTGCCCATCCCGAATTGAATTTTAAAGGTATCCTTGCCGCATCAATGATGTTGGCTGCTTTGGGGGCATTGATGGATACTGCTGTATCCATTGCAAGTACTATTAATGAAATTCATGAAACGGATGATTCTCTTGGTGTAAAAGCTTTGTTTACTTCTGGCATGAATGTAGGTAAAGATATTATAGGTACAATGTCAAATACTTTGATACTTGTTTATCTCGGGAGTTCTCTGCCTTTGATTTTACTTTCAAGTAATATTGATTTACAAAAGTTTTTTAATTTGAATCAGGTCGCAACCGAAATATCTTCTGCATTAATAGGCAGTATCGCAATACTTGCGTGTGTTCCGTTTACTGCAATTATTGCCGCAATACTTATTAAAAGAGCCAAAAAGAATGTAGAATTTAACTTTGATAAATAAAAAAGGAACGCTTACAAAGTAAGCGTTCCTTTTTTATTAGTTTTCCCGTTTCTAGTATCTTTCCAGATATTTATCAATTTCCCACTGAGAAACATATGTTCTGAAAGAATCCCATTCTTTACGTTTAGATGACATAAATTCATTGAATGCGTGTTCGCCCAGTGCTGCACGACCGACCAAAGATTTATCAAGACATTCTAATGCTTCGGCTAACGAACCCGGCAAAGAATCAATTCTTTGTTTCTTACGTTCTTTGGTAGTTAATTTGTAAATGTTGCTTTCAACCGGTGCAGGCGGATCGATTTTATTCCTTACACCGTCTAAGCAGGCTTCCAGTATTGCAGCAAATGCCAAATATGGATTACAAGCAGGGTCAGGTGAACGTAATTCAACCCTTGTAGATTTTCCCCTCTTTGCAGGAACTCTTAATAATGCACTTCTGTTAGCAAGTGACCAAGCTAAATATACAGGTGCTTCATATCCCGGAACTAAACGTTTGTAGCTGTTTACTGTCGGATTTAATATTGCAGTTATACTTTTAACATGCTTCAGCATTCCGCCGATTGCGTATTTTGCCGTATCTGATAATTCAAATTCCGCATTTTTATCATAAAATGCATTCTTAGAGCCTTCAAACAAAGATACGTTGCAGTGCATACCTGAACCGTTTATTCCGTATATCGGTTTTGGCATGAATGTTGCATGTAAACCATGTTTTGCAGCTATTGCCTTAACCGCAATTCTGAAAGTGGCAACATTGTCCGCTGCCGTTAAAATGTCTGCGTATCTGAAATCTATTTCATGTTGTCCGTCAGCTACTTCGTGATGGGACGCCTCAATGTCAAATCCCATTTCCTGCAGCGTAAGAACAATATCCGAACGTACATCTTCCCCTAAGTCTTCCGGTCCTACATCATAATATCCGGCACGGTCTTGTGTAGTTGTAGTTACCTTGCCGTCTTTATCTTTTGCAAACAGGAAAAATTCGGCTTCAGGTCCGATGTTCATAGAAAATCCCATTTCTTCGGCTTCTTTCATTACACGTTTAAGGTTGCATCTCGGACAGCCTTCAAACGGGGTTCCGTCTGCATTATATATATCACAAATTAAACGTGCAGAACGAGCATCCTCTCTGTCTCTCCAAGGCAGAACCTGAAAAGTGTTGCGGTCAGGTCTGAAAAACATATCTGATGTTTCAATACTTCTGAATCCCTTAATTGATGAGCCGTCAAGCATAATTTCATTGTTTAATGCTTTATCTATATGCTCGGACGGTATTGTCATATTTTTAACCTGCCCGTTTATATCAACAAACTGAAGTTTTATAAATTTGATATTGTATTCTTTTATTAGTTCCCTAATTTCACTATCTGTAAAGCTTTTCCCGTCTAATCTCTTGTGCGTAAATTCTTTCATCAATCCCTCTTTCTGTCATGCCAAATGTAAATATCTATACTTTATTAGAATACTTTTTTATTAAAAGGTCAATATTTTCCCGTATTAAGAATAAATAAATGTACCCATAAATGCGGATATATAAGTATATAGCCACTTAATCTAAGTTTACATTCCAGTATTTACAAGCCTGTATATAAATATGTAAACTTTTGTAACGATATTATATGTATATAGCAATTATATATTCTGAAAATACTTTATATAAATGTAAGCAATAACGAATTAAATAACACGAGTTTATAAAACATACTACACTACCTACTACTACACACTAACCTTCTACACACACGAGGGATCATTAAAAAAGATTCCAAACTCTATCTTTCAGATAGGGTTTTTTTTTGCCGTGAGCAAAGGTATGAGTCCGCAGGACGAAAGACAAACAACAATCAACGTAAACGTTGAGTTTTCGTTGTTGTTGTTTGTGGTACCGTTTATCGCGAACGGCAGCAGGCTAAGCCTGTTCTTTTATGCCACCAGAATTTCCGCAAGGTTGTTCAGAATTTCCGCATTTTTATCTTAGCCACCAGAATTTCCGCAAGGTTGTTCAGAATTTCCGCATTTTTATCTTAGCCACCAGAATTTCCGCAAGGTTGTTCAGAATTTCCGTTTTTTTACTCAGCCACCACATTTTCCGCAGGATTGCTTAAGATTTCCTCAAAATTATTATTTTCTTAAATCGGATGCACCTTTAAGATATACAAACTCAGGCTCTTTGTTAATATCTGCAAGTATAAGTACTCTTATACACATTGGTAAAGAGTTTTTTACATGCATTTCCTGCACACACATGAAAGCTGTTTTTCCCCACCCTAAATCTTGTCTTACAAATTTTGCAGGATAAACCGCATCCAAATCCTTCGTTACGGAAAACTCCACATAAGAAACATTTTCTTCCGAAAGAGAATTTTTATTAATCAGTTCGGTAAATAATTCAATAGCTGCTTCTCTTATTGAGTCAGTAGTGTTTGATTCAGCTGTGATAGCTCCTCTTATCCCTTTTAACATATATAACCCCTTTTATTGTTTATTTCTTAATCCGTTAAACCAATCTCGGGCAAACATTTCCCCTTTGCCCTCAGGTTTTACTTTTATAAGCATAATACAATCTTTTCCGCAGGCAACTTTTATGCCTTCCTTTGTTACTTCAAGAAACTCACCGCAGTTTCCGCATCCTTCACATACTTTTGTTTCAAGTACTTTTATTATTTTGTCGTTATATTTAAAATACGCAGAAGGGGACTTGTATATACCTCTTACAAGGTTGTGAATTTCCTGAGCGGATTTTGAAAAAACTATTTCGGTTTCCTCTTTTTGTAATTTGTTTGCCATACAAACACCATCTTCGCATTGTGGAACCGGTGTTATGGTGTTACCCGCAAGTCCTAGTAATGTGTTTTTAATCATCTCGGGTGATTTGTTGCTGATTTCTTCGTATAATTCTTCGCAGTTCATTGTATCAGAAATAGGTATTACAAGTCTTTGACATACATCACCGCAGTCAAGTCCGAGTTCAGTTATCATTGTGCAGATACCTGTTTCTTTATCACCGTTTATGATTGCACGCTGAATAGGGTTGGCTCCTCTGTATTTCGGAAGTAGTGATGCATGCAAATTTATGGTTTCATATTTTGGAATGTCAAGAACTTCCTGAGATAAAATTTGCCCGAATGCAAACGTTACAAAAAAATCAGGCTCAAGTTTTTTTAATTCTGCCTGTATATCAGGTTCTTTCCTTATTGATTTTGGCTGAAAAACCGGAATATCATTTTTAATTGCAAACTGTTTAATAGGGGACATTTGTATTTTGTTACCCCTTCCTGCAGGTTTATCCGGTTGTGTTACCACGGCTAAAACATCAATATCGGGAGAATTGTATAAATATTCCAAAGACTTCAGCCCAATATCGGGTGTTCCGAAAAATACTACCTTAAGCATTTTTTAATTCAGCCTCCAATTCGGGTTCTTCAAGGAGTTTATCTTCTTCAATAGGCGGAAGATTGTATTTTGCAAGGACTTCATTGGCTTCAAATCTGTTTATGCAATGGTCGATATACAAAATCCCGTCTAAGTGGTCAAATTCGTGCTGAATACATCTTGTTAATAATGTGCCGCCGTTTGCCTCCAATATAAACGGTCTGCCGTGCGAATCAAGTGCTTTTACGGTTACGTTTTTGTATCTTCTTACATCCGTATAAGCTTCCGGAAAACTTAAACACCCCTCATTACTGATTATTGCACCTGATCTTTTTATTATTTTAGGATTTATAAATACCATAGGTTTGAGCGGTTCCTCGTTAGTAGAAACGTCCAAAACAAATACTCTGTAGTTAACGCCGATTTGCGGTGCCGCAAGTCCGACCCCGTTTGCCGAGTACATTGTTTCCAGTAAATCGTTTACTAATTCCGTAATCTTTTTGGATACTTTATGAACTTCCTTTGACGGCTGTCTTAATGATTCTGTTCCATACTTTAATATAGTTTTAATCGCCATAAATAATCACCTCGTTATTTAAAATTCTACTATAAAGTAGTCTGTTTGGCAATTATTATCGTACATTAAGAAATTTATGCATTTGCGGAATCATGCGGACGTTAGGATATTTTGAGTAAAATTTGTCAAATATTTTTTCGCAAACTTCTGTGCTGACTGCAAAATTATTTTCTGCCATTTCAGGCTGCAAAATAATCAAAATATTATTTTTTATTGCAAGTTTTGTTGCAAAATTTATTTCTTCCTCGGTAATATTTTCGTTAAATACGATTTTTGCAAATACTTCTTTTTGTGATGCGATATCAAAAAATTCTGTAATTTTATCCTCAGCTTGCGGCTGACCTGTACAGCTTTCAAGTTTTATGTCTGCTGAAATTACATCAGTAAAGTCTATAATTTTATTCAGATTTTCCGGTAATGTCGCATTCGTTTCCAGATATATTTTATGTTTGCTGTTTTTTGCAAGCGGTAAAAATTCCGATAAAAAGTCAACAGAAACCAAAGGTTCTCCGCCTGTCAGGGATAATACGAAATTTTTGCCGTAACCGTTAACTTTTTCAATTAATTGAGAGGGAGTGTATTCTGTTGATTTTGATAATTCAAAATCAGTATCACAGTATCTGCAATTCAAATTACATCTGCAAAAGCGTATAAACAACTGCCGTTCCCCGACATAAGGACCTTCCCCCTGTATTGATAAAAATATTTCTCTAATGTTAGCCTTTGACAATTTTAATAATCTCTTACGGAAGTTTGTGACATTCTTTTTAGCTTCGAATACATAGTAACTTCGTCTTCCGACAGTTCCTTCGGTAATTGTATCTCTACTGAAATAATCATATCACCAATTCTTCCGTTTGTCATTAACCCTTTATTCGCAATTCTAAATTCCTGTCCTGATGAAGTCATTGGAGGAATTGTGAGATTTATATTGCCGTCAAAGGACGGAACTTCAACAACTGAACCAAGTACAGCTTCAAACGGTGAAATTGGAAGTTTATAAATAACATTGTTACCCTCAAGCTGCATGTGTTCATCTTTTTCTACTTTGATTGTAATGTAGAGATTACCGTTTGTGCCTCCAAAGAAACCCGGATTACCTTCTCCTGCAAGTCTTAATTTTGAGTCATTGCGGACTCCCTTTGGAATTTTTACGGTTAATTTGCGATTAGTCTGATATATGCCTGAGCCTCCGCATTTAGGACATTTAGCTGAATTAATAAATCTTCTGCCGTTACAATGCGGACATAATTCTTTATGCATTATGTTCAAGACCCTTTCGCATCCCCTAACGGCTTCCGTTAATGTGATGGAAACTTCCGTGTAAACATCGTCCCCATCCTTAGGTTGTCTTTTTACTGCTTTTTCAGAGTGTTTTTTGCTTATTTCATCAAGTATTGATGAAACTTTGTCTTTAAAAAATTTCTTTGTATATGATTCATAAATATCTTGTTTTTTCCCTTGTGAAGTTTTATTTGTTGTTTCTTTTTCAACGTATGAATCTGTTTTTGAAGTGCCTGTTTCTTTAAATTCAGGTTTTGAATCAGCTTTTTTGTTTTGTTGTTCAGATTTTTTGCCGAAGTCTTTTTTCGGGGTTTTGTAAAATCCGTTTATCATGTCGTATTGTTTGCGTTTAACTTCATCAGACAATGTTTCGTAGGCTTCCAGTACATCTTTAAATTTCTGGACGCTTTCGGGTGATTTGTTCACATCAGGGTGATACATCCTTGCCAGATGTCTGTATGAAGTTTTTACTTCAATGCTGTCACTGTCAGGGGTAACTCCAAGAATATCATAATAATTTTTCTTACATTTCATCGTCATATAATTATTTATAATGACGTTATAAAATTTTTCAACATTATTGTGGGGAAATTTTTATGATTATTTATTAAAACCTATTGTCGACTGCGCATTACGGTCTTTATACAAGTTTTCCTTAATTTTCATGTTTTGGTTTGACTGAATTGGAACTATAAAATCATCCAGTCTTAAATTTCTTCGGTTATCGTTAATTGCTGTTTCTGTTGCTTCGTCTATCAAAACGGTTATATCTCTGTTAGAAAATCCTCTTGTCATATTTACAAGTTTATCTATATCCTCTGCGGAGGAAGCTAATTCGGCTCCTTTTGGAAACTGATTAAGCCTCAGAACAATCAATTTTTGTCTTTGATTATCATCAGGTAAACCCATATAAGTTTTATATGTCAGTCTGCTTTTTATTGCATCATCAACAAGGTCAAAGTTATTTGTAGCCCCAAGGATAATGATATTATCCCCTCTTGCTTGATCTATTATTTGTAATAACGTGCTGACCAGTTTGTTGCCTTCGGCATGTGTGCCTGACGAATCTCTGCGTGCAGTTAATGATTCCATTTCATCCATCATCATAAGTACGGGTTTACCGGATTCTTTAGCAATATCCTTTATATAGTCATAAGCTTCTTGTGTTTGGATGGATGAGCCGTTTACGAAGGTAGAACCAACCTTAGAAACCTTAAACTTATACATCGGCAATCCTGTTTCCTGAGCTATGGCTTCCATAAGATAGGTTTTTCCGCATCCCGGAGGACCATATAATAAAATTCCTCTTGGCATTTTTTTGCCGTATTCTACTTCGTTAAGTCTTGCTATTTCAGGATTTTTGAGCGGAATTAAAATTGTATTATTTATTTTGGCTTTTTCTTTTTCCATGCCTGCAATACTGTCAAATCCTGATGGTGAAAATTCATTCGGTGTGAATTCTTCAACCAGCATATTCGGTTCACGTTTCTTCTTCACTGCAGTATTTGTCGGTTTGTCCGGTTTATCAATATTTTCTTGTTTTTCAGCTTTGTCATTATTTGATTTTATCTGAACTTCGGCATCATTATCATTGTTGCTGTCAAGTTTTGCAATTAAATCATAAATCCATTTTGCTTCTCCGGGGATACCGTCTTCTGCAAGTTCCTGCATGTAAGTATTATATTCTTTCATTCTGTAATGCATTGACGGATATTTTTTGTCAATCTGCTTTACGACAGCAATTTTTTGATTCACAAATATATCAGAATAAAATTCGGTCATTTCCTTGTTGTTTAATGCAGTAGCTTCACGCAGGTTATCTTCCATTTCCATTACGGATTTATTCATAATCCTGAGTTCTTGTGCAATTTCACGCTGAGTCAAATCTTTGCCGTATAATTCTTCTTTTTTTAGCTGTTTTTGTACCTGTTCATTAAGTTTTTTGTTGTAGCCGAAAGTCGGGCTGTTTGCTATGCTGTAAATTCTCATTTCATTATCCCTTTATAATGCCAATTTTAGAATGAATATATTTTAAATACTATGCTTGTAACATAATATTTTACAATACTTAATTAAATAAAATTCCGACAATAGCGGCGGACATATAGCACGCAAGAGTACCTGCAATTAATGCACGAACCCCTAATCTTGCAAGATTTTTCCTTTGGTTAGGTGCAAGTTCTCCTATACCGCCTAACTGAATTGCTACTGAGCCGAAATTACCGAAGCTGCATAATGCAAAACAGGCAATTAAATAACTTTTTTGCGAAAGTGCCTGCGGTAAATTGGTTAAATCAACGTATGCAACCATTTCATTCAGTACAAGTTTTGTTCCCATTAAGCTTCCGACTGTTGTCGATTCACTCAAAGGACAACCCATCAAATACGCAAATATGGCAAAAATTTTACCCAATATCATTTTTAATGACAGTTGAGTTAAGTCAAATGATGCAAAATTTATGTGCAGATATTTAACGATTAAATTTCCAGCACCTCCTAAAATATAATCAATCATTGCAACAAGAGCGACAAGTGCCAAAATCATTGCAACAATGTTAATTGCTACTTTCATACCTTCTGATGCACCTGCGGATATTGCATCAAATACGTTTATATAAGGTTTTCTTCTTTTGCTGTATGTTATTGAAAAATTCTCGCTTGTTTCCGGGGTATGTGTTTCAGGATACATGATTTTTGCAATAATCATTGCTCCCGGAACTGCCATTATGGAAGATGCCAGCAGATAATGAGCAGGAATACCTATTGAAATATATATCGGCATTGTGGCTCCGGATATACAAGCCATACTTCCTGCCATTGACGCAAGCAATTCCGAACGGGTAAGTTTTGCTAAATAAGGTCTTATCATGATTTGTGCCGATATTTGCCCTACAAAGGCACTTGCTACATTTGATAACGCTTCTGCCCCGCTGACGGACATGAGTTTATTCATGGCTTTTCCAAATATAGGTATTATCCTTTGCATTATTCCGTAGTAGTACAGAATATTAACCAATATCATCATGAAAATTAATGAACAGATTAGTTGCAGGGCAAAAATATTTGAGCCTTGTCCGAATATTTCGCCGAGTCTTGTGTTATTTAAAAGAGGTCCGAATACGAAGCTTCCACCGTCTTTTGCAAAATCCAAAATCTTTTGGACACATAAGCCTATATTCATAAATAATGCTCTGCCAAACGGTACTTTAAATATAAATACAGCAAGTAAAACCTGTAGAGCAAAGCCTGTGCCTACCGTCTTATAATTGATTGCTTTTTTGTTGTTTGACATAAGGTATGCCAGCAAAAATATAAAAGCTATCCCAAAAATTCCAAAAAATCTGCTCATATAACCCTCATAAAATTCTGTATAAAATTATTATACAAAAAACATGAAATAATAATATATAATTTTAGGTAAATTATAATTTAATGTTTGTAAAATCCTGAAGGTTAAAGCCCAGGTCTTTCATATGTCCGAGTAATGCTCCGCCGGTGATTTCTCCTGCTTCATTCTTTATAACCCAGCTTTGGTCGCCGTCAATAGCGTTTCTTACCATATTTGCGTATGACTGTTTATCAAAGAAAGTGTCAGCTGCACGGTATATTGCATCCGTAAAATCGTTGCTCATTTCGTTCAGGTATGCAAAATAGTCATTTCCTGTTGTTGATTTTATCTGCGGTACGGTACGACTGGTTAAAAATCCGTTTACACCATCAGAAACGCTGTCAACATGTCCGCCTACACGGGTGCATATAACAGGTGTTCCTTTGTACAGAGATTCCCATTTTGCTCCGTCCGGTTCAAAATGGCTTGAATATAACGTAAAGTCGCTGCCTGCCTGGAAAATATTATTTGCTGTGTAACCGTCCTGCCATACAACTTGTTTACCTAAATCGTAACCGAGTTCTTTCTTTAAATTCTGAGCGAGTTTTCTGATATTTCCGCCTTCACCGTCAGCACCGCCTATAACGATAATCGGTTTTGGTTTATTAGGGTATCTGCCTGCCCATTCGTTCATAACTCTGCGAATTGCGTTGCAGGCTACATCTACGCCTTTTTGACTTACAAAGCGTACACCCATATCCAAAACAAGTGTATCGTCCAAATCTTCCGGTTTAACTTGTGATAAATCGGTTAATTCTGATTCACCTATATTGAATAATCTGTCACCGCGTTTTTTGTTGTGTTCAATCATGCTGTTCAAATAATCAATAAATACTGCTTTATTATGTTTTCTGTTAAGAAGGATTCGTTCTGTTGTATCAGAATGCGTATAGGACTTAAATTCTCTTAATGCTGTAGTTCCTTTTGCTTCCATAGCTTCTAAAGCCGTATTTATGCATTCTGAACCTATTTCTTTAAGTTGTTCAATTTTTGTCCTGAAATTACCCGCATCAAGTTTCCCTGATAAAACTTCTTCCATTTTGGCTCGCTGCAGGTCTGAAATCCCTGACAGATTACGCAAAGTGCTCTGGAATAGTGTCAGTTTGTCGCCGTTTATTGCATTTAAAAATCCTGTTATATTTGCCTGACTGACTTCGTTTACACTTCTGTCCCAGCCGTTGCTTGCCCCTTGTAATGTGCCGTTATCTTTTCTTACTTTACAGATGTGCTGCATAGCATGACTTCTTTCGGGTTGCTCTGCAAGCTCTGCTGCGTATGTAGGCGATACTGGCTTCATTTTGTTAGAAAGACATGCTGCCATATTAGCCAGGTTAACCTGATTATCCGTAACAAGAACTTTTCTTAAAGCATCATACTCAAAGCCTGTATTTGCATATTTGTGAATATCGTATGCGTACTTGTCAAATAATGTATTTAAAATTTCTGATGTATGATTCCAGCTTGTTCCCTGATAATCCAGGTTGTGGTCTATGTTAATCAGGTTCATAGATTTGAACATATTTGCAGCACGGGAAGATAATTCTTTCATTTCAGCTTCGCATGGTGCTTTTAATCTCATCAAAGGTGCAATCGCTCCGGCATGCCAGTCGTTCAAAATCATTGCATCAGGTGTTTTTATTTCCGCAAATTTATCCGGATTAAAGATTTTTATGCATGTCTGAGAGTTAGGGTCAGCCTTAATCTTTAAAAATTCATAAACTGATTTTGAAAAGAAAGCGTATCTTTCGGCTTCTGAAGCTTTCTGGGAATCAGTATATAATCCGCTTGATGTAAAGTAGTCGTTGTTCTTGAACATCAAACGTTTGAAACCTTTCGGGTCCATTCCCGTAAAGACTTCTACTGTCTGATTTTCAACTCTTTCGTTGCGGAATACTTGAGTAGTAAATTCTGCAACCTTATCAAGGGTTATTTCAAAATGTTTTGGTTTGTCTAAATCGTAAGTATATTTGTATGTATTCCCTATTTGTTCAAGTTTTGATTTGCCGTGGATAAGACTGAGCGGTCTTACAAGTGAATTGTCTATATTAAATTCTTTTGTCAAATTTTTAGCAATCTGAACAGGAACTTCACCCAAACCGCCTTCTTTTTCAGGAATAGATTCTGAGGTCAGCGACCAAATTACGGAATCTTTAGTGAGTGGTTTTGGCTGCGGCATTTTATCGGTCTTGTTTATAAATGCTGATGCTGCATCACTCAGCCAGCTTTTCAGTCCCTCGCTTAACTCAATAGGTGAGCCGTCATTTCTGACATTTCTCAAAAGCGGTATGCCGTCAAGATTTGCCAAATTCCTTTCTCTTGGTGCTGCTACCATGGCTTTATATACTTCCATGTTAACTATATCCGCATCCAAAGATGATAAGTACCCGTCATACCATTTTTTGGTGTCTTTTAATTCATTTGACAAATTATTAATGTCGTTTGTATTTGTTCGTGCGAGGCTTTCTACGGATGTTAATTTTGCATCCATTGATGCATTTTTCGCGGATGCTTCCGTAATTTTATCGGAAATTAATCCTAACTGGGTGCTTATATCTCCGATTTTAGAGTTTACGTTGTGGTAAAGACTTTTAGTGTTACCGTTTTTCATTATAGCATATGAGGCTAATCCAAGTGTAACAAGGGCTAAGCCTGCGTTTACATAGTTCAGATTTTCTTTAAAGAAGTTTTTATCATCTTGCGGGGTGCTTTGTCCCGGAGCTGTTGGGGTATTTGTCGGCTGTGTCTGAAAAACAGGTGGCTTATTTAGCAGCGATGACGCTGATACCGTGCTGTCTGCGGAGCTCAATTGAGTCCCGTTAAATCCTGTCAGACCATTAAATGAGATTTTCTTGATGCTAACGCCCATATTTACTCCTGAAATATTCCTAAACTGAGTTTTAAATACTTCTAAATAATATTTTTTGCTATCTTGCAGAAAAATTTAAATAAAATCTTTACAATCAGTAATATGTATATTATTGTATTTTTTTCTAATTATCAAAAATTTAAAAATATTTAACATTAGCCAATTTACCAAATAGTATTGACAATAGATTTTGTTCTTGCTAGATTAGTAAATGCAAAGACTAAAAGATGTCGATGCATTTAGATTTAATAGCATTTGCGCCTGTAGCTCAGCCGGTAGAGCAATCCCCTTTTAAGGGAGAGGTCGCGCGTTCGAATCGCGCCAGGCGCAAATCTTTTTTGCTTATAAATCAGGTTGATAAATAACAATAATGGTGAATTTTATTTAATAAACCCATAAAAATAAGTTTTGTTTAATCTCGTTTTATGCGGAATACATTTTCAAGGTTCTTTCGGTATTCTTTGTGATTACTGCTTTTGCGGATTCGTATTCCTGCTGAAGTGCGGAATGCTCGGTATCCAAAAGTTTCAGCATACTGTCATATTGTTTGTCTTTATTTTCAATTTCACGG
>CACWHC010000019.1 GCA_902760645.1 uncultured bacterium
AGAAAAGAATTGGGATAAGTTTTCACACAAAAATAAAAATATTAAAAGGGACTAGTTTATACTAGTCCCTTTTAATTTACGCCCGGCGCGATTGTCTTGGATTATTGGCAGTTCAACCGTTTACATTCGTTTTGTTTTGTTTGCACAAAACAGTCACTCATTACAACGGTTTCACTAGGACGGCGTTCCGTTCACTGACGTTCACTCCAGCCTTGCCAAAATCCGCCGAACGCACAAATGCGGTTCTCAACGCTGACAAACATAAAATTAGAGGAGATAGGATTAACCTATCTCCTCTAATTTACGCCCGGCGCGATTGTCTTGACCTGTTCGCATTAAACGTGTCTGCGTGTTTTGCTTCAAAGAACTTACGTTCTTTTCGCAAAAGCACTCCGCTCACAGGTCGCTCGAACACGCAAGTGCTTACGCACTTTGCGGTTCTCATCTGGCTCAAACCCAAATAAAAAGAGATAGGTTTATACCTATCTCTTTTTATTTACGCCCGGCGCGATTCGAACGCGCGACCCTCTGCTTAGAAGGCAGATGCTCTATCCAGCTGAGCTACGGACGCATATCTGTTGTTGTCTTGGATTTGCTCCACGCTCACAGAGTTTCGTTTTCGGCACTTCGTGCCTGTCAACTCAATCTGTTCGCTATCCGGCATGAATGCCGTCCGCAAATCCGCTATTTAATTGTCAATTTTAAGCTTTTTCTGTCGCCCTGACCTACCGCTTATAAGGCGGTTGCTCTATCCAGCTGAGCTACCAGGGCTTTTATATGCCAAACACACTCAGTGTTTCCTTATACCAATTATAGTAACATAAATATATTTTTGTGCAAGTGAAAATTTTTATCCCTTTGTTAACTAATTTTAAGATTTTTAAGTATTCACGCAATTCTGATAAATAATAATACTTTATATTATTGTAAGGTAGTGTATTGTAAAGGTTATTTATGGGTATTCCAACCGTAGAAGTATTAGAAATATGTGTTCCGAGTACTGTCTTTCTCTATAATAACGTTAAAAAGGTTGAAAATGGAGAAAAAGCCAGAGGTACGGTTGTGTTTGCTCAAGGTGCAAAAATCGCCGAAGCAATTGCTAAATACCATGATTCTACCGCTAAAAATGCATCCGAAGCTTTTAATATATTCGGTAAATATGCCAAAGAAAGTAAAGCCCTCGATTATGCAGGTAAAGGTGTAAATTGGGCAACTCACAATGTAAACCCTCTAATTTGTGCATCCGGTGTTTATAAAACTCTGACTTCCGATGACAAAGTTCATACCGGCATAACCCAGCTCGGTGCTATTTCCGGTATGTTCCTCGGTGAAGGCTTGATGAAGAGAAATATGGATAAAGTTATTAATGAGCAAAATGTAACAAAACTCGCCGAAAGCGTAAAAGATATTAAAGGTTTAGGCGGAATTGCCCAAACGCTGCTCAAAAACAATAACGGCGGTAAAGCCGCTGCTGTTGTAAAAGGTATCGCTTTCGTTTGTGCGTCAGTTACTTCTTATGCCATAGGTGAAAAAATTGCAACAAATGTCGCTGATGACCTGTGTAAAGACATGGGTGTTGAAAGAGAAAATGTAGAGGATACAAACGGAAAAATCGACCGTATGATTTAGAAATACAAAATAAAATGTGTTATAATAATATTGTAATGAGAAAATTAATTTTATTATTTTCAATATTATTATTTACTTTTTTAGGGACAACTCCATGTTATGCAATTAAAATAGGCATAATAGTAGGGGCTTCCCAAATCGGTGTGGGTTCATCCAATAATACTTCAATTATTGATGCAAACACTAATAAAACAGTATGCAAAATTGATGCCATGAAGGGTTATGAAATAGTACCTTACAAAAATACAATGGCAATTAAATTAAATGGTAAATTTTACCAAATATATTCTGATAACATTGTATTAAAACCCGCAAAAGACGGCTTTGTTAATGCAAAAAGAAAATGGTACAGAGGACATCTTGTCATTCAAAACAGAAATAATAAATTGACTGTTATAAATGACGTTAATTTAGAAGACTATATAAGAGGTGTTGTTCCTGCGGAAATGCCTTCCGGTTGGGAGCTTGAAGCTCTTAAAGCTCAGGCTATTGCTGCAAGAAGTTATGCTCTTGCAAATCTCGGGAAACGTGCAAGTTTAGGGTTTGACTTAAAAGACACTCCTGAAGATCAGGCATACGGTGGAGCTTCTGCCGAAACCGTCAGAACAAATACTGCTGTTGAACAAACAGAAAAACTTGTTTTAACGTATAATTATAAAGTTGTTTCTGCATATTATTCGGCATCCGCAGGCGGTCAGTCGATTAGTGCTAAAGACGTTTGGGGTGCGGATGTACCGTATATCCGTTCCGTGCCGTCGTACGACGGTAATGTAAAAAAGAATGGGCATGGTGTCGGCATGTCGCAGCATGGTGCTAATAACCTTGCTAAAGACGGGTATAATGCATACCAAATTTTGCAATATTTTTATCAAAACGTCAGATTTGCCAAAATTAACGATAAAGCAAGCTAAATATTTTTGCGTAGTCTTTTTTTGCCAATCTTCAAATTAGGCTATAGTTATGCTTTCAGGAGAAGTATATCTTGTTTTATATATTAATAATAAGGCTTTTTGTAAAAAAAAATCTTGCAAACCCCTTGCAAATTGGGAATAAAATGCTATAATGTTTTCGTCGATTATGAAAGGCATGCGGATAAAATGGTTTTAGTGTTCCGTTTGCAAAGGAAGAAGGAGGTTCGTAATGAACAAAGAAGAATTGGTAAAAGAAGTATCTAAAAAAGCTAAAGTTTCTCAAAAAGCTGCTGCTGATGTAATTGCAGCTACATTGGAAACTATTGAAAAAACTGTTTCTAAAGGTAAAAAAGTAACTCTAGTTGGTTTTGGTACATTTGAATCAAGAAAAAGAGCTGCAAGAACAGGCAGAAACCCTCAAACAGGTGCTGCTTTGAAAATTGCTGCTAAAACTGTACCTGCATTCTCAGCTGGTAAAAAATTCAAAGAACTTGTTAAGTAATTTTCTTGTTCAAAAGAATTTAAAAGCCGATATTCTATCAGAATGTCGGCTTTTTTAGTTCAAAACTTAATTAGTATTTTAACTAGTCGTTACCGCTGTATAAACGTACATAATTCCAGTAGCTTCTGAAAACTTTTTTAACGTAATCACGGGTTTCAGGATATGGAATTTGTTCAATAAACGAGTCTGTATCAGTATAATTTAAAGTTTTTTTCCATTGATTTACCGCTCCTGCTCCGCTGTTATATGCGGCAACAGATAATATATTATCGCCGTTTAACTGGGTTTTTACCGAACCGTAGTGATAATTACCGAGCAATATGTTATCTTGAGGACTGAATAAATCGTAGGCGGATATTCCTTGCTGTTTTGCGGTTCCTTCTGCTGTAGCAGGCATTAATTGCATCAGACCTCTTGCACCTGCTGAGCTTTGTGCGGCAGGGTTAAAATAACTTTCTTCTCTGGTTAATGCCATCATTAACGGGAATACCGTACCTGCACGGTCTGAATAATCCCTGAGTTCATTGTAATAAAATTCCGGATATACCAAACGCCATCTCAAATCTGTTCTCTCAGGTTTTTCGCTGAGTTTATCCATTGCATCTCTTGCAGTGAGCATGGCTTTACTAATTTCGCCCCGTTGATATAATGTCCAGCTTTTTACAAAATCATCATATGACGTGTATTCTTCTAAAATTTCGTAGTCTTTTAATTTAAGCAATTTATCAAGAAAAGCATGCTTTCTTTCATAAGGAAATTCAATATCCTTTTGGTGCATTGTTGTGGCGATTATCGGAGTTTTTGAATGATTTAATCTCAAATACGAACGGTATGCGTAATAATTATCGGGATATTTTGATATTACTCCTCTGTAATAGCTTACATAATCTCTGTATGCACGGGTTTTTTCGCTGAGTTTTCCCATATAGTACATAACTTGCGGTGCGTATTTAGATGAATCTTTATATTTGTTCAGAAAATCAGCACCTATACGTTGAGCGTCATTTGTGTTATTGTTTCTGACCATATAGAGAAACATTTGTGATTGTGCTTCATCCGTATAGCTTCCTGCAGGATACCACAAATAAAGATTTTTATAGCAGGCAAATTTATCATCGGATGAACTGTATCTGCATTTGATAGCAAGGAGATAATCTTTTCCTCTTGATTTAGCTATTCCAAATAAATCTGTTGCCGTCTGATATTTTGACGGTACTGTTTCCATATATGAGTTAATTGCATCATATATATCTTCTTTATCAACGTATTCTGAATTTTCTTTTAATCCCCATTCCATAAGGAATTTTGCATTTGATAGGTTCTTTAATGCTATGGCATTTTGGACTGCGATAGGCCATGAACTTTTTAAGTCAGCTTTTTTAACAAATTCGTCCGCTTTTTGGTAATCTCCTACTTTGTATAAGGATTTTGCCATTAAATAGTAATCGTCATTTGAAATCTGTACATCCATACTTGTCCAGTCATTTATGACAGAACTGACGAGTCTTCCTGACGGAGCTTTTTTTAAATAATGTCTGAAATGACTTTGTATATCGCTTTTTGCAGAAAGAGGAAATATTTTTTCATTTTCATATTTTTTTAAGTCAATAGTGCCGGAGTAATACTCTGAAGCTATTGCGTAGTCTGAATTTGGAAATTTTGCAATAATTTTTTCAAATTCTTTTTTTGCCGCATTTGGGTTATTTTTCATTAAATCCTGTGCCAGATTATATCTTGCTCTGATTGACATAACGTGTTTAGGGTATAAGAACAAGAATAATTTATATTGTTTAACGGCAGAGTCAAAGTCTTCAACCTTGTCAGCCGAAAGAGCCTGCCTGTATATGGCAAGAGGTTTTAAATTTGATGAAAAAACAATTTTAGAGAATATATAATAAGATTTTGAATAATCTTTGTTATTATAGGCATTTAGTCCGGCAGTATATATTTCATCGGATTTCTCCGAGGGCTGATAGATGTTAGCTCCTGCCCACAGTGCTGCAGCAAACAGTCCTCCGCCTATTAATAATATAACTGTCCCTTTTTTTAATTTATCCCAACTAATCATAATCTACGCTACATGATAGCACAAATTTCCGGCATTGAATATTTTTCGTGAAAAAGTTTACAAACACGGGCCGATAACGTATAATATTTAAAAGAGCAGGTAAGATTATTATGGAAAATATCCAAAGCAGTAATAAGAAGTATGAACGTCCCTGGGGGTATTATATCAATATTGCAGACGGGGATAGTTATCTTGTAAAAATCATTCATGTCAATGTCGGGGGGAAGCTTTCGGTTCAGTCACATAATCACAGGTGTGAACATTGGACTGTTGTCCGTGGAACAGCCAAGGTGATACTTAATAAAGATGAACTTATTTTGAAAGAAGGCGAAAGTATCGATATCCCTCTTAAAGCCGTCCACTCACTTCAAAATCCTTATGAAAGTGAATTGGAAGTCATAGAAATTCAAAGAGGTGATTTGTTATCGGAGGATGATATTATCCGATATGAAGATATTTACGGTCGTGTATAAATTATATTACTTTTTCTGCGTCAGTTTCAATTCCTGCAGGAAGAATAAATCCGAATGTAGAACCCTTACCGACTTCTGAATTTACATAAATTCTTCCGTTATGATATTTTTCAATAGTGGTTTTTACAAGGTGTAAGCCCAGACCTGTTCCTTTTACCGAGTGAACGTTGTTTTCTACACGGTAGAACCTGTCAAAAATTTTCTTTAAATGTTCCGGGGCAATTCCGCATCCTCTGTCTGTTACGGTAACTTCAACCTCATTTGTATCACGCAGATTTCTTATATTAATATCTATTGTGGAATCGTCAGGAGAATATTTTATTGCATTTGATAAGAAATTGGTCAATGCTCTTTGTATTCCGTTGTAATTAAACATAAAATCAGGTATATCATCATCTTTGCTGACAGAAATTTTAATTTGTCTGTCTTTTGCAAGAATAGAAACCTGTCTTACGCAATCTTCAACAACTTCAAGAATATTATTTAATGATTTTTCCATAGGTGCATTTGATTCCATTCTTGAAAAATCAAGAATATCGTTAACCATGCTCTGCAATCTTATAATTTCCTGATTAATGGTTCCTATAAATTCTTTTTGGGTATCATAATCAAATTCGTTGCCATAGTTATAAAGAGTATCAATATAGCTTCTTAATACGGTAACAGGGGTGCGGAGTTCGTGCGATACATTAGATATGAAGTCCGAACGCATTTTATCCATTTCTGCTTCTTTTGTCATGTCGATAAGAACAATAATATAACCTACATAATCTCTGTTACCCGTAAACATTGGGGACATAACGGATTTTATAACCCTGTTATCAACATTTATCGTAAATTCTATCGGCTTCTTTTCTATAATATCAAGCGGAGTATCTTTAAATTCTTCGATTTTAGCCTTAAAGCAGTAGTTTTCCGAAGTATCAATATAGTTTTGTATTTTGGTATTCAAAAGCTGTTCTTCGGTAACTTCAAGTAAATCCTGAGCATGATTATTGATTAATACTACATTGTCATTATCATCACATACGACAACACCGTTTGCAATACTCATCAGTACGGATTCAAATTTATTTCTTTCAAGCATAATTCTGTCGATATTTTGTTCTTCGTATATATGAAGTCTGTTCGACATATCATTGAAGGCCTTGAAAAGCTCCTGAACTTCCGAGCTGACTTCCCCGCTTTCAAGTTTATATCCGAATTGTCCTGTGGATATCTTTTTAACTCCGCTTTGCAGCATTTTTAATTCTCTTGTAATCAGGTATGTGTTAATAAGTATTACAAGTGCAAAAACAAACCATACTACCGTAAATACGAATAATAACGATATTCTGGCGGTGGAAGTGATTTTCGATACGACATTTCCCGATAAACCTACCGTAACCGAGCCGTATACATCATTGCTGCCGGGAATGATGAGCGGTGAACTTACTGTTATAGCAGGTTTCTTAACCTTATTGTCAGATATATTTTTTGTGGAATATAAAATATTCCCTTCATTATCCCTGTATTCTATAAGGACTATATCGTTGTGTCCTGCGAGCAGCAGTTCGGAATGCGATTTTAAAGATTTTACCGCATCTGCCGTTGATAAGTTCTTTATTTGTTCAATACTTTCAATAGCAAGTGTTCGGGAAATTCCTTCCCCAAAACTTTGGTATCCCTGTTTCAGCATTTTTTGAATATTAAAAACAGCAAAAATAGCTATAAAAACAATCAAAGCCGTGCTTAATAATAACCCCGATATAATAAGACGATTTTGTGCTGTTAAACTAAACTTTCTGCTCATACGAAAATTATTACACTTATTTGTATGACCGTCAAGTGTTGGATGTGAAGATTTGTCGTGATAAATAATTATTGCAAATGTTCCCTCTACCAACGGGAGAGGGAAGAATTGGTTAACGAAACGAAGTTGAGTTTAGCAATTCGGGTGAGGGGTTAATCTTTTCAAAACCTCTGAAAAATTACCCTCTCCCGATGGTAGAGGGAGTGTAAAATGAGATATTGTATATAGATGTTAAATTTTTATTCAAAAAAAGACTTGTAAAAGCAGGCTAGCCTGCCCTTATAGATGCTTCGCTCGTTGAATGCAATATTTGCTGTGAAAAATTACAGCGCGGAAAAACTGAACAATTTTGCGGAAAATGTGGTGGCTAAGTGAACAAAGCGGAAAAACCGGTGGCATATAAGAGGGGGCTTAGCCCCCTTGCGAAAGTTAAAAAATATGTTATAATGATAATATAGTACAAAAATAGAGGAGGATATTGCTATGACGGTATTTCAGCCTGGGGGGGGGGGGCAAAACCTCTCGCAGTAAGGGTTTGCAGGCTAGTCTGCCTTTAGAGATGCTTCGCTCGTGGAATTTTTTAAACCGCGGTGAGGAAAGGATTAAGCCTATTTTATGTCATCCCGAACAGTTAACAGTAAACAGTTCATTACGGGTTGATAAGCAATCCCAAATGTGCGACAGCACCGATAAGAACTGTTCACGGTTCACAGGTTACTGTTCAAACCCTTGGTATTATCGGTGTTGTTGCGGCTATGACATTGCCGACTCTTATACAGGGGTACCAGAAGAGTGTTGCGGCAAATAGGCTAAAACAGGCTTATGCACAAATTACTGTAGCTATGGATAAAGCATCTGCCGAGTATGACGGTGGACCTATGGAAAACTGGTGTTCCGGTGATGAAACAATTGACGGCGTGACTTTTAGCAAATTTCACCAAGGATGTTTTCATCGTGCAATGAAAGAAATCGCAGTTAAATTATATCCTCCGCCGGATGATGTTAGGCATGCAGCCTGCTATGAGGGAACTGAGTACCGTCCTTATACTGCAATGGACGGTTCTACTGACAGATTTACAGCCAATCACATGCACTTTTCTACAGAATCATGGTCAGCAAAACTCCCAAGCGGGGCGTGTGTAATTTGGAATGGGGTGTACACTCACGATGCAAGCGGAAAAGTCTTGATTGATATAGACGGACCTTATGCAGGTTTCAACAGAATGGGCAAAGACTTATTCTACTTTAGTTATGCTTATGGCAGAGACAATGTAGCACATGGTAACGGACAAAATGGAAGAAGTCTGACTGTTGGTTATCAGGGATACAATAGGAGTGATTTGGCAAGATGGTGTGATAACGGAGTCGGCGACTCTTGTACACCGCTTGTGGTATATGACGGATGGCAAATTAAAAAGGATTATCCTTGGAAATAATTTTTATGTACAGCAGTGTATAAAGGGTTGAATGAAGGTATTCAACCCTTTATTATTAAATGTAATAGTGTCTATTTTTTGTTTGGTACGTTTGCAAGCTGTAAAAATTTTTTTGCCTCATTTATGGGTATTGCAAATCCGATACCTATATTTGAAATATTATTATCCGGATTGTATATGGATTGATTTATGCCGATAACTTCTCCCGATGAATTTAAAAGCGGACCTCCCGAGCATCCCGGGTTAATTGCCGCATCAGTCTGAATTTTTCCTTTTTTGTAATCTATTCTTGATATTATGCCTTGTG
The DNA here is from genome assembly GCA_902760645.1 of uncultured bacterium. GTDB lineage: Bacteria > Cyanobacteriota > Vampirovibrionia > Gastranaerophilales > Gastranaerophilaceae > UBA1221. Next base: position 9,119 of record CACWHC010000019.1, read on the forward strand.
TAAGTGTGCCGTTAAATCCAAAAGGATTTCCTATTGCAAGTACTTTTTGCCCGACCTTCAGCGTTCCCGAATCACCAAGTTTAATGGTTTGCAGGGGCTTTTTGGGTGTGATTTTGAGTATAGCCAAATCTTTATTTTTGCCCATTGCCGATATTATCTGTGCCTTGTAGGTTTGACCTGTACTTGTTGTAACGGTGATTGTTTTGCCGCCTTCAATTACATGTGAACCTGTCAATATGTAGCCGTCACCTGTTACAATACATCCCGTGCCTGAAGATACTCCGTCTTCAATGTCGGCATCTATTGATACTATTGCAGGATTAATCATTTCATATACGGAGATGTTGGTTTCTTCTTCAGGTACAAGGGTTCCGCAATAACCGCAATTTATAGGATTAAATATTAAATTAAAAGCTAAAAGAATACTTATAAGTGTAATTTTGGCATGCATAAAATTCTCCTTTTATATGTATTATAAAGTTTTTTTTATTCCGATTAATCATTCAACTATGTTTATTACGGGTAATTCTTGAAATTATTAGAATTTTAATGTATAATATGTTCCAAGAGTTATATTAACTGCATCAGGCAGAGAACAGAAAAAGGAGAAATGAAAAATGAGCAGAATCGACTTATTTAAAGACCATTTATCAGCTCACAGAGCGGTAAAAATTATTGCAGGTATTGATAATTTTGATATTGATAATGTAAAAAAAGTAGTTAAGGCAGCTGAAGCTGCAGGTGCAAGTGCAATTGATATTTGTGCCGATGAATGTATTATTGGCGAAGTCAGAGAAATGACTGATATGCCTTTATTTGTATCATCAATCGTTCCGTCAGAATTGGCTCGTGCTGTTGAACTTGGTGCAGATGCTATTGAACTCGGAAACTTTGATGTACTGTATAAAAAAGGCATGTCTTTCTCTAAAGATGATGTTCTTCGTCTTGTTGACGAAACAATCGAATTACTTGGCGATAACAGAGTATTCTTCTCTGTAACCGTTCCGGGTGAAATTTCTATAGCTGACCAGATTGATTTGGCAAGAGAATTAGAAATCAGAGGTGTTGATTTAATACAAACAGAAGGTCATTTTGCATCAGAAACTCAGGCTGACGGCGTAAGAGGTTTGATGGAAAGAGCTGAATTGACTATTTCAAATACTCTTGAATTATCAAGAAATATTGAAATGCCTATTATGACAGCAACAGGTATTAATCCGACTACTGCACCGTTCGCTTTTGCAGCAGGTGCAAGTGCAATCGGATGCGGTTCATGCATTAATAAAATGAATTCAGAAATTTCTATGATTGCTACAGCAAGACAACTTGTTGAAATTGCTTCAAGAAATGCTGAAAAAGTTGCTGAATTAGTGTAATAATTCAAAAACTTAAATTTTTAAAAAGCCTCATCTTCCCGATGAGGCTTTTTGCTATCCAAGTACGCTGTACAAAACTATTTTATCAATGTTTACATTCAACCAGTCATATTTGAAGCAAATATAATCATCACAGTTACAATTTTCACCGTCACATGTGCAATAATCTTTAAGTCTGCAAATTGTTACATCTGTTAACGTTAGAATATTTTCATGACATTCATCGCATTTGCCGTCTTCAATGTAAAGTTTGCCGTCAATTTTTAAACTGTTTGTCATTATCATTATTTTGTCAGAGCCTACCTTTTCACAAATTTTTTTGACTGCTTTTGATATTGTTTTTGACATAATCCCTCCTGTTTTATATATTAAAATTATGATATTTTTAGGGATAATATTTTATTCGACATATAGTTAAAACAATTAATTTATATTGTATGTTGATAAATTTAAAAAAAAATGTTAAAATAATAAATAAAAAACGGAGGATCTATGTATAAAAAAGCATTCACTCTTGCAGAAGTTCTTATAACTATTGGCATAATAGGTATTGTTGCGGCTATTATGATTCCTAATATGGTTTTACGATATAGAGAAAGAGAGTATATTTCCCAATTAAAGAAAATATATAGTGCTTTGACGAATACTTATCAGCGTACCCTGGTCGAATATGGTGAAACTTATAACTGGGGATTAGAGGCGGCAAACAGCAGTGAAGGTGCTAATAGAATAAATGAAATGTTGACTCAAAATCTTAGAATACTGAAAAATTGCAGAACAGAGGGTGGATGTTGGCGAAATACTGAACTTAAATATCTTGATAACACATCATCCGGACTAAATATAAGTAGTAATAATTCTTATTCAACGGTATTTGTTGAAGGTGGACTTTTATTGGCATTTAGAGTCTTGGATCCAAGCTGTAATTATGCAATTGGTGTTGGTGAAGGATACGGACATGTTTGTGCAGAAGCTGTGGTAGATGTGAATGGGGAAAAGAATCCAAATGCATACGGATTTGATGTTCATACTTTCTACATAACGCGACATGGCATAGTCCCTGCAGGTTATAATGAAGATAATACAACAACTTTTGCAAATCATTGTGAAAATCGTAATAAAGGAACCGGTTGCACTGCTTGGGTGTTACAATTTAGTAATATGGATTATCTTCATTGTTCAGGCTTAAGTTGGGACGGTAAAAATCAATGTAAAAGTATATTTAATTATGATTATAATTATAACTTGTAGCTATTTTTATTATTTATAATATACAAAAGTCTGTGACTGTGGTATGATTTTTACAGAATTATCCGAAATATTTATTTGCTCGGGAACTTTTTTAATAAAATTACGTCTGTAATATTAAAGCTTGAGCTTATAGCTATTGAGGATAATCTGGAGGAAAAATAAAGAATGAGAAATATTATGAAAAAAAGTTTATTAGCATTGGGTGCTTTCGTATTAACATACGGGTGGATTGTTCATAGCAGTGTTTTAGCTGTTAACGGACCTGCAAGGTTGTATGATCAGGTATGGAAAATAATTGATACCAGATATGTTGATAAAACAGATAACCATCAGGCATGGGAATCTAAATGGCGTCATAAATATGATAATTATATTCAAACCGATGAGGATGCTTATGTAGCAATTAATACCATGCTTGCAAGTTTGAATGATCCGTACACAAGATTTCTTGAACCAAAAGAGTTCAGAGATGAAAAGGCTTCCATGGACGGTGCATTAAAAGGTATCGGTATTCAGATTGGTATGAAAGACGGAAAATTGACCGTTATCGCTCCAATCGAAGATACTCCTGCAGAACGTGCAGGACTTCTTGCCGGTGATGTTATTCTTGAAATCAACGGTCAGAGTACAAAAAGTATTACTGTTGATAAGGCTGCCGAACAAATCAGGGGTCCTGAAAATACTACCGTTAATTTGTTAATCAAGCGTGACGGTGTTGATGCACCGAAGTTGTATACGGTTACTCGTGCAACTATTAAACTCAAAGCTGTATCTCAAAAATTACCCGAGTCTATTACATTGCCTAATGATATGTGTTATATAAGACTAAGTTCATTTATGAGCCAAAATGCAGCCAGTGAATTCAGATCAATTATAGAAAGAAACTATAACAAAAAAGGTTTTATTATTGATTTAAGGTCAAATCCGGGCGGCAGACTTGTTCATGCCATCACAATATCGGATATGTTCCTGTCAAAAGGTGAGGATATTGTATCTACGGTCGATCGTAACAATTATATAATGACTGACCATGCAACAACAGGTGTTCTCACTAAAAAGCCTATAGTTATTCTTATTAATAAGGGTTCTGCTTCCGCAAGTGAAATATTCTCCGGGGCTATGAAAGATAACGGTAAGGCTGTTCTTGTCGGGGAAACTACATTCGGTAAAGGACTTGTACAAGAGGTTATTCCTCTCGGTAAAGAAATCAGTGCCCACGTTACAATACAAAGATATTTAACTCCAAGCGGAACTGATATTCATAAAAGAGGTATTGCACCTGATGTTGAAGTTAAACTGACCGAAGAAAATATTAAAAATAAAGATGATGTTCAGCTCAAAACGGCAATAGATGTATTACAGAAAATGATTAGAGGTGCTTCTGTTGCATCATTTTCGAAAAGATATTTTTAATTAATGGTACAATTAATATTAGTCAAAAGGACTTCCTAAACAGGAGGTCCTTTTGTGTTAAAATGTAGCTATGGAAGATTTACTTAGAGATAATATAATCAAATTAAAACTGGAAAACAAAAATCAGGCAGTATACGTTGCAAATATTGATGTAGAGAATATAGATGTGCTTCTTGACAATATCGCAAAAGAACTTTATTCCGGCGCGGATATAATAATTTTTGATGCAAATTTAATGAGCGATGACAGAATGTGCATAGAGGTTGCTAATAAAATAAAACTTTTATGCGGTGAATTTGATGCATCATTTTTTATAAAAGGCAGAGCCGATATTGCTTATATTGTTAGGTCAGACGGAATTTTGCTTGATAATACGGATGTTTATCCTGAATATGCCCATGAAATATCAGGTCATAACTCTATTTTGGGTTTTGTTGGCGAACCTGATGTAAATAATGATTTGGTTGATTTTATAATTGATGATAAAGTGTTATTTTGTGTTAAAAATAAAATAAAAATACCTGTAAAAGAACTAAAATAGATGGACGAAAAAAAAGAACTAATAGCGTACTTAAAAAATCTTGGACTGACTGTTAATACACGGACGAAAGCTCGCGGACATCAGGGTTTTTTCGTAAAAAACAGAATAGATATATCAAAAAATGTGTCTGAAGAAAGAACAATCCCTACTCTGCTTCATGAATTTGCACATTATGTTCATTATAATATTGAACCAAAGATGAATATAACAGGCGGAAGCATAGAAGCACTATTTGGAGAAGAAAATCCCGTAATTGAAAAAGAACTTATGAAAGTTACCAATTTTGTTGATGAAAATTCCCTATGCGTGAAACTGTATGAGCATAAAGACCGTATAAAAGAAAAAATATCCGAGTATGAAAATATTATCAAAGCCGAATACCCTGAATTTATGCGGTCAAAACCGTTTAAGCAGTTTGACAAATATATAAAAAAATCTGACGCAAGATATTTACTTAGGTATGACAGAGTACGGATAGTTAAAGGTTTTTGGAAAAAGAATTACCGTCTGATAACTGTTGCGACAATAGAAAAAGATTTTCCCGATATGCCGGTTAGTTTTTTGGCATATATAAAATTAAAATCCGCTCAGAAAAAACAAGCTAGGGTTTCTGCACGAATAAATAAATTGCAAAAGTATTATTCAAAACCGAATGAGATGTTTGCAAGACTTATAGAGGGGTTATATATCGATAAAGACTGGGTGAAAGCACTTGCTCCATATACAACGAAGCTTTTTTATGAAAGGTTAAAAAGCGGTTGTTACCCTGATTTGGACAAAGTTGTGTATAAATACTTATAAGTGTAACATTTTTTAAAAAACAGACAATTTATTTCATGTTTTGACTTTAACTAAATAATTCTACCGGAGTAAAATAAGTGCATTTATCCATCCAAAATTTAAAATTTAATTCTTGCAGACAATCCGTAAATCTGCCGATTTGCAGACAGCCTGATGATAATAGCGACAGGGCGGGAGAACTGTCGGGTATTTCGAACATTTGTTATAAACCTTTTTTTACATCAAAAAACGAGTTAACATTTAACGACAGCAAAGCAGAAATTGTAAACCGTATGAGAGCTAATTATGCATCAGAGGAGATTATAAATGAAATTTCTGATGTTTTGACTCCCGATAATATTCAGCTGGGGAAAGTTTTGCTTTTTGATAAGCGTGTCAATAAAAGAGAACTTGATGTACCCGAAATATTGAAATCTATAAATCCCGTAAATAAAGATATAGCGGAAATTATTTGTTTAAATCCAAATATTAAAGGGAATCTCAAACCTGAGCTTATTAGCCTTATAACTCCGGAAACAAAAGAATTGACTGCAAGATTATTGCCGGAAATTTCTCCTCTGCACACAATCAATATTCTCGAGATTGCTTCCGAAAAAGATGATTTTCAGACTGCAGGTGCTATTTGCTCAGTATTTCTGTATGACGGGAAAGATTTTCCTTTTGAAATACTTAAATTATTTCCAAATACAGCAAAATACCCTGATACAGCGAATATATTAAAAACTATATATCAAAAAGAAGATTTAACGGGGAAAAATCAACGCGGATATTTTGAAAATATGTCTGATTTTAATTTTCCGGTTTTGAAAAAACTGTATGAGAAAAATTTGCCTGACAATTTTATTACTGACATATTACCGGATATTAATAAAAAAAGAGAATTTCTTGAAAATAATGACTTAGAAGAGCTTGTAGAAAGAGTAGAATACCAAAAAACACTTGTCCGAAAAAATCCCGGGAAATATATTAATCGTACCGGATATTTTTCATTGAATACGTCCAGATATGATGATGCTGTTGATATTCTGTTTAATTCGAGGTATGCGTCGTTAATGATTTTAGCATCTGTGTTTGACAAGGAAACTATGGATGTAATTTTTCAAAAAAAAGAAAATTTTGTAGTCCAATATACTAATAAAATATCAAAGCTCAGTTATACTGATTTTAATATGCTGAAAAAACTTGTAAAGTGTTCCAATGCATCAGGAAAACCTTTCACTCCGACTCAAAAAATTGATTTTCCCGATATGATTATTGCACTTAATTCATCTCAGGAGCTAAGAGATTTAACGAATAGTATGATACAAAACAATATGGTAGATTTAGATATCCTGAACAAAAAAATAATCGGTGTAGTGTACGATATGGCAGGACTAAGTCAAAGTGAAATCAATAAAATTCCAAAATCAAAACATTCGTTGTGGAATTTGAAATATGTTCATCAATTAGCTGCCGAATTTAACAGAACAAATAATCCAAAAGCTTTAAAGGATATAGTCAAAGCTGCCAGTCTGAGTAATTTTATTGATTATATAAATAATCCGTTAAATATTTATGGGGAAGCAAATCTTCGGACTCAAAAGAAATTTGAACTAAGCGGATTAAATTATGATAAATGGGTTAATCCTAAAAAACAGCTTGAAGTTCAATTCTTAAATAAAGATGACAATGCTAATATTATTGATATATTTGCGTCCCAAACAGAAGAAGATATTGAAACACTTAGGCAGTCAAATTCAACACTAAAACATATCATTGATAAACAATTCCAAAAATATATTGTTGATGATAAATTTGTTATCCCGGATGCTTGTCATAAAAATAAATGCAAACTGGAAAATCTTGTGAAAGACGTTATAGTCAAGCTTGATAAAGTGTGGAAACAAGCGGAAGTAAATAAAAACAAAGCAAATCAAACCGGGAATGCAGACCTTGCAAGTAAAGCCTCCAGTACTCTGATGATTTGTTACCACCTTGTTGAACGTTATAATACACTGGAAGTATTTGATGATAAATCATCATCAAATGATTACAACCTGACAATAAAAAACTGGGACAGGGTACCTCAGCATGACTTATTTCAGGGAAATTATTCAACTTGTTGTATTTCTCTCGGTAAAGGTACTAATTCAAAGGCGATGCCGGATTACCTTTTAAATACGGCATTTAATATGATTGAACTTAAAGATAATGAAACGGGTAATATTATAGGCAATGCTCTTTGCTATTGGGTAAATACAAGTGATAATAATGACCCTGCACTGGTTGTTGATAATATTGAAATAAATAATTTCTTTAAGCCGTCAGGAAAAGTTGGTATAAAGTTAAGAAATGCTGTTATACAATATGCCAAAAATTTGGCATTATACTCAAGTAATGGCAAATATGACAGAGTTATTCTCGGTAAATCTTTTAATGATATTCCGACCGGGGATTTGCCTGCTGTATCCGGTCGTATAGGGTTTATTGGGGACATATCCTGCAACGATATTTATTTGGATTTATATAAAGGTTGGGTAAGTAAATCCCGTTTATATGCTTCCGATGCAAAATATTTTCCGGTATCCGAACGGTAAAATCGGATTAAATTTCTAATAAATTTTTCAATAAATCAGTAATTAATTTATATTTTATTCAAAAAATATACTTTTATTACGCTTATTTTTTTAATCGTAGCAATTTATTATAAAAATACGGAATATATTATCGGAGAAATTGCACAAGTGGAAAGAGCTGTACCGAAATTAGCAATAATAATTCCCTGTTATAATGAGGAATTATGTATTAAGAATACTGTAGAACAATTATTAGTTGTAATAGGCGACTTAATTTCAAAAAATAAAATTACGTCAGAAAGTTATATTTATCTGATTGATGACGGTTCTGTGGATAATACATGGAATATTATTGAAGAATTACACAAGCAGAACAATAAAATTAAAGGTACAAAATTTATAAGAAATTTCGGTAATCAAAAGGCAATTATGGCAGGTTTGGAGTCGGTAAGGGACATAGGTTGTGATTGTGTTGTATCAATTGATGCAGATTTACAACAGGATGAATGGGCTATAGAAAAATTCCTTGATGAATATATGAAAGGTGCTGAAATCGTATTAGGTATAAGAAATAATCGCAAGACAGATTCTTTCTTTAAAAAATCAACGGCGATTATGTTCTACAAGGTTATGAATCTTTTGGGTGCTAATATCCCTATGAATCATTCCGATTACAGATTAGTCAGTAAAAGAACTTTGGATATTTTGTCGTTGTATCCTGAAAAATTATTCTTTTTGAGAGGATTTTTCCACGAAGTCGGATTGCCTACGGCGTATGTTAATTTTGACGTTAAACAACGCTTCGCCGGTACTTCAAAATTTAATTTCTCCTCATTAATGGGTTTGGCACTAAATGGTATTACATCATATAGTGTTATTCCGTTGCGATTTGTTGCGGTGTTAGGCTTTTTTATGGCTTTAATCAGTTTTATTGTTGGTCTGGAAACAATATATGAAAAATTGGTTTTTCATAATTCCCCAAACGGATGGGCAACAAATATAATAATGTTATGTGCATTCGGAGGCATCCAGCTTTTTTGTCTGGGTATTATAGGGGAATATGTCGGACAGCTTTATCGTGAAGTTAAATCAAGACCAAGATATATTAAAGATATTGAATTAAAATAGAAATCAGTTTTCGGTTTTGTGCTTAAATGCAAAGAATTTAAACAATACATACGTTACCGCAGATACAATTGCAAGTGATATAAATTGTGCTATGAATACGTTTTGGGTAATATACCGAACAAAGATTTCAAGAATAATTACGTTCAAAATATAGCTTATAACCCATGTTGAACAGCACTTCAAATATTCTTTTATATAATTCCCTTTTGTCATGAATACAAAAAACTTTTGGTTTGTATAGGATATTACTGATGATAAGCCCCATTGTAAAGCTACGCAGAGCTGGTAATTTCCCTGTCCTAATATCAAAATTGCAAGAATATAAATGATGTATGATATTGCGGCATTAATAGCCCCAATAATAATAAATCTTATAACCGATGGTAACTTTAACCAATATTCCATATATACAGTTTAGCATAAACAATACAATTATTTGGATATTCCGTCAAAAAATTTATATATTAATTTAATTTGGTTATCATCCAGTTTATCTATGTTTTTTATTATGTCTTGTTTGATTTCATTTATCGGTTGCAAGTGATTAAATTCAAAAAGAGTTTTTAATTCTACGTTTAAATTATTTGCAATTTTTTCCAGTGTGGGCATTGACGGAAAATGTCTGCCGCTTTCTATCCCACTCAGAGATGTTGTTTCGATACCAATCATTTCCGAAAATTTTTCTTGTGTTAAGTCGGATAGTTTGCGTAATTCTTTTATTCTTTTTCCTAATAATTTTTTATTATCCATATATTACCTGCATATTTGTAATAATTTATTTATACGGGACGATAATTGTATTATATCAATTATTTTTTTAATAAACAAGTAATTTATGCATAGTTTTTATTGTATATTTTTATACTATAATTATAAAGAGGTTATTTATGAATAGTAAATTGGTTTTAAATGCCGATGATTTCGGATTATCGGAGTATTTTAATAAAGCGGTGTATGATGGTTTTCATAGCGGTATGTTAACATCCGCAAGTTTGTGTGCTAACGGTGCAGCTTTTGAAAGTGCCGTTAATGATGTAATTCCAAATTGTCAGGGGTTATCTGTCGGGGTTCATTTGAACATTATGGAGGGTAAGTCCTTAACGGAGGCTCCTTTATTAACTCAGCTGGACGGTACTTTCCAAAACGGGTACATTTCTCTGATATTAAAATCATACAACAAGGATTTTATGGCACAGTTGGAAAGTGAATTTAGAGCCCAGATAGAGAAAATTCAAAGTCGGGTAAAAGTTGACCATATAGATTCGCATGTTCATACGCATGCTATTCCCAATATATTTAAACTGGTCGCCAAATTGGCAGAAGAATATAATATTCCGTATATAAGAACCCAGTTTGAAAAAATGTATTTTGTTCCGTCTATAAAAAAGCATTTGAATACAAAATATCCCCCAAATATATTGAAAATCATTTTATTAAATACTTTTACCGTAATGAACAGAGGAACCGTTAAAAAACATAATTTAAAAACGAATGATTATCTTATAGGGGTAGGTTATACCGGAATGATGGACGATACTACTCTTGAATATGGTTTAAAGGCTCTTAACAAGGATTGTATAGTGGAAACTCTCATACATCCATGCAAATATAGCAGTGATATTATTGACAGTCATTATACGGAATTTTCTATTACTCAAAACCTTGAATTAAAGGAAAAAATACAGGGTATGGGAATACAGTTTTCTAATATTTCTTCATTGGCGGAATAATTATATAGAAAAACGAATAACTTTTTTCCCTTCCGAATTTACTTTTGACTGTAAATTTATATTCCTTTGGCGTTGCGGAATAATCTTCGGGAATTAATGTAACAATTTCTTTTACTCTGCCGGTTACGGCTTCTTCGGATTTATCCATAAGGATTATTCCGGAGTTAATTACGTCTTTGTGGTCAATCCATGGGTTTTTGTAGCCGAAAGTTTCTAAAATTGCTGTCGGGTGTTGTTTATTATATGCTCGGAACTGGAATATATAGTCTATTCCTCCGCCTACATATTTTAAAGGAGCGTTATTGGTTGATTCATTCCATATTTTGTCAAAATCAGTCATAATTTTTTTGTGCGGATAAGATATCGGATATTTTACCTGAGCGAAAGCAAATATAGTAACTGCAATTACCCATATTATAAGCAGGCTGTATATCCATTTCATAAAATATTCAAAAGTATTTTCTTTGAATTTTACGGGGAAGAAATAGAACAGTCCTATACCGACAAAGCTAACCATTATTGAGCCCCAAATACCCTGAACTCTGTTCCCTGTTATTGCACCCATAAGTCCCTGCAGAAGTACGGGAACGCAGCAGATACAGAACAAGAAAACTTTGTCGGAGGTGTTGCCTTCTTTACTTATGAAACCAATGTTTTTATTTTTGAGTGCTAGTATTAAGTACAGTACTATGCAGCTTGTTACGGATAATATCTGATCAAGAATAAATTTTACCGGAAAAGTTATTCTTGCAAAAGCGAGTAAAAACTTCGGTGTATTATGAGTTCCGATTTCAGTTCTTTCTGTCATGTATATAAAAGAGAAGAAATCTGTTTTATAAAGCCATAACAAATGGGGAAGTATAACAACAAATCCTGCAAGCATTGCGATATACATACCTTTTTGTTTAAATTGTTTTCTTTCGCAAATGATTAAATATAAGAACAAAGCCATAAACAAAAAGGCGATTTGGTATTTTGCAAGTACGCCAAGTCCTGATATTATACCGAAAATTATCCAGTCTTTGATTTTGTTTTCTTTAACTGATTTGTAAAAATAATATGCTACGGCAGGCCAAATTCCCATAGACAAAAAGTTACAGTTAAAGTTATCTATGAATACGATGTAAGTATAATAGTAGCAGGAGGTTAAAATCATTGATGAGCAGAGGGCTTTTTCTTCGCTCATAAAGAATTTAGCCAGTTTATAAATAAATATTAATCCGATAAATATGCAAATTTGTCCAAGTATGAATGCGGCAAAATCGTGTTGTCCGCAAAGGTTGTAGAACCCTGCCATAAGCCAGCCGGATAGCGGAGGGTGCTTATTTGTTCCAAAACTTATTAATTCACCCCATGCAATGGCTTCAAGAGAGTCAATACTGAGTGAAGTTCTCAGTAATTGTACGCAAATCCATAATATTGCATTGATAATAAGATATATATAAAAGAAATTTTTTTCTTTTGGTAAATTATTCATAACTTAATCTTAACACGAAAAAAAGACAGCTGACACGCTGTCTTTTTTTTATAATTTTAATATTTATCTTATTCTTACATTAAATTCCAGGTCATCTGTACCGAGTCTTGCATTTTGAATATATAAAGGATGATCCCCCGGTTGAATAGTTTTTCCGCTGGCAGGAGTAATTACTATTTGATATTCGCCCGGATACAAACCGCAAGCCTCCATTAATTTTCTTGTTGTAGGTGTAGATGGTTGCTGCATTGTTATTTGATTGCCGGCATCGCAGGTATATGTAAAGTAGTTATTTACATTCCCTCCGGCAGGTAGTTCTCGAATACGGGTGTATTCGCCGAAGGCAGTATTCTCAGCCCGATACAAATCTTGTGTGGCACTGGTTGCCTGTACAAATTTACAATTTCTTTTGATTTTATAATCTGCACTATCTGCAACCGGGAATGGACTTGTAACTTCTACTCTTATACAGTGAGTTTCTTTTGGTGAGAAGATAAGTTCTATTTCTCTGTTACTGTTGGACATTCTCACTTTTTTACGATTATTTGACCAATTGCTGTGATATCCTGCTTTTGGTATAGCTCTAACAAGGTATGTTTTATTTTTGGTTAAACCTGTAAACTTATCTGCAGCTGAGCTGTATGCGGTAGCACAAGCATTCGCCGCATCATTCATTTGACATATTTCCCAAGAACCGCCGGTACTTCCGGTATTATCTCCTCTAAGGTTTCCGTTGCCATCTTTTGTACAAATTTGCGGATTGGAAGTTCTTGTACAATTTTTAACAATAATTTTATAGGTTACGCCTCTTGTGCTGACAGGATTTTCGAGTGTAATTTTCCCGTTAGCTTTAACGTAATATCTGTAACGGTCACGTTTTCTTACATTAGCATTACTGCAGGCATTGTTTACCCAACCGCAGTTTACACCGTTTGGTCCGTTGACATCAACTTTCAATTCAGCGTATCCGTCAGAAAAGTTAGTTACCGGAACATACCATTCAGAACCGTCTGTTGCTGTAAATGTTTTTACATTTGGGTTTGATGAACAACTAACCGCAGTGGTTTTGTTAAATTTTTCCGCAAACAATTCACAGAATTTTGTATTTCCGGAATAATCGCGGCTTTGTTTTCTATCTCTGTCTATTGCCGTAACTTTTTCCAAATTCTGAAATCCTGATTCTCCAAATTCGGATTTCTTAGGATATAAATTATCATCATCAAATATTTGTTCTACAACTTGCTCAACCAAATAATTTGTTTTTTTGGCAAGTTCTTCTTCTTTTGTAGGGATATGTTTGATTAATCCGGGCAATGTAATTGCTGCTATAACGCCAAGTATAGCCATTACGATAAGCATTTCCGATAATGTAAAGCCTTTTTTACTCCAAATGTTGTGCATATTCTAACTCCTCTGAATTATTATTGTTATATTTATTATAACGTACAATTCAAATATTTTCAATTGTCTAAATAAAATATACTTTATTTTATCTAATTGTTTACTTTACACTTGAAATTAAGAGGAAAATATGGTATTATATATAATAATAATATATAGTAATATTATTAAGAGTATGACAGAGATAAATATACCGGCTAAGTACACGTAAATGCCGGTTGCAAGAGGTCTGACGGATGTTTGGATGTTTGGATAGAAAAGAAATGAAAAAGCATTATGCCTACACAATGGCAGAAATGCTTATCGTAATGGTTATTATTGCTGTGGTTATGTTATCATTGCCTAAAGCTACAAAAAAATTATTCAGAGTTGATACGGTAAGGGCTAACCACTCAAGATATGAATGTTACTGGGACCATGGTGTGCTTAAACAGCATACGGTTACGGAAACTTTAACTGGTCAGGCTACGGGTAATAGTATCGTGAATGCACGAGAATATAGCGGACGTGATGACGTTTGTGTTTTCACTCCTCCTGATAATACGCCGTATGTTATTATGCACGCAGTAGGCGGCGGTGGCGGCGGAGTTAATGTATGGTCAACGTTGGAACCTAAGAGCGACAGTACATCTCTTGCATACTTTAATAAGACAGAAAAGGACTTGTGGCCGGATTGGTTTAGTTCGAACGGTGTCCAGAATTTTGCTTTTACAACAACAAATGCAGCCGCAGAGAATAAAGGTAAAAAAGTCAAAGATGTTGATTACTACGAAGTAGATTCGGTTTATTCAAGTCAGCCTGTAAAATACAGACCAAGCGGAACAGCAGGTACTTTAAAATCCATGTTTTTCCCAAATCTTCCTCCGGGATCAAAATTAATTATCAAACCCGGTAAAGGCGGAGATATGGGTGCTGCAGCAAGTTCTACCGTTTCATATGACGGGGGTAACGGTAACCGTACTATTGTCAGAATCGCACATCCGGGTGTAAATTTGGGAACTTGTATCGATTATGCGAATACAGATAATACCACATGCAGCAACGGTTGTTGTGATTTGGTGATTGCTGACGGCGGTAAGGGTGGCAGTACGCTCTCTCATGACGGTACAAGAGTTGATTTGAAACAGACCGTTATGCTGACCGGTGGTATCCCCCGTGATTATGATATAAGTAACTATGGTATTGTAAAAGAAAAAGAATCCGGATTCAGTATGGTTTTGGCAAATGACAGTAATGTTGAAGACCTTGCCTCAGAAGTTCCTGTAAATGCCGGTAACGGCGGAAGGGGTGCAAACCAATTTGTTACCGATACATCTGGGAGTATTATATACGAATTAAATGATTATGCAGGTATAATCGGTGGTGGTATGGTTTACGGTACAAAGTGGATATCGGTATCAAATCATGTAAGTGAAAATATTTACGCAAGCGGTAACTGTTCAGAAGGTGATTTTAACGGTACGGTTTGGGCAAAGCGTAGAGGATATTGTATTCCGGCGTTTGGTGTTTGCTTTATCGGTAATATTAAGGTAACTCCGAATGTAGCTCCGGGTATGACATGTGATGATAAAGCTCATTGTGCACGTTATACTTTGGGCGGCACGAATGAAAATCCTACCGTTACGGGTGCTGAGTGGGCAACTCAAAATTACAGAAATTGTAAATATGATACAAGTTTTGGCGGTATAAGCTGTGAAGAAAAAGTGACTTCAGGTCGTGCTCATAACTGTACGACACCATCTGCCGGTTCAGGCGGTAGTAAATGTGCGAATAAATCTACACCGACAGGTAATGTTTGCGAAGGCAGTAAAGGCGGAGATGGAGCGGTGGTAATATTATGGTAAAAATAAATTCTAAAAAAGGTTTTTCATTATTTGAAGCGGCATTGGTTATGCTTATTGCCGCCGTATTCATTACTGTTATGGCAAGTGTATTTCCGCATAAACCAAAACCAAAATCACAGGCGGAAGCACATGGTCGTTTTGAATGTTATTATGACGGTAATACTTTGAAGCAGCGTACTATTACACAGGGAGCTGCTAGTGCCGTTACTAATGCCGCAGGTTCCGATTATTGTGAATTTATACCAAATCAGTTTGTAAGATATTTGATTGTAGATGCAGTGGGCGGCGGCTCCGGTGGTGCATCCAAGGGTGGTGCAGCAGGGGTATTTTCAAGTTCATTCTTTGCTGTTCCTATGTATAAGTATCGTTTGTATCCGGGTAAAGGCGGCAGCAGATGTACTACTGAACCTTGCGGTGCTGCTACGGCAGGTAAAAATACCAAAGTATTTGGGTATAAAGATAACGGTGCAGGTACAACAGGTGAAGAATTAATGAGTGTTCCCGGCGGAACTTATGGTGATACTCTTGTTAATAAATCCGTCAGTGATATTGAAACTTGCCGTGTAACAAAATCATCAACTTTAGAATATTACGATTGCGGAACTTCTCCGAATTGTGAATTGGTAAATGATATGGTTGAAGTTAGTTACTGCAGACGTAGTGATGTGTACAGAACTTTACCGTTCAGATTTCATGTTTCTCCGGGTGATTCTAATGATAAGAAATATGATACTATTGCGGATAATCCTTGTACGCAATCAGTGGGCAACGGTAAATTTATTTTTCATGATGTTTCTGTATGGCGTGATTGGAAGTCATCTTCCATATTCAATTATGGTATACCAAATCCTTGTCCGACACTTGATAATGACCATTTAGATAATTTTGATTTGCCGTCATTATATATTCTTGAAATTGTTATGAAAATTCCGCCGGCTATTCCGGATGACGGTGAAGATTCTGATTTATACAGATTTGTCAGAGCAATGAAATATACAGGTGATATACTTAATGTAAAACCCGGCAACGGCGGTGCAAAAGGTGCAAATGGCAAAGCCGGTGCGGTTGTCGTTATGTGGTAATTTATGAAAGGATGATATATGTACGGTAAAAGAAAATTTAAAGCGTTTTCGATGGTAGAGCTGATGCTCTTACTTTTAATTTCTTCTTTAATTATTGCAGCGACAGTTCCTCTTGTTACTAAGCGACATATGAGGATTCCGGGTTCTGTTAGTCATGGTACGTACATTTGTTATTACAGAAACGGCGTTTTGCATGAAACTCGCTGGAGTGGTAAAGCTACTCAAAGAAAAGTATTTGACAGAAACGCAATAGGTGGTGATTGCGTATTTGATCCGCCTAAGAAGGCTACATATTTCCAAATATCAGCTATCGGCGGCGGTGGCGGCGGCGGTGATGCCGGTTATACAGGCGGTAATCTTACCGAAAAATTAGACCAAAGAACAAAAATACCTCCTCTCGGACTTACTGAGGCAAGAGCGGATGCATTAGGTCTTAGAGATAAAGACGCCGGTGCGGCTGATCCTTGGAAAGATGCTAAGGATGCTGCAGGTACTTTGTGGGCTTTTGCTAAAGGCTTGCCGTCTGGTAATGGTGGCTCTGTAGGTTACATGGTAAATGATGGACCTTATGACAGTGACAGGTGTGCCAGATATGAAGAATATTGTAAAACAACAGCGACTGATGTTCACAGTGCAAAAAAATATCATTGCGTAAGAACTATTGAGACTGATGATGGCCAGAGTTCTAATATAATTCGTGATATATTTGCAAGATTAAAGTTTGTAAATAAAATAGCATCTTATGTTAAAGGTGTTATGACAGGTGCTGCAACAACTACGACAACCGAGGGTTGCGGCTCTTGGTTTGAATATACGACTGTTCGCAAAGAAAAATATACGGTTGATGTTAACCCTCATGAAGTGAGATATTCTTGTTGTCCATCCGGATACGAAGAAGTAGTTTTGGAACCGGCACATGATGAATGGGTTGATGTTGATTGTTCAACCCGTAAGTGGGTATCATTTGGCGGCGGCGGCGGAGAATCGAGTGCTGCCCAAAGTTCAAGCGGTGCTGGTACATGGGTTGTAGAACCTTGTACCAGAAAGGAAAAGGTAAGAGTTCCTGCCGTAAAAGTTAATCGTTGCAAAGATGGCGATAATTATACTTGTACTAAAACGGTTTATGATAAAGAGGAAAGAATTCGTGAATTACCACCTGAAAGCCATCATACAACGATACCGTCTTGTCGTGGAGATGCTAATGTTGAATGTTATGAAGTAGGGTATTCCAATGCTGATGAAATATGCGTGGAAACTGCCCAAAGATGCGTAGAAAAGGAACAAAATCTGGACAGATTTATTCATACTATAGCTGCCGGTGCTTCAGGCGGGGCAGGTGGTACTTGTTCGACTAATGGTGTTTCTCATAAGTTGTTAAATTTAGGTTATACTCCGGATAAAATTGCTGCAGCCACAATTGAGGATGGTACTTCCTATGATATGGAGGCTAATGGTCGAACACTTCCTTATCCGACTCCTCAGAGTGGTACATATGGTTTTGCTTTTTGCGGTGACGGTACAATTTCAAATACTTCAACCGGTTGCGGCAGTTTAGAAGCAGCATCGTATTCTCAGGCTACTATTACTGATGGCGGGACTTCTCATACTACAAGAGCATACAGTGCTTGGCGTGGCGGACAAGGTGCAAGTAGAAAATTAACACCTACTAAAATGCCTACACCTCCTTTGGAGGATATGTATTGGAATTTAGAGGGGGATACTCCACTTGCAGGTGCTAACGGAGGATGTGCAGGCTCTCCATATGAACCCGGCACTTTAGGCGATTGCGGTTCTTCTGATATGGTTGGCTACTGCCTCAGACACAAAACGGCAAATGGTGAGATAGATGAACCTAACGGTCAGTATGATTATAAACGTATAGTTGATGAGAACTTCCTGACAAAGGGTAATCCGGGTTATGCAGGTCAATTCCATACGGTTATTGTTCGTTCATTAGACAGTGTTGACAGAACTATACATATCGGTCGCGGCGGCTCTCCTGCTACATTGAATCTTGGCGGCAGCGGTGCTGATGGTTCACCTACTTACATGGGTGCAGATCCAAACAATGCCATTATCAAAGCTGATGGTGGTAAGGGCGGTGAAGGTTATCAAATGTCTATCCTAAGACGTCCGTTACCAAGATTTATTTTGCCTAAATGGAAAGCAGAACAATTATGTTACAAAAAGCTAAGAGGCGGTACGCTTACTGCTTCTGAAACTTCAGAATTGAACACTAATCTTGCGGCAGCAGGAATGGGCTCTTGTCCTTCAAAAGTTGAAGATTTAGTATATATAAAACCTGTAGGTGGTGAGGCAGGTGGTGTCTCCAGTACAACTACTTTTGGCGGTATGTTTAATTTCATGAAGTTATCATTCAATTCTGATGGTGTAATTAATGATTTAATTCAGCATGCCGGTAAAGGTGGTGCAGGCGGCGGTGTTACTCACTACTGTTGGGCAGGTCAGGACAGAATTTGGTTAAACGACATTTGGGACGATAGTAAATATTTACCGGGTCCTAGTGTAAACAGAGCATTTGTTCAAAGCAAGGGCTGCTACACGGATTACGAAAACCACGTTGCAGGTCCGGGTTCTGACGGTGCTTTAATCATCAGATGGTAATTTAAAATACATAATAAAAAACTCCTGCCATACGGCAGGAGTTTTTTGTTCACCTATTATACATAATATATGTTACAAACGCTATTTATCCAATTTTGTCATCCCGAACTTGTTTCGGGATCTGACCCATGATAAAATCTGATTATGGTCTACACAAAACAATACTATGTATATATAATTACAAACTATCACCAAACAACATTTTATATTGGAATAACTAATAATTTAGAACAAAGAATATGGCAACATAAAAATAAAACCTCTGATGGTTTTTCTTCTAAGTATAATTTAAACCGCTTAGTATATTATGAATGTTTTGATGATGTTAATTACGCAATAGCAAGGGAAAAACAGTTGAAAAACTGGCATAAACAATGGAAATTAAACCTCATAAGAGATATGAATCCGGATTTTAAGGATTTAAGTACTGATATTGGTTTAGAACCTGAAACAAAAGAAATCACATAACTCCACTGTGGTCAGATCCCGAAACAAGTTCGGGATGACAAAATTGGATAAATAGCGTTTGTAACATATATTATGTAACATTAATAATATTGTAAAAAACGGAGAAGAAGGGATTGTCTTGACTTGTTCGCATTAAACGTGTCTGCAGTTTTTCTTTTTCGGAAATTATATTTCCTGCAAAGAAAAAGCTTCCGCACTCTGCTCACAAGTCGCTCGAACCTGACAAGGCTTCCGCCTTGTGGTTCTCATCCCATTTGTGCAGCCGATTTAAACATGAAAAAACGGAGAAGAAGGGATTCGAACCCTTGGTGGAGTTTCCCCCACAACGACTTTCGAGGTCGTCACCTTAAACCGCTCGGACACTTCTCCTTTTTCTTTATTTTATCACAAATTATTTTATACTGCTATCTGAAATTATTTATTCTTTCCCCCACTTGCATTATATTGTGGTTTGTTGTATTATATCTCTGCAGACACTTGTAACAAGCTATAAAGGTGGTGAAAATATAAATGGCAGAAGTTAAAGTTGGCGAAAACGAAAGTATCGAAGTCGCTTTAAGACGTTTCAAAAAGAAAATCCAAAAAGCAGGCATTCTTTCTGAAGTTAAAAAACGTGAAAGATACGAAAAGCCTAGCGTTAAAAGAAAACGTAAATCTGAAGCTGCTCGTAAGAGAAAAGTGTAAGGTTTTACTTATAAATTCATTAAAGGCGAAACTCTCTACAGGTTTCGCCTTTTTTGTGCTATCATGCCCGTGAGGAAAACAAGACGTGAAAGAGTTTATATCAAAATTCAAACCTGATTTATATTGTATTTTGGGACTGTTTACAATTTTTGTAATATGCTCGATTGTTTCTTGGGGAACTTTCGGTGCATTGTATTATGATTGCGGACGTGAGATTTTATTACCGCAGTGGATATTGGACGGAAAACTCCTCTATAAAGATATTTTCGCTATGTATATGCCTCTGCCGTATTATTTTAATGCGGTGTTTGTTAAACTTTTCGGAAACAGTATTACTCTGTTCCAAATTTTGGGATTCATTAATACTTTTATAATTATTACTGCCCTGTACGCTGTGATGAGATGCTTTATAAACAGATATTTTTCGTCAGCTATGTCGCTGTTTATAATGTTATTTTATATCTTTCGCTCAACCTCATGTATAAATTATATTTTGCCGTATGCATATCCGATGGTGTATGCACTATCTGCCGTATTGTTATCTCTGCTGTTCGGATTGGTATTTATTAAAACCGAAAGAACTGTATTTATAAATTTGGCATTTTTGTCGCTCGGAATATCTGTCGCAAATAAGCCTGAATTTTTGTTTTGTATTATTCCATTAGTATTTGTAACCGTGCTTAGCCGTAAAAACAATTTTAAACTGTGGTTATTAAATATTGCAGCTTTCATTTTCCCGTCTGTTTTAAGTGTCGGAATGTTGATGTTACAAGGTTTCGGTATTGATGATTTTAAAAACTATTATATATTTCTTCAGAAGTTTTTCAATACTGAAGAACAACAATATTATACTGCTCATTTTGTGAAATTCCCTGTCACGAAAACCTGTATTTTGGCTGTCGTAAAATCTTTCTTTACATGTGCCGCAACCCTTGTTCTGTCTGTTATGACTTTTAAATTTATTACAATGAAAAAATTAAGAGTACTCGGAATATTTTTACTTCCCTGCCTGATTTTGTTACTTTTGTACCTCAACAGAATACTGACTGTCGGAATTTATGAACCCCTGAATTGGCTTGGTGTTACAACAATTGTAATCGCAGTCTTTGCTCTTATAAATAAAAACATTGAATTGTCATTTTTAAGTCTGTTTGCGTTGCTCTCATGCGTAAGAATAAATTTTGTGCCGTTACAACAGGGCAGTTACGGTTTATATTTAATATTATTACCCTTAATTACAAATTGGGTGTTTATTACTCAAAAATTTAACTGTTTTATCTGCGAAAAGTTAAAAATTAAACATCAGCTGGTCTTATCACTTTTATTGATTTCGTTTATGGTGTTTGCTTTTAATATTACGCTGAAAAATGCCCATTATGTTTCTGTGGATACAGATAATAAAGGGGTATTAAAAGCTCCGAGAGAGCTTGCTATTCCGTTTAATAATACTATCGGGTGGATACGCACTAATACAAAAGAAACGGACAGAGTTGTAGTTTTGCCGGAAGGTCCCATGATTAACTTTATTACCCAAAGACAGACTTTACCGAAGTATTATCACCTTATCCCTAATCATATTTCTGCACTGGGAGAAGATAGTGTTGTAAAAGGTCTGTCGGAAGATATGCCGGAATATTTTGTCGTAAATAACACGGAATACAGCACTTACAATAAACCTCATATATGTGAAGATTTCGGATTTGATATATGTAAATTTATAGAAAAAAATTACAGCCTGCAAATAGTATATACAGCTTACAGTCCGAAAGGTAAACCGCATACTTCAAAAATTTATAAACTCGGCAGGTAATTACTTTGTTTCAATGTATTCAATATTAGGAGTGTAGTTTGGCTCACCGTTAATGCTGATTTTATTCAGAATGTTTGCACGTTTTTTGCGGAACAACATATCAACAAATGCTTCCAAACGTGTTACAAAACCTGCTTCACCGGTTTGTTCATCAATTGTAAGATTGATGATAGGTTTGTTATATTGTTTTGCTTTCCTTACAATTTTTTCTACCATCAGAGAATCAGGTCCGCAGCCAAAAGCATTAAGTGCAATTATCCCGTCAATTTTGTTGTCCTTCATATAATGACCTGCTGTGCCTGTCATTTCAAATTCGTTCGCCCAGTATAATTTTTCCCCTAATGCATTTATGCCTTCATTCATCTGTTCATGAGAGAGCTGTAATGCGGTGTAAACCTTTACATCCATGGCTTCAAGCTTATCAATAATTTTCATACATGCTCTGTCATCATATATGTTGTATCCGTGTGATACCAATGCTATGGATATAGGATATTCTTTTGCATCATTTTCTATAAGAACTTTGCCCTGCAAAGCATAACTCAATGCCTTTTTGTAGCTCATTCCGGATTTTGCCATGATGTGGAAATTATTAAACGTTCTCCAGCCGGCTTTTGAAGCTGTTTTTATCTTTTCCATATCAGTAATACCAAATGGTTTTACTGCCTGAGATAAAAATTCATACAAGCCCTGATTTTTTTCGGATTTGTCAATAGTAGCCTCAATCATCGTAAACGGTTGCTTAATTACGTTTCTGATTAAGTCAGGCAAACCTCTTATCTTGGAACAATTATAAATTTTTGGCGCTATTGACTGAATTGACGGTACAAATATTTTATCAATACCTTTATTTAAAAGGTTTAAAATATGACCGACATATATTTTTATAGGTAAGCATGTTTCTGTAACTACAAGCGATGAACCGTCTGACATTGTTTGTTTTGTTGTAACATCAGATAAAACAACTTTTATTCCGAGTGCATTAAAGAATCCAAAATAAAAAGGATAGTTATGATAAAAATTCATAGCTCTTGGAATACCTATTACCATTTCTTTCGTTTCAGCTTGCATTTCTAAGATTTCTCCCTATAAGGTAAAAGTTTTACTACTCTTATAATACTTCAAATTAAAAATTTTTACCAGTTAAATACACAAATGTTAATAATTATGTCTTTTTGTAAAATTCTAATTAAATATACTACAGTCAACAAGATGTTTTGCGACATTTATGGCAGTATTTAATATTTCTTTATTATCATAAAAATCATTTCTGTTTATGTATTCTTTAACGATTTTTCTTGCGTAAGAACCTATTGCCACTCCGGAGGCCTTTATGTTACAGAGTTTTGCAAGTTCTGCCGTTTTTGAATTTGTACCTCCCGATAAAAGTATAAATGCAGGTAAATCCTCATCTTGTACAAGTTCTGCGGTAGCAACAGCCTGAAGAGTGGTTTTGTAGTCGTCTTTGCCGCCCGACATTGGTGCTCCGTCCGCCTGAATTATTGTGGTATAAGGTTTTCTTATCTCAAGCATTTGTTTCAGTCGTTTTATTAAATGTTCATTGCTTAACTTTGAACGGTCTATACATATACTTAAAAATCCGTCATACATATCATTAAGCAGCTGCCATTTGTCCATGACCTCAATATCATTTTCTATAAGTGCATGTAATTCAATGCAATCTATGTTTTCTTTAATTATGTTCGGCAGAACTTCTTTTAAATCAAGTTCCTTTGAGTACATTGTTATAGCATTGTGCGGACAAACTTTTTCACATCTGCCGCAGCCTATACATCTTTTTGATTTAACATAATTACTTCTTGCGTCTTCTGTAATCGCACTTTGAGGACAGATATTTTTGCATCTGTCGCATTTAGTGCATTTGTTCTCATTTATTTCAGCTTTATTTATATGCGGATCTCCGGCTATTCCAAGGCTTACACATAAGTATCTGTCCTCCGTTATACCGGAACGCTTTAAGCCACGCTTTGCCGCCTGTATTACATCTTTGTTTGCACTCAAATCAAATATATTACAACCGGCTTTTGAATAGAGATAAACAAGCTTTTCGACTTCTTCAATATCTTCATTCCCGGCACCGCAGACAAGCTTGAAACATTTGTTGGATTTTAATATATCTGAAAACATGTCAAAATATTATCATAAAAACCGGTGTAATAAAATATTTCAATTAATTTGTATCAAACAGCGGAAGACGGGACTTATCGGATTATTCGGGTGAGCATAACTTTAGCATTCACTTCTAAATTGCTTATGCAATTTATTCGTTCATTAAAGTTATCTGC
>CACWHC010000020.1 GCA_902760645.1 uncultured bacterium
AATAAATCAACATTTTATTTTCACTGCAAACTGTAAAAATGCTTAAGCCACATTTTTTAGTAACCAAGTTCTGAACTCGTCAACTCTGGGGTAAATTAAGAGGACGGGTTTATCTCGTCCTTTTTAATTTGCTTTGGTTTGAGATTTGAACGCCAAATGCGTAAACATTTATTTGCGTTCGGAACGAGCGAGCAGAGTGCGGAGGCTTTTCTTTGAATAAATGAAATTTATGAAAAGAAAACCGAAGGCACGTTTTATGCGAGCGAAGTGATTAATCGCTTCCGGGGTAAATAAAAAAGGATTGGTCCGTTCCAATCCTTTTTTATAGTTTTTGTTAGGCAGTGCCTAACCTACAAACTTACACTCCAAAATAAAACTAACCCAAATGCAAATTATCGAAATCAATATGTTTTAAAATCGGATGTTTTTCAGCTTCATTTTTAAAAGCAATATGATTAAAAAGCTCATTAGCTTCTAAAAGAGCCTCCATAAAACCTTGTGTTGGTTTTTTATTTCTTTTTAAAAACTCATTTTCAATAATCAAATTTGGCATAGTTCTTTTTGAAATTTGCGCATGTTTATGCATATTGAAAAGTTTTACTATTGTATTAGTTATTAATTCTTCAGGCATTGCCAAAAGTTCTTCCATATATTTTTTAGGAATAACTGCTTTACCGTCATTAACCTCAAAACTCTGTTCACTCATAACAATTGTATCGTGCGGATATTTTTGTGTTCTATTTCTTACACTTGTTATAACATTTTTTAATTTGTTGCTTTTTTCTATGCCTTGCAATTTCATAGATGCTTGAAAGTTAATTGAAGAATTGTTAATTGAATTGTTCATTATATACTACCTTTCTGTAATGTTACTTTGCCAACATTAATTTAAAAACTTGTAAAAATATAATTTGCTAGTTTATTTTTATTTATGTCATTTTTTCCACTAACCAAGTTCTGAACTCGTCAACTCTGAGGTAAATTAAAAGGACGGGTTTATCTCGTCCTTTTAATTTGCTTTGGTTTGAGATTTGAACGCCAAATGCATCCGCAATAAGCAACAGAGGATATATACAAAAAAAATAACTTATGATAATATTAACTCATGAAGGCTAACAAATGGTATTTTGGACTATTTATTATTTTAATAACTGGCGGCTTAATCAGATTAATTAATTTAGATAAATCCGGCGGACTCTGGTACGATGAAATAACTATTTATTCTATAGCTTCTGCCAAGGGTTTTTGGGGAATGCTTAATGTGGATTCACACAGGTTTTTACTGTTCCCGCTATATTATATAATATACCATTTATGGTTAATTATTTTTGGAAATTCTGATATAGCAATAAGATTTATGTCCTGTTTCTTTGATATTGCAAGTTTGGTTTGCACATTTTTTGTAGGGAAAGAACTTGCAAAAAACTGTGTTTGCGAAGAAAACAAAACCGGATTAATATATATGGGACTGTATGGTATTAATTCTCTAACTATATACTATGCTCAGGAAGCCAAATTTTATTCATTATCATTATTATTTGTCAATTTAATAGTATTGTTTTGGCTAAAGTACATTAAAAATCAAAGTACCAAGCATTTTACATTATTTTATTTTGCAAATTTAGCACTAATTCTGGCATACACGTCACAATGTTTGTTTGTTATGTTATTATACATTGCCACTATAATATATTTCTTAAAATCAAAAATTAAATTACCGGTAAAACAAGTAATAATATTTCCGTCAGTATTTATTCCGGTTATTATTTTTGCATTAATTATTCCGCAATATTTTTCGGGTAATTTTGATGCGGTTTCAGTTGATTTATCATTCATTCTGTTAATAATACAAAATTTTTTCAGTCCTGTTTTAAACAGTTTGCAAAACAATATAAATAATTACGGAAGCATATTTATAGCAAACATTTTCAAAATGCCGTTTTTAATTTTTGTTCTATTCCCGATTACATACATGCTTTATTCATTATTCAAATCATTGAAAAAGAAATCTGCATCAAATTATCTTTTAATAGTCGGATTAAGTTATATATTCATACATCTGCTGCTTACTTATACAACAAATTACAATGTGCTTGTAAGATATTGTATTCCTGTTTTGCCTGTATTTTTAATGGTTTGCAGCACAGGGATAAGCAGGCAGAAAAAATTAACTGCATTTTTCATCTATATACTTGTTTGTTTAATAGTTTTAATTTCTCCATACAGTGCAACAAAAATTGCACGCCCTGACGGATACAAACAATTGGGTGAATTACTAAAAAATAATAATATCCCGCAATCAGCGGATTTTATTCTGCCCATCAGGACAAATTTGCTGGATAAATACTATTATATCGACGGGAACAGGTACAGCTTATATACATTGAATAATGAAGATTTCCAAACGACTTATTTAACGGAAAATGAAATCAACGATTTAAAAAGCAATAAATATAATGCTTATAAAAGATATTTTCAAAGTAATAATATTTCCAAGGCATTTGAAAATTTAGTTTGCGAAAATTTTGTAAAAAATAAAATAATCGTGCTAATCACTGACAAAACCATATCAATGTACAATGATGAACAATTAAAGATAATTGCAGGTTCAAACAAGTACGAAAACTTTCCTTTACAATTTTTGAGATTATCCAAACTTAACAACGACTTAGTGTCTGTATTAAAAAAACATTCAAAGCAAACGGATATAATTGAAAATAATTCGTGGGCAATATATGTATTTAACAATTAAAACAAATTATATTATATTTTTATTCAGTTTTTCTGCGGTTTTTATATCTTCTGAAGGTTCTTTGCCTACCGTTGTCAGATAATTACCTACCAATATTCCTTCAACACATGTTCTCAATGCTAATTCCTGATTTTCCTCAGACAATCTCATCCTTCCGCCGCAAAAACGGATTACCGCATTCGGATTTGCGATTTTAAATATCGCCATTGTCCTCATGACATTTTCTTCATCAATTTTATCAAGATAATTTTCAAACGGAGTCTGAGGTATTGGCATCAATATATTAATCGGGATTGAATCGGGTTCAATTTCAGCTAATTCCATTGCCATTTCAACTCTCTGCTCAACAGATTCACCCATACCTAATATCACACCGCAGCAAAGCTCCATTCCGTATTTTTTTACCAATTTACAAGTATTAAAACGCTCATCCCAAGTGTGCGTTGTACAAACTTCAGGATAATAAGAACGGCAAGTATTTATGTTGTGATGAAATCTTTTCAAACCTGCTTTTGCAAGCTGTTCAGCCTGCTCCTCATTTAAAATTCCTATTGAGGCACAAGAAGTTAATCCGCCAACTTTATTGATTTCCTTTATCATATCCAGTTCTAATTTGAAATCTCTGCCTTCGTCAGGAGTTTTGCCGCTGGTCACAATGGCAAATCGTGAAACTTTATTCGCTTTAGCTTCTTTTGCAACCTTAATTACTTCATCAATTTCAACAAGCGGATAGGATTCTATATCCGTTCTGTAGTGAGAACTCTGAGCACAATATTTGCAATTTTGAGAACATTTACCGTTTCTGGCATTAATTAGAGAGCAAAATTCAACGTTATCCGACATATATTTTGAAGATTCTTTTAAAAGCTCATCAAGCGGTAAATTATATAATCTGAGTAATTCTTCTTCTGTATATTTTTTTTTAACCGTGCTATTCATACAATATCCCTTCTTAACTAATGTAAATTGTATATTTATCTGAAATTTTATTCAAACAATCCGTTGATTTTATCAATAATTTCCTGCGGATCCATTTCATTTGTAACTTTGTTTATATTTTGGGCATTTTGATATAATTTTGCAGCCTCAATTTTATCACCTGTTATTGTAATTGCTCTTGCAAGATTAAACTGGGCCAGAGCATAATTTGCATTACATTCTATTGATTTTTCAAATAATTCAATGGCTTTTCTTACCTGACCCAAATCATCAAGATAAATTACACCAAGGTTATTATAGGCAATATCGTAATATTTATTGTATTCAACGGCAAGTCCGTATTCTTTTATTGCCTCATCCAGATTGCCGTTACTCCAGTACAAAAACCCTAAATTACAGTGAATCTGAGCATTTTTCGGCTGCAGGTCAAGAGCATTACGATATACAGCTAAAGCGTTGTTAAAATCCTCTTTATCATAAAATGCACTACCCAAATTTACATATATATCAATATCTTTAGGAGTTTGCAAATATGCACTCTGATAAGACATAATCGCAGCATCCAAATCCTGCTTTGCTTCCTGATAAATAAAACCGAGAGTTTGATTTACAACACTTGTCCATTCTTTCTTCGGATTTAATGTAATAGCAGTCTGGAAATGAGCAATCGCACCATCAATATCACCCTTAACGAATAATATATTTGCCAGACTTGAATGGACATCCGGCATACTAGGCATCAATTTTACAAGTTTTTCATAAACTTCCACCGCATTATCATAATCACCTAATTCTTCATATGCAGCCGCCAAATGTCTATACGCCTGAATATTCAAACAATCCAACCAGATAGCCATTTTATATTCTGTTATAGCATCCTCAAATCTGCCTAACGAGCAGTAAATATCACCCAACAACCCATAAAAAGGAACAAATCCGGGCGCCTTATCTATTGCTTTTATGTATAAATTTATTGCCTCATCAACCCCTTTTGAATTTGCAAGCCAAATACCCTTAATCCAGGTAGGAATAAATCTTAAATATGATAAAGTCTGACAAACATTTTTTATGGCTCTTAAATCAAACGGCAAAGTCAATAATGACAAAATATATTCAAACTTTGATTTTAATTTCAGTTTTACGGATTGAACAGAAGACACATTATATAAATTTGATAACAAAAAATGTGCACTTGAATTTCTTAACGGTGCAGTCTTTATAGCTTTTTTGCAATTCAAAATTGCTTCAAAAAATCTTGCTTTTTTTGTATAAGATTCAGCAAGCATATAATATGCTTTAGACATTTTACCGTCTTTTTCTATAGCCGTATCGAAATAATTAATAGCCTTATCCAAATCGCCTTTAAAATAATGAGCCTGACCTATTTTAAAATATATATCAGCAGAATCGACATACGTTTCGGAAGCTCTCTGATACTCCGTGATAGCTTCATCCACATACTGACACGAATTTGAGATATCCAAATGCCATGCAAGGTACAAATCACCAAGTCTTAAATGCAACGCAGCATTGGTAGGATCCTCCTGCAAACCAAGCTGGCACAATTCAATTGCACTTTTGACGTTACCTGTCTTATATTCTTTATTAATCTTCTTTTCTAACTGTTTAGTATTATTCATAATTTATAAAAATCTCTTGACATTGAGTTATTCAATGTTCATACTATTTATTGTAATCAATTTCACACAAAAAAGCAAGATATTTTACTGGTTCAAAAGGAGTAAAAATGAAAGATAATACAATTTATTTCGTAGATGTAACAAACCGTGACGGGGTACAAACCTCCAGATTGGGACTTGCAAAACTGCAAAAAACAATTATTAATACGATGCTTAACGATATGGGAATTACGCAGTCAGAATTCGGGTTCCCTACAACAAAACACGAAATAAACTATCTTAACGGAAACCTTGAACTTGTAAAAAGAGGTGTAATAACAAAAACAAAACTTTCAGGGTGGATGAGAGCTATTGCAGAAGACGTAGAACTTTCTTTTTCTAATGTTCCGGCCTTAAAAAATTGTAATCTTTCGCAATCGACTTCCCAACAGATGTTGTACGGAAAATATCAGGGGAAAATGTCATTTGACGATATTTTGGAAATGACAAAAGAAGCAGTTCAATGTGCAGTATCACACGGTGCGGAAATTATCGGGGTAAATGCCGAGGATGCTTCAAGAAGTGATATCGAATTTCTTATAAAATATGCAAAAACCGCAAGAGATAACGGCGCACAACGATTCAGATACTGTGATACATTGGGTTATGAAGACCCGAAAACGACATACGACAGAATATACAGAATTGCAAAAGAAACAGGAATGTCAATGGAGATGCATTTCCATAATGATTTGGGCATGGCGGTTGCCTGTTCTGTTATGGGTGCAAAAGCAGCAGTAGATGCAGGAGTTGATGCTTATATAAATACTGCGATTAACGGTATGGGCGAACGTGCGGGAAATGCTGATTTGGTATCATGCCTGCTTGCCATTTTAAAATCCGCAGGATTTAAAAATGAATACAAAATAGATCCTAATATTGATTTAAGCAAGGCATGGCAGCTTGCAAAATATACTGCTTACGCATTTGGAATACCTATTCCAATGAATCAGCCTGCTGTCGGAGATAATGCTTTTGCGCATGAATCGGGTATTCACGCAGATGGTGCTTTAAAAGACAGACGAAATTACGAATTATATGATTTTGAAGAACTCGGACGCGGTGAACCGGAAATAATTGAAACGGGAAGAATGATTACGACAGGGGAATACGGTGGAATTAAAGGTTTCCGTAACGTATATAACAACCTTGAAATAGAATTTCAGGATGAACACGAAGCAAGAAACATTCTTGAACTTGCCCGTTACGCAAACGTTCATACACAAAAACCTCTTACTTCAAGCGAATTAAGGTTTATATATAATTATCCGGATATCGCAGCAAAAATCATGACGGTATCACCTTACTATGAACCTATAGGTGCGATAAAAGAACGTGTAGATGCTCAAATTGCAGCAAAATAATTTACATTGTTTCTGACGAAGACATGTACTTTGGTTTGTGAAAGAACTTTTTTGATATTTCATTTAGCGAAATATTCTGTAATGCAAGTTCATATTTGGCAATTATTTCTTCAATAGATTCTAAAGTATTCAGCAAATTATTTCACAAACAAGTATGAAAACAAACTTAATAAATACTGTTTACTACTTATCTTTATAGTATAATTTAGATACAGATATTGATAAGGGAAAGAGGTGTATATGGCAATGAGATTTGATGCTGGTGAAATTATTACGGCAATGGTTACTCCGTTCAATTCCAAAAGAGAAATTGATTTTAACAAGGCGGAATCTTTAACTGATTATCTTGTTAAAAACGGAACAGATACGCTTCTTGTTGCAGGTACAACAGGGGAAGGTCCTACCCTTACTCATGAAGAAGAATTTGAATTATTAAGCACAATAAAAAGAGCAAACAGAAACCGTGCAAAAGTTATAATGAATGCAGGTTCAAACTCAACAGATACTGCAATTCAATCAGCTAAATGGGCTGAAAAAGAAGAAGTTGACGGTATATTATCTGTAGTTCCTTATTATAATAAACCATCACAAAGCGGTATGATTGCACATTTTTCAGCAATAGCGGAAGCAACGAATTTGCCGATTATAATTTATAACATTCCGGGCAGAACAGGTGTTAACATGCAGCCTGCCACCGTAAAAAAACTCGCAGAAAAATACGACAATATTGTAGGTATCAAGCAGAGTTTCGCTGATATGGATGCTATTACGGAAATGAAAATGATATGTCCGGAAGATTTTTCAATATATTCGGGAGATGACAGTTTGACATTACCTATGTTATCACTCGGAGCTTACGGTGTTGTATCGGTTGCATCTCATATTCTCGGAACCGATATGAAATCTATGATTAGAAATTTCAAAACAGGAGATGTAAAAGCTGCATTAAATATGCACAGAAAATTATATCCTGCATTTAAAAAATTATTTATGGCACCAAATCCTGTCCCTGTAAAAGCAGCTTTGGCACATTTTGGTATCATAGAAGATTACGTAAGACGTCCGCTTGTCGAGCTTACGGCAGACGAAAAGGAAGAACTTTTCTCTGTAATAGACAGGTATGAAACCTCAATTAGCTCTATCGGTTAATTAGGTAAAAACATATTTTGAATACAATTAGACTAGTATATAAGGGAGAAAAAAGTGAAAAACAAAATTATTAAGTTTTGGGCAATCGTATTGATAGCAATAGTATCAATATTTATAATTTGCACAAAGCCTACAAAATTAGGTCTTGACCTTGCCGGCGGTTCAAGGTTAGTGCTGGAAGCACAGACTACAAAAGCAATTCCGCAGATTACAGATGACGTAATGAATACATTACAGTTTTCAATAGAAAATCGTGTAAACAAACTCGGCGTATCGGAAACAATTGTACAAAGAGTTGGTGAAAATAGATTAATGGTTGAAATTCCTGGCGAAACCGATTTGCAGAAAGCTAAAATGTATATTGGTGAAACCGCACAGCTGGAATTTAAAAAACCCGGCGGTACCGATAAAGACGGTAACAGAATATGGCTTGATGCAGATTTGACGGGTCGTGATTTAACAAAATCTCAATTGACCACGGATCAGTCAGGTCAATGGGTTGTTTCTTTGGAATTTAATTCCGAAGGGTCAAAGAAATTTGCAGAATTAACAAAATCGCTTGTTGGTCAGGAAATGGCTATTTTCTTTAACGGTGATTTACAATCCGCACCGAGAGTAAATGAGCCGATATATGGCGGACATGCTCAAATTACAGGCGGCGGAGACAGCGGATTTTCTATGGAAGAAGCTCAGGAAATGGTTAATTTGCTGAATGCAGGTGCATTACCTGTTCCGGCGAAAATTGTTGAAGAAAATACAGTCGGTGCAACATTAGGTGCTGACAGTATTGCAAAATCAAAATTTGCCGGAATACTGGGTTTGGGTCTGGTAATGGTATTTATGATAATCATGTACAGAGCTCCGGGCGTAATTGCTGATATTGCACTTATTTTATACAGTTTAATGTTATTTGCATTATTCAAAGCTATACCGGTAACACTTACTCTTGCAGGTATTGCAGGTTTTATACTTTCAATCGGTATGGCGGTTGATGCGAACATACTTATTTTTGAGAGAATGAAGGAAGAATTAAGAGCAGGCAGGAACCTGTTTACTGCAATTAACTCAGGATTTGACAGAGCATGGGCAAGTATTTTAGACTCAAATATGACAACAATAATTGCGTGTTTAATCTTGTATTATTTCGGAACAAGTGTTGTTAAAGGTTTTGCTCTGACACTTGCAATGGGTGTTATAATTTCTATGTTCAGTGCAATTGTTATTACAAAGAACTTTATGCACTTAATATTCGGTACAGGCGAATTAAAATACCCTGCACTATTTGGTTTAAAAACGTCTGAAATCGGTAAAGCTTATGAAGCTACCGAAACAAAACGTGAAAATGCTCGTTTTGGTATTTTAGACTAGGAAATATGAGGGAAACAAAAATGGCAGCTAACGAAATAACATCAAGAAGCTTTATAAATATTACAAAATACAAGTTCGTATGGCTTTGTGTAACCGCAATTTTATTATTACCGGGAACATTAGGGCTTATATACGGAGCAATTAAAAATCATTCACCGTTAAAAGTCGGTATTGACTACACAGGCGGTACTATTCTTCAATACGGTGTTCATGAAAACATTCAAAATCAGGAGCTTGCTACATTAAGAACAGCTCTTGCAAAAGCAGGTATTGAAAATCCTAATATTCAGATTATTCATGCAAATGCTGAAAATCAGAAAACTAATGTAAATTTGAAGAATATTATTTCTATCAGAACAAAATTTATAAGTGAAGATACTGATACCGAAAACAAAATCACAGAAGTAATTGCAAAGGCTCACCCTAATTCCGAGCTTATGTCTGTTACATCAGTCGGACCTACATTGGGTAATGAATTATTTAAGAAATCCTTTACCGCACTGATTGTTGCAATTTTGGGTATGATAATTTATTTGACAATCAGATTTAAATTTACTTATGCACTTGCCGCAATTTTAGGTTTGGTTCACGATACATTGTTTGTATGCGGTGTATTTGCTCTGCTTGGTATATTCTTTGGAGTTGAGGTAGACAGCTTATTTATTACCGCAATACTTACACTTATCGGGTTTTCGATTAACGATACGATTGTTACGTTTGACCGTATCCGTGAAAACCTGAGATACTATTCAAAGAAAATGTCTTTTGGCGAAATTGTTAACGCATCAGTTAATCAAACGGTATCAAGAAGTATTAATACTTCATTATCAACCTTGATAACATTATTGGCATTATATTTCTTTGGCGGTGTAACGACAAGAGATTTTGTATTGGCAATGATAGTCGGTGTTATAGTAGGTACATGGTCAAGTATCTTCTTCTGTACGGTACTTGTATCAATATGGGAAGACAAAGACGCCAAGAAAATTGCAAAAGCAAAAGAATTATAATTTCGTACAAAAATTCAAACAGATTAAATTATGGGGGTTTTATTAAGCCCCTATAATTTTGGGAAAGGACTTATGATAACAAAAGAAGTCAGGGAATGGATACAAAAAGTTGAGAGAAGACAATATTCATACGATGATGCAATGTATGAATTTACACGTTTTGCAAAGTATCTTACAAGAGAAGAATTAAATCTTATAAAGAACAAACTTGAACAGTCATATAAAAAATAACCGGCAGTATGTAATGTGCATTATAATGCACAAATTAAAATATTAAAATATTAAAATTTATTTTCGTGCACTAAAGTATATGTTGCAAACTTTTTGCATAGTTATAAAATTATTGCCAAGGATAATCTGACTTAATCTGCCAGCCGTCCCATATAATTAGGGCAGAACAAGTATTTCCCCAGTAATCAGAAGCACAACTTTGTTTTAGCTGATTACGAGTTTTATTTGATGAATCCAAAAATACTAATGAATGACCATTATTCCCTACTCCACGTGGTCTTATATTATCCTCGCTTCGGATGTAACTAAATATAAAAACATCTTTACCTACTCTATTATATCCTGCATACGGTCCGTCAATATCAATTAAAAGTCTTCCTGACGCTTGATTTTTATATAAAGCATTCCAAACAACACATGCTCCGTTCGGAAGTTTTGCAGACCATGAACCGGTTGTGACCTGCTGATTAGTATTAGTAAACGATGTAGAAACCCCATTCATCGTAGTATATTGTCTGTACTCTTTGCCGTCATAACAAAAAGCATGGTTAACACTATTTGGTTGCGGATACATTTTAACAGCAATTTCTTTCATTGCACGATGGAAACAACCTTGATTATATCTTGTATAAGTTATGCCATCAATTGTTTCATCCCCGCTACACCAATTTTCCATAGGTCCGCCATCATATTCGGCAGAGGCTTTATCCATAGCAACTGTTATCTGTGCATAAGTCTGTTTTAATTTATTAAGAGCAACACTTTTTTGGTAATTTGCAATCAATGTCGGCAAAGTCATTGCCGCTACAACACCGATAATACCCAGTGTTATCAAAACCTCAGCAAGAGTAAATGCGGCTTTTCTTTTTAGTGAACAGTAACCTGTGAACCGTGAACAGTTCTTATCGGTGCTGTCGCACATTTGGGACTGCTTATCAACCCGTAATGAACTGTTTACTGGTCCTTGTTCAGGATGACGTAAAATAGGATTAATTCTTTCTTCACCGTGGTTTAAAAAATTCCACGAGCGAAGCATCTCTAAAGGCAGGCTAGCCTGCAAATCCTGTAAACCCTTACTGCGAGAGGTTCTTACCCCCCCCCCTAGGTGTAAATTCGCTCATAGCAATATCCTCCGCTGTTTTTTATCTACA
This sequence comes from uncultured bacterium, assembly GCA_902760645.1. Lineage (GTDB taxonomy): Bacteria > Cyanobacteriota > Vampirovibrionia > Gastranaerophilales > Gastranaerophilaceae > UBA1221. Next base: position 11,644 of record CACWHC010000020.1, read on the forward strand.
TTATCATTATAACATATTTTTTAACTTTCGCAAGGGGGCTAAGCCCCCTTCTTATATGCCACCGGTTTTTCCGCTTTGTTCACTTAGCCACCACATTTTCCGCAAAATTGTTCAGTTTTTCCGCACTGTAATTTTTCACAGCAAATATTGACAGCAAATATTGCATTCAACGAGCGAAGCATCTGTAAGGGCAGGCTAGCCTGCTGCTTTATTACTGCAGTTCTTTATATAATTTAACCGCATTTTGTAGTTTTTGGTTGTTCTGAATTTGATAAATCTTAGCCAATGCCCATTCTGCGGTATCTTTATGCCTTTGGGCTGAAATAGAGCCGTTTGCTTCACATTTGGTCAAATGTTTATCTATCGTATTATAGACATTATACATAGTTGAATTATCCAGTCTGTGAATAGGACGCATAAAGTAATCTGCAACACCGCCCGAATTATATTCAAGAGTTTCGTATAACACCGTCAAAATATCTTTTGCATGTGCAAGTTCATAATCTAACGTATCAATTAGCTGTTGTTTTGTTCCATGGCGATATACATAAGTTTTTACGGCTTTTATTTCATCAGCTGAAAATCTGCCTATCCCTGCAACACTTTTCATATTTTCGGTAACATCATTGATATATGCATCCACAAGGGTAGGTTTTATATTCAGGGTTTTTGCAAGAATTTTTTTATCACCTGCTTTGGTGAAAGAATTTTTAAGAGGCTTAAATATTATAAGCGGACGATTTTCCATCAGAGTCTGAAACTCAGCACCTGTAATTTTGGTATCAACAAGTGATTTTATCTGGGTACTGTTCGTTCTTAAAAACTGAGTTTTTTGAGCATCTGTCAAATCACTTGAAGTCAAAACTTTTCTGACTGCAGTCAAATCCAAAGGCATTTCACCGGAAATTTTTGAAACTCTTATATCCATATAATTACCTCGTAAATTTCAATATTATAAATATACCATTATTCACCAAACTGTCAATCGGAAATTATCTTTTGCAGGTATAGTTAATCACACCGTCATTACATACATAATTTCCTGATATATCACGGTATGCAACACCATCATGATAAGAACAGCATGCATTAGGAGTTTCCAGATTTAAGTAATTATAACTCATACGGATAGCACCATAACAGGTTCCGCCAAAAGATACCACCATAATTAAAATTAAAATAAAACCATATTTCATAAAATTTCCCTACCTACATATATATAAAAAATTACGGAGGAAAATCTTTGACAAAATATGGTAATATGTTAAGTCTATTTTACAATGTAATGATGCTTACTTTTTAAAATCCGCTTATATTCAATACGTTCTTCTTCCGTCATTGAACGCATTTTTTCAACATCTTCCGGGGAAAATTGTATTTCCTTCTTTTTAAATATTAAATTATTGTTTAATTTATCTTCACGCATTACAACTCCTTAATTAGTTTCAACACTGGCATAAATAACCCATTTGTTGATTTTATAATTATATTCCAAATCGGTAATTGTAAGTTTTGAGCCACGTTGAAACAGGATTTCTTCTTCCACAACAAAGTTATTCAGGACATTGACAGCATCAATACTGATAGCTTTGCTTCCTGCAGGGGCATTTATTACCAATTCGGTTTTACCGAATCCGAGTGCGGTTTCTTCGGACATAGACGTAGACATGAATCGTTCCTGAACGGCTTCAAAATTGCTGTTCTGAACTTCCTCAATAATAGCATTTATTTTTTCTTTGTTTTCTTTGCTTGCAGGAGCTTTTGACTGAACAATATCCTGTGCAATACGTTCCATTGCTTTACCCAAAGGCTCCCCGCTTGATAATTTTATGGAATTGAATACTTCATACCCTTCACCCCTGTAGGCTGAAAAATCTTTAGGGGCACGGGTTTTATCAATCAGATTTGTTAATCTGTTTATCATTTTTGATATTTTAGGAGATGGCTCTACGTCATCTTTTTTCAGTTCTGTCAGAGCATTGTTGATTTTCCAGTAATCTTCGCTTTTATAAAAATCAATAGCTTTGGTTTCGGCTTTGTTTGGCCAATTCTTTGCGGATTCCTGAACCAAATCGTACTGACCTGCCTCATAATTCTGAGCTCCCTGCAAATCATTCATCATAATAGAAGTAAGAATAAATGTATCAAAATTTTCTCTGTTTGCAAGAACATCATAACCTATTGAAGCCCTTTGTGTAATCGTTTTTATAATATCATTATCAATAATTGTCATTTCAAGCAATTCTTTTACCGCATCGGCATTATTACCGTATTTTTTCTTTAACCTGTCTAATTCCTCATCAGTAAATTCCTTTTGATATATACGACCTGCAGATATTTCATTTGTTTTGACGTAACCGTATTTTTCAAGTGCTGCATCTACTTCACTTCTTGTCGGAGCAGGTATTTCAGAATCTGCATTTGCTAATACATCCTTTTTATCATTCAATAATTTTTGCAAAATTTCTTTTTTTGATAAATCAGTTAAACCGTCAATTGCTTTTTGATAATCAAGCAAAACCCTTGTATCAGTACATTTTTTTATTTCATCTTCTAATGTTTTTGTAAATAATTCTTTTGCAAACTTTTCGCCGGAGGATATTTTTCTTAAATCTTTATCATCAGCAAATTTCAGCATTGCTTTAGCAAAGTGTTTTCTCCCGATAAGAATATCCGAATATTGTTTATCGTAATTGTACTTTTTTAGTAATGAATTAACAGCCTTTTCATCATAATCAGCCATAGTTTTTAAAATTTTTACCACATCATCTTTTGATAAATCTTTCGCTATCTCTTTAATTTCCTCCGGAACGACAGCAAAAGACTTTTTATTGTTTCTCCCACCCGTTCCGAATGCAGAGTTAAAGCTGTTTTCTTCAGTATTTCCGATAAATATATCTAAAGCTGTTTTTGAAATATTATCCTCTGAATTAAATTTTTCGTCAGGAATAATTACGCCGACAACCCCGTTTGGAGCAATAACTTTTTGTGCAGGAGATAAAGAATTATTCAAAAATTTTGAATAAAAATCGTACGTCATAATTTGCAAATTGGCTTCTTTGCCGCCAAAAACAGCCTTTTGCTTTTTACCGCTTGCTTTGTCTGACAAAATATAAGTCCTGCCGGACAAGTCCGTTTCATCTTTTTCAACCGAATACTCGGCCTTTACCCCGTTAACGGTAAATTTACCGCTTCTTACATTCGTTGAATAATCCCTTAATGATGTGATTTTATTCAGCAGCCGCATAAATGTTTTAGGAGAAATATGTATTCCTCTGTCCTGAAAGTATTTCGAAATTTCATCATCATTTATGTTATAAATATCTCCGTCCATATCAGCTGAATACACTAATTCTTCTGCAATATTGGTTATTTCGGATATATCTAAAATATCTTCCCCATCAATTTTATTTTCATTCAAATTAAAATGCTCAAAAATTTGCTCAGCTTCGTGTTTTTCATCTTCCGTTGAAAAAACAGAAAGTATCTCGGATTTTTTTACCGCAAAATCAGACGGGAAAAGCTTTATATCCTCAAAAGGTTTATCCTTTCCGCCAAAACCTACAGTAAGTTTTGATAATATTTTATTCAGGTCAATTTTATCAACCATAATTTTGAATTATTCTCCGAAACACACTTTGCTCTGCAAATTTGTAAACGGAATATTTTATAGAAACTTTAAAAATGTAAATTAATATTAAATACAAAAAAAGCGGTCATTGACCGCTTTTTTACATTTTATGTACCTAATATAACTATTCTTTAGTATATTCTGCATCAATTACATCATCGTCTTTGTTGTCAGAGGATGAAGAAGATGCACTATCGGTACTTGCAGAACCCTGATTTGCCTGTTCTTCTTTCTGAACTGCTTCATAAGCCTTTTGAGAAATACCAAACATAGTTTGCTGCAATTCATCAGAAAGTTTTTTCAATTCTTCAGAATCTTTATTCTCATCAATAGCTTTTTGTAAAGCAGCTTTTTGTTCTTCTAATTTAGTCTTATCAGCTTCATCAATTTTGCCTTCAAAGTCTTTAACAATTCTGTCTGCAGAACCGATTAAGCTGGTTGCATTATTTTTGACTTCTGCTTCTTCTTTTTTCTTCTTATCTTCTGCTGCATTTGCTTCAGCTTCTTTAACCATCTTATCAATATCAGCTTCTGACAAGTTAGAAGAATTTGTAATAGTAATTTTCTGCTCTTTGTTTGTAGCTTTATCTTTAGCTGAAACATTTACGATACCGTTTGCATCAATATCAAATGTAACTTCGATTTGAGGCAAACCTCTCATTGCAGGCGGAATACCGTCTAAACGGAACATACCGAGTGATTTGTTATCCTTAGCCATAGGTCTTTCACCCTGAAGTACATGAATATCAACCGCAGTCTGATTATTTTCAGCAGTCGAAAATACCTGAGATTTTGAAGTAGGAATAGTTGTATTTCTCGGAACCAAAGAAGTCATAACACCGCCTAAAGTTTCAATACCAAGAGTTAACGGAGTAACATCTAGCAATACGATGTCTTTAACTTCACCTGCTAATACACCTGCCTGAACTGCAGCACCAACTGCAACAACTTCATCAGGGTTAACAGATTGGTTAGGCTCTTTACCTGTATATTCTTTTACCAACTGCTGAACTGCAGGGATTCTTGAAGAACCACCGACTAATACAACTTCATTGATATCATCTTTTGTTACACCTGCATCTTTCAAAGCGGTTTCAACAGGAACTTTACATCTGTTCAACAAGTCACGGCTCAAATCTTCGAATTTTGCTCTTGTTAAAGACAATTCCAAATGTTTTGCACCGTTTGCATCAGCAGTAATAAACGGTAAGCTAATGCTTGTTTCAATTACGGATGACAATTCGATTTTAGCTTTTTCAGCAGCTTCTTTTACACGCTGCATAGCCTGTTTATCATTTCTTAAATCAATACCTTCTTGTTTTTTAAATTCTTCGCACATCCAATCCATAATCTTTTGGTCAAAGTCATCACCACCAAGGTGAGTATCACCTGATGTTGAAAGAACTTCGTGTACGCCATCACCGATTTCAAGAATTGAAACATCGAATGTACCACCACCTAAGTCAAATACAAGAACTTTTTCAGCTTTTTCTTTTTCAAGACCATAAGCCAAAGCTGCTGCAGTAGGTTCATTCACGATACGGAGAACATCAAGTCCTGCAATTTTACCTGCATCTTTTGTTGCCTGTCTTTGAGCATCGTTAAAATATGCAGGAACAGTGATAACCGCTGATGTAACTTTTTCACCCAAATATGCAGAAGCATCATCAGCCAATTTTCTCAAAATCATTGAAGAAATTTCTTGCGGAGTATAATCTTTTCCGTCAATATTAACTTTGTAATCATCGCCCATATGTCTTTTGATAGAAGCGATAGTTTTTTCAGGATTCAAGATAGCCTGACGTTTTGCTAACTGACCTACTAATCTTTCACCTGTTTTAGAAAAACCAACAATAGAAGGGGTTGTTCTTGAACCTTCAGCGTTGGCAATAACGGTTGGCTTACCGCCTTCCATAACTGCGACTACGGAGTTCGTTGTTCCCAAGTCGATACCAATTGTTTTTGCCATAATTTTTTATCTCCTTTTTACTTTGTTATCAAATTATGAGGTGATTAGGCTTTTATAAATAAACTTGCATGCCGATACACCTTACATTATATTTATAACATTGATTTTGGAAATTCTTAAAAAAATAAACAAAAAATTAATATTTCAAACAATTCTTTAAAACAAAAAATACTGCTAAATTAAATCCAAACATGCATCATAACTGTCCGTAATGCAAACTTTATCATAAATACCCAGTTTTTCTGCGGTAATATTCAAAGCTGTACGGTTTTCTCTGATTGCAAAAATTTTTATGCCTTTCTCGGCAGCTGCTAATATTGCAGGATTTCCCAGAGAATTATAAGGCGATACAACAAAATCAACGTTATCCGCAGAAATTCCTCCGCTTCTAACAATTTGAGGAGCATGAGAAAGTCCTAACAATACACAGGGCAAAAAGGTCGGTGTAATATATTCTGAAGCTGATTTTGGATTAACCAAATCAGGATATATCTGATAATCGGCAAATGCAGGAGAATGAGCACAGGGGATTTTTAATTCCTTTGAAATATAATGAGATAATATCGCCTCAACACCCCCTACAGGATCGGTTCCCTCCCCGTTTGCATAATCTTCATTCATATCCTCTGGATTATCAAACATTCCGACAACAGCAAGAGCATTACATCCTTTATCAATTAAGTTTTTTGCCGAAATAAGCATTGTATCCGGATTTTTTACACTACCATCCGAAACTCCGCTGTCATTTAATACGAATTCAACTCCGATTTCTTCATCAGTTATTACATATTCTAAAACGTCAATACCATAAACCACTCTGACCGCATTCATAGTATTTATATGCACATTTAATACATCCTCAGGTATTGCCTTATCAAAAATTATACCTGTTTTATTAGGTATTGAAACGGGTAATAAATTTATATTTCCGCGCATAAAATCATCCAGAGAATATCCCTCAACATACAGCATATTATCATTAATACCGGAAAATCCGCCTGCATTAACAACATTTGGATTTACAATTATATTTGCCTTTTTGGAAAACTTTCGGGCATAAGAAGAAGCATCACCGGCATAACCTCCTATTGAAGCCCCTATACCCGTTGGAACAATAAATACTCCGAGTTTTTTACCGTCATATACCATAAATATATAATACAACAAAAAAGCGGTAAAAATACCGCCTTTTGTTATTGATTTCCTTATTTTTATATTAATTAGAGTTATTAGCCTTGACCCACTCCACCATAAGTGAAGTCTGATTTTAAATTGTTCTTTAACATTGTTTTTACAGTTGTTTCATTAGTAGTAATTTCAGCAATTCTTGCTTCACAATTTAATTTATCAAGTTCTAATTGTTCTTCCCAAGACTTAATATTTTTTAACTCAAATTCTAATTCGTTTTCCATCTGAGCCATTAATACGATGTATTCCTGCTTTTCATCCAACATTTCATCAGGTTCATATTTAGAATATAATTCCTGTTGATAATTGTTATACTTCATCTGAGTATCAGTTACTTTTTTAGTTGCAGACAACATATTCATCTGAATAGACGCCAATTGTTTGTTCATCATTGATTTGTACTTTGAATACATCAATAACGTTTCTTGTAAATTCGAAATAGCCATAACTCTCGCCTCTCTTTTTATTACTCTTCTTACATATATAAAAAATTCATAAATAGTCGAATTTCACATGTTAACATTATCGTTACAATTATTAACATTTTGAATATTACCTGTTACCTGCTGCAGCTTGCAAGAGTACAGCTCCCGTGTTACAATATATACGGAAAGGGCTTTAATATGATTGGCAATACTATTAAACTTAATAACAATATAGAAATTTTTTGCAAACAAAATAAAAACACTCCAAGAATTGCATTATGTTTTAATTTCAGAGCAAAAAGAAATAAAAATAATCCAGGTCTTGATACAATTATGGCAAGATTATTTTTGCAAGGGACAAAAACCCGTACGGCAGAGCAGTTAGCAAATGAGTTGGATGCTTACGCTATTGAATTATCTGCTGATTCAAGACCCGATTATATAAGATTTAAGTTCGTATGTCTGAATGAAGATTTCGATAACGCACTTGAAATTATGGCTGACATAATTAAAAATTCAACATTTGAAGATTTTGATAAAGAAATCAGCAAGATGGAGGGGGAAATAATTGCGGAATTGGATTCCCCAAGAGCAAAGGCTTCTGACGGCTACTATTCAAATATATTTAAAGATCATTATTACGGAAATACAGGAACAAGAGTCCTCAAAAACATAAAAAATCTTACAAAAGAAAAAGTTCTTGAAAATTACAACAATATGATTAATGAAAGTAAAAAAGTCATATCAGTCGTAGGGGATATTGATACAGATACCGTTAAAAATGAATTGACAAAATACTTTGCAGATATTCCCGAATCAAAAGATATTGAATTGATATCGACAGTAAAAGAACTACAGGAAGACAAATATTCGGAAATTATAAAACCTGATGCAAATCAGGCACACATTATTAAAGGTTGGATAACCGAAACCTCCAACAGCGAGGATTATCCGGCACTATTACTTTTAAATGTTATTCTCGGAGCTTCGGGGTTATCCTCAAGACTTTTCCTTGAATTAAGAGATAAAAAAGGTTTGGCATACGTTGTAAGAAGTTCTTATGAAGTTTTTGGACAATGTGCTGATTTCTTTATATATATTGCAACGGAACCCAAAAATATAGAAGTTTCTCTTGCAGGTTTTAAAGAAGAAATAGACAAAATCTGCACCTATCCTGTATCGGAAGAAGAACTTGAAAACGCAAAAAACAACATGCTTGGGAAATGGGCATTCACACAGGAAACAAACGAAAATCAAGCCGTACTGTATGGTAATTACGGGATTCTTGGACTGGGCTTTGATTTTAATGACCGAGCAAAAGAAAACATTAAAAAGGTTACTGCAGAACAATTATTAAAATGTGCAAAAAAATATTTTAGCAAAAACTCAGTACTTTCTATCCTGAAACCATAAACATCTGTGGAATAAATTAATAATCAAAAACACTTATAATACACTCTGAGGTATTATAAGTGTTTTTATTTATGGCGGTTATTATATTCGGATTATTCACAGAACAATGTTTTGCTCTAAACAGTCAAAAATTCAGTGATTTTGAAGCAAAAAAACCGTTTATAGAACAGGAAATAGAACGTTCAATTCCTCTGAATAACAATATTACATATACGGAAGTTCCCAGAGGAATAATATTAAGCGTTGCCCAATCAGAATTATTTGAAGAAAATTCCGACAAAATATCCCAAAACGGGAAATTACTGCTTGATAAAATCGGTATACTTTTAAATAACTTTGAAAATAACTGCACAATAGAAGCTCACACCGAAGAAACTTTGAACATAAACGGCTATTATAAAACCGATTGGGAAATAAGTATTGTAAGAGCAAATAAAATAGCCGATTATTTATCTAAGATTATTTACAACTCAACAGACAGACTTTTCCCTGTCGGATTCGGTAAAATAATGCCCTTCAAAGAAAATGTTGCCCGCAAAGAATTTTCTGATAACAGAATAGATTTTGTTATATTTGACTATACAGCCAAAAGATAAATATTAAACTTTCGGCTAATGAAATAAATAAAACTTGCTAATAACATTATACTGAAAGGAAAAAGCTATGACAGAAAAACTTGAAATTTATCGCTGTAAAATTTGCCGCAATACAGTTCAGATAATACTGAACGGAGAAGGCGAACTCGTATGCTGCGGCGAAAAGATGGAAAAACTTGTTCCAAATACAACGGAAAATGTAACAACCGAATACCATATCCCCGTGTACAAAACTGATAATGACGGAAATCAATACATTCAGGTAGGGAAAGAAAAACATCCTATGACGGAAGAACACCATATCGAATTTATAGAACGAATATCACAGGCAAAAAATTATATGTATCTGGAATATCCGGATAACGAACCGGTGATAAATATTGAAAGCCGCATCAATAATGACGAAACGGCTCTTGAATATTGTAATTTACACGGCTTATGGAGGGGAAATAATGTTAAATAATAAAGTAGAGGAAATATTAAATGCACAAATTAATAAAGAATTCTATTCCGCATATTTATACATTGCAATGTCTGCTTATTTTGATGAGTGTGGTCTTAAGGGTTTTGCTCATTGGACAAAAGTACAGGCTCAAGAAGAAATTGAACATGGGATAACCCTGTTTGATTATATTATTGAACGTGACGGAAATATTAATTTAACACCGATTGAAGCACCCGAAAGAGATTTTCATAACCCGCTTCAGGTATTTGAAATGATTTTATCACATGAAAAAAAAGTTACCGACAGTATTGAAAACGTAGCCAATATGTCGGAAACAGAATGTGACAGAGCGACAAGAGAATTTATTGACAAATACATAAAAGAACAGGTCGAAGAAGAATCTCAGGTGCTTGATATAATAAAAACAATAAAAATGTTCGGAAACGATAATTCGATTTTATATCACATTGATAAAGAACTCTCCAAGAGGTAGTAACACTACCTCTTTTTGTAACAATTTATTAATAGAATAGCAAAATAATTTATTTAGAGGATTTAATATATTGTTAAATTTTCTATACTAAACATGTAGGTAGGATATTTAAAATGGGAGAAAGAGTACGGTAATTAATTTATAAAAATAAATTAATGAAAATACCCGTTTTTCCCAAGTCCAACAGAGGTTAACGAATATGGTCGATAACAGAGCAGCAGGATATTTCGGAATTGGCGGTGCTTTTAATTTTAAAAGCGGCGATATATCCGGAACCGCAGCCCGAACTCAGGATGATAAAATGGGACAGGGCGGAGAATATTTTGCTCAGCAGCAACAAGAAGAATTTGAAGAAGAACAAAATGAATCCAAATATATGGACAGGAGTGCAGTACTGAGAGCAACTCTTAATTCTCTTGCAATGATGAATGTTGCAAATGTTATTAATTCCAGAAAAATTGAAGCTAAAAAACAAAAAGATTTACTTGCTACTCAACAACTTCTAAAGAAAAAACACGAGGAATCTCTACATAATGGAAGTATTAATAGTAGTGAGGATGTATTAACTTCTAGAACTGTTGATGAAGAAATTGAAGATATTGTTGATTAGACAAATATACTTGAAGTAATTACTTTCTGTTCATCAACTGTTTCTTCTTTTGATGCATTATTATTCATCATCAAAAGTTCTCCGTGATAAAAAGGATTTGAACCGTTTTTATCTTTAGCGGATTCGTTTGTGACAATTCTGTTTTTAGAAGTTACGGTATTTTTTTGCTCTTTGATTGTAATTTCATTCACAGCGATTGTCATCTTACCGTCAACACCATTTTGAATACCCTGAGCTGCTTTGGCGTTTAGGTAATATATTTTTGATATAGTTTCTTGACTTAAATGAACTTGTAAACCTGAGTTATTAAGTGCAATTTGATTTGCAACCTTTAAATCGACCTTGTTATTATACATATCAACGCCGATATCTCTCTTTTGGAAATAATTTTGTGCAGTATCAACATTATACTGGCTGTTCTTTTGTTCCGCACGCTTCAAAATAGATTGAGAAACCTGCTGTAACGTAGGACGGTCAATGTTTAATCCCATATTATTCAATTGTTCATAAACACTAATTGCCATTTCTGTATCCCTTTTTAATTTCCTTACAATATTCTTATCGGCACATAATAAGAAAACTTTAGATTTTTAGAGCTTTGTGTAACATTTCTTAATATAAATCGAGAACAAAGGCAATTTTTATCATGATATAAACTTTATATATATGTTACATAACATGAGAGATAGAATATGAGTTGGGCATCATTTAATCAGACAGTCGGATACATTAATGACAGCTTGCGTTGTGCAAACGACGTACTTGACAAGAAAAAAGGCGGCACAATAGGCAGTAGGCTACAAAATGCAGGGCAAAACCTGATATTTAATTCTATGGCAACAACCGGTGCTGCACAAACACAGAATTGTACCGGCAGTTATCTTGGATATGCAGCAAAATATAGTGCTAACGGCAATGGGCAACAGGCTTTAACAAATGTCGCACAGGCAAGTGTATTTGCACATCAAGTCATGCATCCTTTTGGCAGCGGTTATTACTGGGGCGGCGGAATGATGGGTCCCGGTATGGGTATGGGTATGGGTTCCCCGGTACCATACAGAACAGGCTCTATGCACCCGGCATTTGATAGCCAATTTTTCAGACACTAATAAATAAAGATTTAATAACTTATTAATATTGTATAACGTTTGTTATACAATATTTTTATGATTACATTTGATGCATTAACATTAAAAGCCTTTACTGAAGAATGCAGCGATTTTCTGACCAATGCCAGAATTCAGAAAATTCAGCAGCCTACAAGACGTGATTTTATTATTTCAGTAAGGAAAGGCGGCGAAAGCAGAAAGCTGTATATTAACATCAATCCGCAATATTATCACATCTGTTTTATGTCCAAAGATAATGAAAACAAAAGGCGGATTGAAATACCTCAAAAACCGCCCATGTTCTGCATGCTGTTAAGAAAACATCTTGAGAATGCCGCAATATACAAAGTAAGGCAACCGAAAAATGAACGCATATTTGAAATATATGCAGAATCATACAATGAACTTAACGAAAAAATATATCTCTGCCTCGCTATTGAACTTATGGGGAAACATTCAAATGTCATTTTATACAACTATGATACGAATATAATTCTTGGATGCGCACATAATGTCGGTTCTGAAAAGAGCAGAGAAAGAGAGCTTGCAGGGACTTTACCTTATATATATCCCCCAAAACAAATAAAAAATGATATTAATAATTATAACGGCGGAATAGATTATTCAAATCTGTGGAAAGATTTTTATTTATTTTCAAAATCTTTTTCTGAATTATGTAATGGCAGAAGCATTGAAGATTTAAGAAATTACACTAATCTTAGAAACCTATGTCCTGCGGTTTCAGAGGACAAAATGCTTTTTTCATTATACGGGAATTTACTGGATAATCCCATATACCAGGAAAATGTAAACTCCATGATTGATAATTATTTTTCTTATCATCAGGAAAAAGAAAAATTTTTATCTTTAAAAACGCATTTTTTAACAGACACAAGGCAAAAAATTAACCGTACAAAAAATTCAATAAACAAAATGTCATCACAAATTGAAAGAGAAATAAACTGCGACAAATACCGCCTTTTTGGAGATTTAATCATGGCGAATTTGTATAATTTAAAAGAATACAGCGACAAAGCTGATGTTTTTGATTATGAAAATAATAAAAACATAACTATTGAATTAAATCCTGCACTTACCTTAAAAGATAATGCGAACAAATTTTACAAATTATATAACAAAGGAAAAACTTCAAAACAAAAATTATCGGAGTTAAAAAATGAATTATCCCAAACTATTGATTACTTGGAACAACTTGAATACTCAATAGAAAACGCAGAGAATTACGAAGATTTAATGGAAATCAAACCGGAAATAGAACCTGACAGCGTAAAAGATAAATCCGACAAACGAAAAGCAACAGAACCCGAAAAAATTATTAAGGGCGAATACACTATCTACATTGGGAAAAACAACCGCCAAAATGATTATATAGTGTCAAAACTTGCAAAAGATGAAGATTTATGGTTTCATACGAAAGACTGTGCAGGTTCTCATGTATTACTAAAAGGCAATAATCCGCCGGAAGAATTAATTTTAGAATGTGCAAAACTTGCCAAACAACATTCATCAGGGGGAAAATCATCTAAAATCGGCGTTATTTATACAAAGAGAAAAAACCTGAAGAAGCCGCCAAAAGCAAATTTGGGTTATGTTACATATAAAAATGAAAAAGAAATAATTATTGACTGATATGATTAATTTTCTTCCAGCTTAGAAACGCTGATTTTACCAAACTTTGCGGACAAATTATCAATCAGATGAATAAAATACAACTCCGGTTCCAAATCTTTTTCATTTAAATCAATAATCGCACCCCAGTCACTTCTTCCGTGGTGTGCCGCAATCATTTTTGCAACTTCGTGGAAGCCTTCATTCATACATATCGTGAAACCGTACTGAGAATGCGAAATCCAAATTTTTCTGAAATCCTCATCATAATCTATTAAACCGGATTCAGTATCAACCGTATATTCAAAAATTTTACCAATATCATGCAAAATACAGGCAGCCAAAATATTATCGCTATTGAACTTATAAACACTCATTTCCATATTTGTTTCGGCATACTGCAAGCATTCAAGAGTATGAACCAACAAACCGCCGACATAGTTATGATGCATAACTTTTGCGGCAGGAGCAATTTTAATTTTATCCTTATGCTCCATAAAAAATCTCACCAAAAAGCTATTTAATTTTTCATCACTAATCTTATTTATATAATCCATTAATGCCTGATAATACATTTCTCTGGATTCTTCATCCAAACCTGTCTTTGCCTCTTTGACAACCTGCAGGGTAGTTACAAGACAGTTATTAAATTTTTCGTTAAAGGAAGCTGTAACAAGTTTTACAATATTCCCGTTTCTGAAAACTTTGCTGTCAAAACGGTTAAGGGTTTCCTCCCACAAGATACAATTTAATACGGAGCCATCATCCAGATTTTTTAACTGCAATTTTCCCATTTTTGTGCCGGCTTTTGTATCACCTACCGAAAATGCCATTATTTCGTATTCGGAATCCATATTAAACATATATAATACCTCGTTTAGTTTTTGTTTCTGTCAATAATTTTAGCATCATTGTTCCATTTGAAAGATGAGCGGATTTCTTCCCCTACTTTTTCTATTAAATGGTCAGCATTAGCTTTTCTGAGTTCATTAAATTTATGACAACCCGATTTCATTTCCGTCATAAATTCATCGGCAAAAGCACCTGACTGAATATCTTTGAGCAAATCTTTCATTGCCTGTCTTGACTGTTCGCCTATAACTCTTGGACCACGAGTCATATCACCGTATTCTGCAGTATTGGAAATAGAGTATCTCATATCAGCCAACCCGCCCTGATTAATTAAATCAACAAGCAATTTCATCTCGTGTAAAACTTCAAAATAAGCCATATACGGGGAATATCCTGCCTCTACCAAAACTTCAAACCCTGTTTTAATAAGAGCTGAAACCCCTCCGCATATAACAGCCTGTTCACCGAATAAATCCGTTTCCGTTTCTTCTCTGAAAGTGGTTTCAATAATACCTGCACGACCTGCACCTATAGCAGAGGCGTACGATAAAGCCATTTCTTTTGCATCACCGGACGGGTCGGACTCAACAGCTATCAGACAAGGAACACCACGTCCCAAAAGATATTCGCTTCTTACGGTATGACCGGGACCTTTAGGTGCAACCATTATAACGTTAACACCCTCCGGTGCAACAATTTTTTTATAATGAATATTAAACCCGTGAGAGAACATTAAATACTGACCTTTTCTCAAATAAGGCCGTATTTGCTTTTCATAAACATCAGCCTGAATTTCGTCAGGAATAAGAATTTGTACAATATCTGCCCACTTAACGGCATCTTCAATACTCATTGTTTTGAAACCGTAATCCTTAGCCTTAACGTCAGACTTACCACCGAGCCTTAAACCCAGAACTACATCACATCCGCTGTCTTTAAGGCAGGTCGACTGACCGTACCCCTGAGAACCAAAACCGATTACGGCAATTTTCTTAGATTTTATTAAACCGGTATTAATGTCTTTGTCTAAATATATTCTTAAATTATCCATAACAAAACCTCACACATCCTTTGCAAATATGCTATCACGAACAGTAATCCTCGTCAAACTTATAATTATACACTGAAAGAAATTTACCTTAAAGCAATAATTGATAAAATAAAATTATTTACAATTTCTAATTCTTTATTAGACAAATCTGACAATTTAACACTAATTTTCTCAACCATATCAGATTTTATACTACCAAAATTAAATAATTCATCAGGTCCCATCCCAAAAACTTGCGTAATTTTTGCAAGAGTTTTTACGGAAGGGAAATGATTACCATTTTCCATTTTACAATAATATTGAGGATCCAGTTCAATCAACTCTGCCAAACGTTCTTGCGTAAGATTTTTCTCTTTCCTAATTATGCAAAGTCGCTTTCCAAAACTCTTTCTAAATTCAAATTCATCCATACCCGCAACCCTATGATAATTTTTATAACTTTTTCTATTTAACGATTTAATGATGTGTTATGACAATATCTTATTGACAAACATGTTATTTTATGACATGTATAATTTCAATTAGATTTGTTTTGCGCAATAAGGATATAGGGAAAATGCCAAGAATTTCAATAATTATACCGATATATAATGTAGAACAATACTTGGAACAATGCTTAAATAGTATTTTGAACCAAACATTTAAAGATATCGAAATAATTTGTGTAAATGATGGTTCGACAGATAACTCCTACAACCTACTAAAAGAATTTGCTAAAAAAGATAACCGGATAAAAATTATAACACAAGAAAATAAAGGGGTATCCACAGCTAGAAATATTGGATTAGACAATTCCAATGGTGAATTTATAATGTTTTTAGATTCAGATGATTGGTATGATAAAAAATTATGTGAAAAGGTATTAAATAAAATCAAGGAAACCAATGCTGATATAATTTGCTTCGGTCATAATGTAATAAATAATGATAACACCATACTTACAACAAATATAAAACAAATTACAAAACTCAATAAGAATTATAAATCAAAAAAACACACCATTAGAAATCAAATATTTGTATGGGATAAAGCCTTTAAAAGACAACTAATTGAAAAATATAACACAAGATTTATTGAAGGTCTAAAATGTGCTGAAGATATCGTATTTTGTCTGAGTTTATACTACTTGAATCCATGCTACAGTTACATTGAAGAACCTTTATATAATTATAGACAATTCAGAACAGGTAATGCAACAAGCAATAATAAAAATGCTATAAAGAATGATTTTAAATCTCTAAAGGCTTTGGTTAGTACCAATTTATTTAAACAACAAAAATTAGAGATAAAAAAGATGTCAATTAATCATTTTATTGGAGGCTCTATCGCATACTATAAAAAGTTTGAAAACAGTAATTCTAAAATGGAAATATTATCTGATATTTCGGAATTAGTAAAATATATTGAAAGCATAATTACCCCACTACAATGTTACAGTTTAAAAAATTACAGAAAACTAAAAAAAATATTATGGAAATCACACAAACATTGGTATTTTAAGATATTCAATATTAATACATACGAAAAAACCAAAGATTTTATAATATTTGGACATAAGATAACAGTAAATAGAGGTTCTAAATGCCAAAAGTAAGTATAATTATACCAGTTTATAACGTAGAAAAATATTTAAGGAAATGTCTTGATAGCATTGTAAATCAAACCATAAAAGATATTGAGATAATCTGCATAAATGATGGTTCAACGGATAATTCCTTGGACATATTAAAAGAATATCAAAGAAATGATAAAAGAATACATATTATTAATCAAGAAAATGCCGGAGTTGCAATTGCCAGAAACAAAGGCTTGGATATTGCATCGGGAAAATATATTATGTTTATTGATTCCGATGATTATGTAGACTCTAAATATGTAGAAACACCATTAAAACATATAGAGAAAACTAATTCTGATATTGTACAATTTGCAGTATATTGCGTAATTAATGATACACCTGTTCCAAGGTGGGATACATTTTTGATAAATTGTCTTAGTCAGACAAATGTATACAAACTATCAGATTTAATAAATTTCCAGCACTTTATCTACGATAAAATATATAAAAGGGATTTTATCGAAAAAAATAAAATACGCTTTATTCCAAAATTAAAAACTGCTGAGGATGGAATATTTAATTTGATGTGTCTTTACAACACACCTAAATATATCATAATAAAAGATATATTATATTTTTATAGGGTAGACAGAAAACACAGTGCTACGAGTAAGGCATTAAAAGGTATACGTTGCGATTTGCAAGCATATACGACATTTATATCTACGCAAAACTTTAAACAGGCAACTGAACCATATAAAAAATTTACATTAATAAAAATGATTGGTGGAATATTATATTTTGAAAATAAAACTACATCCCTTGCAGAAAAAATAAAATTTAGTCTTTTGCTAAATAAATATTTAAATTTCATTAATGACAATTTTTCAAAAGATATTCTTGAAGACTGCAAAGACGATATTAATAGATTAAGAAAAATATCAATCTTCAAATATGTAACAAATACAATATTTTCCGTTGTTAACAAAAATAAGGATGATGGCAAATATAAACAAATAACAATATTTGGTTTAAAATTATATTTTAAACTTAAAAGTTCGACCTATAAACAGTATAAAAAGTTTATTCAGCACAAAGTAAAAAATAATTCAGTATTATTAATAGAAGCAAATGTCGTACATGGGGAATGTTTACCCAGTCATGCAAAACACTTAAAAGAACTTGGATATAATGTAGATGTTATCGTAACTCCGGGAATAGATAAAGAAAATCCATTCTGTTTATCAAAATCTTTGTGCGATCATTACTTTGTTTTGAATCTTGATGATATGAATAAGGTCTTTAAATCTAATTTGATACAGGAATATAAATACGGCATTATCGCTTCACATTATTTATACTATGGACCAAGTATTGAAACAGCACCTTCATTTTTTGATTTTTTTGCAGTTACAAATGAACCGCAAAATGGATTTATCATATTTGAACATCATTTGGACAGATGTAATCCTATTTTCATGAAAGAAAAAAGAGTCTTAAGACTGGCAGACTTTGATGATAATAATAGTAATTTCCCATCTTGCTCAAATACGTATTGCGGAGAGTTTAAATTTCACAATAAAAATAAAATAACTAACTTTATATCAATAGGAGAATTATCAGCATTTCGACGAAATAGTTCATTACTTATTGAGGCTGTTTCAAATCTTGTAGCAAACGGCATAGACAACTTCAAAATTACCATCATTGGTAATGGAACTTTGGAAAATCTACCCAAAAATATAGCTTCTAAATTTGAGATAAAAGGTCGTCTGCCTTTTAAAGATATGTATGAAGAAATTGCTAATGCAGATTATCTGTTAACACTATTAGATCCGGAAAATGTTGACCACGATAGATATACAAAAAATGGAATTAGTGGTTCATTCTCAATAAGCTACTCTTTTGATATTCCATGTTTAATACCATCAAAATTTGCACCAAAACATTATTTCAATAATTCTAATGCCATTATATACGATAATAATTCGGAATTATCAGAAACAATGCAAAAATGTATAAACATGGATAATACCGAATATAGTAAGATTAAAAACAATTTACAAAACACCGTTGACACTATTTCTAAAAAATCAGAGGATAATCTCAAGTCCGTATTAAACCACAGGCGATATCAAATAATTTCGCTTGGCTGTGATTGTTTACCAAGAACAGTAGTTACAAAAACCGGTCTTGAAAAGACGAAATCTCAAGGTAAACTATCTTTACCATTTGATCTTGCAGTTACCCCATCAGAAGCAATCCTGAAATTATTAAATAACAATTTTAAAAATTACTTAAAATATATCAAATATTCTAAAAAAGATAATTTATACATAAACAAAAAATATTACATAAGATATAATCATGATACAGATTGCCCTAACACAAAAAAAGGTAGAAATAAAATAATTCAGCGTTATAAGAGCAGAATACAAAATTTAAAAGCTAAATTTAATACTGATGATTTTATATTTTTTATAATCAATAATCCGCCAAATGAAAATATATGCAATGAAATTAATAAAGCAATAAAAGATATCAGAGGAGAAAAAGATTATAAATTAATAGCTTTAGATATTGATTGCAAATTTGATACTGGAAAAATTGATTCGTCAATATCTGTTTTCAATAAAAAACATCCGTTTGAACATCCTTGGGATTGGTGGTTAGAAAAGAATAATGACCTGTTTAATAAATATTCCGAAGATATTGGACAATTTATAATGCAAGAAATCAGAAAGCAAAATTTTGAACCTTTAAACTACAGAAACCTAAATAATACGGGCTTAATTGAAACAGATTAGTACATAATAAAGGTATAATTTCATCCCGACCAAGAAATACTTGTGTTATAGTTTTACAAATCCTCTATCAACTGCGGAATAATTTCAAAGGCATCGCCTACAATACCATAGTTTGCGACCTTAAAAATTTCAGCATTTTTATCTGAATTAATTGCAATTATTTTTGTATCCTTATCAATACCGACAGTATGCTGTAATGCTCCTGAAATACCGCATGCAATATAGAGTTTTGGGCAAACTGATTTACCGGTTTGTCCTACCTGGCAAGACGCATCCGCCAATCCCATTTCTACGGCAAGACGGCTTGCCCCGACCACACCGCCCAGCTTTACTGCAAGCTGCTTCAGTAATTCAAAACCCTCTTTTGACTGCATTCCTCTGCCGCCTGCAACAATAATTTCCGCACTGTCAATTTCATTTAGAGATGATGAGAATTTCTTTTTAAAGTCCACTACTTCAATATTTGAAATTAATGTATCCTCATTTACATCTAACCGTATAAATTCCGTATTCTTGCGTTCAGAATCGGCAGAGAATTTAAAAACTTTTGGTCTTACTGTTGCCATCTGAGGGGTATTTTTAGACAAAATTGTTGCCATAAGCTGACCGCCAAAGGTTGGTCTTGTTGCGGCAAGTTTTCCTTCTTCATTAATATCCAATGCCGTACAATCCGCAGTTAAGCCTGTATGAAGAGCCGTAGAAATTCTCGGTGCCAAATCCCGACCCTGACAGGTCGCACCAATCAGCATAATTTCAGGGCAGATACTCTGCACCGCACCTATAACAGCTTTTGCAAACAAATCAGATTTGTATGTTTTAAATTTATCACTTTTTAGATAAAAAACTTTATCAAAACCGTTAATACAAAAGGCTTCCTTAAAATCTTCCGATGGTTCATCCGTTAAACATACCAGTGCAGTTACAGGGATATTATTTTTCTTTTCCGATAATTCTTTTGCTTTTGATGCCAATTCAAAAGTGACAGGATGCACATAGCTTTCACGGGTAACTTCTGCCCATATAAGGATTCCGTTATTCATGCAAAAATCCCCCTTCCCTGATTAATGAACCGAGTTTGTCAACGTCATCAACAAATTCACAAACAACCTCTCGTCCTGATGCTCTAAAGGCTTTGCTTACATAGGTAGGAGAACCTTTTAACCCGACCTCCTCAGCTGATAAACCGATATCATCAAGAGTATAAGTAAGAATTTCTGCGGTTTGTGCTTTCTTTACACCGTTAATATCTGCTCTTACGGTTTCATAATCACCTTTTAACATACAAATTAATGCAGGAAGTTTTACTTTTACGGTTTCCAAACCCTCGTCAAATTCTCTTAAAACCGTTATACAATCCCCGTCATATTCAAGTATCTTACTGACGTATGTAACCTGAGGAATATCAAGAAAATTTGCAATGCTCGGTCCTGTCTGAGCAGTATCACCATCCACGGCAAATTGTCCGCAAACAATTAAATCATAATCGGATAGCTTTGATTTAATTGCAGCTGCAATAGTTTTTCCTGTAGCGTAAGTATCAGCACCCGAAAATTTCTTATCGGATAAAAGAATACCTCTGTCTACACCAACAGAAACAGCCTTTCTCAAAACCTTTTCAGCCTGATTAGGTCCCATGGTAACGGCAGAAATTTCGACATCCGGATTATCTTTTTTAAACTTTACAACACTATCCAGAGAATAAACATCATAAGGATTTAAAATACTTTCCAATCCCTCTCGCTGAATAGTGTTGTTTTCAGTCCATTTTATATCGGAAGTATCCGGAACTTGTTTTATGCAAAGAACAATTTTCATAATTTCACCTTTACAATACCTGTTACAATATCATACGTCATTACTTCCGAATATTCAAAAATTAAATTATATACGCTGTTTTGGCATAGTCTGCTTAGTATTAGCTTCCAATAAAGCATTAAAGCCCAAAATGTATATACTACATTTTTTTACTGAAGGCACATACCAACCGCATCTATCCTGAGTACAAACCATGTCAACTTCTGAACCTGCACTCATCAACGGGCAAAACGGAATTTCTTTTCTATCTACCATAACTTCTCCTTTACAAAGTTAATTATTTTAATCACACCTGAGCTTGTTTTAACAGATTACAGGACTCATCTCTCTTACGTTCCTGCTCTTTGTATATTCTTGTTCTGTTAATAACTTCATCAAAATCTATTTTATGAGCATCAAAATCAGGACCGTCAACGCAGGCGAACTTAACTTCACCACCGACCGTAACACGGCATGCTCCGCACATACCTGTTCCATCAACCATTATAGGATTCATACTTGCTTCAGTATAAATTCCTTTATCACGGGTAAGTTCCGCAACAGCTCTCATCATAGGCATAGGTCCGACAGCAATCGCATAATCAATTTTTTCATTTTCCATTAATCTTGATAAAACATTTGTGACAAAACCTTTTTCGCCCAAAGAGCCGTCATCTGTAGTTATAAACAATTCTGAACATGCATTCTTCATTTTATCTGCCCAGAAAATCAAATCTTTGTTACGGGCACCCATAATCATATAAACTTTATTCCCTGCATCTTTAAAAGCCTTTGCAATCAAATAACAAGGTGCAGCACCGTATCCGCCTGCCAAACAAACAACCGTTCCGTATTTTTTTATATCTGTAGGCTTGCCCAAAGGTCCTGCAATATCAATGATTTCATCCCCAACACCAAGTTCTGCGAGTTTTTTTGTTGAATGCCCGACAGCCATAAACACAATTGTCAAAGCACCTGTATCTTTATTGACGTCGGCAATAGTCAGCGGAACTCTTTCACCGTTTTCTTCTGCACGAAATATAATAAACTGCCCTGCCTGTGCGTTTCTGACAACATAAGGTGCATCAATCGTTAATTCATATTGATTAGGACAAATTTCCTTTTTTGATAATATTTTATAGCCCATCTTCTTCCTCTGCCTATGAAATTATTATAGTTTAATATTTAAATTTTAGCAAGTACATATTATTTTTCCGCACTTATACATCAGTTTGCTTTGTTAAGTTAAAATATGGGTTGAACAAAACATTCAACCATATTTTAGTACCTTTTTCGGTATTTTTTCGCTCACTTTACTCCAGCCAAAATCAGTTCTGATTATTGGCAGTTCGCAACCTGTTATTCGTTTTGTTTTGCTGCTGCAAAACATTCACTCATATCTATTTTAACCGTGCGTCAGCACCGATACGAACTGTTCACCGATCACTGTTTACTGGTCACATTAATCTGTACGTTTGACCCCTCACCCAAATTTCTAAGTTCACTGTGTTCACTAAGAAATCTTTTTCATGTCATTGCGAGCGAAAGCGAAGCAATCCAGCCGTTTTTAAGTCTATTTAATAAGTTTCATTATTTTAAATTTGCTCCGTTTTATCATTTGTAGAATTAATTACATTATCATTAAATTTTACTGTTGTGATGAATAAGCTGGATT
>CACWHC010000021.1 GCA_902760645.1 uncultured bacterium
CTTGTCCCTTTCATTTTAATTTCCGTACTATTCATGTCGGCATTCTTTTCTAAAACTTTAGGGTTTCTACGTCTTTCTGTTACATTTCGTTACATTGGGGAGAAAAAGTTACTCGGCAGATGGGGTTGAAGTTACAGCATCAGAAGGAGTTTCGGCTGAACTTTGAGAACCGGAATTATTTGAAGGACGCTTAAACATGTTTTTCAGATTTTTTAATTCTTCAATACTTTCTTTAGTTTTTTGAACCTGATTTTTAATATCGCTTGCAGTACTTTTAACAGAAGATTTTACAGCTTCAACAGTTTTTTTAACATCCTGGACATTATTTTTGCCTATTTGTTTTACGGCACCTACACCTGCTTTCACTTGTTCTTTAAGTGTTCCTGCATCAATAGCGGATGTATCACATTCAGATAACCACTTGAATGTTTTAATAGAAGCCGGACTCATTATATTACCGATAAATAAAACTTTAAAATCCTTATATGTAGTTTTCGTATCAGTTAATGTAGGGATTCTTGACACCTGTTCGTTAGCCGGATCAGAAGTAAGTGCATTCAAAATATTAAGCGTTTGAGTACCGAATTTAGGAATAAAAGCTGTCAATTTAGAGGCTGACAACTGTCCTAGCGGTCCGAGTACAGCAACAATTTCAGCACCCATACGACCTAAAATGATAACATTAGTATAACCTGTAATAATATTATATTTACCTGTAACGTAGTAGGCAACAGTTTTACCGGATGATGTTACGGGTTTTAAAGTTGCAATACCGTCAAGCATATCAACAGAGCCTTTAATCACAGAAAATTCGGAGGAATTTTTAACGACAGGCATATTTTTTACAGGAAGAAGTGCTGCCTTTAAAATAGTGTTAGATACAACATTCCCTGCAAGAATAAATTGGTCTAATGTTCCGATATTCATATAATGCCCGTCTTTAATATCAAAAGTAATAGTGCCTTTAACAGACTTTAACATATCATTATACGTTGAAGCATAAGCATTAAGACTCAAATTAGCATTAAATCCTAAAATACCCGATAGAGCATTAGGAATCCCCGCCGCAGCACTAATAGCATCCACCGCTTTCATTTTTTCACCAATCATTTTAACCGTAGTATGACCGTTTACGACATTACATGAGATATCCCCTGCGATAGAGCCGTTGAAAGCAGTGCCTTTAAGATTTTTAAGAGTAAAAATATTGTTTTTCATGTTTAAATCAGAAGTAAGAGAAGTAGCAATAATTTTACCCGATTTAAACTTTGTAATCGCACCCTTACCTGACTGAATAATTATGCCCGAATCAGAACTATTAGAAGATGTCGATTGCTGAGGCAATTTTGCAAGTGCAGCAATCAAAGTATCAGAATCAAACATTGTAGAACTAAAATCAAGAGATTTAATAATTATACCCTTGGCAAGATTTGAACTTACAGTAGCCTTTGCTTTCATTGTAGAATTGTCAATTTCAATATACGGCAAATTAACGTCAATTTCTTTTCCTAGTGCTGCAGTTAAATTTTTAAAAGTAGTTTTTATAGTCGGAAGAATAACCTCTGAGCAATTTATATTCCCTTTAATATCAGGATTAGCAGCCTTACCGTTCAAAGTAATATTTGCAGTCAAAGCAGCCTTTGAATTACTAAAGGACGGAACAGATACAGTCTGCTGACCTAATGTTGAAATATTAATTGAATTAAGATTTAAATCAGTAAAATTTGAAACTCCTCCGGTCACGGATAAAATCTTTGTACCACTAATATTTGACGCAGGTTTATCGGACAATGACGAAGCAGAAACAGAATATGCACCGGTATCACTAAAAGTTAACGACTCGCCATTGATGTTAACTGTAGAAGTTAATAACAGACTTTTACCGGTAACTGACTGCAAATCGGCTATATGAAAATAACCGTTGGGCGTTGCTAACATCCGGATATTAGCAATCTGTTTTTTATCATTACCTGATACTGTCAACAATACAGGCATAGAGCCTTTTGCCAAAACCATTGACCGAACATCAGCAGGTAACATTGACCTTAAATCATTCGCAAACAGTTTACCTTTTGCTACAAGATTAATATTGATATTTTTATTTGAATAATCAGAAACCTTACCTGAAATGTCAACACGGGAATTATCAAGAATCAAGTAAGTATCAGAAATATCTATATTCTTGTCATCCATTGAAACCTTAATTTTAGGCAGGGAAAATTTTATCATCGGGTTATTCAAATTTAAATTTACTAAATCAACAACACCGTCATAAGTCTTATCTTTCGCCGTGAATTTTAATTTTGCACTATCTAACCTGACGGAAGAATTAGAAGGTTTGTTAACAATATTAACCTTATCGACAGAAACATTGGCAACAGGAGAAAATTTATTCAAAGCACCTTTAACCACGACATCCATTGATACAACACCCGATTTAATATCATTATCCTTTAATATTCCTACCTGCCCTGCAGCAGCAATTAAACCTTTTACCGGCAATTTATCTGCAGTCAAATGCAAATCCGCAACTGCATCATGAGTAATTGTACCAAACAACTTCAGCGGCTGAGATAAAATATTAAAACCTGCATTTCTTATATCAACAATGTTATTTTTAAAGCTAATATCTGCGTTAACTTTATCAATAATCACATTATACAAATCATACCTGACCGAAGCAGACGGAATTTTTAAATAACCGTCTGAGGTAAGCTTTTTTAAATCAGACTTTACAGTAAAATCAGCATCAATATTTCCGCTGGCGGATAACGTATCTAAATCCTTAATATTAAACGCATTTGCGATAGTCTTTATAATACCGAAAATATTATTAATACCGGCACATGATTTAACGGTCAAATCAATAAAAGTCTTTTTACCATGCTGAAATTCTCCATTTACTGAAGTTTCTTCATTCTCAGCAGTAAACAATAATACATCCGTTAAAACTTTATTCTCTTTTAGTTTAAACTTCAAATGTCCGTCAGGAAGCTTCTTCCCATTTAATAACATTGACAATTTTTCAATATTAATCAAACCGTTAATCTTTATATCATCGGTTTTACCCGACACATCAATATCTATTAAAGTATTTGCAGTCAATCCATTTTGTTTAATACCCTTAAATATATCCATGATATTAAAGGAAATGGACTGAGTCACAGAACCACTTGAATTTTTTGCATTTACATTCTGAGCAAAGATAAGCTCATTCAAATCAATTTGAGGCATTATATGATTTTTTATTTTGATATCATAAGAAAATTGTTCATCCCCATCAAATTTTGCAATACCGACAGTAGAAACTTTTATTCCTTTATTAATAACAAAATCGGTAACTTTAAGTTTAGCACCCTGAAGTGTATACTCTCTCTTATCACGCATATCAACCATTGTAAGAGTATATTCATTCAGATAAACATTCGGGAGTCTGTTTGAAAGTTTTAACCCCAAAGGTAATGACGTAAACTGCTCCTTTGTATCATCTTCATTTTCTGCAGGTAAATAGTCAATAATTTCCAAATTACCGTCAGGCTTGACTTTTAAGACAGCATCAATATTGTCTGCACTAAAAACATCTGCCTCAATTCTTCCAAATAAAATCGGAATCAAAGACAATTTAGCCTTCAAATTATCAACAGATAAAAATTCCTCACCGGTCGGAATTGCTGCTGAAAGATTACCGATTCTTATACCTACAGTAAGTTTTGGAGTCGTTACAATACCAAGCTTCTCAATTTTAATTTTAAGTCCGCATGACTCCTCTGCCATTTTAGATATTTCAGAACCGTATTTTGACAAAAACGGATTAAGTACAAACGGTAAAACTAAAAACAAAATATATAAGCCCGCAATCAAATACAGTATTCCAAACCCTAAAGATTTTAATATGTTCTTTGCCATATCACACTAACCTCTCATATACACAATAATAGCATTAAAAAAAAGTACTGTCTAATTGTAAAGCATTAATTCTAACTCTATGACTTTGTACACAAAGTCAATTCAAAGTTAAATTATGATGTTTTAGATATTTCATATTTCCCTGTTGTATTAACCATATAGTGCAGCCATATCCGGACGAATTTATCGAAGCACAATCAGAATTAAACGGATAAAAAAGTTCAGATATACCCCCCGGGACTACCCTGTTAGGGTCACTTTGTATTCTAAAAGTAAACAAATCATATCCAAATTGATTAGGTGGATTTTTACCATTTACATCATAAAATATAGAACCCAATACATTAGATGACCCTGAACCTTTAAACAAAAGAGGAGATCCATCATTCAATAGAATCTTATAATAGTGGTTATCTGCAGCAAAATTATTGTGATTACCTCCATCTTTATTTTTATATAAACCGTAAAATACGCATTCCCCCTCATTTGTAGTTCCACAATCTTTTGCTACGTTCAAATATGGAATGAACCAACTAGCAACAGTACTCGCACCATCTGCACTAAATTCAGGGCTCACGACAGGATTCTCTTCCGCAAGATATAAATTGTATGCATTCTGAAGAACACTATACATTTTCTGCACTTTTGTTACAGTAGCTTTTTCATTATGATTCTGAATTAATATTGGGAGTGTAAGCGCGGCAACTACACCAATTATCCCAAGAGTTATTAAAACCTCAGCGAGTGTAAATGCTTGACAATAAAATTTACTACAAAAAATTTGATTGACAAAATATTTCTTTATATTATAAAAACATTTGAAAAAAAACATAAGCTACAAACCTTAAATAACTACTGCATATAATTAACATTATAACACACATTTATAACATAGCAACATTATTTTTTCAGTATATCCGGATAACAATTCCATTTGATATTTTTATTCTTTCTGAACCAGGTCAACTGACGTTTAGCATATCGCCTTGTATTTTGCTTTAATAAATCAATGGCACTATCAAGAGGTAAGTACCCGTCCAAATACTCAATTATCTCATGATATCCTATTGTTTCAGTAACATTTGAAATTCTTCCGTATTTTTCAAGTAAACGTTTGGTTTCATCAATCATGCCGTTTTCAAGCATAAAATCAACACGATTATTTATACGTTCATACAAAATATCTCTTGGGAAATTTCTTCCAATCCACTCAACATCAAACTCGGTATCAGCTTTTATTCCTTTAGCTTCTTTTAACGATTTCCCGCTACATTTAACAATTTCAATTGAACGAATCAATTTTTTCCTGTCATTTAATTCAATAGATTTTACCCCCTCAGAATCCAAATCAGATAACATGGAATATAAGTCCTCGTTGGACATATCCTGCAATTTGGCTCTTAACACATAATCAGGTTTAACTCCCGGGGGGGCATAATTTTCTAACAATAAACGGAAATAAAGTCCTGTTCCTCCAACTATGATGGGAGTTTTTCCTCGAGATAATATATCATATATAATTTTTTTAGCATCTTTAACATATAAACCTGCAGTATAATCATAATCAGGTTCAACGATATCCATCATATAATGCGGGATACCGCTTTGTTCAGCAATTGAAGGCTTTGCACATACAACATCAAATCCCTTGTAAACAAGCCTTGAATCAGCTGAAACAATCTCCCCGCCAACTTCAGACGCAAGTTTTATTGCATAATCAGTTTTACCGCTGGCTGTAGCACCAACAACAGCAATAACTCTAGGCTTTTTCGTTTTTGTTTTCATCTCTGAATTCTTGATCATAATACGAGAATATTAACACAACAACATATACAAGGAAATAGAAGTATACAATAATCATAAGCATATATAAAATCGGATTTTTGAGAGAAAAAGGTCCCAATAAAGAAATTAACAACTGCAATACCGATAAATATATATATAGTTTAACAGAATTACCAAAGTGTACAAAAACTTTTTTTATGGAAGTAAATAAAGCAATTAACGGATTTTTTAATGTATAGATAATTTCAGGCATCCACAACATCAATAAGAAAGACACAATAGTAGGAATTAAAGTAATCGTAAGGATAATTTTTATCACCGGAGCTGATATCATATGAAAAATATCCAAAATATCTTCAGGCGGCAACTTATCCAAAAATACTTTTATATCATCACCGGAGAAACTGCTTAAACCGGCATTACCCAATACTGCAATTATCTCTTTCAAATAATCAAAACTCAATGTTTTCATAAGATAACCCATTGCAAGTGCAATACCAAGGAATAACAACGAAACTTCTACAAAATAAAGAAAAAACCGACCCAATCCAATAGGAAAAGCTTTTAATAAATTAAAAGACTCTTTATTTCTGTCTTTATCAAATATGAAATCTTTTTTGGCAAATTTTACACATTTTTTGACCATATAAAACCAACCTGCACAAAATCCGCTAATCATAAAAAGCATAGTAACTGCCGAAAGAAGCATTTCCGGAAGAGTATCAACAACATTCTTTGAAAAATCAATATATATAGTTATAACCCACCAAAACAAAGCTATCGGTATAGTTAAAATTATACCTTCATTTGTAGCTCTAAATACTCTTTTATACAGTTTAAACATAACTCACACCCAGCTTCTAATACTATTAAACAGTTTCAGCACTCTTTTTATCGGCTGCCAACTTACGTTTGCGTCTTCGCATCAAATCAACGAAAGCCTCTAACCTTGTTAAATAGCCGGCTTTACCGGTTTGTTCATCCATAATTAACGGTAAAATAGGAATATCACAATTTTCTCTCATTGCAGGGAAAATATTCTGCGACATAATTTCAGGCATACAGGTAAACGGACTTATATGAATTATACCGTCAACCCCTCTTTGGTCAGCATAGGCTACGTCGGATACGCACTCTAAAGCATCCCCACCGATATCACGCATAAGATACGGTTTTGCCAGCCTGTTTGCTCTCTGCAAATGCGTTTCACCTTTTCGGAAAAGCTTCGGAATAATTGCGTCTTTTAAAAATCCGCTGACAGTCAAGCTTTTTCTGGTTTCTACGCCCATTTTACCTAGTTCTTTTACGATATCCTGATTAGAAAATTTGTCACATACAAGATAAATTTCACCTGTTATATCAACATGCAAAACTTCACGATTCAAATCAAGTTCAACTTTATCAAATTCAGCAAAAGCAAGTTTTTTCGCTTTATTCATCTGTCTTGTATTCATAGCTTCATCAACAATCTTTAAAGCACGTTTAAAAGCCTTTTCAGAAGCTCCGAATTCCTTTTCTCTTGCCCTGCAATAGGATAATCTTGCCTGTAAATCATCCAGTAAAAATACTTTACGAATAGCAAGCACTATAGCTTTTGCAAAAAGAACATAGTCTGATTTTCCGCTAACCTTCTTTAGAAAATCAAACATACCCTTTATACCATCATAAAGTGTCATTTCAATATAATTTGCTTTATAACCCATATCTGCGAGTGCATTATTAATACCGCCGCCGTACTCTCCCAATCTGCAGCAACCCGGAGATGTAATCATAGCGACATAATCAGCTCCGCCTTCAATAGCCTCAATAAAATTTCCCATAATTAACTTGTACGGCAAACAAATTGCCTCAGGAGAATTTTTAGTACCCAAAGATAAGGTTTTTTTACTGGTATAAGGAGGAATAAAAGGCTCCACACCAATTTTTCTCAAAGCTGCAGACCAAGCGATATATATATAACCCATGTGAGGGAATGCTACTTTTATTTTTTGTTTGTTTTCTGCCATAATATATTTCTCTATTCCTTAAAAGTTAAGTCCGGATGACGGGCTGCCAGAGTTTCATCAACACGTTTTACCGGAGTTGTATGAGGAGCTGAAATAACCTTTTGCGGATCTGTTTCAGCCTCATGTGCAATCTGAATCATTGTTTCAATAAATTCATCCAATTTTTCTTTTGTTTCAGACTCCGTAGGCTCAATCATAATCGCTTCATGAACGATTAGCGGGAAATAAACCGTTGGCGGATGTGCATTACCGTCCATAAGTCTTTTTGCAATATTAAGAGTTGAAACACCTTTTTCCTTTTGACGTTCACCAGTCAACACAAATTCATGCATACAAGGAACATCATAAGGTAAATCATAATATTTTTTCAATTTTTCTTTTATATAGTTGGCATTTAATACGGCATTTTCCGTAGCTTCTTTCAGATTTTTACCCATCATAAGAATGTATGCATACGCTCTTACAAGCACTCCAAAATTACCAAAAAATGCTTTAACCGAACCTATTGAATTTTTTAGATTATAATTCCGCCTGTAAATATCTCCGTCAAATTCTATAACAGGAACAGGTAAAAATTCCTTTAATTTTTCAACAACACCAACGGGTCCCGCGCCAGGACCGCCGCCACCGTGAGGGGTGGCAAAAGTTTTATGCAGATTAATATGAACTACATCAAATCCCATTAATTTAGGATTTGTATACCCCATAATCGCATTAAAGTTTGCCCCGTCATAATATAACAGAGAACCGTTTTCATGCATGATTTTCGAAATTTCTAAAACATTTTCTTCAAACAAACCAAGAGTATTTGGATTAGTCATCATAATCGCGGCGACATCGGAATCCAAAAGAGATTTCAGATGTTCAATATCGACCTGACCACTATCATTTGATTTAACAGGAACTATTTCAAATCCGCACATATGAGCACTCGCAGGATTTGTACCGTGTGCAGAATCGGGAATCAAAACTTTTTTACGATTATCGTTGATACTTTCAAAATATTTTTTAATAATCATCATCCCTGTAAGTTCACCATGAGCACCTGCAGCAGGCTGTAAGGTTATAGCGTCCATACCGGTTATGGTTTTTAAAGCCTCCTGCAAATTATACATCAATTTTAATGCACCCTGAGAATACTCATCGGGGGAATTTGGATGAAGATTAACAAAACCCTCAAGAGATGCAAGTAATTCATTAACTTTTGGATTATATTTCATTGTACATGAACCTAAAGGATAAAAACCTTTTTCAATACAAAAATTTTTGTCCGATAATTCTTTGTAATGACGCATAACTTCCAATTCGCCAAGTTGTGGAAGCCCAATGGCATCTTTTCTTAACTCTGCACCTTCTAAAAACTCAAGGTGTTCATTTTCATCCGTTAAAGAAATACCCTCAGTATTGTTACTTTTTTCAAAAATTGTTTTCATTAAATAACCCCACGACGCTTCAAATCTTTTTTAACTTTATCAAGCCCTGATTGAATAATTCTTGATATACGGGATTGCGAAATATCAAACTCCTCTGAAATCTCCCTTAATTTTTTTTCTCTGAAAAACTTATACTCAATTAGCTCTCTCTCTCTCTTTGGTAAACGTTTGATAGCTTCAACTATCTCAGATTTTAATTCAATAAATTCTATTGCTTCATCCGGAGTCTGATCCTCAGCCTTAATTTGTGTAGGAACTTCAGCCTCTTGCATTTCCTCAATAGAAAGAATAGTTTTATAAACTTCGCATCTGACTTCCTGTGAATCATCAGCCTGTGCAGCCTGACGTCTGTTTTTAAGAGTATACCATTTATAACGGCGGCGAACTTCGTTTCGTATAGCCCACTTTATTGCAGTAGATAAATAAGTGTTATTGTAATGCTCCGGCGAATGGGACTGAAACAAAATATACAAAGCATGAGTACCGATATTTATAAGTTCCGGCAACTCAACAAGATGAGATACCGAAAATTTCTGATACTCGACCTTTGCTATTGTTTCAATTAAATTCTTATATTCCCTTAGATTAACCTTTTCACCGGCAGGCATACCATAACATCCAATTCTGTTTTAAAACAATATCATACTGCACATGTATATCATAGCAGAAAAAACGAACCATGAA
Organism: uncultured bacterium; assembly: GCA_902760645.1. Lineage (GTDB taxonomy): Bacteria > Cyanobacteriota > Vampirovibrionia > Gastranaerophilales > Gastranaerophilaceae > UBA1221. Next base: position 9,815 of record CACWHC010000021.1, read on the forward strand.
CAAATTATATACTTTTCCTTAACATAAGTTATAAAATTAACCCAATAAATTTTTATATGAATTTAAATCTCTGCAATTATATTTCGGTATATAATCAACATTATAATGTTCAGCAATCAGACGGATTGCGTTTGATGCAGAAATAATAATGATTTTGGTTTTGTAGTACTCTTTCATTTTTTGAATTTGTTCAATAAACCATTCCCCAGCCAACAACGGCATAAAATCACTTTCCATCTGCATATCAGTCAGAATTACATCATAAGGCTCGTCAGCATTAAGATAAAGTTTTTCGTTACCCTCCATTGCAGAAGCCGCCGTATCAATCTCAAACTCATCAGGATAAAGCCGCCTTATAACTTCTTCGTGGTGTCTTCGCCAGCTCGGAGCATCATCTACTATCAAAATTTTTCGTTTCATTTCTTAATCTTATCATAAAAATATCTTAACTCCACTTGAAAAGGGGATACATATATGATATACTATTTATGTGTAGTGCAATTTGGAGGTTAGTAAATGGCAAAAATTTTAGTGACAATGCCGGATGCCTTTTTGAATAAGGTTGACGGACTTGCAACCGATGAACAAAGAACAAGAAGTGAATTAATCAGAGAAGCTCTTCGTTCTTATATGAGACGTGTTTCCGTTCACCAATCCCAAAAAGCAGGTGAAAACGCAAAAATATTGGAAAACCTCCTCGGTTAATTCCAACAAACGATAAGTTTTCTAAAGTCGATACAAAAGTATCGGCTTTTTTATACGGATAAAATTTGCAAGGTCGTTTTTAAAATATTTTCAGCAGAAGCCTTATCCTCAAGAACCGTAAGAGCCTTAGACATAGCTGATTTAATCTCATCCCTGTCATAACCGAGTGAAGTCAAAACAGCCTGAGCATCCTCCATTGCCTGACTATCCTGAACTTTGGAAGTTTCAAGACAAATAGGCTCAGATTCTTTATAATTCATCAACTTATCCTTTAATTCAAGAATTATTTTTTGTGCGAGTTTTGGACCAACCCCCTTGGCTCTTGTAAGCTCTTTATAATTACCCTGAATTACAAAACCTATAAGCTCCGATGACTCAAATTCATCCAAAAGAGTAAGTGCCATTTTACTGCCGACACCTGACACAGAAGTCAGAATATTAAATATATCCCTGTCCTCCTTATGCAAAAAACCGCAAAGACTCATTTTATCTTCTCGGTGAATTAAAACAGTATAAATTTTAATTATTTCATCTGAAACAATGCTATAATCTCTTGGGGTAACCTCACATAGGTATCCGATACCCCCCGTTTCAACAGTTATAAAAGTACCCTTTGAATTATTAACTTTACCTGCAAACTGACCTTTTATATAATCATACATAATTAAACACTATCCTTTAATTTTTTTCTCAATGTCTTTAACAATATTTGCCAATCCGTCATCAGAAGATATATCCTTTTTAACTTTATCATAAGAATAAAGCATCGTAGGATGTTTTTTATTATAAAAATCAGCTATAGCTTCAAAACTTTCGCCGGTAATTTCTCTGGACAAAAATACGGCTATCTGTCTTGCGTTAGAAATTTTTTGACTTCGTGCAGGACTCTTAAAATCATCAACCGTAACCCCAAAATATCCTGCGGTTTTTTGAGCGACATCACCTAAAGTAATATTTTTTTTCTTATCTTCACATTTCAATACTTTTTTGGCTAATAACAGATTTAATTCAGAATCAGAAAATGCGGCATATGCACTTACTTTATTATAAGCACCCTCTAATTCTCTGACATTGTTTACAAAATTATTGGCAATATATTCACAAGTTTCAAAATCAACTTTTATACCATCCTGTTCAGCTAAATTTTGTAAAATTGCAACCCTCGTTTCGAAATCAGGCGGAGTAATTTCCGTCATAATACCCATTTCAAAACGGCTCTGCAACCTTGCAGGCAATCCCGGAATTTCTGAAGGTAATCTGTCGGAAGTAATAACAATCTGTTTGTTTTTATTCAACAAAGAATCAAACGTATGGAAAATTTCATCCATTGTTCTTTCCTTTGATTCAATAAACTGAATATCATCAATAAGAAGAATATCCACATTTCTGTATTTTTGTCTGAATGCTTCCATTTTATTATTTCTGTCTGCACCTTTTTGAATGGACTTAATCAATTCATTTACATATTCTTCTGTTTTAATATATCGTACTTTTAATTTGGGTTTGTTAAATATTACATAATGCCCTATTGCCTGCATAAGATGGGTTTTACCTAACCCTGCAGCACCGTATATAAATAACGGATTATATTTTTTAGCAGGATTTTTGGCAACATTTTGAGCTAATGCATATGTAAATTCGCTATTTTCACCTACTACAAAATTTTCAAATTTATATTTCAAATTCAAATTAGCAAACGACTGCATCTGTGCAAGATTTTCTTTTAAAAGATTTTCTTTTTCTTCTTCCTCTGATAAGAGAGATTTAGGCTTTGAAGCCTCTTTTTTCTTTTCTTTCTGATATCGTTTGGCAAACTCTTCATCATAAATTATTGAAAAATCATAATCTTTACCTGTTACCTTTTTAAAGGTATCAATAATCTTTTTATAATAAGTTTGTCTGATAACTTGGGGAGCCAAAGCCATAACAGTGATAATGTTAAACTTATCCTCCTCGCAACCTGTGACATCAGTTTCCGTAATCCATGTATAAGCATGGTCAGGTAAAACAGTTCTTAATTCTGTTTTTACTGCAGCCCAAATTCTTTTTGCTTCCAAAATATCCATACGAATATTTTAGAACAAAAAATTTTCATTAACAATAAAAACTTAACCAAACATAACTTTATAAGTAACAACAGCACAAGAAACAGCCAAATTTAAAGACTCCACGCCTTTATTCATTTCGATTTTTACATCATCAGTCGAAAAATCTTTTAATTCCTGACTTAATCCGTCCGCTTCAGATCCAAACATAAGAAGAGTTTTCTCGGACGGCTTATAATCTTTTAAAAGGTTATTTGATAACGGAAGTGTAGCCGTTCTTTGCCAATCACCAAAAATCTTTTCCAAAATATCCAAATCTTTTACATAAATGAAAGGAATTTTCCATAAATTACCAACAGAGGAGCGTACACACTTAGGATTATAAATATCCGCACAGTCACCGTACAAAACAATACCATCAATGCCAAAAGCAGCAGCCGTTCGGAAAACAGTGCCCAAATTTCCTAAATCTTTTATACCCTCAAGCAGAATAACCCTACTCATTGATTTAAATATTTCATAACTATATTCTTTTTTAACCGCAACCCCAACAGCATCTGGCGGTGTATCAGTGGAGGAAATCTTTTTTAGCACAGTTTCATTTGTCAAAATCTTTTTGCCGTTATAGAAATCATACTTATCGGCAGCAGAAAAATTTACAAATAAATAATCAGTTTTTATACCAAAATTAACAGCTTCTTCTATCGCCTTCCGACCCTCAAGTATAAATTTATTTTCGATATCTCTGAACTTTTTTTGCTGAAGCTTTAAAGTATCCTTAACAAGCTGATTATTTACTGATGTAATTTCTTCCATTAAATCACCTCAAATTCTTCTAACCAAATTTTTTCCCGAGCAGACAAACGGTCAAAATCTATTAATTTTTTTTCGTAATTCATTTTTACAAAGGAATGGATTTTACCGTTATACAAATAACAGGAATTTTCCAGTCTTACACCAAAATAGTCTTTATTGTACAGTCCGGGTTCTATAGTAAAACAATTACCCTCCTTTAAAGGCACTTTGGCAAATTTATTACAGCTTAAATTCGGAGGATATTCATGCACACTAATACCAATTCCGTGTCCGAGTCCATGGTTAAATACAAAACCCTCGACAGGATTTGACTCAAAAAATTCTCTTACTTTACTATCAATATCAAAACCGCTGATATCAGCAATAATCGGAGTATTATAAGCATTCAAAAAAGCCTTTAATACCGTTGTATAAACTTGTCTTTGTAAATTATTCGGTTGACCCTTAACAAATACACGAGTTATATCCGTAGCCAATCCGCCCTCATAATAAGCACCGCAATCAATTAAAATAAGACTGCCGTCTTTTATAATTTCGTTTTTGGAAGATTTTGAATAATGTGCAAGGGCAGAATTTTTATCCTTGGCAACAATAGATTTAAAACTCAAACTTCTCGCCCCATACTGATAAAAATATTCTTCCAATTTTTTATCAATATCAAATTCGGATATATTATCATTATTTTCAATATAGCTTCTTATAGCTTTAACTGCCAAATCCGTCTTTCTGAAACAATCTTTATAATGTTCAATTTCGAAAGAAGTTTTTACACTTTTCATATCAGACGGCAAATGAATATACTGAACATCACTATCCGCAGACTGAACTGCTTTATCCGCTATTAAAGAATAATCCCTTGCATTAACTGATTTTTTGTCAACAAAAATTTTACCTTTTATTGAAAGTAAATCTTTTTTATATTCTTCATAATCCGAAACTGAATATAATTTTGCATAATCTTTAGTAATAAGAGCTCTTCTGGATATTTTGGAAGAATAAGGTTTAGAGAAATCTCTTAAATTAAACAAATAAGAAACCTCCTCTAATGAGGATACCAACAACGCATCTCCGTCTTGAAGCTTTTCACGAATTTTGGAAATCTTATCCTCTTTTGCTAAACCGCAATACACAAAATCAATTTCTTCGATTTTTTCAAAAGTTTCAACACGGCGTTCTAAAATATCGTAATCAAGCAAAACAACATTGTAACACTTTTTAAGATTTTCATATCTGTCTTGTGAATTTTTTTGGGCAACAATCCCAAGACAAGAATTTTCGGGCAAAACTTCTTTCAATTTTGATAAAAAAGTTTCGCCCGTCTGCATTTTTACAATAGTCACGACTTCACTGTTAACTTCATTATCCGCCTGTATATGATATCTGCCGTCAACAAAAAGATAAACTTTATCTCGGGTAACAACTGCATCACCTGTAGAACCTGAAAAACCAGTCAGCAAATAACGTGAATTTTCTTCCAACGCATTATACTCCACCAAATATTCATTAGTGGAATTTACCAATAATGCGTCAAGTTCATTATGTTCAAGATATTGACGAAGTTTACCAATCATAAACTATTTATCCGTCAATAAAATCAAATGCCAGCCAAATTGAGTTTCAACAGGCTTTGATAATTCTCCTTTTTCAAGAGCAAATGCAGCATCTTCAAAAGGTTTAACCATCATACCTTTACCGAAATATCCCAAATCACCGCCCGCCTGACCTGAAGGGCATAAGGAAACTTCTGATGCAACTTCTGCAAAATCTTTACCTGCCTTGATTTCTTCATATAATTTGTCCGCTTCATCCTTGGTTTTTACAAGAATGTGACTTGCTCTGATTTCTTCTGCCATAACAATACTCCTATAATTTGTAACGGAACAATTATAACATAAAACAAAGATAATAGAAAACCCTGCTCCGGAGGATCATGGAACAGGGTACTATATCAATGTGAAAACCATTATTATGCAAAAATTCAATTATACTCTTTAGAAAGCAGACCCGACATATTTTCAACCAAACCTGCTCAAAGAAAAACCTTGTCGCAACCCCGAAAAAAGTGTTTGGATATGAAGTGCCTGCATTTATATAATAACGTATTTTCAAAGGTTTTTCACCCCTCTTGGGAATATATTTTTTTTATAAACACTAATACTTTAGAATTAGTTATAAGGTTGACATGAGAACCCAAGAGTATTTTTTAATTATTTTCATACAAAATCACTTTGTTTCTGCCGGATTCTTTTGCATTATATAAAGCCTTGTCAGCATTCATTACAAGACTTTCAGGAGAACTGATACCGTCATATTCACAAATTCCTATGCTTACGGAAACACTAATCATCTTGGTTTTGTTTTTAGTATTGACTTTCTCTATATCAATAACTTTACTTGCAACAGCATTTCTCAAACGTTCCGCAACATTTTCAGCTTCACTAACAGTCGTTGACGGGAGTAATACTACAAATTCTTCTCCTCCATAACGAGCAGCGATGTCATAATCCCTGAGTTGCGCTCTCATAATCTTTGCGACTGTTTTCAAAACCAAATCCCCGGCAGCATGCCCATATGTATCATTTACCTGCTTAAAGTAATCAATATCAGCCATAATGGCACATAAAGGATTATTTTTACGTCTTGCCTGTGAAACCTCCTGTCTTACACGCTCATCAAGCTGTCTTCTGTTATAAAAACCTGTCAAGGCATCAAGAGTAGCATATTTAAGGATTTCACCATAAACTTTTGCTCGGGTAATAGTCGTAGCAGTTTGCTTTACAAGCTGTTGAATATAGTATACATCCTGTGCAGACAGCTCATCAAGTGTGCTTTTAGTTACTACACAACCTATAACAGAATTTTCACTAACTAGAGGGAAATAGCCGACTTTTTTGTTTTTCCCGAATGAAACATCTTTTAGCTTTGAATACTTTGTAACATTTTTTGATATCTTATCATCAAGACATGCAGAAGGCCACAACAGCTTCATTTTATTATTTTGCTTTAAATAGATATATACCAAATGATTTTCTATAAAAGTATCAAGAATTTCTCCTATAATCGGGATAATGTAATTCAGTTCATACTGTGTTTCAATAATTTTTGCTATATTTTTCATAGCATTATGAAACTCCAAACTCTTACTTATTGTAGAATTTAAACGAATATTATCAATTTTTAAAGACATAATCTGAGCAGCTATTTCAAAATTGTGAAACTCCTGCTTATTCAATTTTGGAATTTCAATACAAGCGACAAGCTGCCCCTTTAACAAAACAGGGAATACAGTATTGTTCCCAATTTCAACAGCCTCGCCCTGTATAAATTTATCAAACAAATCTAAATCCGTATTAAGTCTGTTTAAATAATCTGCACTTGTTAATTCAACACCAATAGACTCGTCAAACACTTTCAAAGTAACAGCTTTTTGTGATAACGAAGTAAGAGCACTTTCTAATGCCTCCACAGAATTACAAGTACTCAGAACTTTAAAAAAATTTTTTAATGAACTTACCTCAGACAAAAAATTATCCCTCTAATTTTTGCATAATTTCATCAGATATATCGAAATTAGCATATACATTTTGAACATCATCATGTTCTTCGAGCCTGTCCAAAAGTTTTAAAATCTGATCAGCTGTTTTTTCATCAGTAACTTCTATTGTATTTTGCGGAATACGTGTTAATTCAGCGGTTTCACTTTTTAAACCTTCTTTTTCCAATCCCTCTACTACAGCCTGGAAATTATCAACGCTTGTAATAACTTTATACTGTCCGTCTTCTTCAGTTACATCTTCCGCATCCAAATTGATTGCAGCCTCAAATAATTTATCAAAATCAGTATCTTCGCTATATGTAATAACACCTTTTTGGTCAAACATCCAACCTACACAACCTGTAGCGCCCAAACTGCCGTTATATTTTGTAAAATAACTTCTCACATCACCTGCGGTACGATTTCTATTATCAGTCATCGCTTCTACAAAAACAGCAACACCGCCTGCAGCATATCCCTCGTAAGTCAATTCTTCGTAGTTATCAGCTGCACCTGCACCTGCGCCCTTTTCAATAGCACGCTTAATATTATCATTAGGAAGCCCGGCAGCTTTAGCTTTCTCTATTGCAGTTCGCAAACGGAAATTACCGGCAGGATCCGGACCGCCTAATCTTGCTGACACAATTAATTCCCTTGAATACTTTTGAAAAACAACAGCTCTTTGAGAATCTACTTTCGCTTTCTTGTGTTTAATTGTTGACCATTTTGAGTGTCCTGACATAAATATACCTCTTAATCTTATCTGTTACTTTGAGTACTATACTATCAAAAACAAACTCAATAGGCAATATATAAAACTATTATACTAACCCAATTTTACAGCATCAAGAATATTCAAAATTATTAGATATACAAAAATTGACACCAAAACAGACATAATAATTATAAATTTTTGACTAAATTTTTGTTTGGTCAAACCGGAATTTGAACTTAAATTAGTACTTGCGTTACTATTCTCGATACGCTTTGAATCACTTTTTTCTGCAACGTTAGTTTCCATAATACAATCCCTCTATAGCTTATGCTAAGATAGTACCACATTTACGAATTAAAATCAATATTTGCATAATTGTTTTTATAAACATAATCACTAAATATTTATTTCATACAATAACCAGTTATTAACTTCGCCGCAGAAATCTAAAGCTTACTTTTTACGGAATATAATTGCTCCCGGTATAATCATAGACATATCAATAGAAAGTTCTATATTTTGAATGTATTGCGGCAATTCATTAAAATATGGTCTAAACCTCACAGGATTACGATTTTCCGAAACACGAAGAATACGCATTCTGTCTAGTGCGTATTCAAAAAACATTTGAGAATCCTGAACTTTAGGAGGGTAACTCGGGTATGCACCCATTGTGCCACATTCTAAATCTTCTATAATATAGTAGCCACCGCTGCTTAAAACAGGGAAAAGCATCTCGAAAGAACGTCGCATATCCCCCCAGGCATGAGAGCAATCATCTATTATACATTTTATATCATAAGCGGCAATTTTTGATATTTTAGCAGGTAATTCATCTGAGGTAGCATCAGAACAAATGAATTTTATATTTTCCGCATTCAATTTTTTTTCTAAATTTTTATTCAAATCAACACCAATAATATCTGCACTTGGAAAATATTCTTTCCACATTTTCAATGAATCTCCCAAAAAACAACCCAATTCAACAAGAGAAAACTGCTCATTTACAAAAGGGCTTAAAAACATTTCATAATATTTCAGATAATCGTGTCCTTTACGAACAGTTTCTCCACTTTTAAACTCAGATGCTTTATCTGTATTATACTTACAACCCAGAAAATTTAAAGATTCACTCATTTAAAAAAAACTCCATATTCATACTAACTCAATTAATTTAAGCCATTGTATTTCGTTCTGTAACCATGATTTGCTTCAGGTCTTAAATCATTCGGATACATTGTATCAGTATATATATCTTCCTGCAATTTCTTAATAATCTCGAACACCCTTCTATAGTCAGCTATATCGGCGATAGTAGTACCAACCTCCATCGGTCTGCCATTTACCCTGACATTTGAACCATAGAAATCGGCAACATTATTACTTGTTAAAACAACATCACCCACGCCGATTATCTGGTCAATAATACCTCTGTGTATATTTACTCGTGCAAGTTCGGTAAACGGTTTCATATTACAAGTATATGAAAATAATCCGCCGGAAACATAAACTCCTTTATTAGTAACAATATATTCCGTATGCTTGTATCTTCTAAATACAAATAAAACTCCACCTAAATATATCCAAACAGGCATCATGTGTAATAAAAGGAAAACAAAAGGGAATAAGGCAAAACCCGCAGGAACTTTAGATACTGCCCCTCCGCTAATAATTGCCGTAAAAAATAATGAATCAAATAAAAACCAAATAAATGCAAAAGGCAATAACGGATTAAAAATTCCTTCTAAAATAAAACAACGCTTGTTTGGTTTTCCTTGCCAAAAGATTTTTTCATCCCTGCCAACCATCAATTCTAATTCCGATTTCGCATAATTGCTGAACATACACTTTCTCCTATCTAAAGATGCCGACAAGGCACAAAAAAAGTTCACGTCATAAAATATTACAACATTTATTCGATAAATGCAATATTTATATATAAAATAGCCAAAGACAAACGTTTAATAATCTTATAATTATTTTAGAATCAGAAATTAACAATAAAAAGTCCTGTTGATATTATTTTCTGCCAAATACCGCACAAATTTTCGATATTCATTTAACTCTGCTTCCTTTTTATCAAAGGCTTCTCTCTCTGCCCTGGTTAGAAATCTGTCCGGTTCCTGAAAAGTCCTGTTGACATTATTTTCTGCAAGCCAATGAACATATTGTTTAAATTCAGAGGCAGTAACATTATTTCTGTCATACACTATCGGACAAGGCGGTATTCTTTTAACTTTTTTAGCTTGTTGTGGTTCGGCAAATCTGCGAAATATTTTTAAAATTTTCATTATACATACCTGATTATAATGGTGTCGATGGGGGGACTGTCTTGAGTCGCTCGCATTAAACGTGTCTACGGTTGATTGCTGCATAATTTTCAATTATTCCGCAATCAAGCCTTCGCACTCTGTGTAATTTAACACTTAGTACAAGATTAAATTAACTATGAGATGGAGATGATATATTAGTGATAAAATAATTATATGGATAATAGTATAGATTTAGATATAAACCAAATTTTTGAATATGCAAGGAAAGGAGTTATAAGAGCTTCTGCCTTCTCTGGAGCAGTTCTTAACGAAAAAAATAATTTTAATATAAAACAATGGCGAATTTTTGAGCAGTATGAATTAATTCCAGAACCGGTAAACAATGAGGAAACAATAAATGAATTTAAATCTTTTGTCGTTCATAATTCATTATGTGAAATGATGTCTTTATTCGAAAAAACATTAACAGAATTGTATAAAAAAATATATTATTTGAATTGCTATAATGAACGAAAAATATATGATGAAAAGATTGCCAATAATTTGACCAAAAAATTTTCAGGTCGAAATTTCCCGAAAAAAATAAAAATTATAAGTAGATTACTTAGAAATGTAAAAAGTAATAAAAATTTATGGGAAAACTTAAAATATGTAAGAAATTGTGTTGCTCATAATAATAGTTTAGTTAATAAAGGTGAAATTAAATTAAAGATAAAAGCATTTACTTGTAAAATGGTTGATCAAATAACAAAAGAGGAATATTATTTTACTCCTGATAATCCTATACACAAAATACAAAATATGGCCGGACATACAATACAATGCTCAATAAAGCTTGAAGAAAAAGAAAAAATATTTTATCAAGGTGATAAAATTAAATTTAGTCCTCAGGAAATAGCTTTTTTATTTTATACAATGTTGGAATCTATTAACGAATTATATCGTGCATTTTTAATTTATCTCATTGAGCAGGGTATGCAAATAAAACTTCCGGGGAATGATAAATTAATTACGACTAAAGAAGAATTAATAAAATTTTGGAAAAATGAAAAGCAGGAAGTACATTTGAGTTTAAATGCTATGGATAATGACTTAAATTAAATAAATATAATTTACCCACTTGAAATATTGTACCATTTTTGGTACAATATAAATAGAGATTATTTTAAATCAAAAAGGATAATAAAAATGATAGACAAAAAGCACATAGGTTCTAGTTTTGACACTTTTCTTGAAGAAGAAAATATTCTTCAAGAATCTGAAGCTGTTGCAATAAAAAGAGTTATTGCTTATGCATTGGAGCAAAAAATGCTTGCCGAAAATATTTCTGTAAATCGCCTTGCAAAAGAACTTGCAACTTCAAGAACTGCTATTTGTCGCATTTTAGATCCTGAAAATACTTCTATTACTTTGAATACAATTGAAAAAGTTGCGAAATATTTGGGTAAACGCATAGTTTTATCTTTTGCATAATTCTTTATAGCGTTTAATTGCAACATCTAATTCTTTTTGCGGGGTTTTCTGTGTTTTCTTTATAAATGCGTGAAGCAAAATTATTGTATTATCTTCAACACAGAAAATAATTCTCGCGATTCCATTGGAAATTTTGCATCGCACTTCTTCTAAGTTTGTACCTTTTAACACTCTTGTTAATGGCATTCCGACGGGATATCCGTATTGGACGGTTTTAATATCATATCCAATAGTTTTCTTATCTTCTTTAGGAAGTTCTTTTAACCATTCACGCACAGGTTCGTTTCCGGAATCTGTTGAGTAAAAATATACTTCCAATGCTTCACAACGACTATTCATGCCCTAATTATAGCACAAACACACGATTAAAGGAAATATTATTAAGAAAATACATGTAACTTATTGTGTCATTTTTATTGATATGACTGTACTTTTAGGTAATGTATGTCTTGCATTTAATAAATGGAGGACGTATGGAAAAAGTCGGATTGAATATTACTCCAAAAGAGTTCAAGCAGTTAAGTAAGTGGTCGGAAAATATTTACAACACCGCTGTTGTTATAGATTATTTTGTCGCAAATCAACCGGAGATTGAAGAATGTTATGACCTTGCGCCGGTAATCAAGCATCTACGAAACAATGCGGATGTTTTGAATGCATTTTTTATAGACCACGAAAAAGATGTTGAAATTTAAATGCTGTTTAAAAGGTGTTTAAAAGCCGTTTAAATAGCGTTCAAAATTATTATGTCCAAATGATACGATTTTAGACGCATACACTTGATGTTTATCAAGATAGCGAAGAGTTTACGGTTCTTTGTTTTGGTGAACACAATATTGTCGGCTGCGTCGCACCGGATGGTGAAAGATATGTATTTGATAAAGATTTTTTGATTGACCCCGACAAGCCGGATGAGATATACGCAGATATTACAATAACAAAAGGATAAATTATGGTTGAAAAAGATTATATGCTATACGGAACAAAGATTTTGAACTTAAGAACACAAGAAATAGGCTTGTTGATTTGCTTATGGGAAAACAAATATGCTGATAAAACTGTAGATTTTGCTACTTGCGTTGATAAAACCGGCAAGAGATACAACATTGAACTTGACAATATAAGAGGGTTTGAAGATGATTTTGAAAAATAAATTAACCAAAGAGACATTAGATATTCCGTATTCTGAATTCCGAAAAAAGTTTGCAAAAGAAATTCAAGAAGCGTTTGAAAGTTACCGCAAAACACAATTAAATAAATATTCTTGGAACTTCAAAGATGACAATTCTTTATTTATAAAAACTATGTATCTAAAGATATTCAGTATTCAGATGAAGATTTTCGTCATGGTACAGCAGTTACATCCATACTTGTTGATGGTCCTTCCTTAAACCCTGATTTAGACGATGAATGTGGTCATTTTAAAGTAAGACATTTCGCAGTTGCCACGGGAAAACAATTCAGTTCATTTTCAATACTAAGAAATATTAGACAAATTGTTGTTGAAAATAAAGACATTTAGCGATTAATTTGTTTAATTTCTTAAAGCATGGCGAAAGTCACAAATTTTTCCCTCTTTTGTATTTAGTATTCACTTGTCTCGTCAAAGTAATCGAAAATTATCTATTTAATTTTGTTATATCTGATAGGCAAAATCTATTAATTTGATTATTTTAAAATGAACATTATAATAATATAATCGTTATAAAA
>CACWHC010000022.1 GCA_902760645.1 uncultured bacterium
GGTAACGGTACTACTTTTGTTAACTCCTCGCTTACGCTTAATGACGGAGCTAACATTGTTGGTACTTTCAACTTGAATAACGGTTCTGTTACTGTTTCTAACGGCAGCATTACAAGCCACAATATTGGTACTCTGGCTGGTGTCGGAAATGTTTCATTAGATATTAATTCCGGAGCATCTGCTATTGACAGCTTTATTTTAAATAATACAAGCTCAGGAACTATTAATATTACAGCCCTTAATGACATCGGTACCAAACCTACTGCTGAAGGTAATTATACCTTTAATGTTATATCCGGCTCAGGGGTGACGTTGAACCTTGCTGATTCTATTAAAACAAGTTCAGAATGGTATCAGGCTGAAACTACTTCCCACGGCGAACATACGGCGGATACCATTGAACATATTTATTACGACAGATGGACTGACACTACTACAGGTAAATCCTTAAATGTTTCCGGTAATTCGCTGGTGTTTAACGTAATCAATCACCAGAGCCAGGAGAAGTCATCACTGGGTGATACATTAAAATTAGTAAATAATGATACAACAAATTCGACAAAGGATTTTACTGCCCAGACAGATGGAATGACATATACAGTCAGTGATAACTTAGGTGCGACAAATGGCACACTGAATGTAAACGGTAAAGCAGGTGGTAATGCTGAAACTATAGACTTGAAAGATTTCACAGGATTTGAAGTTGGCGCAGGTGCTACTGCACTAAACTTTAATAATGTAACAGTTGGCTCATCAACAGCTACGAATCCGACATTAATAACCGTATCAAACGGTAGTGCTACAATCGGTTTATCTAATGCAATCTTAAATGGTGCAATTACCGGTACTGTAAATTATGATATGACGACAAACGGTAATACAACGGTAGTTGGAGCAATAACTAATGCAAATATTGAAAATAGCGGAATACTTACGGCAGGAGCAGTAACCGGAAATATAACAAATGACGGAACGAGTGTAACTACCGGCGGATTAGTAACGGGTGATGTAACCAATAACACAGGTACTTACACAAATAACGGTGGTATTAGCGGTAACGTAGAAAACTCAGGAATATTTGAATCAAATGCACTGATAAGCGGCGGTACGATAACAAATAATACAGGAGCATCGTTAACGTCTAATGCAAGTAACCTTGGTTCCGCAGTAACCAATAACGGTGATTTATATTTGACAGGAACCGGAACTAACGGAAATGCAATTACGGGTTCAGGAACCACATATATTTCTGCAGGTGCTGATGTAACAAATAACAGTACAATTGCTCAAGCAGTTATAAATAATGCAACATTGACGAATGCATCAACAATAAGCGGAAATGTAACGAATAATTCAAGTATAGATAATACATCCGGTGTAATAAGCGGAAATGTTGTCAATGCATCAGGTGCAGGTATAACTTCATCAGCAGATAATATAACCGGTACTATTACAAATGATGGTTCATTGACGTTAACAGGCGGAACAACTCAAAATACAATAAGCGGAAACGGAACTACCGATATAACAGGTGATTTGACAGTAAATAAAGCTTTACAGCAATCAGTTTTAAAATTGAGTGGAGGAAAGACAAGTTTAACTTCACCAAGTACGGTTGCTGTAACAACACTTGATGCTTCCGGTGGTGCATTGAATTTACAAAATAATAATATCGGTGCTATTAATTTGACAAATCTTAAATTAAATTCTGATATGAATTTATCAATAGATGCTGATTTAAATACTAAGACAGCAGATACGATTTCTGCAACCTCTGTTGATGCAAACGGTCATAAGGTAATCATCGACAGTATAAAGGTATTGGCAGATCCTGCTGATGCGGTTCCTGTTGATGTTGTTGTTGCAGATTCTAACCTTAAAGAACACGTACGGTTAACAACATCTACAATGAATGTTGATGGAGCAACTCCGGGTATTAGTTATCTGGTTACTTATACGGCTTCCGGCGGAACATTGAATTTCGGATACAGCAATTTAGTATCTGCTGTTCAATCGACTGCAGATTCTAAGAATTATACTATGGCAGGTGATGAAAATATTACCGCAACCATAGGTACGTTGAACGGTGATGAATTGACCGTAAACGGTCAGGGTAATACTATTAACAGTTCAAGTACTGCTAATGATGGTATTAGTGTCGGCGATAATAAAACGTTAAATATAAATAATGCAACGATTTCAAACTTTGGTACTGCGTTAGAAAATTCATCAGCAGGTGAAATTAATCTTACAAATGTTGTATTTAGCGGTAATAATACCGATGTTGATAATGACGGTACCTTGAACCTTAATAATGTTCAGGTAACAGGTGGAATTTCAGGTACTGGTACGACAAATATAGCTGCAGGGACTTCATCAATATTTGACGCAGATGTAACGCAAACAGCTGTAGCTGTTGGTAGTGGCGCTTCTTTGGATAATAATGCGGCTATAACTGCAGATGTTATAAATAGCGGTAATTTGGATAACAGCGACGGTAGTATATCCGGCAATGTTACAAATAATAGTGTATTGAATAATGCAGGCGGCATAATTAACGGGGTTGTTACAAATAATGTAAACGGCACAGTTGATAATACAAGCGGTAGCATAGTTGGTAACGTAATAAATAACAGTACCGGTTCAATTGACAATACAAGCGGTAATATTACCGGTGATGTATTAAATACAAATTCAGGAAATATTGAGAACGCAGGCGGAACAATCGCTGGAAATGTTGATAATACAGGTTCGGGTAATATTAATAATTCCGGCAGTATTACCGGAAACGTAAATAATACCGGTAGCGGTATTCTCGACAATACAAATGGAACAATAGGCGGCAATGTCGCAAACAACGGTACTCTTATTTCTTCAGCTGATGATATTGCAGGTACAATCGCTAATAACGGTACATTCACTGTGAATGGAGGTACTGTTCAAAATGGTATTACAGGTACTGGTACAACGAATATAACGGCAGGTACTTCATCAATATTTGATGCAGATGTAACTCAATCAACTGTATCTGTAGGCAGCGGAGCTTCTTTGGATAATAATGCGGCTATAACTGCTGATATTACAAATAACGGCAATTTTGATAACAGTAATGGCAGTATATCCGGAAATGTTACAAATAATAGTGTATTGAATAATGCAGGCGGCATAATCAACGGGGTTGTTACAAATAACGTAAACGGTACAGTTGATAATACAAGCGGTAGCATAGTTGGTAACGTAATAAATAACAGTACCGGTTCAATTGACAATACAAGCGGCAGTATTTCGGGTGATGTATTAAATACAGGTTCAGGAAATATTGTGAACGCAGGCGGAACAATCGCTGGAAATGTTGATAATACTGGTTCGGGTAATATTAATAATGCAGGGACAATAGCAGGAAATGTAAATAATACCGGTAGCGGTATTCTCGACAATACAAATGGAACAATCGGCGGTAATGTCGTAAACAACGGTAGTTTGATTTCCGTTGCGAATGATATTGCAGGTACAATCGCAAATAACGGTACTTTCACGCTGAATGGCGGAACGGTTCAAAACGATATTTCCGGTACGGGTACTACTAATATAACCGCTGATTTGAATAATCCTCAAACTATTGGTCAGGATAACATCTCTGTTAATTCAGGTGTAACCGTTACTAATAACGGTACTATTAACGCTGCTACGGTGTTGACACTAAACGGTGATTTGAATAATAGTGTCGGAAGTTCCATAACTGCAGGTACTCTAAACAATAACGGTACAATGCAGAATTTAGGTTCCGTAACAGTAGGTGGCGGTGTTAACTCGGGTAATATTAAGGGTATAGGTTCTTTGACTAATACCGGAAATTTAACAAATAATGCGTCAATTGTTCAGAATACAGTTGCTAACAGCGGTAATTTGGTAAATAACGGTACCATAGTTGCAGCTTCGGTTACAAATAGTGCAGGCAGTACGATTACTTCCGATACTCAGAATTTGATATCTTCAAGTCCGATAGCTAACAACGGAACATTAAATTTAACAGGCGGTGCAACGTATAGTGATATATCAGGTGCTGCTACCGGTAAGGTTAATATTAATTCTGACAGCAGTTCATTTATTCTTAATAACAAGATTCAGGGTAATGAATTAACGTTTAATGGTGATATTTTGAAATTCGGTACAAAAGGAGACCTTGCGAATGTTTCTCAGTTTAATTTCAACGCAAATGCTGTTGATTTGGTAAATAACAATATCTCAAATACTAATTTTGGTAATTTAAATTTACTGTCTGATATGAATTTAAGTTTAGACGGTAACTTTGCTCAGCAAACGCTTGATACAATCAGTGTTACAGGATTCAATTCAAACGGTAACTTTATTAATATATCAGATATTAATATATTAGAACCGACAACTGCTCAGACGTTCAGTATTTCGCCTATAGGTGAAGATGTTAGCGGTTCAGTTCGTTCGGCTTTGGCATCTGCTATTCGTTATACCGGCGGTGATTTGGTATATTCTCCAATATTCAAATATAGTGCGGCATATGATCCTGCAAGCGGAATGATTAATTTCACTAATCTCAACGGCGGAAATAACTTCAACCCGGCAGTTCTTGTTGCACCGGTTGTGGCACAGTCTGCAGGTCAGGTAATAATGTGGCAGAACTTTAATACCGCATTTGAACATGCTGATACGTTTATGCCGTATCCTAAAGCATTAAGAACGGCTCAACAAAATGCAAATATGTATGCTATAAGTACTGATTACAATGATAATATTGATGTAATTTCTGAAATGGGTTATGAGCATACTAATTTGGCAGGATGGGTAAAACCTTATACTTCATTTGAATCTTTGAGATTGACTAACGGACCTAAATTAGACATGATTTCTTACGGTTCAATAATCGGTGGTGACAGTGATTTTAGAAAATTGAAAAACGGTTGGTCTAATGTAGGTACTGTTTATATAGGTTATAACGGTTCTCAGATAGATTATGATGACGTTGATGTTACTACAAATGGCGGTACGCTGGGTATTACCGAATCCTTCTATAAAAATAACTTCTTTACCGCAATTACAGCTGCTGTAGGTGCAGGTGTTGCTCAAGCTCATACTATGTATGGCAAAGAAGATCTTACAACGATTATGGCAGGTATCGGAAGTAAGTCAGGTTATAATTTTGAGTTCTTGGATGGCAGATTTATAATCCAGCCTACATTACAGCTTAATTATAGTATGGTTAAAACTTTTGATTATACAAATGCTGCAGGTGTCAGAGTTAACAGTGATCCGGCTCATACATTGCAAATTAATCCTAACATTCGTTTCATTGGTAACTTTAAAGGCGGATGGCAGCCATATGCAAGTGTTGGTATGATATGGAACGTAATGAATATTAGCCATAATATAGCTAACGGTGCTGAGTTACCTCGTATGTATACTAAACCTTATGTTGAATATGGTGTTGGTTTGCAGAAACAAATTGGTGAAAAATTCAGCGGCTACGGTCAGGTTATGGTAAGAAACGGCGGAAGAACAGGTGTAGCTCTTACTGCAGGCTTCAGATGGTATATCGGACGCAAGAAAGATGATAATAAAACTCTTGAGAAGAATGTCGGAAACAAGACTGTTGTTAAGAAATCAAAAACAACAAGTAAAAAGAAGAGCAGTAAAAAACCGGCAGGTGCTTCTTCTGTAAAAAATGAATATAATTTAGATTTAATACAATTAAATTCTGCAAAATCACAAGTTAAAACTGAACCTGAGAAGAAAAAACCTGCTAATAATGCTGTTAATTCTTCTAATGCAGATAAAACCAAAAATGTAATTAAATCTGCAAAATCTGCAAGTGCCAAAAAGGTTAATAACAGCAGAGCAAGATATGAGAAGTTTTTTAACGATTAATTATTCTAATTATACTGAGTAGGATTAGAAAAACCTGCTTTATTGTGACTAATTAGCATATTTCATATATTAGTAATCTTGCTCATTCACAAAATTAAACAGGACGGTATATAATACCGTCCTGTTGTGAGTTATATTCATTAGACTTGCTTAGGCATCTTTGTTAATATCTTTGATGCTCAATGCAATTCTGTGTTCTTGCGGAGTGAATTTTTTAATAAGAACTTCTACGCTGTCACCAACTTTGAATTCATTGAACGGATTAACATTTTCATCACTCATTTCAGAAACAGGCAACAATGCTTCTACACCGGTGAAAATGTTAATAAATGCACCAAAATCTGCAATTTTGACAACTTCGCCCTTAACAACCTGATCTTCTTCAAGAGTAGAAAGAATGTTATCTACAACCTGATCTCTTTGTTCTGCAACAGCTAATCTCTGAGAAAGAATTAATTTGTTCTTCTTAGGATCAGCTTCAAGAACTTTAGTAAACGGTCAAAATAACTCCACCATTAACGTAAATAAAAAGAACTTCCCGTTGGAAGTCCTTTTTATTTGGTCTTATAGTCTAATTACAAAAACCGACATAATAAATCTCACATAAACTACGGCTTTATTGCTCTGCAATAACCTGTAGCTATGATGTTTCTATACCATCTCCAGTTGTCCTGCACACCCTTCATAAAATATGTGCCTGTATCTTTGTTTATTTTAACTACACGTTTATGATGTCTTAATGACCATTCAAAAAGCGGGTCATATATTTGAATCGTACTTCCATTATCTGTTAATTTTACACTTCTGATTCTTTTCATAGGATTTTTACGTTCCGGCTGGTACAATTTTCTCAATGTATCAGAATATAGTTTACCATCAATCATGTAAAAATATTCATTGTATTCACTAAATGCATCAATACTTCCATCTAATTTTTTCCCGTAACACTCAATAGTTGTACCGTTAGGAATCGGATACTCAATTGCTTCCCCTTTTGTAAGGACTTTTAAATCTCTCTTTAAAGCCATTGTATCATCACCAAATGCCATTACTGCCTGAGCCAACACCGTAAGACACAACATTGAACCTGCTAAAACTAAAAATTTCTTTTTCATATAACATCCTTTCTTTAATAAATTTATTGTATCATAAATTGTGCAAAAATATAGATACCGTTTTTACGAATTATCATGAACAAGCAAAATTTTATTTATCACTAAAATGTTTTAATATACGCAATTACATATGATATACCATCTTTTAGCTTGCTAAACTGAGTACTAAATAAATTTTTTGCAGGTTCTGTAGCATATTCTGCCTCAAATTTTAAAGCATTACTTGAATCTATATTATACATTGTACTCAAAACCAAACCTAAACCCTGCTTTGTTTCTTTGCCCCTGAAATCATTATGTAACATATAGACAGGTGCCAAAGAACCATCAAACTTACCCAAAGAAGTATTCGCTTTTATTGGGGCAACTTCTGACAATAAATTGTTCTCATTTTTTGACAAATGAAAAGTCTCTCTGACCCAGCTGCTGATATTTTTAGTCCAACTGTATTCATTTTCTAACTGGCTTTCAAATGTAAATTGTTTTTCTGCATCAACAACCATACCACAATAAATATCTGTCTGATTTTTTGATTTTGATAAAACTGCATGCATACCTGCAATATAAGAAAGCTCTTTATTTATCTCGCCGTTAACTCCTGTTTCCGAAACGAGTTGAACAGCTTTTTGAGCCTTACAAGGAGCAAGCGCTGCTAAACTTATTAAACTTGTGATAATTGGTTTTCTTACATTCATTCTGCATTCCCTATAAAATATGCTATTTACTAATTTTGTATTTGTCTGCAAGCTTTTGAAATACCTCCATTGCATTTTCCGGCTGTACGGAAAATAACGGCGGAAACTGTGATGTCTTATCTCTATTTTGAATGCTCAAAGCCGCAATTTTTCTGACTTTGCCAAAACCCCCGATATTAATATAATCAAAAACGTAGCTGCGATTATCTTTTGCGTTTTCAATAGTTTTTACATAGAAATCATAGACCGCCTTTTCCTTGACATTTAATCCGGACAGGAATTTTCTTAAAGAACTTGAATCTACAATTCTTCCACTAAAATTTGTATTGTAATTACTGCTTTGAATTTTTTGTACCTGCATTCTATTTATATCCTTAATTAATTTTTATATCAGACTGATTTTTCAAAAAAATGTGTAATTGCTGATTTTAATTTATAATTTCTTATAAAACCTCTTATCACTTCATCTTTACGGTCATCAAAATCATCTATTAAATCCATTAATCTGTATATACTCTTATTTTTTGATATTTCGGAATAATCATAAATACGTTTATAATCACCTCCCTCATACAATTTTGCAGCAAAATAGCTTATAACATTTTCCTTTCGAGCAGTATCCGGTGCATTAAGCCTTTTGGCATGAATACTAACCAACAATCCGGATCTTACAAATTCACTATATTTTGGTTCAATATTAACCCAGACATCATTCCTTCTGCATAGCTCATTAAAATATTTATTTTCTTTAAAGGCATCGGAAAGTCTTTGTTCTATTGTTTTACCCGCTTTGCCGATTATAGGTTCCAAATTTTTACTGCATTCAAAACCCTTTAAAGCCTGAAATGATGTTTGATTATTTTGGACCCTTAGTACTTGCATTTACATACCCCTTTTATTTGTTAATCGTATCATATTACAAAAAATTTAAAAATTAAAATTTCCGCAAAAAATATTAAAATATTATTACAGTTTAACCTCCCTTAAATATCTATCAATAAATTCAGTCAAAATTCCAAAATATTTTCGTCCCCTTTTTGTTTCCAGGTTAAGTTTATCAAACCCGATGTCAATCAAATCAGATAGTACCTGAACAGGCGTTTTTCGCGTATTTTTCAGTTCATAATATGCCACAGTAATACCTGTGCGTCTTTTGCCATACAAACAATGCATATAAGTTAACTTATCATTGGACAAAATCGCATCATTTACATTTTGGAAAAAATTTTCTTCCGGCAAATTGCTCAGTCTGTGAGGATACCTGCAATTAACATACTTTATGCCCATTAATTTGCAAAACGTTTTTTCAAGCATCTTAGACAAAGAACCTGTATTCCGTAAATCAATAATCTGAGTAACATTATTTTTTTTCAGTGAATATAAACGATAAGGATTATACATTGCATGCCCATACAACAATTTTTCGTCAATTGATTTTACATAATTCGGTAATTTAGGAGTAAAAATTTTCATGGTACTCTTATTAAAATATGAACAAAAAGTTTTTTGCCATTAATCACAAATTTGTAAGAGAAATATGTTTATGTTAGAATTTAAATATCTGCAATACAGAAAGAGGAAACTATTGAATTTAAGAAAATTTACGGTGTTTATTTTTACAGCCATTGCAATGCTTTTCACGCAAGTTTATGCTGCAACTACAGCAGAAGTTAAGCAATTAATCATAAAACAATCCAAAGAAATGGGGGTAGAACCGGCTATAATGCTTAGTCTTGCAAAGACGGAATCCGGCTTCAGACAAGACGTGAAAGGAGCTTCAGGAAATATCGGAGTATTTCAATTATTTCCTGCAACAGCAAAGCGAATGGGATATAATGCGTATAATCTTGATGAAAATATAAAAGCCGGAATAACATACTACAAAAATATGTATAAAACATTCGGGTCAACGGAATTAGCAGTTGCTGCGTATAATTCGGGACCTGATGCGGTAAAAAGATATAAAGCCGTACCACCTTCGTCTAAAACCTTCGTTAACAGAATTATGACAGATTACAAATATTTTCAGAAAAATATGTAATTAATAAAATATCTCACTAATTCATATAACTTTACATTATGACAAAAAATTTTTTGTTCGTATCTTATAGCTTTTATGGTCGGAATTAGTGCAATAAATATTTTTGATAATAACTATAAATGTAATATACCTCAAAAGGCATACCATCGTCCTGTAATGACTGTGCCATTAAAAGCAGATACAGTATCTTTCGGCAGCAAGAGTCTTGACATCGTAAAATACAATAAACTTTTGAGAGATATACAAAACACGGCTGACAATGCTATTTGCTCACTTGAAGAAGCAATTGAAGAATTTTCCATATTTAGTTTTTCAAAAGATACCAAAGCAGAATATATACTGGCCTGCACCTACAAAGGGAACAAACACGAAGTAACAATTAACAAAAAAGCTTTATTAACACTAAAGAGAAAACTACTTGAAATTCAAAGTATGCCTGATATTATAACAGGTATAAAGAAATCAATTGATAACAAAAAGAAGCGTTTTGATTCACAAAGGTTTAAAGATTATTTTGATATAAGAAAACGAGCTTCTATTATGAATTCTGCAGAATCCTCAAACCAAGTCGAATTCAGATATATAGAAAATGAAAAAAAAGATACCATTTTAAGAGCTTTATCAAAAGACATAAAAACTAACGGTTTTGAAACAAAAGATTTTTTTGTAACACTCCAAGAACTGCAACAAGCTATTATACCCGATTTATACAGAATTCATAACGGTAACAATGAATTACCGGATGAATTATATTTAAAAATGCTTGATGAAATCGGCAAAAATAATTTTGATTTAGGTAAAATTTACAAAGATTATTATGCAAAACTTAGCAATTGCCACACACTTGCACAAGTAAAGGAAGCGTATCCTGAATTAAAATTCAAAGTAAAAAAACCGAATTATGATAAAGAGATTGCACCTAATTCAATAACAAATATACTGTCAGTAAATGATAAACTATATGAAAACATGGTCTTAAATATATTAAGACAGGGACACCTTGAATTAACACCTGAAAATCTTATAAACGCAAATCTGCCTAACGGGCAAATAAAATCGTTATTGACATTAAAACTTTCAGGCTATGAAATTTCAGCACCGTCCGCAGAACTTATAAAATTGTTTGACAAATGCAGGACAATAATCGGGAAATATGAAGCTATACCGAAATTTGACGAAAAGACAATAAAAGACATTGCAAGCAAAGAAGCAATCAGTAAAAGTAAATACTGGGCAGATTATAAACGTATGACAGACAACGAAATTTGGATGCCTATAAGATTTATCCGACACAGAAAAGATAATCACTCAGATTCAACGTATTCTATGGATAAACTTATTGACCAGTATCTTGCAGGATTATATTTAAAGGGTCACGGAGCATACTCTCATAATCCGTTATCAGGATTTGACAATGTGAGTAAGCTTTCCACAGATATAATTAGAATAATTGACAATCTCTATATGCCTTTATATCGTAACGAAAAAAATATAGATAAAGTTGATAAAAACGGATATGCAGCATTTGTCAGATGTTTTGACAGAACAGCAATTGCTCGTTCCATTAAGCACCTTGAAAACGTATTTAACGGAAACTTTATGGCAAATTATAATTCCGGTGAAAGAAGGTTGCGATACGAAGAGGAATATAAAAAGGCTTTAGATTTGATTAAAGAGAAAATAGAATTTCAAAAGCAAATTGAACAGACAAAAATCGAAGCATCCAAACCTGCTAAAAAGGAAGAATGGATACAAAAAGATTTATTTGCTTAACAAAAAAAGTCTTGAGTTAATCTCAAGACTTTTTTTGTTATGGGTTTACTCCTTATCAGGTTTTGGGCCTTTACCGAATTCAGGCGGCATAGGAGGCATTTTTAATAATGATTTCTTGTGAGCTTTCTCAAATTTCTTTCTGCCTTCTTCCTTGATTTTTTTAAGTTCATTTTTTTGTTTGTCAGTCAAAATAGCTTCAAATTCTTTCATGTTCTTCATCTGAATTTCTCTTGCCTGACGTTTTAATTCACGGGTTTCTTTTCTCAATTGAACAATTTTTTCAGCCTGAGCTTCAGGAGTAAGGTTTGAACGTTTTACAGCAGCTATTTCTTCACGTTTTAAATTTAATTTTTCCATTATAGGTTTGATTTCTTCAAAACCCTTCTGGTGAATTTCTTTAGCCTTTGCTTTTTGCTCATCAGTTAATTTTAAACGTTTGTCAAAATCAACTTTATTATGTTTTACCGCAGGTCTTTGGAATTTATGACAAGGCTTTTGGCATTGTTTTTCTGCAGTTTTTGTCGGTAAATCAGCCGGTGCATTTTCTGCTGCAAAGCATTGAGCAGTTGATAAAGTTAGTGCAAATAAACTTGCAATCAGTAAAATTTTTTTCATTTTAGTATCCTTTCATCTTTGTTTTAAAGTAAGTCTTCCAATTCATCCGCCAATTGTTTTTTTGCGTTGTATAGTCTTGATTTTATCGTACCTACAGGACATTTTAGTTTTTTGGCACAGTCCTCATAAGTATATCCGTATACTTCGCAATACAATATGACATCTTTGAACTTTGGTTTTAAGCCGTTTATGGCTTTTGTAATTCTTTTTTGTCTGTCGTTAGTAATCAGTCTTAACTCCGGAGTTTCTTTTTTGTCACTAACGACATCAAATGTGTTATCATCTTCTTCAAGCAGTTTTTCACGTTTTACCACTGCTGATTTCAGATAATCTTTTGTTATATTTTTTGTTATCGTTGATATCCAGCCTTTAATGCTACCCTTTTCTTCATATTTATCCGAGTTTTTCCAAACTCTTAAATAAACTTCCTGCTCAAGGTCTTCATTTTCATTACCGGAAATCATCCGTATTATATTTTTTACATTTTCTCTATTTGCTTTTATAATCTCTTTCAGATCCATTAATTCACCATTATTAAACCGTAAGAATCAACGGGCAGCCCGTAATCTTCCAACGTTAAAGTTTGACCGTACATGATTGTATCATGTATATCAGTATTAAAATTCACTAACCCTGCTGCCGATACAAAACAGAATAACGCAAACGAAGCACAAGCCATTTTCAGTTTTGCAACCTTTCGTCTTGATTTTCTGATTTCAGGAGCAACAAGTGCAATAAGTTCCGAAACCTTTTGCATTCTCTCATGTTCACGGCGGCAATCTTCGCAGGTTTCTATGTGTTCAAGCAATCTTGCCTCGTCACCGAATGTCATTAGTCCTTCATATTTTGTACATTTATTTTCCATATTTTTAACCTCTATATTACCATAACGAAAATAAATGTAAATTTGTTCATTTTTTATTACAAAAAAATGGGAATCTGTAAAAGATTCCCATTTTTAAAGGTTTACACTACATCTTCAGGCGGTTCATTCATGACCTGTACGCCAAATTTAGTCCTGAATAAATGTTTTACGGTATCACCCTGAATTTCAAACATCATTTTGTTGAATAAATCATAGGCTTCCTTTTTATATTCGATAAGCGGATCTTTTTGACCGTAAGCTCTTAAACCGATACCATCCCTCAGCATATCAACATTATGAAGATGGTCAATCCACTTATTATCAACAACACGCAATAATACATCACGCTCAAGGCTTCTTACAACGTTATCCGGACTAAACGGAGTCTGAGGTACAAAATTCGGGTCATATTGTGATAAAACTTCGTTATAAAACGCAATAATTTCACTTTCATGCTCTTTATAAGTCTGTATAGCCAGATTTTTAAGAGTATCAAATATTTTATCAAACCTTACACCCTGAACATCAGAAATCCCGAAGCTGCTTAGCTGAGGAAATACCGAATGGATTTCCTTTAACATTGTATTCAAATCCTCAAATACATATTCGTCAGGATTTTGTTCAGGTGCTATATAACTTCTCAATAATCTGTCTACTTCACGTTCTATCATATAATAAATATCGGAGGTTAAATCCTTGCCAAACAAAACTTTTCTTCTTTGAGCATAGAATTTTTCACGCTGAATATTCATAACATCATCATATTCAAGGACACTTTTTCTTATATCGAAGTGGTAAGTTTCAACTTTCTTTTGAGCGGATTGAATTTGACGGGTAATCAGAGGATGTTCAATCGCCATAGTTTCGTCAACATTTAATGCATCCATTAATGATGTAATTTTATCACCGCCAAATATTCTCATCAGATTATCTTCCAAAGATAAGAAAAATCTTGTAGAACCCGGATCACCCTGACGAGCCGCACGACCTCTTAACTGATTATCAATACGGCGTGATTCATGGCGTTCCGTACCAATTACATGCAAACCTCCGGCATCAACTACTTTTTGATGTTCGGCTTTGGTAATAGCAGCCGCTTCCTCCATTAATTTTGTTTTTTGAACTTCGTACTCAGGAGAATCAGGAGTTATACCAAGCTCATCTAATTTTTCTTTTGCAAGATATTCGGCATTACCACCTAAAAGAATATCGGTACCACGACCTGCCATATTGGTTGCGATAGTAACCGCACCTACACGACCTGCCTGTGCAATAATATAAGCTTCTTTTTCGTGGTGTTTTGCATTCAACACATTATGTTTTATACCCAATTTCTTCAATAAAAAGGAAACATATTCGGATTTTTCAATACTGATTGTACCGACAAGAACCGGTCTGCCTAATTTATTCTGGGTAATAATATCCTGAACAACAGCATCAAATTTTGCTTTTTCATTTTTATAAATAACATCAGGATAATTAATTCTTATATCAGGCTTATTCGTAGGTATAGCAGTAACTTCAAGATTATAGATTTTACCGAATTCGGCTTCTTCAGTCATCGCAGTACCTGTCATACCTGCAAGTTTAGGATACAGCCTAAACAGATTTTGGAAAGTAATACTTGCTAATGTCTGTGTTTCATCCTGAATTTTTACACCTTCCTTAGCCTCAATTGCCTGATGCAAACCGTCAGACCAACGACGACCTTCCATCAAACGACCGGTAAATTCATCGACAATCATGACCTCGTTATTTTTAACAACATAATCAGTATCTTTTACAAACAATTCTTTAGCTTTTAATGCCTGCAAAAGATGATGTGCATACTGAGTATTCAAATCGAATAAGTCTTTTACCCCGATAATTTCCTGAGCTCTGTCAATACCGTCTTCAGTTAAAATTATGTTTTTATTCTTTTCATCAACTTCATAATCAATATCTTTCTTTAACTGAGGAGCTACCTTTGCCATCATCTGGTAGGTTTCGGCAGATTTTTCAAGACGGCCGCTAATAATAAGAGGGGTTCTTGCTTCATCAATCAGGATACTGTCAACTTCATCTATAATTGCATAATTATAAGGTCTTTGAACAAGAGATTCTTTGCTTTGAGCCATATTATCTCTCAAATAATCGAAACCGAATTCATTATTAGTACCGTAGGTAATATCGCAATCGTAAGCAGCTTTTTTTGCGGCAAAATCTTCCATTGAACGACCTCCGGAAAGGATTACCCCAACAGACAGACCTAAAAATTTATAAATTTTACCCATCCACTCGCTGTCACGTTTTGCAAGATAATCGTTAACAGTAATAACATGAACACCTTTACCCGTTAATGCATTCAAATATGCAGGTAAAGTTGCAACCAGAGTTTTACCTTCACCTGTTCTCATTTCCGCAATGTGACCGTTATGCAAAAAGTATCCGCCTATCAACTGAACATCAAAGTGACGCATATTTAAAACTCTCTTGCCGGCTTCTCGCACAGTCGCAAACGCTTCAGGTAAAATCTTATCTAAAGCTTCTTTCTCTAATTTTCTATCAGTCTTGAAATCTTCAGATGTCGGACGCTTAGCCAAAATCTCCTTAAATTCCGTTGTCTTTGCCTTCAATTCGTCATCTGTCATTGCTGCAAACTGTGGTTCAAGAGCATTTATATGGTCAATTATACCCATAATGCTTTTTATCTTTCTATCATTGGGATCACCCAATAATTTCATTAATAAGCCTATCATTATAAAGTTGTCCTCTCCAAATTTGGTAATCTATACCGATATTCTACCATAGACATAAGCTTTTTTCAGTATCTTAATGAAAAAATAATAATTGTTACAATATATGCCAAAATTAATAAAATTTTAAGGTATTTATATGCAACATAATATCTCACCTTTGGCACTGCTGTCCAAATAAAAAATAGATTTAAAAAGTGTATTCTACTCTAATTTTCACGATACGGAATAACCAAATGACCGGATTGCTTCGCTTCCGCTCGCAATGACATGTTACTTTTATTTGTGCAGCAGTGTTCCTACGAAGAGGTTTCGGCTGTACTCACTGTAACATAACATATAGTTACCAATCTTAATTTCGAAAAATAAAAAATCCGATGGTCGGGCATCTTGGAGGATTAAAAATAATAGTATGACTATATTATTCTCCCGGCCAATCGGATTGCTCTTCAGCAATACTTATAAAACTTAAGCATTTTATATCTTACACCTAGAGTTTAACACGGACAAAATAATGAAACAAGTTCTGAATAATATTTTAAATTGATAAAATAAATTTGTTAAACTCATACCAAACTGTCTGACCTAAAATATTAGTAGTCCATCTTGCCTTCTTCCAGTACTCGTGCTGCACAACCCCAACCGATACTGCTTACGCTGGGATCGCAATTATACATATTATTTGTCGTCGTTCGCCAGTGACAACTAGCGTCAGTACAGTACATCATTGAACCCATTGGGACTAATATCCCACTATTACCAATATCGAAATGGAATATATCTCTACCGTACGTATTAGGATTCTTTAATCCGTTCACATCTATATAAAACTTACCGGCAATACTTCCTCCGACTTGACTATCCATACCACCTGCATAACCATTAGCACCCCCTAAAAATTGGAAATCATATATCATTGTCCCATCAGCAAGAAATATCGCTCCACCCTCTTTTGCACTGGAGCCGCAATTTTCATTTAGGCATTTTATATGGTAATTGTCGCTTGCTGTTAATTGCCTTATATCAATTATATTAAAATATTTTTTTAGCTCTGCAAAAAAATCATTACAATCTGAAGGATTACCGAAACTATACATCAATGAAGAACAACCAAAAGGATAAATTGATTTAAAAGCCTTAGTATGCCCCATATACTCAACATCATCCGTTGCAAGCATTAATCTAAACCCGTTACTCAGGGTTGAATAAGATTTTTTCAGTTGATTAACATAGACCTGTTTTTGGTAGTTTTGTATCAGGGATGGTAATGTCAATGCCGCAACTACACCGATTATTCCGAGGGTAATTAGAACCTCCGCCAACGTGAATGCAACCTTCTTCATCATGTCATTGCGAGGGAGCAAGTAGCCTTGCGACCGTGGCAATCCAGCCGTTTTTTCGGCTGTTGATACTAAAGATTTAACACTATCTGAAAGGTCTGACCCCTCACCCGAAAATCTAACTTTCGCTTTGCTCAAGCTGATTTTCAGCCCTCTCCCGTTGGTAGAGGGAAAAGCAAAATCTTCCAAGCTGCAAAGTTTCTTAGCTGCCAAACTATCTAAATTCTGCAAGCCCTTACTACTAGAGGATTTTACCCCCCCCCCCCTATGCTTAAATTCAATCATGATAATGTCCTCCGTGGTTTTTGTACACTTTCATTATAACATTTTTTTTTAACTTCTGCAACCCTTATATTTTTATCACGACTAACCTTTGCATTCTACGAGCGAAGCATCTATAAAGGCAGGCTAGCCTGCTATCTCTCCTTGGGGAGAGAGAAATTGCTTTGCAAAACGAAGTTGAGCTTAGCAATTTGAGAGAGGGGTGATATTTTTCCTTGCGACCGTGGCAATATAGCCATTTTTCGGTTGTATGTTACAAAATATTTCTATTTTATTTAATACTGAAAAAATTATATTTTAGATTTGTTTATTATAAATAAGATTAGTATAGTGTTAATAAGTAAAAGGATAGTTGTTATGGGAAATTTAAATGTAGGACAATCGAATTGCCTTACGGCAAACATACCGGAACCGCCAAAAGCAATAGAAGGAATAGTTAACGAATATCAGAATTTTTGGGAATCAATCTATTCAAGGGCATACGAAAATTGCAATAACAATCCGCTTGGAACGACACCAATATATATGCCAAAACTCTCAAAAGAAGAAAAGGAACAGATAGAAAAACTTACTCGCAGACTGCATTCATCTCCTGCGTGGAAAGACTACACTCAACAATGCAAACGTTGGGCAGTTTTAATGTAAAAAAAAATACCACTCACAATGAGTGGTATTTTTGTTATTGTATTTACTTTTTTTCTGATTTTGCATTTGGTTTCTTTTTTGTATCAACATCTTTTGATGAAGTAAATGTATCAACGCCCTCCATTTTTGGCGGTTTACATTGCTGTTCGGAACTTTTGTCCTTTTTAACTCTTGAGACCTCTCCACACTCGGGTTTAGTAGCCCTGAAACATGGTTCGACTCGTGTCATTAGAATTTTACCTATCATTATTTACCCCCAATTAGATATTTATACCAAGTTTAGTGCTTTATGCTTTGTATAAATTTGTTCGATTATATCATCCAGTTTTTTATAATCTTCTTCTTTTGCTTTCCCTTTAACCAATAGCGGCTCTATTAAATCCAACTTTAGTGCTGATAATTGTTCTCCTAATTTACTAAACAAATTTCCACCCCAACCGTACGAGCCGACCATTGCTGCAATTTTAGCTTTTGGTCTTAAAGCCCCTGCAAGATATGCAATATTAAATGCTGCCGGATGGGGTCCTGCAAGTACCATTGAGCAACCCAATACTATTGTAGTTGCATCCACTAATGCCATTGCCAAATCACCCAAATCGCCACGAACGATGTCGAATTTAACAGTATCAATACCTTTTGCATTCAAACCTTTGATTATGTAATCAATCATTTCTTCCGTACTTCCATACATTGAAACATAAGGTAATACTGCAAGATTTTTCCCTTCATCAGCAGACCAGTCCGCATACAAATCCAGTATAAAATCAGTATTCTTATACACCGGACCATGACTTGGCATGATTAATTCAGGTTTCATATCTTTAATCAGCTGAGTATATTTTTTACACATGGTTCTGAACGGCATCATTATTTCAGCGTAATAACGTTTTGCACTATGTTCAAGTTCTTTTGATTCGACTGCAAAAGCATCTTCAAAAGTATAATGAGCACCCAAAAAATCACATGTAAAAATTGCATTATCTTCTACTACATAAGTAAACATCGTATCAGGCCAATGTACTCCGGGTGCAATAATAAATTTTAAAGTTTTGTCACCAAGTGATAATTCATCATTATTATTTATCACCTGAACCCTTGATTCATCAACCAAAAGCATTTCTTTAATATTATCTTTAACTTTGGCATTCGTAACAACAACCGCTTCAGGATATTTTTTTAACAGAGCAGGAATAGAACCTGAGTGATCTTGTTCCCCATGATTTGCAATAATATAATCTACTTTATCTACTCCGTTAGCATCCAAATTTTTCAAATATTCTTCAGTTTTTGGAGGATACATGGTATCAACAATAGCGACTTTTTCACTGCCCTTAATAAGATATGAATTATAACTTGTACCATGCTCTAACGGAATCAACTCATCAAACACTTCTCTTTCAGCATCGTTCAAACCGCAATAAAATATATTTTTCTTTAACTCTTGAAACTTCATTTTAATACATCTCCCCACCAGTTAATTATACCTGAAAAATATTTGATGTAAAGGGTTTAACGCGAAAAAAGGAAGTCTGAAAACAAGCCGTCAGACTTCCTTTTAACCAAATATATCAATTATGCTTTTTCAAACATATCTTTACCTACACCACAAAGAGGGCAAACATAATCGTCAGGCAAATCCTCAAACTTTACACCGCCGTTTTCAGCAGGATCATATTCATAATTACAAACCGTGCAAACATATTTTTCCATAACATTCTCCTTTAAATAAAAGTACCATCACTGTCAAATATTCCATAAACAGACAGCAGGTAATTATAATATAAATAAAACAAAACAATGTCAACCATTACAAGGGCAGTATTAATTTATTATTTTCAAAACTATTATTACCCATTCGGGTAATTGCTTTAAAAGTACATATTTTATTTAATTACAGTATACAGAAAATCTTTTTCATACTTCCAACTATTCTTAATTCCAATGAGCCTGTAAAGGCTCTTTTTCTTATGTAAATTATGTTATAATTAGGGCATGGCTATATCAAACAATATTCAACAATACATAGATAATTCTAAAATCAGAGGGCAATTATGCAGATGGGACAAACAAAACATAAATGTATATATCACTCCCATTACCGCAAATATTAACAACAAAGATTTCATGTTTTCACAAGTTCAAAAAGCTATTCAGTCTTGGAATGATACTTTGCAACGCAACGGATTTTTCGTAAGGTTTTATGAAGTAAATAATCCGCAACAGGCAGATATAACCGTACACTGGATAAAGGTCGGACGAGTATATGAAGGGATGTGTAAATATCTTAGTGTCATAGGAAACTCTATAAAAAAAATTTCAATAGAAATTGGACTTCCAAATGAATTTTCAGGAAAAGATACAACGGATTTAAGCATATATTGTGCAATTATGCATGAATTTGGGCATGCTTTAGGTTTAGGTCACGGGGTAGAAATTGATGATATTATGTTTGTTCCGCATAAAAAAAATATACCCGTTCCCGATGAAAACGATTTATATGTTTTAAAAAAAATTTATAAATAATATTTATTATCCTTTCGCATAATGAATTAATCGAAATTACATATTATTATGCTGGCAAAAGGAGAATATTTATGACAGCAATTATGGGAATAATGCTTGAAAACAGAATTGAAGAATCCTTAAAATTTCAGGAGATTTTAACCGAATGCGGTTGTAATATAAGAACAAGAATAGGCTTACATCCTATTGGGGAATACAAATGTATTAATAATGGAATTATCCTGCTTGAAGTCGTAAATAATGTCAATACAATATACGATATTCTATCCAAACACTGGCAAGTCCAAATCATGAGATTCTAAAAATAGTTTATATATTGCAATTAACTTGCGAATTATTATCTCAAATTTAAACAACCATCTTGTACAATTTTATCCCTCGGAGGTAATTTATGATACATATCTAATGGAGTACTAGTTGCTTCAGAAGGAATAAAAACATTTTCTATGTATTTTTCTTTATCATCATCATTGTAAATTCTTACATCACAACGACTTGGGTCAAGATTATTATAATATACAGTATACAGCTGATTTCCACTTGCATCCATAAATGTTTCGGTATTGCCGCTATCTAATTTTTGCACAGAATATAATATATTTCCACGTGAATCTTTAATAATTGTATGAAAGTCATTATCCCCACGACCTCTTAAACCTACAAATTTATTATCTGAATCATAAGAATATATTAAACCATTTTTATTAATTTCATAACCGGCATAATACTGAGATTCACCCTCATTTAAAATATCTTTACTTTCAACAAAATTACCGTTTACATCCAATATTCGATAATTTTTCATGTACTGAATTTTACCATCACGATTAACCCAAGTTTCAGATTCATAACGACGATTACCGGTTTTGGAATCAATACTGCTCAATTGGTAATCATCCCTGGCAGAATATCTGTCTATACCCTCAGTTTTTTCAAAACTGTCTTTCACGTTATAATAATTTGATTTTTTATTTCCTTTCCGTTCTGAACGCACAAACATTCTATCCTGAGTTAGAGAAATTGTAGTACTACCTAATTCATCTTTTTTCACAGTAGTAAGTTCTTTTTTCCCATTTTTAAAATTTAACCATATATTCAAATCGCCATTTGATTGCAATGAGAATTGTGCCGTATTAAAAGCTTTTGCTTCATTAGAATCTAACTTATTATTTCTATTGGCATCAAATAAAACAATTGCAGCTTTTTGTGCAGTATTTAACTTTGAATAAATGCCCTTTATATCAGAATTAGGTTGAACATTAAATTTGTTCTCAACTTTTACCATAACAATATCCCCTTTAAAATAATTGATAATACCCTTGTACTTGTATAAAAACATTCAAATTAAAAAAATTGTTTATACTTTTATCACCGTGCTCTGCTCAATCAAGTACTATGCTTTGATTTTAACCATTAAAATTAATGATTTACAAAAATTAACAAAAAAGAGAATCAGACTTTCAGTCTTAATTCTCTTTTTTCTAAATTAGGTGCTGGCTAGCCCGAGCAAAGGCACGAACGCAGTGAGAGTCGACAAATCATAATCGAAAACCACGCTTTTCGATTTGATTTGGAGCGGTGCCGTTTAATGCGAGGGCGTAAGGGTTATCAAGAGTTTTTT
>CACWHC010000023.1 GCA_902760645.1 uncultured bacterium
CATAATTTGGATTTTATTGTTGTTTGAAATTTTGGCACCTTCAGCAATAGTTAAGCCGCCATCGCCTGTGTTACCGATATATACACGGTTGCCATCACCTGTTACAGTACCGCCGACAGCCATTGCTCCCTTTGTATTTTGAACAAATACAGGACCTGCTGATGCAATAGTACCTGTGGAAGTTAAACCTACGGTACCTGCATTTTGAACAAGTAATTGTCCCTTTTCTGAAGTAACCTTACCTGAATCAGCTATAACAAGCGCTCCGTCACCTTTATTTGTTAAAGTAATATTACCGTTTTTACTTGTAACAGAACCGTTTACAGTCAAGTTACCCTTATGGTTTGTAACGGAAGTACCTTCATCAGTATTGGAAACAGTACCGTTAATATTCATACCACCGGCACCATTGCACATGATTTGAATTTTATTGTTATTTGAAATTTTTGCACTTTCTGCAATTGTTAATCCGCCATCACCTGTATTGCCGACATATACAAGTTTACCATCGCCTGTTACGGAACCGTTTACAGCCATTGCACCCTTTGTACTTTGTAAGTATAAAGGAGCTGAAGACTCAATAGTACCGTCAGCAACAAGACCGCCATCACCAACATTTTGAATCAACACTTCATCACCGGCACCCTTAATTTTTGAAGCTTCGGTTAATTGTAAACCACCATTACCCTTTTGAGTAAGGTTCATTTTTCCTGAAGTGTTTTCAATTTTACTATTTACAACCATTTTACCAGCATGGTTTGTGATTGCAGTATTAGCTGAATTTGTTATATCACCATTGACTTCCATACCGTTAGCACCGGAATTGGAAATCTGCAACCTGCCTGATGAATTTATCTTGTTATTAAGAATTAACTTATCAGCAGTTGAAGTATTTGAAATATTTGTTGCCTGATTTTGATTTGTAATATCGGAATTTAATGTTAAAGTACCTGCTTTATTTGTAACTGCAATACCTTTAGCTGTATTAACAATTGTTCCGCCTATATTTGCACCGGCAGCAGATTGAGTAAGAACTTTCAATCCTTCTGAATTTACTTTCCCTGTAAAATTCAATGCACCTGAATTTGCACCGGTGGTAATATTAGTAAATCCGCCTTTGTTTGTAATCTCGCCATTCAAATTCATTGTACCCTTTGAATTTACAAGATATACATCACCGTTTGCATTTGTAATTTTAGCACCGTTATACGTCAAATTAAGTCCCTGAGAACCTCTGTTTTGGATTTTTATATCACCGTTACCTGCATTAACAAGGTTACCGCTAATATTTAAAACACCGCTGCCATTTCTGTCATAAGTACGGATATTAACATTAGAAGTATTACCTGTATTAACCAAAGCATTAAATATATCGGCTGATGTACCATTTACACCTGCAGCAATACCGCCGTTTGCACCTAAATCAAACTGTCTTGCAACTACATTTACATCACCGTGTGAAAATACATGACCGTTAATTGTAACCGGAGCATTACCATGCCATCCGATAGCTTCCATAAGGTTAATCTGCTGACCCTGATATGTCGTTGTTAAATTACCATCTTTAAAACCTTTATGCAACATAGCCATACCCTGTGGAGTAGGAGTATAAACGGATAAAGCACCAACATTCAAAACACCCGAATTACCAACGACCATGCCGTTTGGTGATACGAATACCGCTTCTCCGTTATGGAACGCACCGTTCTTTGTAGTTTGTAATAAACCATCAATATTAACTTGATTTTTTACCATATTAACAAACGAATTGATACCGGAATCAAACTTTAAGTTTGCGGTATCACCTGATGACAGATTAAAATTATCGTAAGAACGATAACCAATATTATTTACTGAACCTGTCGGATCAATATTGAACACACCATTACCGGTCACTCCGGTAATATCAGTTGCCATTGCTGATGTCGCAGCAAATACCAATGCCATCAA
Organism: uncultured bacterium; assembly: GCA_902760645.1. Taxonomy (GTDB): domain Bacteria; phylum Cyanobacteriota; class Vampirovibrionia; order Gastranaerophilales; family Gastranaerophilaceae; genus UBA1221. The sequence continues at coordinate 1,951 of CACWHC010000023.1, forward strand.
CAGCACTGACAATTTTCTTTTACAATTTTTTTTGGTCATAGTATATCCCTCACTTTTTGTCATAATAAAAATAACAACCCGACAAAATAAAAATTGCCAAAATTGCAATAATTATTAAGTTTTATTAAACCATTTTATCTGATTCGGCATATATAAATCTGTATATCTATTATGCCTCAAATCAGATATCTTTTATCTAAAATTTTACATATCTTCACATTTATTTACATAATAATACTCCTCTATAAAAATTCACCACATTATTCTACGGCAAACGGTATTTAAAACTTTAGGGTTTTGAAAAAAATATTTATAATTTGTTACAAAAAAAGTCCGATTAAAAATCGGACTTTTTAAATTAAAAACTATGAATAAATATTATATTTCTGAAACTGATATACTTGTAATACCGGAGTTTCTTGCACAATCCATGACTTTTACGATTGCACCATGAGTAGACTCTCCGTCTGTTTGAATCATCATGCCATCAGGATAATCCTTTACTACACTTTTTAAATAATTTTCCAAATTATCAGGAGCAATTTCTTCATCATCAACATAAAATTTATCATCAGAAGAAACGCTTACTGTTAGAATTTTAGATTCTTTGTTTGTAAGGTGTTCTTGTTCAACATTTTCAGGCACCGTCAGATTTAAGCCCTGCTGATCCAATAAAGGAGCAATTACCATCATGATAATAAGCAATACCAAAAAGATATCAGTCAATGGTGTAATATTTATTTCATTAAACGTTTTTCTTTCGCCTGCCATAATTGTTTACGCTCCTTCATCCGTATTTTCGGCATTTTCTTTTAAAGATTTCTGTTCTTTTTTACTTAACGGCTCACCTGCCACGATAAGTTTCTTATATTCAGCATCCTGAGCAGCATTCATAACCTTCATAATCTCGGAACTTTTAACAGCAGCATCAGCTTTAACCACCAAATCAGGTGATTCTAAAGTCGGTTTTAACTGTTCAAGTTCCGTTACCAAAGTATCAGGATTAATCTGCTTTCCGTTGATAAACATCAACCCTTCTTTTGTAATTGAAACAGTAGCATTTTTCTGTTCAATAGAAATACCGCTGTTAATTTCAGGTATTTCAATCGCATTATCCATTGACTGGAATGATGGTGCAATTACCATCATGATAATTAACAACACCAGAAAAATATCTGTCAGAGGTGTTATGTTTATTTCAGTAAAAAGTTTACTTTTTTTATTGCTAAATGCCATTTCTGATTTGACCTCATACTACTTGATGCTTGATGTGGAAGAAGAAGCTGACACAGGAGCTGCAACTTCGTCATCAGAATCTACAAAGCTTAAAAATAATAATTTAATTAATTGGAAATCATCTTCATAATGTTTTACAACAGATTGGAATGAATTGAAGAAAATTACCGCAATAATAGCGACAATCAAACCGAATGCCGTAGCTATCAATGCAGAACCGATACCCATTGCAACAGCCGCAGACTGATTACCCTGGACAGCCAAATCCTGGAATGTATACAAAATTCTTACAACCGTACCGAACAAACCTAAGAACGGAGCAACACCGCCAATAGTACCTAATACAGTCAAGTGTTTTTCCAATTTTCTGATTGCAAGAGCAGCAGAAATATCAAAGGATCTTGAGAATCCTGCTCTTTGGTCTGCAAAAATTCTTGCAGCTTCTTCAACGACTTCACCGACAACACCGCCGCAATGTATTGCAATATTCTGCACACCCTGCAAATTGTTGTTAGCCAGTTCTTTTTGAATTCTTGGTATCAATACCTGAATATCACGTTTGTTTTTGCTGTAGACTGACCATCTTTGCAATACTACCTGTACTACAAGAATTGCACATACCAGAATCGGTAATAATACCGGCCAATCCATTTTAATCGAGTTCCATAAAAGTTCCATAGTTTTTAATCCTCATTATTTTATCTGATACATTGTTTTATTAATACTTAGTTGCTCCAAATACGTTATAGTCAAACGTAAACTGGATATCTATACTTGAATTTTTATATTCTACCGGCAACGGTTTGAACGGAGCAGTAGCTTTTACCGCAGCCAAAGCAGCCTGATCGGCACTTGGTAATCCTGATGATTTATAAACGCTGCAGGACAGCAACCTGCCATCTTTTGCAATCTTAAATAACAGAACTACACGTTTACTTTCGTTACCTTTTGGCGGATTCCAATTCATCTTGATACGACGCTGTAAATCTCTCATATAAGGTCCGAAATCAGGTTCACGAATTGCATCTATACCCGGTCTGCCGTTAGGATTACCCGGACCCGGATTTCCCCCGCCGGTACCTCCGCCGCCGAGTTTTGTACCTGTACCTGAACCGGTGCCATTACCCCTGCCCGTAGGCGATAGTGACGGTGCCGGAGCAAATTTACCGGTACCCGAACCCGTACTTGAACTTCCTGTTTTAGACCCACCGTTTGCAGCAGTACCACTTCCGCTGACAGGTCCCGTTGCATAAGAACCCGATTTAGATCCGCCTCTTGGTACAGGTACCTGGAACGGTGATGACGGCTTTGTAGTCGCCCTTGGAGTCAAAGGCGGTTTTACTGATGGTCTTGCCGTCGGCGGATTTGGTTTTGCAGGCTGAGGAGCCTTTGGTGCAGGAGTTTCCGTTGTCGGCTTAGGTGCCGGTTTTGTCAGTCTTTCAATTAAAGACGGTGTTTTTTGAGTTTTTGGAGATTGCTTAGGCTGCTGCTGAGCCTGTGTAGGCTTCTTAGCAGGAGCTGCAGGTGCCGGAGAAGGACTCTTCTTAGGCATAGACGGTGCCGGAGATGGCATCGAAACTCTCTGATTAGGATTATGTTGACCGCCTGCTCTTGAATTAATATGTGCACGATAACGTGTATTCTTATCAATAGGAGTATCTTCTTTTTCAACCAAAACAAATTCTATATCATTTAATTTTGGTTTAGGTCTTTTCGCAAGCGGAACAATAATTCCCAACCATAATAAAACAAGAGATAACAGCCAAACTACCAAAACTGTCCCAATATGTACAACAATGGATAAAACAAAAGCCTTTTCCATTGACATACTCTCACGGTCCTCTCTGACAACCGCAGGAAGTGTAAAGCCTCGTGTATTCGCTAACTCTTGTTCTTCTATATCGTCTTTATATTTCCCTAAAATTGACATTTTTATTCCTTATCAACTTTCCCCTTATCAACTTTTATATAATTTTATTCTAAAACAAAAATAAAATTATTACCCGAATTACTAATAATTTGAGTTATACAACTCGGGATTAACCGTAATCGGTTGAATTAAAAGTAATTCCAACGGCATGCTTATTGGTATATCGACATTGCCGTCATGAGTTTCACTCTCATACTGACCTGTCCCTGAAATTTTTCCTCTTTTGTCACCTGTATTCACAATAGCAGATATAGGGATTTGAATTCCGTACGGAGTAACAATATTATTAAAACGTAATACCATTTCACCATGCTTAAATTTCGAAGCAGGTGAAACACTTATGACATTACCTCTAACAACACTGTCTGCAGGAATAATTAATTTTCCGCCATAATATAAATCTTCCGTAAATACAGTAGTTGCGACTTGTCCAAGAGATACAAATTCAGAATTTAACGGGGTTGTAACGGTTGTAGATAAAATTTCTCCTGCAGGCAAGGATATAACAGCACTTTTAGCAGTTTGCTCCGCCTGCGAAGTACAGCAAGGCAAAATCATTGATATTAAAACAGCCAGTGCACATATAAAATGCTTATACATAAGCCTTTTACCTTTCTTGAGAGGTATTACATATCCCATTAACTCTCTATGTTACATTTTATAAATATATAAGCAATTTGTCAATCAGTTAATACATGCGTAATTTCTAACGGTTTGGTTAATACAATCAGTCTGTCTTCGCCTGATAAAATGACCGCATGACTGCCCATTTGGCGTTCTCTGCCAGGACGAACCTGTAATGTCGTATTTATACCTATTTTACTCTGATAATGCGGCATTTTTCTCCATGCTGCAGGAGCAGACATTTCACCCCCGATTTTATTACCGTTGGAAGAATAAATATAACCTGTTAACGGCATTTCATATCCGTCAGGTAAAATCATTTTTGTAATTTTAACTTTAAATGAAGCATTAGTACCCACAACAGGGTCATGAGCATCTTCAACATAACCGACAAATGCCGTATCTTCAGGAATTATGTTTGTATCACCAATATAAAAATCATTTGTAGCAATAAATCTCACTTTATAACCGTTTGAGCAGTATTGTGTAGAAATTTCCTGAGCACTTTCAACACCTATAAATGTACCTTCCGGTACTTTTATCCCGTTATAACCTCTCAAATCAATATGAACAGGCTCGACAGACTGAGCTTCTACCGTTTGAAAGAAGCCGTCGACAAAGCATCCTGCAGCTAATAAGCCCAATACGACAGTTACTATAAGCCCTCTTGTGTTATTTTTCATATACATCCTCTACTACTATATATAATTAATAACGACAAAAAAGAAAAAAACTTTAATAAATTTTATTTATTTAAAACAAAACGGCAAAATTTTCAGATTTTTCTTTTTTTCCTGAGCCTGTTTTTCCGCAAGATTATCCGGCAATTCGTAACATTTAATGCATCTTGCTTCATAAGTTTCATCGCCGCCAATCATAATAAGAGGGGAACTCTTATCGGCAGGTTTGCCGTCAATAAGCCTTTGGGTACGGGTAGCATGCTCACAACCGCACTTCATACATACGGCATGTAATTTATCTACCGTAGTTGCAATACACATTAATTCCGGCATACTTCCGAAAGGTTCGGCTTTAAAATCCAATTCCAAACCTGTACCTATGACTTTTTTACCCTCAGCCATAAGCCTTGAAATAACTTTCACAATATTAGAATCAAAAAACTGCAATTCATCGATAGCAACTACTTCATCATCAGACCGGACAACGGAAAGAATACCAATAGCATGCTTAACCTTAACGGCATCAAGCCATAAACCGTTACGGGACTCAATGTAATCACCCTTTGCTCTCGTATCAACATCAGGAGAAATTACCTTAACCTTTTTCTTTGCAATAATACAACGTCTGATTCTGCGTAAAAGCTCTTCCGTCTTACCGCAGCTCATAGGACCGGTAATTAACTCAAAACTGTACCCTTCCATTACTCCTCCGTAAAAAGTAATAAACTATCTCAACATGGATTATTATAAGACCATGAAAAAATTTTGGCATACATCTTTACAAAAATGTTACGTTAAAATTTACTGACGAAATCCGTACCGACAAGAATTTTATCTTTCAATTTTTTAAGACCTGCACCATAGAAGTATTTCAGCTGTTCGGGGAACTGCTCTGCAATATCCGTTAAATACATATCCTGTACAATAAACGCCTTTATAAGAAATACAATATCCTGATTTTGAGTCCATACTATCTGAGGTTCAATATTTTTATTTAAAGTATCAATCCTGCCGAATATTCCTTCAGAATTGTCGCACGCAGCAAAAATCATTCTGCCGCCTAATGTCGGTACAATGTCCTTTCCCGTAACATGTCTTGAAACAGTCCCGAAATTACACGGGAAACCGTCATACGCAACAATTTTTACCTCTAATCCTCTGTTATATGCATTTAATAATTCCGCCTCAAAAGTCTTAAAATCCTGACTCCATAATGCAATTAGCACTTCTTTTTTTGCATTTTTTATAATTTCCAGAATTTTGTTGCTTACGGAATGCACACCTGTAACACTCAATACAGGTTCGGTATAATCATCCTTTACATTAGGTAACTTTTTATCAAGCAAATCAAGAGTTGACGTTATCTGCCTTCTGTAACGTTTAGTCAGCTCTTTCGGACGAATAGGAGTATACGTTACTGGCTTTGTCGCCGAAGAAGTTACAATATTATCATTTTCCAAAGCCTTTAAAGTATCATAAGCTCTTGCCTGCGGAATATCCGCTAACTTTGAAACCTCATAACCCGTTGCAGGATACTTTTTCAGTAATGCAAGGTAAACCTTTGCCTCATAACTGTTCAGACCAATGCTTTTTAAACTTTCTACCAATTCATCCATAAACGTATTCTAGCAAATTTTACAAAATTGAGCAACAGAGAATACAAGTAATTGCATATAAAAAATGTTCTATATATAATATCTGTATAATTGTGACTAAAAAAAGGAGAAAAATATGTCAAGAAAACCAATTATTGCAGGGAACTGGAAAATGAATCTTCTTAAATCAGAAGCAAAAGATTTGTTTGAAGGTATTAAAAATTTTGTAAAAGATTATTCAGCTGTTGAATTGCCAACAGTCGTTATTGCACCTGTATTCACATCATTAAGCGTTGTTGATACTGTTGCTTGCGACTGCGGATGCGGCGGAAACAAGATTTCTGTTGCAGCTCAAAATTGTCACTGGGAAAACTCAGGTGCATATACCGGTGAAATTTCCGTTGCAATGGCAAAAGATGCAGGATGTTCTTACATCATCATCGGTCACTCCGAAAGAAGACAATACTTCTCAGAAACAGATGAAATGATTAACAAAAAAGCAAAAGCTATCTTAGCAGGCGGTCTTATTCCTATCATTTGTTGTGGTGAATCTTTAGAACAAAGAGAAGCAGGCGAAACTGATTCATGGATTGCAGGACAAATCAGAGCAGCTTTAGACGGTATTTCATCAGAAGATGTTGCTAAATCAGTTATCGCTTACGAACCTATCTGGGCTATCGGAACAGGTAAATCTTGTGATGCCGATGAAGCTAACAGAGTAATCAAAATGATTAGAAGCGTTGTAGCTGAAGTTGCAGGTTCTTCTGCAGCTGACTCAATCAGAATTCTTTACGGCGGTTCTGTTAAACCTTCTACTATTGAAGAACAAATGTCTAAATCTGACATTGACGGTGCTTTAATCGGTGGTGCTTCACTTAAAGCAGACAGTTTCAACGATATTATCGCTAAAACAATGAAAGTTGCTGTTGCTCACTAATTTACACTCAACATAAACTATTAAAAAGAACCGCTCAGTGTGAGCGGTTCTTTTTGCAATAAAATTAACACGCAAAAAAATATTTGTTCGGATTTAATAGAAGTATGGAAATTCATAATCAATATTCAAATATACAATTTGCCTCAAAATGCAATCCGATAAAGCCTTTTAAATTCACAACAAAGGCAGGAGAGCTGAGAGTATTTGAACCAAGTGCAGAAGAAGTAAAAACTCCTGAATTTGCCCAAAAAATTGTTGATTTTTTCTTTAATAATTTTACAAAAGATACAAATGACCCGGCTTGGCTGAGATTTCAGAGAAAAGAAAATGAGTCCTTATTTAAAAAATTCAAAAAAGATTACGCCGAAGAAGTGCATCAGCTCATAATGGAAGATGACGGACACGCCACATTTCTTGTTGCAAAAGATATAGATAATAACATACGGGGAGCAATAATGACACACGGGGTGGACGAAATTCCGCTTATGAAAAAAATAGTTATGTATGTTGCAAATATCGCAACAGACAGCAAGTTCAGACATAGCGGACTGGGGAAAATTCTTATGGAAAAAGCTATGGAAGCTGATAAAACGCATTTTACCGATGTGTTTCTTGTTGGGGAGAACTGTGCAAAAGGATTTTACGACAAATTAGGTTTTAAATCACTTGATAAAAATGATTTATCCCAAAAGAAAATAATGAACTACATGAAATCCATGCGGTTTGACTATCCGGATTATGTAACACTATTTACGAAACCCCTGCAGGAAAACAGACAACGCTGGTATGATGTTGTTGCACCGATTTTAAGTTCTATGAAAATTTAATTATTTTGCGATATAAAATACAAGGTTTATAAGAAAATCGGCAACAAGCATATAAACCGTAGATAAAATTGCAGCCTGTGTAGTAGATATACCTACTTCTTTTGCCCCGCCTCTTGTTTCATAACCCTGAGTAGCACAAACAAGAGAAACTAAAGCTCCAAACACGGATGCTTTAAATAAACTTATATAAATATCACGGGTATGCATCCATGCCCAAACAGAATACAAATACCTTTGAGGATGCAGATTAATCGTTACATTTGCTACAAATAATCCGCCCAAAATACCTATTAATTCCGCTATCAATACGACCATCGGAATAGTAATTGCTGTAGCAACAACTCTTGGAGTAAAATAATATCCGACAGGATCAACCTTCAGGGTTTTGATAGCATCCACCTGCTCCGTAACCTGCATGTTTGCAATTTCTGCTGAAATCGCCGTACCTGCTCTTGCCCCAACAGCCAAAGCTACAAACCCAGGAGCAATTTCCCTTATCAAGACTATTGCAATGGTACCACCGATATACGCTTCCGCACCGGACATAAGAAACTGTTTTGCAACCTGAATAGTAATAACTGCAGCCGCAATAAATACAATAATCAATGCAATAGGTAATGAATCATAACTCAAAGAAACAGCCTGCTCTATCACGGAAGAAAATCTTAACTGCCCCGTAAAAAGATATTTGAAGCATTTTATCAAATTTTGTGTACACTTACCTAAAAATGAAATCATAAGGAAATCCTAACATAAAATAATTCATTATGCCAAATATTTTTGAATAGTATCTTTATCAAATACTTCAATACTGTCTTTTGAATGTATAAATATCATACAGCTGATAAGAGATTTAAGCGTTTCAAAATCCGAAAATGCCATTTTTTTACGCAACTCTTCCATATTATTTGCAAGGAATTCCATCAAAATAGTTTTATTTTCATAAACAAGACTTGCATAATAATCAAAACTCTCTTTTGTTTTTACACCCTCAAGATAAATTATGTCGGGAGATTGAAACTCAATAAATCTTGAAGCCTTATCCATATTAAAATTGACATTTTCATTCAGTTCACACTGATTAACACCGTCTAAACTGTATTTTGCAAGACTTTCAAGAGTCATAATATTCTTATTCCTGTTTCTTGAGGCAATTTCCAAAAGCAAAGAATATATTATATGGGTTTTTCCGCTCAACGGAGCTCCGCACACAAGTATAATTCCGGAACCCGATATTGCATTATTAATAATCTGCATCTGCTTTTCAGAGTTAATAATTAATGATAATTTTTTAGGCGGCATATAAATTTTTAAGAAAATTCTTTCACCCATAATAGTAGGGAATGTAGAAACACTGGCAATTACAGCCAAGTCATCAACCTTAAAACATAGTTTACCGAGCTGAGGAACCTCCAAAACAGAAGGATCAAGTTCTGCAAGAACTTTTAACTTGGAAATAAAAGAAGATACTAAAACATTAGGAATTTCACCCTTATTTAAAACTTCACCGTTCTTCTTAAAGTTGACAAAAAATCCTTCATTTTCGCCCTGAAAACTCACTTCATGCACATCTTCAATTATTGCCTGTTTGAGAATTGAACGAATAATCTTTTGCATATGATTATCGCTTAAATCTTCGCTGTGCAGTTCATTTCTCCAGTCAAAACCCTCAGCCTCACTGATTGTATTTATTTCCCCTACAGTAATATCTGTTTTATAGTATTCGTCAATTTTTTTAAGGATATTTGCTTCCGTTGCAATAACCGGTTCAATTGAACATTCGGCAGTTTCTACAATCTTATCAATAGCGAACAAATCCAAAGGGTCTGCCATTGCAACAGTTAAAGTATCTTCAATTTTAAATAGCGGAATAATCTTATATTTTCTTGCATCGGAAAAACTGATATATTTAAGGCAATTCTTATCTAAAGCATAATCCTCAAGATTAACTGACGGGATATGTAATTTTGATTCCAAAAATTTTATAATTGCATCCTCGGTAATAGCACCGGAATTGATAAGTACCTGTCCTATATTAACATTTTGAGCCTGAGCAATTTCCTCTGCCTGCTCAATTGTTTCATACGGAACAAGTCCTGAACGCACCAAATCATATTTCAGTTTTTCTAAAGTTTTATTTGTTACAGTTTCCATTTAAAATTAACTTTCTCCTAAATAACTGTTAACTTTATTGACAACCTCATCAATTTCAAAAGGTTTAGTGATATATTCATCAGCACCGGTTTCTTCTCCGATGAGTTTATCCTCATTCTGAGAACGTGCCGTAACCATTAAAATAGGGATGTTTTTATATTTGCTGTCAAACTTTAGTAAACGGCTAATCTTGTAACCGTTAATTTTAGGCATCATAACATCCAGTATCATCAAATCAGGAACAATTTCTTTTGCCAGTCTTAAACCATCTTCCCCGTTATATGCACAATAACAGGTATAATCATTTGATTCCAAAACGAATTTTAAGCTTTCTACAATATCCTGCTCATCATCAACAATAAGAATCTTCTTCATTTCATCACCTAATCAATTGCTAAAATATACCACTAATATTCTATCACAATTTCAAACATAGGGAAAATTGTTTACAAATTGCGTAATAATAAATGTATATTATTACAATACATTATTTTATTTTTTTCAGCATAGAAATGTAATTATTATGTTCAACATCGCCCTCAACTTTGGTAAGGAATATTTGACAGTCTTTTTCATCGGCCTCGATTTCAGGGAGTTCTTTAAGCTCTAATTCATAATAATTAACATCATTTCTGCTGCTGAAAGGAATCCTCGTGGCAATAGAATTAAGAGAAAGATTACGCAAAAAGCCTGCAAGCCCCTTTTTTCTGGAACTTGAAAATTTTGTATAAATTCTTAGCGAAGTATCTTTATTATCAAGGTTATATCTGCCGGTAATGTATGTACTTAACTGAGATGAATAAGATTTTATTCTTATCATACGTGCAACATTATCTTTTAATTCAACCGTACCCGTAATTTTTTCAAATTCCCCTTTCGGAACATTCAAAATATCTGCAAAAATTCCGGGACTAACCATCGTAATAGGATTTCTGAATAACGCCGCAAATTTTAAAACGTATTCTACAAGCCCTACTTTTTCAATTTTGCCTTCAGAAACATAGAATTTAATATTACCGCTCAGTTTCATGGACTTATCTGTACTTATATCAATCAATCCGCCTGCTTTACCCGAAATTTCACCATCTAAATCCAGTAAAGATTTTGCCATAGTATTAGAATTCACACCAAGTATTCCAAGCCATACGTTATATTTTTGCTGTTTTAAATCACAATTAACTTTCAGAGAAGACTTACCTTCTGCAATATCAAATCTGTTCGATTTAATATCAAGTATACCATCCTTATTCAAAGATAAATCAGCATCAATATTCGCAAACTCAATATCTTTGTAAGTTCCTTTATCCAAATGGAAAAGACCTTTTTCTATAATCAGATTACTTATATCAAAATCACTACCGTCAGCTTCCACCTTAACATTTCCGCTGCCAGTAGCTATGACATTGTCCTCAGAAGCCTTATTTCCTGTTGAATATTCCAATAACTGGTGTAAGTCAACATTTCCAAGCGAAAGTTTTGTATCCTTAACTACAATCGGGAATTTAATTTCATTCAAAAGTTCGCCGGAAAAATCAAATTTTGCTCTGCGGTATCCGCCGTTTGCAGAAAGATTTATAAGTTTGTCTTTTGCATCCAGTAATGCCGACTTTATAAACATCTTCTGTGACGGAATCAGTACTCTGTCCATATTTAAAGAACCGTCTAAAACAGGATATGAGCCTGAATTATCAATTGTTAGTTTGCCGCCTATTTTTCCTTTCTTGAATAAATTTTGTTTAAGGATAACATTCAAAAATTCACTTGGAAGCGGATTTGGGATTTCAAATCCAATAAAATCAATTCTGTTATTATTTGCGAGATCAACTCTGCTGGATAACCTGAATATAGGATCCGGTCGTTTACGGTTGGGGTCATGCTTACGCTTACCACTTGGACGTGCACCCTCCGGAGCAATATAATAATCCATAGAGGTAATATCTAAAATCATGTTTTCCAGATGCATTTTTGCAGACATTGCTCTCAGATTTTTTTCAAACGGCAAAAAATCATCCGCGACTTTTATGTTCTGCCCCGGCTTTAACATAAATAACCAAACAATATCCATTATATTATTTTTAGACTTTAACATAACTCTTGTAGGAGCTTCGCCGACCAAATCGAGTTTTGTTCCGGTCATTTTTGTTAAGTGATTTTTAAAGAAAGGGCTTCGCACAACAGCATTTCCCACCAAATCAGTATCAATAGTTTTCAGGTAATCCTTGACCGTACCTTTAAAGTCCATTTTATTTCTTTTGTCGTTATCGTAAAAACCCTCAAAGCCGTCAAGTTTAACTTCTTTTGTATCAAGAGTAACTGTACCTTTAGTAAGCCTTACCGGAAGATTATTTACCGGAATAACTCTGAAACTTAAATCATTAAGATTAAATTTCCCCTTATACTTATCACCTTTAATATTAAAATTGAAATCAATAGAACCCTTTATATTATCAAAATATGCAAGAGTTTCCGCAACATTATTTTCTATAATCTGAGTATTTAAGAAATCAAGAATATCGTTGATATTTAAGTTTTTTGCAAATAAGTCAATATCAAATTCTCTTTTTTTATCAGCCTGCAAATTTATAAATATATTTGAATTATTTATCCCAAACGGACAATTTTCGACATAAAAAATTTCATTATTAAAAAAGACTCTTTTATTATCATTAAGCTTTAACGTAACACTTTTGTCTTTTCTTGTAACAATTGCCTTTAACTGAAAAAAGACATTTCGTTTCCCTTTATTGGCATTATTTACACCAATGCGTTCACCCAAAAGCCTCAATTTGGTCTGAGGTTGCACCGTATAAATAATTTCAGCCTTACGAACTCCTAAAAGTGCATCATAAATATCAAACTTCCACTCGGAAGGTTTTTCTTCTTTTTTTTCGGTCTGAGGGATGAGGGTAAGTATTTCATCCGCATCAACATATATATTTTTTGCAACAAGCTTTTTAATTATCAGGGTTTTACGGAAAATACCTGCAAGAGAAAATGCCGACTTAAACTTGTTTAATTCCAACAGCTTTTTACCGCTCTTTTGCAGATACAAATTATCAACCGAAAAATCTATATTCGGAGATAATTCAGTATGTAAAACAGGATTATCAATCTTCAAATCTGCAGTTAAATATTCTTGTGCATATTTTTCTACACGATGGATAACTTTAGGATTTGAAACAATTGCAGGTAAACCTTTAACATAGAACAAAATTCCGGCAGCGACCAGAATAATTACTGTCAGAACCGTTCCTGTTATGAATTTTATCCATTTACTTTTAATCAATATCCCATTTCCTCAAAACCTATTATATCATATAAAAAGTTTTATGCTATTATGAAATCATGATAAAAAAATTGTTACTTATTTCTATAGCTATCGTATTATTCCAAACAACAGCAAATGCCGAAGGGAATATACCCGATTCAATGTATAAATTTCCGACAGAAAAAAATCTTAATGCACCGGTATTTTACACCGCAGCACAACAAGAAAGAGATGTTGAGGTTTTCTGTGAAAATAATCTTTACGGTCTGAAAGATAAGTCAGGGAAAATAATTGCTCCTGCAAAATATAAAAAAATCGTCATGACAGGTCGTCAGGGATGGATTGTACAAAAAAGAAACAAATACGGGTTAATGAGCTCTGAAGGTAAATGGGTAGTTCAACCTAAGTTCAGACATGTTGACAGGATTCTCGGCAGATACATTAAACTCGGAAATGATGACGATTTCGGGATATATGATGAATACGGGAACGTCATATTACCTCCGGTATATAATTCTATAGACTTGCTGTACGGCAAAATGTTTTTAACATATAAAAATTTCAGATACGGAGTTTCTGATTTTAAAGGTAATACCCTAATTGCAAACATCTGCGAAGATATCTACATGCCATCTAAAGATGTTATAAAAATAAAATATTCGGGCAGCTGGTATGAAATTGAAAATGTAACAGTTGAAGAATTAGCCATGCCTGATGTTATAACAAATCTGAAAAAAAATAACGAATTTAAAGTAACTGATATTATGTCGGATACCGGAGCTATTTCCGGATATTCACTGCTTACCGCATCCGATTATATGATAAAAGTTATTTCATCAATTTCTCCGGCACACGAAGAAACCATAGATGATTTAATATTATCACACGGAGTAGATTCCGTTGACATTATAAAAAAGTTTTCCTGGCTGCCAAAATATCCCGTAACTTTTGCAAAAAAATATTATGTTCACGTCCGAAATCCTTTTAACGGACCTCTTTCCGACTTGCGTTACGGTTTAAAAAAGAGAATATAAACCTGCATTTTTGAATTTACTATTTGTTTTTATAATATTTGTAAACTTTTTTGTTTTTTGCTGGCAAATTTTTTTATCTCATGTTTTTATATAAAAAAGAAATTTAATAGGGTTTACATCACAATATAAAGGCGGAAAAATGACGGGAATTACAATTAGTGATATAAAAACATCGACCAACAAGGGTTCAGGCAAATATTACGGAAATCAAAACCTAATATACATAAAAGACAGGTTATTTAAACTATTCTCAGAAGAAATTAATTCCCCGGATTCCATATTTATTAAAGTTAATGATAATGTAATAAACAAAATAGCTTCATTTATTGCTGGTGATATAAAAAGAGCCTGCTCTGTAGGTATTGCCGGAGAAACAGCCAGCGGGAAATCAACAGTTACATATGATGTTATTGATAAGATAAATGAATTTTCTGAAAGTAAAAACCTTGATAATATCATAACAAGAATAAATATTGATGATTACTATTATGACAGGTCTGATATGGTACAGGCTGCCGGAAGCTTCGCAGAATTTGCAAAACATTATGATTTAGATATTCCCGAAGCACTTGAACTGGAATTAATGAAAGAGCATATGGCACGTCTGATGGAAGGTGAAGATGTTTATCTTCCAAAATATGATATGTCCGGAACAGCCAAGAGATATGATAACTATACTCTTGTAAAACCGTCTAAGATAATCATTTCGGAAGGATTATTTGCATTAACGGATAAGATAGCAGATGCCTTTGATTTTAAAATTTATGTAGATGTCTCAGCTCACGTTCAAAAAGAAAGATTTTATATAAGAGCTGCAGAACGCGGACTTGGAGATTCAACGGAAGAAGTTTATATGAATGCTTCCAGAAAGGCTCAAATATACGTTCATCCTACAATGAAAAAAGCTGACATTATTTTGTCAGGGGAAGCATGCAGGGAAAACTACAAAAACTTCATAAACAAACTTATCAATTTAATTTGTGAATTTCACGGAATGGCATAGAATTTTTATCTTCTGTTTCTCCGCATATTCTGTATATCACTCGGCCGTATAACTCTTTTTTGTAATTTCTGCGGCTGCTGAGATTGCTGCGGATAATCAAAACTGCCGTCATCCGATATGTTCATAAGCATTGACGGATAAGATATTAAATAATAGAAAGGCATCATAACAACTGACTTTATAGTATCGAATGCACTTACCCTCTCCTGTTTTGGCACATAACGAGGGACATTTGTTACCGGCTGAAATGCCCTGTCCAAAAGACATCCTAACAATACTCCAAGTAACAGCAATATTAATAAGCCCAATACCGCATTCACTTTTTCCTGAGTGTTATTATCATCTTTATTGTCAGACATAATTATAAATCCTTTTGCAATTCTTTTTTTGCATTTTTCCACAATACATCATATTCTTCAAACGAATATTCCGTTAATGGTTTAGTTGCAAGTTCTTCCATTTTTCTGAATCTTGCCATAAATTTTTTATTAGCACTTAACAATGCTTGTTCTGCATCAATTTTATTCCACCTTGCAAGATTAACGACAGCAAAAAGTATGTCGCCAAGCTCTTCCTCCATATGCTCCTTATCCTGCTCTTTTTCAGCTTCTTTAAATTCTTCAAATTCAGAATTTATACAATCATATAAAGATTCTTCACTTGGCCATTCAAATCCGACTTTGACAGCTTTTTTACTGATTTTTTGGGCACTCATCAGAGCTGACTGAGCTTTTGAAATTCCGTCCATAACAGATTTTCGGTACGATTTTTCTTCCTGCTTTAATTTATCCCAATTCACTATAACATCATCGGCGGAATTAACCTGGGTATTTCCAAAGACATGAGGATGACGGTGGATTAATTTCTCTTTTAATTCTTTTGCAACATCTTCTATATTAAAAGCACCCTCCTCAGACGCAATCTGGGCATGCAATACAACCTGCAAAAGGACATCCCCCAATTCTTCCTTCAAATTTGATAAATCACCGCTATCAATCGCATCAACAGCTTCATACGCTTCTTCAAGCATATTAGGTCTTAGAGTCTTGTGAGTTTGTTCTCTATCCCATGGGCAGCCGTCAGGAGCTCTTAATTTAGCTATAACTTCAACCAATTCTTTAAATTCATTCACTTCCATAACCAAATTTTAGCATAAAATTTCAAACAAATGTATAACATTTTCAAAAAATTATCCTCCAAAAGGTTGATGGCGATATAAAATCGTATGCTATGCTATAGTGTGTAAAGTTTTTATATGTATATTGTAAAGAAAGGATTATTAAAAATGGCAAATTCATTTCAGATTAGCAATGTTATACCACGCCTTTTTAATGGAAGTAAGTATGAAACAGATTCAAGAAGCACTGTACAACCTGTAAAAGGTAACAGCTACAATCCGTTTGCAAAATCAAACATGAAGGTTGATGTGTTGACAGCTGATGTATTTGAAACGACAACATTCACAGGAGCAGAAAAAACTCCTTCTATCTCAAAAATCAAAAGAATGGCATCAACATTTGTTGGTTCACTCGGCGAAGCATTCCCAACATTCAGACAGGGAATTGAAAATATTGCAGCATTCTGCGGCAGAATTAAAAACGGTATAACCGGTGCTTGGAATTATTTAAGCGAAACAAGAGTACCGAGCATTATGGATGCAGGACGTGCAATCAAAACAAAATGGGAAGAAGCACACTACGCAAAAGAAGTTAATATGTACGCAGCAAAACCCGTTACAGAATTACATGACTTATTAATAGAAAGCTTGAGTACAGCTGCATAGGAGGATTTAAGAAAATGGAAATGGATAAAGTAAGAAAGATTATTGATGCATTGTCAATTCATACAGATCCTGAATCAATCAATGTATTAAACGATGTAGGTACAAATTCGGCAAATGACGAAGTTAGAGAATTAACGTCCAGAGCATTGGTTAAGAAAAACGTACACGATTCACTGGAAGTTGTTATAACAAACCAGGGCAAAGGTATCAATGATTTGAGTACTGTTGTTGCAATGAGTACAATTAACGAATTACTTTCATTGGAAGATAAAACAGAAGCCATAAACATATTGGAAGACACAGTAAACAACCACTCTGAAGAGGATGTAAGAGATAACGCTCGTTCAGTAAAAGCGTTAATGGCATTAAGCTAATAGGGAATTTGCTATTTTGATGTGATTTTATATATATATTATAAAAAATCCGCCGGTTATATGGGCGGATTTTTTTCGCATATTATTCAGTCTGAATAGACAAATTCATCAATTCTATATCGTCATAATCAAGTCTTGTTTTATTAAACAAATTTATACCTGTTTGTATTGCCACTTCATTAATATCATCGGGTCTAATCAGAGCTTTTGGAAGTTTAATTTTTTGGTTATCACCGTTTAGCTTAATTACAGCGACTTTTTTACCGTTAAAAAAGACTTCGGGCGGACTTGAATAGGATTCAATACTATTTTGCCGCATATTATGAGCCATTTGGGTATCAACACCGATGATAGAACCTATAACGAGGTAATTATTATAGTTTAGAGTATTTTGAGTCATTTTAAAACGTTTTACATAAGTAGGACCGACCGCTTTAAGTTTAAATTCGGCAGAATTAGCCGACCCCTCAGAAAACGTGTTATCGCCAAGGTGAATCATATCCTCATCAATAACAACATCCATAATATCGCTTTTTTGAATACCCAAAATCAGGGGTTTTGAGGCAATATTTTTATCAATAGTAATTGAAAACGGTCTGTAACCCTCTTTTTGAACAGACATTATAGTTTCTGTATTAACGGTGGCATTAAGAGCGAAGGCACCATTCTCATCAGTTTTGGTTTTATAACCGATTTGAGGAATAGATATGACTGCACCTTCAATCGGGGCATCAGTTTTGGCGTCAAGCACACGACTTGCATTACCTGTTTCTTTAACCCCACCGGTCAGCGGTTCTGCCTGAACTGAAAACAAACCCGTCAAAAATAGTGATAATATTAATATAGTAAGTTTTCTCATTTTACCTCATTTTTGTAATTTTTATCTTATTCATATAATAAATGAAATAATAAAAAATAGACCTATACTACATAATATATTTTAAGGCTATTTCAAAAAAAGTAAAGATTTGAATAAAATGTAAAAAATAAGTTGATATTTATTTTGTTTTTGATAGTATAGAGTTACGGACAAATTTAATCACAGGAACAAGCCGAAGTGATGAAATTGGTAGACGTGCCAGACTCAAAATCTGGTGTGGTTCACCCCACGTGCCGGTTCGACTCCGGCCTTCGGCAAATAAAAAGAGGTATCGAAAGATATCTCTTTTTATTTGTAGTTAGGTCAGGACAAGAACCGGAGGATTCGGTGTAGGTTTTATGTCCGTTTTAAGTTGAAAATTATCTTAAAATGTCATCCTGAACTTGTTTCAGGATCTAAACCCTGTCGGGTTTTCAGTCAATTACAAAAGGTCGGAAGTGCAACTATACCCCAAAAACCGATTTACTCATATTTACTCATTATTTACTCTCACCGGTCAACGACTTTCCAATAATAGTAAGAAAATTTTTAAAGCGGGTTTTTTGGTATAGAACGCTTTTTTTGGTATAGTATGTTTTTTTTGGTAAAGTTAAAATTTATTGTTTTTCATTATCAATAAAAAACGCATTTAATAAATCTGCGTTATTGTATTTTTAGTCCCATTTGGATTATTACAGACAGTTTGATTATTTTGGCTGAAAGTCGCTCGTAGTCGCAATATAGGTGGTCGGAATTTTAACGATTTGGCAATAATCAAACTGGACTTTAACGGACTTTGTTTGGACATACTTTCCAAAAATTTCGCTCCTGAAAATTTGCACTATGCCGGCATTTAGTCGTGGTTTGATTATTTCAGACAGTTTGATTATTTCGGCAAGTCCGTTTTCGACCGTTTTGAAGAATTTGCCCAAAAATCGGGGAAAATGTGTCCGACAATTTTGAGAAAATAAAAAAAATAATTGCCCAACACCACTAAATTGTAGCGGTCGGAATATGATTGAAGATTTAAATTTTAAACTACTCCAAAAGTGACTTTTCTTGCACCCTTTTGCACATACTTGCACCCAAAAGTAGGGTTGACTTTAGTCAACCAAAATATATCGGTAGACTGAAGACTACCCTACATACTTTTAATT
>CACWHC010000024.1 GCA_902760645.1 uncultured bacterium
AGGCGATACAATTTGGTGTGAAGAAGTAAAACAAGCTATTGATAAATTCAATCCTGAAATAATAATTATAAATGCTTGCGGAGCTACTGTATTAGTTGGTGAGGGTGAGAGGTTAATTATGGATATAAATGATGTTAAAGCAATATCAAGTTATGCAAAAAACTCAACCATAATTGCAAGCCACATGGACACAGTAAGCCACTTAACCGTTACAAGAGAAGATATAAAAGCTCTAAAACTGAATAATATTGTTGTCCCTGATGATAATGAGATTTTGGAATTTAATAATTAAACATATTTCAACATAATAAATATCCGTAACGTTTTTGTTAATAATTTCTTGAAAAATAAAATTTACTGCAATATCATAAATACAGTAAGGTATTTTTACTCTAAGTTCGTATTAGAACAGTTATTATCGACATTAGGTTATTAGCCGAAATGCCCCTTACAGGAAGAGGAATTTTTGGAAAACAATATAGCGGAAGAAAGGCATGAGCCTTCCATAAATCCGTGGCTTGTTACGATTCCACTTGTTACAGCTGCATTTTTGTTTGCATTAAATGAAACAATAGCAAATGTGGCCCTGCCTTATATTGCGGGAACAATTTCTATAAGCAGAAATGAATCAACTTGGATTGTAACAAGTTATCTTGTTGCCAGTTCAATTATTATTCCTGCTATCGGGTATTTGTGCAAAGTTTTCGGGCGAAAGAAATATTTTATATTCAGTATAATTTTATTTACGGTTGCATCTTTGTTGTGCGGATTATCCCGTTCAATGCCTATGATTGTAATATCAAGATTTTTGCAAGGTATTGGCGGAGGTGCAATATTACCTTTGGTTCAGGCTATTATGATGGAAATATTCCCACAAAAAGAGTGGGGAAAAGCAATGTCTTTGTACGGATTTGCTTTTGTAATCGCACCTATTGTGGGGCCTGTAATAGGCGGTTGGCTTACTGAAAATTGGTCTTGGCCATGGATATTTTTGATTAACGCACCTGTCGGACTTATTTGTGCCGTTTCATTAGTTAAATTAATAAAAGATCCTCCTTATGCTAAAAAACAAGCAAATGCAAAAATGGATTTTTTTGCGTTTGGAATGCTTGTTGTTTGGATACTTTTATTACAGGTTGTTTTGGATAAGGGAAACGATGCAGGTTGGTTTGATGCTTCTTGGGTTTGTTGGCTTATGGGAATATCAACAACAGCAGGGATATTGTTTTTCTATACCCAATTTAAAAATAAAAAAGACCCGTTACTTGATTTAAGATTATTAAAAAACTTGAATTTTTTATTTGGAACTTTAATTCAAATGGTATTGCTGTTTGTTTTAATTGCTTCTGCAATGTTGTTACCGTCTATGTTGCAGGGCTTAATGGGGTATACCGCATTTTTAGGCGGTGTTTCTATGATACCGAGAGGTCTGGGAAGTTTAGCTGGGCTTATAATTCTGGTAACTGTAACAGGCAAAGTGCCGGAAAAAATATCTTGTTTTATAGGTTTGGTTCTTATCGGTACAGGTGGTTTATTATTCGGTTTACTTAATATGCAAATCTCGCTTGCCAGTGTATTTTTGCCAAACTTTTTATACGGAACGGGAATGGTTATGTCTATGACACCCGTTATAAATCTTTCTTGCGCAACATTAAAAAAAGAAGATTTAACAATGGGAAGTTCTATGCAAAACTTGATGAAAAATTTGGGAGCATCATTTGGAACATCTATTGCAACAACTTGCATATCAAGATTTTCGCAAATGCACCAAAATATGATGGTGGGATATTTAAATGACTTGAACCCTATATTTACTGAACGTGTTCATAATGCAACCATGCATATGGCGCAATATGTTGATTTAGACACAGCTCACTATATGGCTCTTAATCAAATGCACTTTGCATTACTTGAACAATCCACTCTTTGGGCATTTATTGATACGTTTAGAATATTTGCTTTGGCAAGTTTTATTATAATACCTCTGCTTTTATTGATGAAAGAAGTAGTGAATAAACAGAATTAAACATCCAAAAGTATCAGTTAGTTTGAGAATGAATTATCAGACAGTTTGAGAGTTTGTATCAGCGGATTTGCACTCTGCCGAACAAAACGATTAAGTATCGTTTTGTGAGAGGTGACGACACGAAGTTAGTCCGGATAGCGAGGAAATTGAGCAAAATTGCGAAACTTTCCGAGCGTGGAGCAAATCCAAGACGGAAGTTTTGAAATATTTCCCTAAAAACTTAAAAAGTTTGAGAATTTTCTCAAGCTTCCGGGGGTACTTTTCTCAATCTCTCTGATAATTTACAATAAATCTTCTAACGAAATCTCTTTCATACTTACCATTCCTCTTTTTAATTATTATATCAAATTATTTGTTATTACATAAATATGTTAATAATTTTATGTGTCAGAAACGGACATAGGGAAGACATACAAAATTTTTTCTTCAAAAATTTTGTCAAAAGTTGAGTGAAAAGCAGAACTCGCCGCTCGCCAAAATTTAAACAAATTTTTGCTCGGACAGAAAAATACACCACTTTAAACGACAAATGTATAGCATTTTGTGTTTAATATTTATCCCAATTTTCTCTTAAATGTTCTGCTTGCAAGTGTCAGAGTTATCGAAGCGATTACAAGTAGTGGAATTATGTTCGCTATAACATCGCTTATCCCCATTCCTTTCAAGAATATTCCACGTGATAACACCATAAAGAATCTTACAGGGTCTAAGTATGTTAAATATTGCAAACAAAGCGGCATATCTTCAACAGGTGATATAAATCCTGATAGTAGTACTGCCGGCATCATAAATGTCATAGCAGATAGAATTGCTTGCTGCTGAGTATTACTGATTGCTGAAATATAAAGTCCGACACCGACTATTGCAAGTAATGATATTGTCATAGAAACAAGAAATAGAAGTACTGAACCTACAAATGGAATTTTAAAAAAGATTATAATTATCCCTGTCATAATCATTGTTAAAGCCATAGCTATACATAGCGGCGGAATTGACTTACCGAGTAAAATCTCAAAAGAGGAAAGAGGACTGACTATAAGTTGGTCAAATGTACCTAATTCTCTTTCTCTTGCTATTGAAAGTGATGTTAAAATTAAAGTCGTAACAAGGGATAACATAGAAACTATAATCGTCAAAATATACCATTTATATTTGAGGTTAGGATTAAACCAATGTCTTACTGTTATATTTAGACCTGTATCGGGATTCCCGATTAAATCATTGCTATAACCTGCAATTATTTGTCCTGCATAACCGGCTCCAATTGCGGCAGAGTTTGTCTGTCTTCCATCTGAAACAACCTGAACAATTGCCCCTTTCCCGGATTTTACCTTTCTTGAAAAATCGTTTGGAATATTCAAACCGATTTGAACTTTTTGGACATCAAATTGTTTTTTAAAATCCTCTTCATTATCTACATAATAAAAATTTCTAAATCTCGGTGAATATTCAAATCTAGAAATTAATTCTCTGCTTTCAACACTTTTAGAGCGGTCTAATATTACAGTATCGATATTTTGGACTTCCATTGTTGAGGTATTTGAAAAAATCAGAAGTTGCATAAGTGGCATACCGATTATTATGCCTTTTGTTTTAGGGTCATTCCATATAGTTATAAATTCTTTTTTTATTAATGCCGCAACTCGGCGTAAAAAATCTCTAATCATTTATTACCATCCAATCTTGTAGAAGTATTTGTATAGACAGCAATGAATAATAAACAGCCTAAAATTGTCAAAAATACTGCATTTGCAATTACTATTTCGGGGATTGTTCCTGCCATAAACTCACTTTCTATAAAAGAGACATAATATCTTGGAGGAATAATTCTTGTTAAATGTTGGAAAAACTCAGGCATTGAATTTATGGGATACATCAGACCGGAAAGCATTAAAGCCGGCATAAAACCCAAACTCATTGCAACCATACTTGATAGAAACTGATTTTTTAATTTTGAAGATACTGTTAAACCTATACCAAGAGAAGTAAAAAGGAAAAGTCCGCTTACGACAAATAATATAAAGTAGTTTCCTCTAAAAGGTATTTTAAAAATACCAACACACAAAAAGACATTAAAAGCCATAGACATCATTCCCAAAACAAAATAAGGAATATATTTCCCTAATACAATATGTATTGGTTTAATTGATGTGGAAAGAAGGGCTTCCATTGTTCCACGTTCCCATTCTCTGGCAACGACAAGAGAAGTAAGCAAAATCCCAATTAAAGTCATTGTTATAGCAATAGAACCAGGGACAATAAAATAGTGTGAATTCAAATCAGGATTATACCACGTTCTTGATTCTGCAGTAATTACAGGTCTTTTTATTTTTCTCGAAAATCTACTTGAAGAAAGCCATTGATTAGCAATTGTAGTGGCATAACTCTGTACATAATTCGCGGTATTTGTTTCAGAGCCGTCTGTGATAACTAATAAATCAGCCTTTTCTCCCCTTGATAGTTTTGTAGAAAAATCATTTGGTATTACAACTGCACCTTTAATTTTAGAACTTAAAACAGCAGTTTTAATATCTTCCATATTGTCATAATTTATTGAATTAATATATTTGCTATGGCCAAAAGACTTGACTAATGTTGCAACTTCAGGTGAATTATCATCATTTTTTACACCCATTGTTATTTTTACGGAATCAAGATTTATTCCGTACATATAAATCATTATTGATATGAACGGTAAAACGAAAGCTATTATTATGCTTGAGGGATCTCTCAATATTTGCTTTATTTCTTTTTTTATTAAGGCAATTAAGATTTTCATTTATTTAACCTCGCTTTCTTTTATAAGGTTTATAAATGCCGTTTCCATATCGTTTGCCCCTGCTTTTTGTTTAAGTTCTTTAGGTGTACCAACCGCAACAGTCTGACCTTTGTAAAAAAGACTAATTCTGTCGCAATATTCCGCTTCGTCCATAAAATGCGTCGTAACAAGAATTGTTACTCCTTTTTTTGCAAGTGATGTAATATGATTCCAAAAATCACGTCTTGTCAAAACGTCAACACCCGATGTAGGTTCATCTAAAAACAAAACAGGAGGATTATGAATTAGAGCAGCAGCCATTGACAGTCGTTGTTTTAAGCCCAACGGTAATTCATCAGCAGGGCATTTTTCATATTCTTTTAAGCCAAATACTTCTATTATTTCATCAACTTTTTCTTTACGTTTTAATATTGAAATACCGTAGACAAGTGCAAAAAAATTAAGATTTTGTCTGACAGTTAAACTTCCGTAAAGTGAAAATTTTTGAGCCATATAACCAAGATTTGAACGTGCTTTTGCCGGGTGTCTGATAATATCAGTGCCCATGATTCTTGCTGTTCCTGATGTTGGTTTTGCAAGTCCGCACATCATTTTAAATGAAGTTGATTTTCCTGCTCCGTTTGGTCCGAGTAAACCAAAAATTTCACCTTTTCTAATTTTGAAAGTGTTATTTTTAACTGCATAAAAGTTTCCGTATCTTTTTTCTAAATTATCCGCCTCAACGGTTAATTCAACATCAGGTGCTTTGTAATCGTAATTCTTTGCAATTAAAGATTCTTCTTTGTTATAGCCACCCATTAAGTCGATTACTTTATTCTCAAACTCCTGCGGAGTTGAAGCAAGGTCGTGAGGCTTCCCCTCGTAAATAACCTTACCTTTATCTATGACAACCGCCGTATCAAAGCTGTGAGCCTCATCTAAATAAGCTGTTGACCACAAAACAGTTGTTTCAGGGTTTATCATTTCTCTAACCATTTTCATTAAATCTCTGCGAGATATAGGGTCAACACCGACAGAGGGTTCATCTAGAAGTAAAAATTCAGGATTTCCAAGAAGTGTGCAGGCAAGACCCAACTTTTGTTTCATTCCGCCAGATAATGCACCTGCAAGTCTGTCTTGAAACGGTGCAAGTGTCGTAAATTCAAGCATTTTGTCAAAATCGTGCGTAACACCCTTTAAATCAGCATATAACCTTAAATTTTCGATAACAGTCAAATCTTCATAAAGACCAAACTTTTGAGGCATATAACCTATATGCAGATTCAGTTCATCTTTTTGAGTTTTGGGATTGAAACCAAGCACATCTATCTCTCCGCTATCAGCAAGTAATAATCCGATAATAGTTCTCAGTAGTGTGGTTTTTCCCGCTCCGTCAGCTCCGATTAAACCTGTAATTTTGCCTTTTTCTATATTTAACGACAGATTATCAATAGCAACGGAAGAACCAAAATTTTTAGTTAAATTCTTAATTGTTACCGTCTGCATTATTTTCTTGATTATCCTTTGAAGTTAAATCTATTTTGATAGTAACAGGCATACCCTGTCTTAGAAATTCATCTGTATCATCGATATAAACTCTTATACGATATACCAAATCAGTCCTTATATCTGTTGATTGAACGGTCTTTGGTGTAAACTCCGCAACAGGCGAAATATACCCGATTTGACCTTTGTATTCTCGTTTTTCACCTGTTTGAGGATTTACTGTATCTGTGTATACATTAACCTCTTGCCCGTATTTAATGTTGCCCAAATCCTTTTCATTAACATAGGCTCTAACCCAAACAGGATTAGTTTTTGACATTGTATAAACAGGCTGTCCCTTTTGAACATTACTTCCGGGTTCAACTACACGAACCATTATAGTACCGTCTTCAGGAGCGTAAAGTTTTGTGTATTTTAATTGATTGCTTAAATAATCTTTGTTTGCAACTGCAGCTTTATGATCAGCATTTGCCTTATTTTGTGCGTTATACAATGATTCAACTTCCTGCTTAGAAACTGTATCATCAACTCCTAAAGGAGCATACCTGTTATATTTATCAACGGCATCTTTTTGTGCTGCAAGAGTTCTGTCTACTTCGGCTTCTGCTCTTTTAAAGTTTGCATCATAGTCTGATTCATCCATAACTGCAATTAATTCACCTTTTTTAACTGAGTCCCCTTCTTCTTTTAGAAGCTTTGAAACCAAACCGGGAACCTGAAAAGACAAATCAATTTGTCTTATTTCAATATTTCCGAATAAGGTTAATTCATTCGAGGTATCTTTTTTATTTGCTTTACAGAAAAATACACAAAGTCCTGCAATTAAAATTATTAAAATTAGTGCTATAATCTTTTTCTTCATTTTTTCTCCTTTTTGAACAATTCTTTTACGTTCCGATAAATCCCCGCTTAGAGTTTACCCCCTACGGTTTTATACAGTGTGTAATAATTAACTAATTTTTGAGTTTTTGCTTTCGTTAAATCCATATCTTTATTGATATATTGGTTTTCAGAATTGATGTATTGTGTTTTTGAAATAACCCCACGATTTAACATCTTGTCTGCATTATGCAAGTTTTTAGAAACAAGAGATAATTTTTCTTTTGTTTTATTCTCAATTTCCGTATCGTGTTTTATAATACAAAGTGAAGTATTAACTTCCTTTACGGCATCTAAATCAGTTTGCCTGTATTGCTCAAAAAGTTCTTCATACTTTGTTTTTTTGAATTTTAAATTAGCAATTTTTCTTCCGCCTGTGAATATATCCTGTGTTGCTCCTGCAAGTAGTGCTGCAAGAGAAGATTCCCAAGAGAAAAATGTTCCGGGAGCAATTGTATTGAATGCCCAAATTCCTGTGATATTAAACCGAGGCAAAAACTCTTTTCTTGCAACTCGAATATCTATTTTTGCTTTTTCTAGTGCCATTTCAGCTCTTTTAACATCAGGTCTTGAGAATATAACATCTGACTCAATTTCGTTTGGGATTACTGCATTGTATTCAAAATTATCAATAGAACCTCTTTCAATACTGTTTGCCCCATTGGCACTGCGACCTATCAAAACCGCAAATTGCATTAAAAGGACTTCTCTTTGTTTAATAAGATTTTCCAGTGTTATATTTGCCTGTTCGACATTAGTTTTAGAGTTGTTTAATTCGGTTGTGTTTATAACACCACGAGCGAGTTTTTTGTTATAATCATTTAAAATTTGATTATAATTATCAACAATTTTTTCTTGATCTTCTATAAGTTTGTCATACTCTAAAATATTTGTATAAACCGTTGCAACATCTGATAATAATGCTAAATATGCACTTTGTTCATCAAATTTACTCATTTCATAAGTTTTTTGGACACTCTTAGTTTTATCTCTGTTTTTCAGAAGAAAATCTGCCTCATAGTTTGCTATAAAAGGCAATACAAAAGCGTTTTTACTAACGCTCAAATTTGGATTGAACTTTGGCGAATGAATTCCTAAATAATTTGCGGCTACACTAAAACTTGGTAATTCGTTTGCAAATTGAGATTTTACACTCTGCCTGTATTCTTCCACCCTTATCGTTGCCTGCTTTGCGTTGTGATTGTTTTCTATTGCTTCATTGACATATTGAAACAAATAACCATCATTAAAACGGTTGAAAAATTCAACATTCAAATCATTTCTATCAACAGCGAAACAAGGAGCAAATACAAAAAGGGACAGTATACCCATTATTATTAATGATAACAATGTAATTTTCTTATTCATTTATTTCTCCAGCTTCCTTTAAAAGTGCTTGTATATAAATCCATGTATTATTTTAATTATACTCTTGAATATTTTAATATAATAATAATAATAATTGGTTATTTAATTTTTGTCAAAATCTACAGACATTTTTTACAAGATTGCAATTATTTTACAAGCGGACAAAATATTTTATAATAATAGAAAAGGTTATTATAGAAGGGATAACATTATGAAAATAATCGATTGTGAATTTCACTATTACTTACCGGAATTGATGGAATATCTTTCTAAAAGAGATAATGCAATGAGATATTATCCGGAATCTAAAATTCTGGAAGTGAGAGATAAAGTTTTTGCTCATTTTGACGGAGTAACGAATATTACCCTGTGTTGAGGGAAGTTATTTTTATGCGGTTAACTCTGAATATTTGCGCGAAAAGTACGGCAAATACTTGTCGCCTGCTTATAATGAATGGTTGGGATTTATCTTAAAAAGAGAATCTGTTATGCAAGAGGCGGGTTAATGGTTCCTCCCGATACCCTTAGAGAATACATTATTTCTCTTGAAAAATTTGTGGCACAGTATTCTGATTTCGTTTTGATTGGTGATGCCAAAGACATTTTAGAGAGTTATTTGATGACTTATTTAGAAGGTATTGATAATTCACCTATCTTTGACAAGGGGAATACAAGAAAGATGCTGCCTGAATATAAAGTATCTTATGCAAAGTTTTTGGCTGAAAACAAGGATTCCAAGTACTATCAGATGGTAGAAGAATTGTATAAGAAAGCAAAAGCAAATGATTTTAACCGGGACAGAGATTTTGATGCCTGGTTATATGAATATCATAAAAAGTATTTTGCAAAATAGATTATTTAAATCTGCTGTAATAAATTATGCGAATCAGTCTGCAGAGCTTGAGCAGGTTGGTCTAAAATATAGTTTTAGCAACCTCTGCGTATTTTTTCACGCTCTTGTTTGTGGAGATTGCAAACCTTTTCTGCTTTTTTGATTGCCTGCTTTATACCGCTCATTGCATCAACAACTTTTGAATAGAAATTTTCTGCCGAAAACTTAGGACATCCAAATTCAGTCAAGCTTCCGAAAACCTCATGCGAAAAGCTGATTTCATTAAGCTCCCCGTTTATAACCATATTTGTATTAAAAGTTTTTTCTAAATCGTTTATAAACCCGACGTTTTCCTGTGCGTTTGTAAATTCACTGAGCTTTTTTATATTCTTTGTCGATATGATACCCTCTATTTTTAATCCCGTAAACGATATCGGAGATGTTTTGTTTATCATAAAAAATCCTTTTAATTACTTCACATACATATAAATCTCGGGAAAAATATTTTTTGCGGGTAATGATACAAATTTCACATTTTAGGTCAGATAACTATTACCTGAAAATTATTTTAGTGATTTGATTTTCACCAGCGAATATTTACGTTTTTTCTGCAACAACTCCATATCATACTTTTGAGCCAACTTTTCATATTCTTTGTTTCTGATTATAGCTCTTGAATTTTCGTTATAAATTTGAGTACCCTTATAAAGTTCATCAGGCAGACAATCCTCATCTTCCAAAAAGATATAATGCACTCTGTCACCATAATAAAGAACCGAATATTTCCTCGGATTATTAACGACATATAAATCGTGCTGAGCTTCTTTTTCCTGTTTTGCAAAATCAAGCAAATCCTGTTGCCCGAATGCATAGTTTAACTGATAAAATATTTTTGTACCAAATCCTGATAGACATGCAATAAATAAAACCAGCGTCATAAAAGCACACATTCTATTTTTCAATTTAGTAAATACTAAAAGAGCAACACCTGAAATAATAAGAATCTTAACGCAGAACCACTGTATGCTAGATATATCCGCATACAGATTTTCCGGCAGGTAATATTTCATAAAACATCCGCCCAAAGACGTCAAGATGAATATACCGCTTATGAGATATGATGATATATCAATTAATAAAGTATGTTTCTTTTCATATATATATTCATACCAAAGATAACCCATAATATTTGCTAAAAAAACATAAATCGGTAAAATATACGTCATAAGTTTTGTTTTTGAAACAGAGAAAAACAGGAAAATAAAAACAAATGCTATAATATTAAACCATAAGAATTTTCTTCCCTGCGTCATATCCGAAAAATTGATTTTTTGCCAATTTTTAATTTTTTCTATACCAACAAAGATAGCTGCCATGGCATGAGGCATTGCACCCCACAATATCATTGGGATATAAAAATAAAACGGCTGCTCACGACCGATTTCACTTGAAGAAAAGAATCTGTTTATGTGATGTTTCATAATGTATTCGTTGAAGAATAACGGGTCATAAGTTTTCAGCATAATAACATGCCAGGGAAGAACTATCATCAAAAATAACAGTATTCCCGGAATTATATATGATGGGGTAAAACATTTTTTGAATGTTTTATTGAACAGCGAAACAAAAAACATAATACCGCAAGGTACTGCAAAGCCTAAAATTCCTTTTGACATTACTGCAAGAGCTATAAATAGATAAAACAGCCACCAAAAATATTTTTTATGCTCGTCTTTAACAAATTGAGTCAAAAATCCGCACAAAACAGAAATCCCGACTAAAGAGGAAACAATAATATCCAGAATTGCAAACCTTGCAAGTATTACAAATTCCAGAGATGTAGCCAGGATTAAGGCTGAAACAAAACCGAATTTTGCCGACACGACTTTTCTTCCGGTAAAATAAACTGCCAATGTTGCCAAAAGTGCATAAAATGCAGTTGCAAAACGTGCCGTAAATTCGTTTATATGCCCGAACAAACCGAAAGATAAGCACTCACTCCAAAAATACAACGGAGGTTTTTCGAAGAAATATTCATGGTTTAAATAAAGAGTAAGGAAGTTTTTAGACAGAAACATATCTCTTGCCATGGATACATATCTCGTTTCATCAACATCCATCAGGGCATAACTTCCTATCCCGTAAAAAAATCCGAGCCCGCAAACCACAAAAATTATAATAAGAGCAAATGCATCCCAATATTTTTCTATATACTTCCCCATGTGTATTCTCTAAATCAAAATTTAAACAAGTACTACTTATATTGTAATCCTTACAGAAAATAATGCAACCTGATTTATTATCTCATTGTAATATTTTTAAAAGTCATACATTGAAATAAGGTTTAATTATCAAACTCCAATATTATTAGATTCAATAATTTCATTCAAACTTACATTACTGTTACGGAAGCGTTTTTCGCTTCTTTGTATCTTCATTTGGATAGCATTCTTTGGACAATTATGAATACAGGCAAGGCAACTCTCACAATTATTTCCAAATACGGGTTTATTTGTTCCGTCCTGAGTAATATTTGAAACAGGACAAACTTTTTTACAAACTCCGCAGAAGACGCATTCATCATTAACATAGAACATCTTTGGAGTGTATTTTTCAATTTGTTTTACAACCTTATGCCCGATACTTGATACTAAATTGTTAAACCATCTGCAATTTTCTTCTTTTGTCGTTCTTGCATTTATTTCTTCCACGATTTTATTCAGATTATTTTCAATATTTTTTTCTTTTAATTTTGCTAATTGGGTTACTATATCAAAAAACGGTAGATAATTGTCTATCATTAATAATGAAGTATAATAATCCGCCTTATTGCCGTTTGCTTCAAGAAGTTTTTTCATCTCATGTAAGGAACCGCAATCAACACAACCATAAGTCGCAATCACAAAAACATAATTCGCCTTGATTTTACATTGCAATAAATATTTTCTGACAATACCGGGAATAGAAATTGCATAAACCGGATAAACTATACCCACAACCTCATCTTCTATTTCATAAATATTATTTTTTATCATTTGCGGAACAGAAAGGAGTTCGGCGTCAAAACGCTTTGCAACCGATAAACAATTTCCTGTACCTGTAAAATAAAGAATTTTCATATAACTTATAATACATGCTAATTATATAATGTCATTATAAACGGAAAATTATAAAATTATATTTTTTTTAAATTTTTTATTAATTTTATACATAATAACATCTAAAATATTCTTTATTAAATAACAAATAATTATTATATTATTCAACAATGGCAAAATAAACAGGATATATTATTTGTATAAACTCACAAAGAAATAGAAAGATATTACAAAAAAGAATTCAGACTACTTATTCAACAAATTTTTTATGGAAATCAGCAACAGCACTAAATATAACATCGCTGGATGAATTCAGAGCAGTTTCTAAGCTGTCTTGAATTACACCTACAATAAAGCCAACACCAACAACATGCATTGCAACATCATTTGAAATTCCAAACAAAGAACAAGCCATAGGAATTAATAACAATGACCCTCCAGCTACGCCTGAAGCCCCGCAAGCAGCAAACGCGGATAAAATACTAAGCAATACTGCCAACGAAAAAGGTACAGGAATGCCCAGTGTGTGTACTGCAGCCATAGTCATTACAGAAATTGTTACTGCTGCACCACCCATATTAATAGTCGCACCAAGAGGAATTGAAACGGCATATAAATCTTTATCCAAACCCAATTTTTCGCAAAGTGCCATATTAACAGGTATATTTGCTGCTGAACTTCTTGTGAAAAATGCCGTAATTCCGCTGTCTTTAAAACATCTGAATATCAAAGGGTACGGATTACGTCTTGTAAAAACAAATATTAATATCGGATTTGCAACAAAATAAACAAATAACATACATCCGACCAGCAAAAGCAAGAGCTTTCCATACGTTATGAATATTTCTGTGCCGTTTGTGGAAATTGCACTATAAACTAATCCAAAAATACCGAACGGAGCAAAATTAATTATCCATGAAACCACTTTTGATGTGCATTTCGCAAAATCATTAAGCATATTTTTCGTGTTATCAGCTGCGATATCTCTCAACGCTATACCTGATATTATTGACCAAAAAAGAATACCCAAATAATTACCTTCGCTTAGAGATGACAACGGATTTATAACTATTTTTACGAGTAAACCATGTATTATATCTCCTACTCCATGAGGAAGAATAGCCTGAGTATCAGCGATTTGCGTATTTAAAGCTAAATCTATCGGGAATAAAAAACTCGCTACCACCGAACAAAATGCAGCTATTAAAGTCGATATTACATACAAAAATATAACTATACGAAATCTGTCATCATGTTTTTTTACACCATTTGCCAAAGATGATATAACAAGTATAAATACCAGCATTGGAGCAATTGCTTTTAAGGCTCCTACAAATAATCCCCCCGGAATACCAAACCAAGGTTTAGCCGGGAACATAGCAGCCGCAACAATTCCAAGAATTATACCAATTATAATTTTTACAACAATATTTATATTATTATACTTTTCTGCAAGATATTTAAATTCCATGATAAATTAATTTTAAAACAAAAAATAAAATTTTACCTAAATATACAACTAAAATTTCATCAATAAAATAATCAAACTCACAATAAAACACATTATTTGAGCAACAGTATATTTTTTCAGAGTTTCGTATTTAACAAGTTTCCCTATTATAAAAGGTGAAACTACACATAAAAATAAGATAAAACCGTACAAATTATGGTTAACAATCAATCCGTATAAGGAAACAAAGCACAATGTTACCATATACAAAATCATGCATCCTGCAAGAGAATATCCGTATACAGCCTTATTTTTCGGCTGCTTAAAATCATAAAAAAGTCCTATTAAAAACATTATTATGGACAAAATATTTACAAGAATTGTTAAAGTAATAATTATATGCATACAGCCTCTTTCTCATCAGACTTAGAAACAAGTCCGCTCAAAAATTCTTTAACCGTATCCATAACATATTCCTTCTCATTGTCGTATAACACCATGTGGTAGCTGTCGTTAAGCTCCACATATTGCTTGATTTCGGAAGAAATTCCTTTTAATACTACTTTTGCACTTTTTGTGCTTGATAAATTATCATATTTTGAATGAATACATAAAACCGGACAAGTTACGTTTTTAAGATTTTGTCTTACATTTTTAGACAATTTTAAAAGTCCGTCAACACAGTTCAGCGGATAATTATCCATTCCGATTTCTGCCTTTGCGGTAATTTTTGCCAGACTTTTTCTTGTTCTTTCGTTCTTTACGCCAAAACAATCATCTTCAGGGAAAGTGTAATAAAATCTTATAATTGTACTCAGAGCAAAAGGAAGCAAAGATATTGTCCAAGGAATACAAAAACCGTCCAAAAATAGGGTAGTTGAAAGAGCAACAATTCCGGTCAAATCTTCGTTATGCTCGCCCAAATAAACCGCTACCGCAGCACCCAAACACAATCCCGAAACAAAAAACTGATTGTAATTTTTTCTCAGGCTTGTATATTTACTCTGTGCAAATTCACACCAATCATGCCATGTAACAGTTTCAATCTCACTTATTCTGTCACCATGTCCCGGAAATGAATAACAAAACACGTCATATCCGTTTTTGAACAAAAAATCCCCGTATTTTTTCATTTCAAACGGACTGCCGGTTAAACCGTGAAACAATAATACGGCTTTTTTGTCCTCCCGAGCAAAGTCGTTATGTACAAGTTCAAAGTCTATGCTTTCACTCACTTATGAAAACCTCTTAAATAACTGATCAATAAGTTCGATAGCCATATCAATTTCTTCATAAGAAATGACAACAGCAGGAACAAGTGTAATTGAATTGTTATAGTGGCTTCCTTTGTTGAGGATAATACCGCATTTTTTGCCGTTATATGTCAAATCACCTTTCAAACCTTCAGCCAAAATGTCGTGGCAAAGTTTTGAATCAGGTGTATAACCGTCTTCGGTAACACATTCTATACGGAGTGCCAAACCAAGACCGTCAACTGCACCAATACGTTTATGTTTTCTTTCTAATGATTTTAAACCTTCAAGGAAGTATTTACCTTTGTTTGCAACCTGAGTTTCAAAATCTTCTTCTTCAAAGGTCTTCATAACTTCATAACCGGCTCTCATACCAACAGGATTGTTGCAGAAAGTAGAATGAGTTCTGCCGTTCGGCCAAACTTCAGGGTTGATAATTTCTTCTCTTGCCCACATACCTGCAAGCGGATTCAAACCGTTTGTTAATGATTTACCAAAAGTAATAACATCAGGTTTAACATCGAAATGTTCTATAGACCACAACTTACCTGTTCTGTAGAATCCCATCTGAATTTCATCGGCAACAAAAAGCACACCGAAATCATCAAGGACTTTTTTAAGTTCCTTAAAGTAACCTTTTGGCGGAACAATATAACCGCCTGAACCCTGAACAGGTTCAACAAAGAATGCACCGAAAGCACAATCTTTTGATGAATGGTCATATAAACCTGCACAATTATCTTCAAATTCACGTCTTAATTGCTGTACGCAATAATAATTGCAAGAATCACATTTTTTACCGTAAGGACATCTGAAACAGTATGGGTACGGTACGAAATGAGCTTCATCACCGAAATGACCAAACGGTTTTCTGTATCTGTAACCTGCAGTTAAGCAGCTTGCACCCAATGTTCTGCCATGAAACCCTCCAAAGAAAGAGAATACTCTGTTTTTGTGAGTAAAATTTCTGACTAATTTCAGAGCATCTTCTGTAGCCTGTGAACCGCCTACATTGTACTGTACACGACCTTTATAGCCAAATCTGTCAATATTTGCTTTTGCAATTTTTTCTGATAATAAAACTTTGTAATCATACAAAAAGTGAGATGAAATTTGAGGTAACGTATCTATCTGATCAACAACGGCATTTCTTATTCGTTGATTTTTGTAACCCAAATTACATGATGCAAACCACATCTCTAAATCCAAATACGGTGTATCTTCAGAGTCATACATAAATACCCCGTTACAGTCTTTAAAAACTTTCGGAACAGGGTCTGCATAAACCTTATCACCGTGAGAGCAGTATTCTTTGCCTATTTCACGCAATTCATCATCAGTATAACTGATGTTTTCTGCTGCTTTAACTTCATTTAAATCTTCAGATTTTGTTTTAATTTCCAATATGTTCATAATTTCCGTCACTACCCAAATAATTTCATGTATACATCTACTTTCTTCATTTTACTACTAAAATAACAAAAAAAAAATTTTTGCTAACTAATATTACAAAAGTGTAAAATTTCAAAGAATTTTAAAAAACAAAACTGCAAGAAATTCAATTGCCGAAAACTTGACCTGACAACGTAAATCAACATAAACAAAGGTTTTGGAGCAAGGAAGTTAATATTTACTTTCATAAAAAACCGATAAACACAAATAGAACGATTTATGCCCTCTTTTAAACACAAATTGTTAAGTTTTATGACATCTGTAACTAATTTTTAAAAAAGTAAGCGACATAAAGATTATTTTTTATCCAAATTATATATATAAGATACAAATATGAATAAGCATGCCAAACATCATTTTTTATAATCAAACAAAAACCGCAAATTTTATTTTTACGGGTTTTATAATATGATATAGAGAAAATTGTCATGCTGAACTTGATTCAGCATCTCTTAAATTAGATCCCGAAACAAGTTCGGGATGACAAATGCAAGGAGTATAAAATGCAAGTACAGAGAATTCAAAACAACAACAATTACAACACTTCAAACAGACAGAGTTTTACCGCAAAATTTTCAGAAAAAGAAATTGTTTCTTTAGCAAAAGGAGCAAAAGAAACTTATGGTGCAGCAGGAATTCCAATGTTAGATGTTTTATTAGGGTATTTGGAAAAAATTGGGGGAAAAGTTGCACATATTAAATCTAAAAAAACAGAGGGTGTTCTTGGTTGTACGGTAAATAACAAAGCTCTTGCTATTGACAATAAAACAGTTCTTGTGGGTGATGAATATACTTCAGGAATAGATTTATTAAAAGACCACATGGTAGGTGAACCGGACTTTGATATGCAAGATTTTGTGCGTATGCCTGAGAGAATATTTGAGAGCAGATGGTTTGAACAAGGTACTCGTGACGAAAAAGCATTATTAAAACATGCCCTTTAGGATAAATGTATAAAACAGGAAGTGAATATCATCACTTCCTGTTTTTATTTTTCAACAGTATTAATTAAATCTCTTTTTTGAGTTAATTCCTGAGCATATTTTACTGCTCTTTTTATTGCAGATTTTGTTGCATTGGATACAGAGAAAATTGCCGTCAATACATTGCTTTTGAACTTTTTGTCTTCAACTTTTATTGCTAAGACATCATAATCAGTCCAATATTCCTCAGGTGTTTGATAAAGAGCCATATATCGTTTTTCAGTAGTAATAATAACATCAGTCGGATTTGTTTTTTCCGTTTCAATGATAGTCTTTAATTCTTTTGCTGCATTTGTTGTTAATCTGTCTTCTAATATTTTTTTTGCCTTTGGCGAAATTGTTACAGCCATTCCAAAGTTTGTATTATTATTTTGAATTGCTTGAACTTGCATAATTATTTACCCTTTTACTCCTATTTTTTAATTGTTTTTAAAACCTTTGTTTTTACCGCAGTTGTATCAGGCAAAACGGCTTTTGCTTTATTTGCGACACTATCAACATTTTCAATTAGTGGTTTTGTTGTTCCATAAAATTTCTCTTTAATTGAAAGTGTTGCGATTAAAAGAACTGAAGTTATTGCAGTAAGAGCAACAGCAATAAATCCTAAATCGCTTTTACGTTTATCTTTTATGCGTGTTTCAATATCGGAAACTCTAAATTCAGATTTTTTGTCATATTCCCCAATATATAGTTTATCAGAATAGGTATATCTTCTATCAACACCTGTTCCTGTTTCTTCCATTCCTTTGTAAGCAGTTAAATGAACCGAGTCAGTCCAATACGGTTCAATACCAAAATCATAACCTTTTGACTTATAAAACCCCTCTGCCGTTTCACCTTTGAATATTTGCAAAGGTTCTCTCAAAGCATTTTTAATTGTTTCAGCAATAGGTTCTTGAACCTTATTAAATTTAATATTTTTCGGATAAAAAATTGCACCGAAACTTGTTTGATTATTTTGAGTATTTACCGCTTGCACTTGCATAATTATTTTACTCCCATATTGTACAGTAATATGCCTTCTTGCCGTTCTTGGGAGGTAGGTTGCCTGTAAAAGTTTTCCATGAATTTAGACAACTTCCATTCTCCTTTTCCGCCTTTGACTTTCAGAATGCGACCGCCTTTAAAAAAGCTGTCAACCAAATTTTTATCAAAGCTATTGCTTAAATCAG
The DNA here is from genome assembly GCA_902760645.1 of uncultured bacterium. GTDB lineage: Bacteria > Cyanobacteriota > Vampirovibrionia > Gastranaerophilales > Gastranaerophilaceae > UBA1221. The sequence goes on from CACWHC010000024.1 coordinate 18,778, forward strand.
CAATAAGTCCTTTCTTATTTGCTACAACATATTTATTTAATGCGTCAAATGAATTAACTCTATTTCCGAAAGAAATTTTTTGTACCCCTTTTACTTGCATTATATGTACTCCTTAAGTTATACTAAATGTTTATAATTTATTTTTAAGTCATACTTCTGTTCTTCAGGTTTGTTTGTCAAATTTTTGTATAAAACCTTAAAGAAATTTGGTCTGTTTTCAGTCGGATAAACCATTCGTTTGTGCATACCAAGTGAAAGGATTTTGGTTAGAAGCGGATAGTGTGTTTTATAATATCCTCTGTCCCACTGTGCATGTCTTTTTGTCATACACATTTTATCGTATTCACTATCATGTTCAAAAACATTACTTCTCTTGTAAGACAATTTTGGCAAATATCTTTTTTCTGCTTCATCAAGACCGACATCTTCTCTGTATGCGACAGTACAATTCCCGTCTTTTTTTATACTATAATAAATATCTTTTTCTCTGGGTTTTGTCATTTGCATTGTATCAATATCCATATAATGCGTTGATATTAAAAATCTTTTTTCAGTATGATTCCCATCTTCTGCAAAAGTCCTTTTTAACCGTGTAATATGAAATACATCATCCCAGTATGATGTCGTTCCATAAAAATTTTCTTTTACCATATTAACTTCAGTTTGTGGTGTTCCCGCCGGATTTTGGAGCAAATGATAACCCTGTAATCTTTTGCCTATTGCATAACCTGCCGCTTTGATTTTTGGAAATGTTATCATAATTATTTACCCCTTTACTTCTTAAATTTAGCCCTTTTATTTCATAAAGTATAGCATAAAAATATATGTAACCCTCAAAAGGATAAAGAGTGTTATAAATTCATGTTAAGCAGATAACAAATTTTATTTTTAAATCTCTCGGTTCAACTTTTCGATAATATCATTAAAAGTTTCAAAGTAGTTATGCTTTATTAAATTCTTTTCACAATGCTTGTGCAGATTTTTTGTGGCAAACAAGACATCCGCTTTACTTGCAATGCACAAATCACTTGTTCCGTCACCAATGTAACAAAATTCACTTTCTCGGACTTTCTCACATTTACACATGCCGGCTTTTTTATCACAATTTTTGTTGTGATACGGAAATTCAATACTGAATTTATTGTTCTTATATACAAGATGATTTGCATAAACAGGAATATCTTTTACCCCGATTCGCTCAAGTGTTTTGTAAATAAACAAGTCAAAACCGTCGCTCAATATTGTGAATTTTATATTTTTTTCTCTTATGAATTTCATAAAATCCAAAAAAGTCAAATCAATTTCGATACTTTCAATATAGTCATCAAGCTGTTTCTGAGATATTTCCGGCAGCAAACCAACCTGAATTACGGCATTTTCCATTGACGAAATTTTGCCGTCTATCCAGAGTTTTTCTGATTCAATCCACTTGTCACCTGTGTAAAGCTCAAAAAACTTATTAACGGCATCGTGTTTTGTTATTGTTCCATCAAAATCACAATATATTGCTCTAATCTTTCCCATAATTAAATTATACTATAAACAAGGATTACTTTTTACAGGGTCAATAAAACCTTTTTAATCGCCGTTTACCTCTATTTCTTTTATCACTTTTGCAGGATTTCCCACAGCTACCGTATTTTCAGGAATATTTTTTACAACCACGGACCCTGCACCTATTATTGCATTGTCCCCGATTTTTACACCCGGTATGATAGTACAATCTGAACCTATCCAAACATTTTTACCGATTTTAACCGGTTTTGGAATTGCATTTTTCCTTTTTTTAGGATTTGCATCATGGTTTAAAGTTACTATAGTAACATTTGAACCAATCATCGTACCATCTCCGATTTCAATTCCGCCATTATCCTGAAAACGGCAGCAGGAATTTATAAAAACTTCTTTCCCGAGTTTCGTATTTTTCCCAAACTCCGTGTAAAACGGCGGCATTATAATACAGCTTTCATCAATTTTACTCGCGGTTAATTCAGAAAAAAGTTCTCTGAGTTCTTCAAGAGTATGATATTTGTTATTAATTTCCATTGTTATTTTCATAGCATCCTGAGCATAAGCACCAAAAGACTGCAATAGCAGGGAATTAAATTCTATACATTCACCATTTCTCATTATATCTCTTATTTCATCTATGCTCATAATTTCTTTTGTCATAAATTCACCATTATTTTAATTTTCCGTATTATTTTTATCTCTTATTTCAACAACTAAAATTTACGAAATCTTATCTACCCTTTTTTAAACACCCCTTTACCGCATCCGCAAATAGGACATTTGTAATCGTCAGGTTCTGAATCTAATTCCCCCTCATACTCAAATCCGCAAACGCTGCAGGTATAAATAGGCTTATTCGGATTATCCTCTATTTTTGGTGCATATTTATTGTAAATATCTTCGGTTTTAATACCATGATGCTTTTCTTGCAGTGCAAAATATTCTACACTGTCAGCCGCTTCAGATAAACCTTTATTTCTAAGAGCCTCCGCAAGTTTATTAATATTTGTTTCTCCTTTATATTCCGCTTTTGACAATCCTTTGACCAATTGCCAAAACTCTTTTTCGTTTTTAGGATATTTGCCGTTCAAGGTTGCATAAAAACCCGCATGATTTACCTCCTGATTACCCAAACCAATAAATTCCTTTGCAACTTCTTCTAATCCAAAATCCTGTGCAATTCTTGCCATTGAATAGTAAATCATTCCGCCCATAGCTTCTCCAGTTGCCAATTGGGCTATTTGTTTTTCAAATTCCGTTCCTTTTGTTTGACCATAAATACTCATACGACTACTAACTCCTTTACTATAAATTAACTTTTTCCTGCCTTATATTTTACCGCAATTGGTATTAAATGAATAAAAAGCATATTTTAATATTAACATGAAAAACACATCTTTAAATCTGTTTGATTTAAATTATTTATCATAATTTAAATTACAAATTATATTGTCATTGTTTTTATATACCTGATAAAAAATGAGTATAAAATATTTGGTTTGCTATATTCATCCATTCAGTCGAAATAGTGTAAAAATTTGTTGTAGTTTGTTAAATTACAGATATAATATAGAAAGAATTATATACACATAAAGTCATAAATTACGTTTTTGTTTCAGTATTGAGGAAAAGTTTTGAAAAAAATATTATTAGCATTGATTCTTGGAAGTTTTTGTCTGTCAGCGAACGCTCATGACGAGTATTACATTCCTGATGCTAATCCGGTATTTCAAATCAATGTGTATAATGAGGGCGAAACCATATTGGATTCTCAAGACGAACCGCTTACCTCTGAATACACAATGAGCGAAAATCAACGTGAAGCCTTATCGGATGCGGCAAAAATGTGGAATAACATCTTAAAAACACCTCCTAATCTGAATAAACTTCCGACTTATGCAATTACAACAATTGATGATATTAATGCATATACACTGCGTGATTATGTACAGGTAGAAGATTCGTCTTATCTGCTCACACAGATTAATGCACTCATTAATAACGAAACCGCGGTTGGCGGATATCCGGATATTAATTGCAATATAGTTATTGGCAACGGATTAATTCAAGATGATCCGGGTTGGAGTTATTATACCGGTCCGA
>CACWHC010000025.1 GCA_902760645.1 uncultured bacterium
AATCTTTCAGGTATATGTATAGAACCTGATTTGAGAAATTTATATCTAAGATTAAATAATGAAAGATTACCGATTATAGAAAACGGAAGAATTGAGCTGTTCCCTATTACAGAACATGAACAAGAAACAGGAGGGGCTGCAGATGTTAAAGAAATACAATTCCCGACAAACAGTACAAGAAGTGAAGATGCTCTGACTATTGCAGGGGTTGAACGTGGTGAACCTATGAGTTTTGAAGATGCCGCAGATACACTTGTTGAAGAAAAATATAAAAATTCCGATAGAAAAACAAAAAATAAACATTCACTAGGAAGTAGTACAAATCCTAATTTTAAAAAAGGTGAAGGTTATCACAGAAATTGTCAGGTTTGCGTTGCCGTATTTGAATCAAGAATGAGAGGTTATGATATTGAGGCATTACCATTTGATGAAAATAACAAAGTAATGACAAAATTGAGAAGAAATCCCGAAAAAGCTTTTATTGACAGAAAGACAAGTTTACCCCCAAAATTAATAAAAAATCAGCTTGCTACTGATTACGATACAATGAAAGATTGGTTAAAAAGTATAATTAAACTTAATGAACGCTATGGATTTATCTGTAGAATTGAAGAAAAACCGGGAAGTGGAAATTTAATTGATCATATATTTATTGTTTATAAAACAGAACAAGATGAATTACAGTTTTATGACCCACAGAATGGAGCAAAATTTGAATCAAAAGAGCTTGGTATGATTAGATTTAGGAGTCGAGCAAATAAATTTTCTCCAATACATACATACCCACCAAAAATTTTCAGAATAGACAATGCTGATTTGAATATAGATTATCTTAATAAGATATCTAAAAAACGTATTCTTTAGAAGATTTTAATTAATTATCCGAGATATTATATATGTCCCGAATACTATAATTTATAATTCATTTAAAAACTTCAAATTTTGTGATATATTATTAATAAAGGAGTATAATTAATGTCTGTTGATATGCCGCCACAGATACCGCCTGTCGTGATTGAGTATGTAAAAAAACATGATTTCGGTACGGGTAAATTTAAAAATTTAAATAATGATAATGCCGGTATGTATATTCATCTTGAGGAAAATAAATATAGAGGGTATACCATTTATTATATTGGTAATGTAATATCTGATTATTTTAAATATAAAAACTGCAAAATTCTTTTAAAGAACCAAAAAGAAATAAGATATGCTACTGAATTAGAAAAATATGAGATTATATATTATCGTAATGATTCATATAAGCCCGAAATACCAACATTTATAGTTGAATATGCAAAAGAACATGACTATCTTCCTGATTTATTTAAAGGAATAGACAGTATTAACGCATATATGTATATTAGTCCTAAAAAGGTTAAATATAGAGGGTATATAGTTTACCTGCTTGGTTATATAGAATCTAATTATTATAATACTTATTATATATATAGAAATTGTAAAATACTCTTACATAACTCCAGTGAAACGAGATGTGCAAATAAAACTGAAACACATGAAATTGAATATAGCAAATATTATTCAAATGAATCTGAAATTCCGGTAAACATAATTGAATACGCAAAAGAACATGACTATCTTCCGGAGCCTTTTGAAGATATTGATGAAGATAACGCTTATATGTACATTGCAAAAAGTCAAAATACATATAAAGATTATAACATATACCAGTTGGGATACAAATATTATCCTTTTTATTCTCTTGCTTTCGCTGTTCCCAAAAGGAAAAATTGCTATTTTATTTTGGATAATTCAGCAGAAACTAAATGTGCAAGCAAAGAAGAAGGTGAAGAAATAGTACAAAGATACCCCGAGTTATCACCATCAGGCATAAATCCTGTAGTAATTGATTTTGTTAGAAAATATGGGAATATTCCTAAAAACTTTGATGACTTTCCTATGTTAGCAAGACTTATGAAAGATAAGGGAATAAACCCTGATGAATTTAAAGAAATAAATATATATAATGCATACCCGTACATCATGCACAGTGATATTGGATATAAAAAATATGATTTTTATTATTTAGGATTTCCTTATATACACAAATATGAAAAACACAGGTGTCAATTCGTCTTACAAAATGAAAACGAAGTCAGATGTGCAACAAGACGAGAATATTATGATATAATACATTATATCAAACATCGTTAGAAAGCTAATATGTTTTCAAACGAAACTTGTATTTTTAATTACCGATTATAGAAAACGGAAGAATTGAGCTGTTCCCTATTACAGAACATGAACAAGAAACAGGAGGGGCTGCAGATGTTAACTAAATAGGCTTAATATATTGTAACAAATTGCCAGTTTGCAGGGCATATGTTATTCTATACACAGGGAAGAGAGTAAGAAGGTTTAATATGAAAAACATTGTAGTTTATACGACAAAAAAGAGTTCCGCTCTTGCTGATGTATTGGCACAAATTGAAGATTCAAATGTCAGATTGGAAGACGCATCACAATTAAAAGAATACGAAACACTTAATGCAGGACTTCTTGTAATAGAGGATGTACCTGATATCAAAGATGTTTTGATGGTTACAAAATTCAAATCACCTGTTTTATTTATCGGTGAAGTATTCAAAGGCTGTACTGTTCGTGCGGTTACATACGATTTTATTAAAACACCTGTTGATAATGAAGAACTTACAATCCGTGCAAATTCTCTTTTAAAAGTTAAAGAACTGAGAGATAAAATTGCACAGGTATCAACAACAGACGAATTAACAGGTTTACATAACAGAAAATATTTACACGAAAGACTTGAACAGGAAATTTCCCGTTCAAGACGTTACGGTACGAAATTATCCTGTTTATTATTCGACCTTGACTTCTTCAAAGTTGTAAACGATATTTACGGATACGACTGGGGTGATGTTTTACTGCGTTCTATCGCAGACAAATTAAAACAGTTAATCCGTAAGGAAGATATTTTAACACGCTACGGGGACGAAGAATTTTTACTTATTCTTCCAAACACTTCTGAAGAAAATGCATTTTTATTTGCAGAACGTTTCAGAAGAGATATTGAAAGAATGGAATTCATCCCTGCAGGTGAAGAAGAAAGACATCCGATTACAATTTCCGGCGGTATTTCTACATATCCGTGTCTGGAAAATACCGAAGAAGATGTTAATACAATTATCAGATACGCAGAACATGCATTATACAATGCTAAAAAACGCGGTAAAAATAAAATTGTTCAATTCTCTCAATTGAATTTAGGGGAATAGGACAGAAAACAAACTTCCTTTCTGAACACTTATATAGTGTAAAATCTGGTTATTTGGGACTGATAAAATCAGTCCCTTTTTATATCTATTCAATATTTTCTAATAAATCAAAAAGTTTAATATTTAATGCTTTTGAAATCTTATGCAAATTTTTTATTTTAATATTATTTATACCTCTTTCGATAGTACTTATTGAATTTAGGTTAAGGGATGCTGAAAATGCCAATTCTTCCTGTGACATGTTCTGCCTTAATCTGTGGTATCTAATGTTTTGTCCGATTTTTAAAAGCAATTCATCTTTCATACTAATATTCTACTTGCTTGACAAAAAACATACTAACTATTAAACTAGTACTATTAATAGTAAACTAGTAATATGAGGTATAAATTATGAATCTTCTATCAATAAAAAAGAAAACTGCATTCACTTTAGCAGAAGTATTAATAACCCTCGGTATAATTGGTGTTGTTGCCGCATTGACATTGCCTACATTAATACAAAATCATCAAAAACAAGTTATGTTAACGCAATTAAAAAAGGCTTATTCTGTATTGAATCAGGCATTCAAATTATCCGAAATTGAAAATGGTGAATATGAATATTGGGAACTTCCTTCCGGTGAAGCTGAAGAGAGACATGCTTTTGCTGAAAAATATTGGGTGCCGTTTTTGAATAGTGCAAAATATTGTTCAAACTATACGGAATGCGGTTACAAAGAGGAATATCCATGGAATAACCTGGATGGAAGCAGAAAAAATGATTATGGAATTTCTGAAAATGGAGCAAATTATATATTGCCGGATGGAACTTACTTAAGATTCTCAAGCGGAGGAGTTCTTATTGACCTCAACAGCTCAAAAAACCCGAATATTTACGGTAAAGATGTATTTGCATTTGATTATGACAAAATAGGTATAAAAGCAATTTGTTTAAGTATGAATACGCAGCAAATTCTAGAAAGATGCAGCAACAGTACAAAAGACGGTGCTTGCTGTTCTGCACGAATAATAAATCTGGACAGCTGGCAAATTGCAGATGACTATCCGTGGTAAATATTTACAAGTTCCACGGTTTTACAAGAAATTTAATAGCTTTTCCGTCAATATGCTGCTGCATAGCCCATTCTATTTTGTCCAAACCAATTGTACCTGTTATAAGTTTTTCAACTTCGACTTCACCTGAAGCTATATAATCCAATGCCATTCTGAAATATTTTGGAGTATGGTGGAATACACTCATTAATCTTATATCCCCATAATGCATTTTTGTAGTATCAAAAGTAACGGTAGAACCTGATTTACAACCGCCAAAGAAGTGAACCGTTCCGCCCGGACGAACACAGGAAAAAATACGCTCCCAGATTTCAGGCAGTCCTACACATTCAACGGCAACATCCAGTCCTCTGCCTTCGTCAGTAAAACTTTTGAAAATCTTTTCCGGATTAGGATATTTTATTAAATCAACAATTTCATCAGCATGTGCAAATTCTTCCGCCATCTTCAGTTTTAACGGATTACGACCCGCAACGATTACTTTTGCACCTTTAAGTTTTGCCAATCTTGCAAACATTAACCCGATTGGACCTATTCCGATAATACCTACGGTGTCACCTTTTTTAATATCGGTTCTTTCGACTCCGTGAACAACATTTGCCAAAGGCTCACAAAAAGCTGCCTTATCAAAACTCAAAGAATTAGGTAATATCAGCATATTTTTTTCGACAATACGGGCAGGAACGGTAATATATTCAGCATAAGCACCGTTTAACAAATCAAGATTTTCGCACAGGTTATATTCTTCTTTTTTACAGAAAAAACATTTTCCGCAAGGTGCAGAATTAGCCGCAACAACTCTGTCACCAACTTTTACATTGGTAACACCCTTACCGACTTTATCAACAATACCTGCAAATTCATGCCCGAAACCGGACGGAATATTCTTAATCAATACAGGATGACCGCGTCTGAAAGTTTTTACATCTGTTCCACAAGTGAGAGCGGACTCAACTTTCACAACAACTTCACCCTCTTGCGGAGGTTTTACCGATACATTCTCCAACTTTATATTCTGTGGTCCGTAATACTGAATCGCACGCATAACTAATTCCCTTTTACTTATTCACTTCTACATAGGCCTTCATAATCCTGTTTGATATTGTATCATCAAAAGCCTTTTGAATATCATCAAATCTGTATGGGGTAGAAATCCCTTTAACCTTTACCCTGCCTATTTTCAAAAGTTCAAGAGAATCTTTTAAATCAACAGGTGAAGGGGAATAACTGCCCAATATCGTTAATTCTCTGTAGTAAATTTCATTATTCGGATAACCCGAATTTAACGGAGTACTCGAAAATACAAGAATTGTTCCGCCGTTTCTGACAGCTTTTAATGCAGTATCCAATGCCTTATCCGCACCCGATGTCATGAACACTGCATCTGTTTTTTCAAAACTGTCATCTAAATCTTTGACATTAATTGCATTTATACCAAAACTCTTTAACAGTTCAACACGCTCATCAATTAAATCACATCCGATTACATTCATCCCGAATGCTCTCAATGCCTGAGCCATAAGAATTCCAATAGAACCCAAACCTACAACAAGCACAGAAGAATTTTCCATTAATCTTGCACGTTTTACTGCACGAACGCAACATCCTAACGGTTCATAAAAAGAAGCCTCAACCTCAGTTAAATTTTCAGGTATCAGATACGCAACATTACTAAGGTGTTCATCTGATACATAAACTAACTCACTAAACCCGCCCGGACGTATGTTTGTACTCTTAAAATGCTTACACATTGACACATTACCGCTTTTACAGTAATGACATTCTCCACACGGAATATGATGAGAGGTTATAATTTTATCACCTTTTTTAAAACTTGTTTCAGAATCAATTTCAACAATTTCGGCAACAATTTCATGACCGAGAACCGTTCCGTCAGGTGAAATTTTTTCTCTGAATTTTACAATATCAGAACCGCATAAACCGCAGCCCAAAACTTTTACAACAGCACCCTTTCTGCCACCCAGAGTTATATCAGGTGCATTTTTCAGAACAATTTTTTCATTTTCAATAACTGCTATTTTCATATTTTTGGCTCTTTCTGTATCTTGATTTTATCACAAAAAATATCACTATAAAATCTTGCTAAACTTAAAAAAAAAATATATAATTACACTATGATAAGAATTAGACGGCTAAACTGTTTTGATATACCAAAAATTCGGAAAATGACCGAATACCTTGACAATGACGACAGCAACAGATTTACCAGAGAGCTGAGAAATGAAGTCGTAAAAATTATTCATTACAAATTCCCTCTAAGGTACAAATTTTTGCCGGAATCTTATGTATTAACGGAAAATGATGAAATCTTGGGACTTATTACAGTACTTCCCAAAATGGGAAATCCGTATAAAATCATTATTACAAGACTGATTTTTCAAAACAATCTTTATGATGTCGGAAAACAACTGGTAGAATTTGTTATAGCGAAATATGGTGCAATGGGTGCAGTATCATTTTCCGCAAAAATAGATAATTCACATGAAGAATTAGTCCAACTATTTTTAAATCAGTGCGGATTCAGGCATTGTTCTTATGAAAACTTATGGAAAATAGAAAATTTCAATCCTGAAAATTATCATCCTGCACGTTTCAGAATTTGCCAAAATGCTGATGCAAAACGTGTAAGCGAATTATACAATGCGGAAGTAACAAGCCTTTATAAACCGGCATTACTCAGAATAAAAACCGAATTTAAAGAACCGTTTTTTGGCGGAATTACGAACTTTTACAAGAACAGATATGTATTAGAGGAAGCCGCACACAGGCGTATTATTGCATACTTATCAATTACCACAAGCGATAACACAAACTTTATCCTTGACTTAACAACCTGTGACGGATATGAAATTTCTTATGATGATGTACTTGCATTTGCGGCAAAAGAAATTTCATATAAAAAATCAAATTATTATATGTTTTTTAAGCAGAAACAGTATACAAATACCTCCGAAAAATTTGAAGAATATCTGCATTCAAGAGGATACAAATGTATTCAGACACAATGTGTACTTGTAAAAGATTTTTATAAACCGCTTAAACAAAAAGAAAATGTTTTGCAGGTATTTCTGTTTGGAGAAAACGGTATCGCAACGGAATAAAATTATTTTTCGCTTTTGTAACCAAAATTATTGAGTGAATTTTGTTTTTTACGCCAGTCTTTTTCTACCTTTACATCAAGAGAAAGAAAAACTTTTTTCTCAACGATTTTTTCTAATTCTAACCTTGCTTCCGTTCCGATTTTTTTGAGCAATGAACCGCCTTTGCCGATTAATATACCTTTTTGACTTTTATGTTCGCAAAAAATTGTTGCATAAATTTTATCAATCTCATCTGCCTCAATATAATTTTCAACCTTTACGGCAACAGAATGAGGAACTTCATCACTTGTGTTTAAAAGGATTTTTTCTCTTATAATTTCTTCTGTTACATCCCTCATTGTTTCTTCGGTTACAACATCCTCCGGATACAAATATTCACCCTCAGGAAGCTCTTTATATATATTTTTGATTAAAGTATCAATATTTCTGCCTGTTTTTGCAGAAATTTTTACGACAGGATAATTTTTTTCAAACAAAGTTTTATACGAGAGCAGATTTTCTTCAACTTTTCCCAATTTCTTAACCTTGTCAACTTTATTCATAACAATAATAACAGGGATTGAGGTTTGCAGAATATTTTTTACAATCCACTTATCGCCTTTACCGGCAGGTTCAGACCCGTCAACAAGAAATAATATTAAATCCGCATCCGGAACAGCAATTTTAGCTTCATCAAGCAAAAATTCTCCCAGTTTGTTAAGAGGTTTATGTACACCCGGAGTATCAACAAAAACGATTTGCCCTTTTTCGGTTGTGTAAATACCTTTAATTCTTTTTCTCGTTGTTTGGGCTTTATCGGTTGCGATAACTATTTTCTGCCCCAAAATACAATTTAACAGGGTAGATTTACCTACATTCGGACGACCTATTATTGCTGTAAAACCACTTTTCATACACATATCTTAACATAAAAGTATTAAAAATTTAACAAAGTGGCAATTTTTTTTGTGTCGGGTTATTATATAATATATAGTGGGAAAATATTATAGGTTTAAAATGGATAGAAAAATTCGCAATATTGCAATATGCTTACTCCTGTGTGCAACTGCATTTATCTCGGAAGTTAACGCTAACGGACTTAATAAAGTCGATATTAAAAGAAGTTCCTCATCTGCATCGACCCTGAATGTAACAATATTTACGGACAACCCGTATGATGAAAACGTAGCTGTTACAAAAAAATCAGATAATAAATATGTAATTTTAATGCCGAATGTTTCAGGCTCAAGTGAATCAAGCATAGATTATTCTTCCATACAGGATATTGTATCAGATGTAAATCTTAAATCGGTAGAAGACGGCAGTAACAAATATACCAAAGTTACTCTTACTACATCAAAACCTGTTACAATTACAACGTCAACAAGAAAAAGTGCTCCGCTGACAGAAGAACAAAAAGCTTATAAAAATTTAATTGCACAATCAAGAGGTTATACGGCAGCAGATCCGATTAAACAAGCTCAGGCACAGGTAGCTCAAAAACCTGCGACACCGCCTGTTAAAGCTGTTCAACCTGTATCTCAGCCAAAAACCGAAACAAAACCGGTGTCTTCAAATACAACTTCTGCACCGTCAGGAACTCAACAAAAACCAAAGTCTGTTATGGAACAGGTAAGACACATTATTTCATTAAATCCTGAACCGGCAAAGGTTAAAACGGAAGAACCTAAAATAAGAGATAAAAATATTGAAAAAACTGCTGTAAAAACAACTCCTGCAACAGAAGCGAAGAAAAACAGAGTTACTGCGGAAAAATCTGTTAAAGATTCGACTCTCAAAGATTTGCAGCAGGATATATTAAATGAAAACAAAAAAGTTTCTAATACTGAAACTTCTCAAAATATAAACGAAAATACTACAGTCGCAAACAAAGTTTCACAGACCGAAACGAATAACAAAGGAAATACTAAAGATATGTATACAACTCTGATTATATTGTTGGCAGCAATAGGGGGATTAATTGCATTTTTCAAGATTGTCAAGAATTCATTGGAAAATTCACTGGCTTTGAAAAAGTCTTTCAATGTTCACCTTAATGACGACTACGCTAAAGCGGATTTAACTACTGAAACTAACCCTGCATTTGATAATATAGCAAATGACAACAGTCTTAACTGGCAGGAAAAATATCAGAAATTTGTCAATAAAATGGAAGAAATTAATCCTGCAGACGGAATTTTAAGACACGTTGGAAATGGAGAATATGAATTTGTTAATTCTGCCGAAACTGACAGCAGCAAAAACAATGTTGTAAATATTGGTCATGCCAAGGGTATTACAAAAAATACGGCACAATCGGCAAAACCAAAAGCTGATGCTGACGATAATATAACCGCACACAATAAATCGGCAACAAATGCGGCTCCTGATGCTGCTGCTGTATCAGCATACAGAAAATCCAAGAGTCAGGGTTCAAAAAACACAGGTAAATCTAAATTATCTGCAATTGCATCAGCTAACAAAAAGGCTTTAACATATAAGGATTTGGCTGCTAATTTAGAAAGAACATTACATGCTTCTCCTGATGTAGAAAGAATAAGTACTGATGAAGACATTGCCAAATTTGACAAAAATTTATCAATCTTATACAGTGAAGAAAATTCTATCTCTCAGACAATGAGCAGAGCTCCTAAATTAAAAGCATTCCAGAATAAGATTGCATTGGAAGAAAACAGACGACATCTTCCTTTACCAAAGCAGCGTTCTGAAATAATTAAAACAAAGAACATTGAATCAAAACACGTTAATCTTGAAAATTCAGGATTGTACACATCAGCAAGAAAATTTGATGAAGCAAATCTAAGTTCTGCGGATTTAATTGCAAAAAGCAGATACTCAAGTAATCCTATGACAAAAACAACCGTTATTAATAATAACGGCAGACCATATTCAACAGTAACTATTGATGAATTTTTTGACACAATTGATTCATCAAGCAAAATTACGGCATCAGCTACTTTATCAAGTAAAGTTGCAGACAGATTAGCAAAAATGTCTGTTGAATATTCATCAAATCCTAAAGCTGAAGACACTAAAACAAAAAATAGTGTTCTTACAGGAAAAACGGTAAAAGCCGGTTATAACATCAATAAAACCGGCGGTTTTTATCTGATAAACGATGGCGAAGGTAAATCTTCATTAATCGGCAGCATCAACAATAATATCACCGTTTTAAAAGAATTTAGCGGTAATATTGATGCTAAATTACAAGTCAGAAAAGATGAAGAAAATGTATATATGGTAAGACTCGGTTCGGACAGATTTCTTGTAGAAGTCAGCGGCGACAAAATGGGCGTCCTGATTGAATTATAAAGAATAAACGGAAAGAAGAGCTTTTGTGAGAAATATATTAGGTAAAATAGTAATCTGTCTTGTATTATGCTGTTTGTTGTGCGGATGCACAAATAAAAATAGTAATGTTACCGTAAAATTCGCATCTTGGGGTTCAAAATCCGAAATTGATATTATTAAACCTATATTATCAGATTTTGAAAAACAAAATCCAAATATAAAAATAGAATTTATGCATATCCCGCAGAACTATTTTCAGAAAATTCATCTGCTTTTTGCTTCAAACACGGCACCTGACGTCATTTTTATAAATAACCTTTATTTACCGATATACGCAAATGCAGGAGTACTTGAACCTGTAGGGGATTGGGCTGATTTGGAACAATACGACGAAAATATTTTAAAATCGCTTTCCTGGAAAGGCATAAAATATGCAGTCCCAAGAGATATTTCAGATTTGGTAATATTTTATAACAAAGACCTTTTTGATAAAGCCGGAATAAAATATCCTGATTCAAATTGGACTATGGAAGAATTTTTGCAAACTGCAATAAAATTAACAAAAAACGGAGTATTCGGTATAAGTTTTGAAGAAAAACCTTTGATGTTTTTACCTTACCTTATGAGCAATGGCGGAGGAATTTTATCGGACGATTTATCAGAAATAATTATAGACAACGAAAATTCCAAAAAAGGACTTACTTTTTACGCTGATTTAAGAAAGAAATATCACGTTGCCCCAAGAAAAGAAGAAGCTGCAAGTGCAACAATGGCACAATTATTTTTACAACAAAAGCTCGGAATGCATTTAACCGGCAGATGGCTTGTTCCAAAATACAGAGAGGAAGCATCTTTCAAATGGGATGTTGTCACTTTCCCAAAGGGAACAAAAGGAAGTATAGTATCTCTTGATGCTTCAGGCTGGGCTGTATCCAAAAATTCAAAACACAAAGATGAAGCTCATAAACTTGTAAATTATCTTTCTTCAAAAGAAAATTCCGAAAAAATTACCAAAAGCGGTTTAATAGTTCCTGCAAGAAATGATGTCCAAAACTCAAAATACTTCTTTGACGGTCAGGCACCGAAAAATGTACAGGCATTTCTTGATGCTGCCAAAACAGCAAAACCAACTCCTATTTCGGTTAACTACAACGAAATCATTGACAACCTGAATCCTAAATTTGAAAAGTTGTTCAATTAATAACTTACTTCCACGGATAATCTTTTGGGAAAGACCAGCCATTGTTCATAATTACAGTTGCACAACCCAGTCCCATATAATTTGTACATCCTGTACCACCATTATTTTTAAGCTGCTCTTTTGTAAGGTAATAGCCTTCAGGTAAAATTTTTCCGTCAGGTTCAAATATAAAATAAAATACATCCCTGCCTATCTGATTAGGCCGTTTATCTGAACCGTTAACATCAATAATAAACCTGCGTCTGGTAGAACCGGTTGCATTTGGTTCCCAACCCCAGTTTCCGCCGTAATCAAAGTGAAGGCACGCACCATTATTTAACTGCCAGCTATAATGGGCATTACCGTTACCATTGCCTGACAAATAAAACGAGGAATTTCTGTTTGAAACAGCATTACCATTCATATATTTATAATTCCAATCTTCTGCGTTTTCAAAACACATAATTTGATCTTCATCAGGTTTGTGCCACACCACAGGTAAATATTTTGCCAATTCAGGACCAAATAAGCGAGTTTCTAAATAAACAGGGTGATCCCATTGCTGATGAACAAAGGGCATTTGAACAGGGTCAATACCATCATGCTCTGCTTTCATCATTTGTACAGCCTGATTTAATA
The DNA here is from genome assembly GCA_902760645.1 of uncultured bacterium. Lineage (GTDB taxonomy): Bacteria > Cyanobacteriota > Vampirovibrionia > Gastranaerophilales > Gastranaerophilaceae > UBA1221. The sequence goes on from CACWHC010000025.1 coordinate 12,543, forward strand.
TTGCATAATTCTTTTTCAATTGAGTTAACAAAACCTGTTTTTGATGGTTTTGAATTAATGTGGGCAAAGTCATTGCCGCAACAACACCGATTATACCGAGGGTTATCAAAACTTCTGCTAGGGTAAATGCAGCTTTACTATCTCTACACACTTTGTCATGCCGAACTTGTTTCGGCATCTGACCCATGGTACTTGTTACGACCTCCTCTTTTTGAGTATTACCTAAAGTTTTACTGTGGCTAGATCCTGAAATAAATTCAGGATGACATAAAATAGGCTTAATCCTTTCCTCTCCGTGGTTTAAAAAATCCCACGAGCGAAGCATCTCTAAAGGCAGGCTAGCCTGTAAACCCTTACTGCGAGAGGTTTTGCCCCCCCCCCCTAGGTGAAAATTCGCTCATATCAATATCCTCCGCTATTTGTACTACATTATCATTATAACATATTTTTTAACTTTCGCAACCCTTTTATTTGTATCACGACAAATTTTTATATCCAACATGCGAAGTATATTCAAAAGCAGGCTTGCTATTTTATAATAGTTTGTTCTCTGTCAGGACCTACACTGACAATTGAAATAGGAACACCGAGCAATTCTTCTAACCTTGCCAGATATTTTTTGCAATTTTCAGGTAAATCAGCATAATTCTTTATACCTGTTATATCCGTTTTCCATCCTTGATGAGATTCATAAACAGGTTCTAAGTATTTATGCATATAAACGTCTGTCGGATACGACTTGTAAATTCTTCCGTTACGAGTGTCTTTATATGCAGTACAAACCTTAATTTCATCAAATTTATCAAAAACATCAGCTTTAGTTAAAGCGATTGTAGTCAATCCGCCAACTAATACGGCATAACGCATAGTAACCGCATCAAACCAACCGCAGCGGCGTGGTCTGCCTGTTGTAACACCATATTCATGCCCGATTTCACGAATTTGATTACCGGTTTCATCAGTAAGCTCCGTAACAAAAGGACCTTCCCCGACACGGGTAACATAAGCCTTTGCAACTCCGACAACTTCATCAATCATCTTAGGTCCGTAGCCGCTGCCTGTTGCCGCTCCCCCGCCAATCGGATTTGAGCTTGTAACAAACGGATATGTACCATAATCAACGTCTAGCATTACGCCCTGTGCACCCTCAAATAATATGGTTTTATCTTTTGATTTTTCTAACAATTCCTGCCACTCAAAGCATACATAAGGTTCGAAAATTTTTGCATATTTTTCGCATAACTCTAAAACCTGCTCTTTTGAATAAGGTTTTAAACCATAAACCTGTTCTAAAGTTTTATTTTTTATAGGAAGTATCACATCCAATTTTTCCGATAAAGTTTCTTTTGAATATAAATCCTGAATTTTTAAACCGATACGGGCATATTTGTCTGTATAAGTAGGTCCTATACCTTTTTTAGTTGTACCAATTTTGCCTTTTGTAGCAGTACTTTCAACGTACCCGTCAACTTCTGTATGATAAGGCATTGTAATAGATGCCAAAGGACTAACCTTTAACCTTGAAACATCAATACCGTCTTTGATTAGACCGTTAACTTCTTCCTCGAAATATTCCGGTAAAATAACAGTCCCTGCACCGATAAAACAATCTTTGCCGCCATATAAAATTCCGGACGGAATAAGATGAAATTTAAAAGTTTTGTTGTCAACAACAACAGTATGACCTGCATTACAGCCACCCTGATATCTTATAATCAAATCTGCATCCTGAGCAAGTAAATCGGTAATCTTAGCTTTACCTTCATCTCCCCACTGCGCACCAACAACAACTTTATTCATAACTACACTTCCCTTCATGTTTTCGGCTTTTACTAATATATTTTAACACAAACAAAGAGGCTGATAAATTATCAGCCTCAAACTTGTGAGTAAATGTATATTATAAGCTGTTAGGCAAAATATCCTAACATATTTTCCGAGATTCTTGCCTGCTGTTCAGGAGTAACATATTTTGCAATTAATGCCTGATCTGCAGCTGTTAATCCTAATTCACCAACATCAGTCTTTTTACTTTTCAGACCGAAGAAAGCTTGTCCATATACACCTAATGCTTCTGCACTATGAGCCTCTGTCTGTTTTGGTTCATAAATTAATTGTTTGAGTTCCTTTTCCTGTTCCTTTACAATTTGAGCATCAGCTGCTGCTTTTCTTTGCTGACCTAATTGATAACGACTGTAATCATTATCTCTGTTGAAATTTCCAAAATCGTAATTTGACATCTTTTAATCTCCTTATCATTTACTCACATGATATTTATCGGAAACTGAACACTATTTCTTTAATTATTTAACTAAAGAAAGCAACATTTGTTACAAAACTTCACAATAATTTAACCAAAATAAAAGGCTGACATCCGTCAGCCTCTAAACTTGTGAGTAAATATTTTAATGAATTTCTTATGCGAAATAACCCAGCATATCTTCAGAAATTCTTGCCTGCTGCTCTTGATTTACATATTTTCCGACAAGAGCCTGATCATTTTGCGACAGACCCAGCCCGCTAACATCAGGTTTTTTAGCCAAACCGGACAGAGCAAATCCATATGCACCCAAAGCATCTAAACTTTTTGCATCAGCCTGCTTTACTTCTTTAAAATTAATATCAATTTTTTGCTGTGATTTCCCAACTTGTGCATCAGCAGCTGTTTTCTTTTGTTGTCCCAACTGATAACGACTATAATCATTATCCCTGTTAAAATTTCCGTAATCAAATGTTGACATTTCTAATCTCCTTATCATTTACTCACAAATGCTGTTTGCATATTGTTTATACTATGGTTCTTTATACTCTAAAACTTTTTCCTATAATTAAATCTCTTGTATCAATATAAAGTATTTTTATATTTAAAAATTGCGTATGTAATATATAATTGTTACATAATCGTAACAATTATTTACATACGGAATAAAATCTCAGGAAAAGAATTATAGCAAGCTAATTAATGTATTGCTGCTTCATAGCAACATAAACAGCATTAGCTCTGTTAGTAGCATTTAGTTTTCTATAAGCAGAAGTCAAATGAGCCTTAACAGTATGGCGGCTAATAAACAGGGTTTTTGCAATTTCAACATTATCCATACCCTCTGCAACTAGCTGTAATATTTGAATTTCGATCTGTGTTAAATTAAAACTTCTGTCATACACGATACAATAACCTCATTACTTATCTGTCCATATAATTATTATAACTTAATTTAAATAAAGTGCCTTAAAAATATTAATTATTTTTCCTGCGTTAACAATTTGTTACAATTAATTTCTAAAATGCAGATATAACAAGGGTTTTACGAACACTACCTTTCAAATTTTAACTCCTGTAACATGCTGACTCACCTATTCATAAAAAAAGAGAATCAGACTTTTGCCTTAATTCTCTTTTTTCTAAATTAGGTGCTGGCTAGCCCGAGCAAAGGCACGAACGTAGTGAGAGTCGACAAATCATAATCGAAAACCACGCTTTTCGATTTGATTTGGAGCGGTGCCGTTTAATGCGAGGGCGTAAGGGTTATCAAGAGTTTTTT
>CACWHC010000026.1 GCA_902760645.1 uncultured bacterium
TGTAGAATTAATTACCTTATCATTAAATTTTACTGTTGTGATGAATAAGCTGGATTGCCACGCAAATCAAGCCTTTGATTTGCTCGCAATGACATGGTTAACTGTGCGGCAGCACCGATACGAACTGTTCACTGTTTACTGTTCCCTGTTCACTGCTCTAGTAGTTCATTGCGTCTTCTTCAAGCACTCTGCCTGCACAGCCTTGTCCAACAATACTGCCGGCTCTACAACTAAAAGGTTCATTATTGGTAGTTCTCCAATAATTTGTATTAGGGTTGCCATTGGTTTGCACTTCAGAAGTTGCCTGAGAACCCTCAGGATAAATTATACCATTATTTCCTATATACAAAGTAAAAATATCTCTGCCGAATGTATTTGGATTTTTTGAACCATTAACATCAAGCATAAAATTCCCCATATATCCGCCCATAGTACCGGAAGTATATCCTGCCGGACTTTTTCGGAACTGAAGATTATAAATATACGAACCATCAGGAAATCTCAATATTGGCTTGTCATTTAAGGTGCTATAGGTACTTACGGACAAATATCTGTAATTAACATTTATTTTCTCATAAGTAACACCTGCAAAAGTATTATGAATTGCATCTAAAAGACTCTTACAAGTATCATCATCAAAATTTGCACAACTCGTCACTGTTATTCCGCTAAATGCTTCGGTATCTTTTAATTCAGTTACACCATCTTTTGCCATCATTAATTTGAATCCATTGCTTAACGATGACACCGATTTTTTCAATTGATTAACATATACACGCTTTTGGTAGTTAGAAATTAGTGTCGGCAAGGTCAATGCCGCGACAACACCGATAATACCGAGGGTGATTAAAACCTCAGCTAAAGTGAAGGCGACTTTTCTTTTTAGTGAACAGTAACCTGTGAACCGTGAACAGTTCTTATCGGTGCTGTCGCACATTTGGGATTGCTTATCAACCCGTAATGAACTGTTTATAGGATTAATTTTTTCTTCACCGTGGTCTAAAAAATCCCACGAGCGAAGCATCTCTAAAGGCAGGCTAGCCTGCAAATCCTGTAAACCCTTACTGCGAGAGGTTCTTACCCCCCCCCTAGGTGAAAATTCGCTCATATCAATATCCTCCGCTATTTTGGTACCACCTTATCATTATAAACTATTTTTTAAATTTTGCAAGTCTTTTTCGACAAATCTTTTACATGTCACGAGCGAAGCATCTGTAAGGGCAGGCTTGCCTGCTTTTTTGACTTCTGCAACCCTTCTTGAACTATAAGTTATTTATCAAAAAAAATAATACGGCAATCCATAATCGGAAAGCCGTATATTTTCATGGTGTGTAAAAATTTTTATTAATAACTTCCGTCAGAAGTATATTCGTCTTCATCATCTTTCATTGCAGATAAATCATCCTTATACACCGCATCAAAATCATCCGGCATCAAATCGGGGTCAGGCCAAATTGTTTCATCATCAAATCTGCATGCATGCAAGTTATATGAACTCGTAAAATCAGAATTGCTTAAATTAGATTCAGAGAAAATGCAGCCTGCCATATCGGCATCAGAAAAATTACAGTATGTCATTTCAGCATAACTGCAGTCTGCACCGTTCAAAAGACTTTCTGAAAAATCACATTCCAAAACTTTTGCCCTTGTGAAATCCACAGATGTCAAATCAGCATTGTTGAAATTTACGAGAGATATATTACATTCGGCAAAAGAGCTTGAATTTAAATCAACATCGGAAAAGTCTATCTCGTTAAAGTTCATAGCGGAAAAATCCACTTCACTTAAATCGACTTCCTCCTGGTCTTTTTTCCATTCGTTAAATTTATCAGGATGCTTATGTAATAATTCAACTAATTCTTCTTTAGTGTAGTCTATCATTTAAAAATTTCTCCTTATTCTTTTTGGGGTTTTATACTATCTTATATTTTAATGCTTTTAATGCAGCCTGCAAACGATCATCAACTTCTAATTTTTGCAAAATATTTGCTACATGGGCTTTTGTAGTATTAATACTTATAACAAGCATCTGAGCAATTTCCATATTGCTGTATCCCTCTGTCATAAGTTTTAAAATTTGGGATTCTCTAGCCGTGAGGTCGTAATCTTTACTGTTATTTTCGGTATCAAAAGCAGGGGAAGATGTTGTAGCTTTCAATACTATATGTGCGATACTCGGATCAAACCATGCAGCACCGTCTGCAACAGACTGAACAACCTCTATAAGCCTCTGTGGATTTATTTCCTTTGAACAATAAGCGTTAGCACCTGCTTTCAGGCTGTTTAAAACTTCTTTTTCATCATTATGAGATGTTAAAATGATTATCTTTACATCCTTGTTAGAACCACGAATAATTTTAGTAGCTTCAATACCGTTCATCACCGGTAAACCCAAATCCATAATAACTATATCAATTTGATTGTTATTAAAAATATCAATAGCAGTTTCTGCAGATTCAGCCTCATACAGATTCCCGACAAAATCCACCCCGTCAAATGCCGTCTTTAAACCGAATCGGGTCAGTTCATGATCTTCCACTATCAGAATATTCTTTTTCATATTCCAAGCTCCTTTTTAGCAAGCTCATTATTCGGGTTTATGGCAAGGCTTTTTCTGAAATAATAATTGGCATCCTGATGCAGCCCTTTTGCCTTATAAACTAATCCTTGATAATAATAATATCTAAAATCATTTTCGTCAATATATTTTACAATCTCTAAATATTTTCCGGCAGCAGGTAAATTATTTTTATCTATAGAAAACTTTGCCAAACCGACCCAAGCATCTACGTAGTTCAAGTTTATGGCAACAGCTTTTTTAAGATATTCAAAAGTCCTGTCGCTTTCGTTCTGAGCAACGTTATAATATGCCTCTGAGCAATCGGAATTATCTTTCAGTATTTTATAATAAATTTCTTTTGCCTGCTTTTCATCTCCCATAGCGGAATAAGCCATTGCCGTCCATACAAGAGCTGTATTATCATTCGGCATTTTTGCCGATTTAAAATGCTTTACAGCCTTTTTATAATCTTTATTTCTGTATGCAACTTTTCCTGCAACAAGCTGAGAAAAATAATTGTTTCCGCCGAGCTGTATTGATTTATCCGCAAAGTTTTGTGCTTTTTCGTATTCCTTTTGGCAGTAAAAAATTTCAGCCATTAGACCATACACCATACGGTTATATTTCTTTTTTGTTGTAACAGCACTTTGTAATGTTCTTACAGCCTTTATATTATCACCGATACTGTGGTAATATTCACCCAGATAATATTTTTTTAATACATCATCCTTTACCGCTTTATAGTATGTGTAACTCTCAAGAGAAGCTATTCTTTGCTTATATTCTTCGGTATAAAATTTAGTTTTTTTAATGTTGTCCAAAACTTTTAAAGCTTCTTTTGAATTTTCACTTTGCAAAACTATTTCAAGCTTTAGTTTTTGATAATTAATATTATCCGGATTGATTTTGAGTGCGTTATTTATATATGTATTTGCATTCTTAATTTGTCCTGCCTTTAAATACCCAAGTGCCGCAATATAGTTCGCATAATCAGATTTTTTCATAAGTTCGGTATTTTTTACAAGTTCCGATGTAGCTTCACGGCTCTGTGCATTGTACATAATATTTGAATAAATTTCCGCAAGATAAATTTCATCCTCTGCTTTCAGCATATTGTTAGGGAAATAGAATTTTTTAATATCCTCAAACCGAATAAAAGAAATTTCTTTATCGGAGGATTTATTAACAGCTTCACTACTCAGATTAAATAACCCGATTTGAGCCATCTCGTCTGCCATGCGAAGATACGCATAATCATTCGGCACAATATTTTTTACGATAATTGAAAAATCGGCATAAGCAGATTTTACATTTGCCTGACGAAATCTCTGCATAGCGATTTCATAATGGTTATGAATATCATTCTGAGTAAGTTTTGCTTTGTATGCAGGCGCATTATATATACTTTCCATACTGTTAAGTGAAGGTTTTTTTGTAGGATCGGCAGGACTGATATGATTAAGCATAGCGGAATAAGAAACATTCATTCCCGATAATAATAATATAGATAAGTATATTACAGTATTTTTAAATTTCATATTACCCTAATCCTGCTTTCCCGAATAATAATAATTAAACAACGAAACAATTTCTTCTTCTTTTTCCGAAAGTTTTTCTTTGTTCAGAAAATTATATATATCCTTTAAATTGTATTTACTAAGTATTTTATCATCTTTTACTTTAAACTTATAATGATTTTCAGTCAAGAAAACTTTTACAATTTTATTGAGCGGTATACTTAAAAATACTTCTACCAAATTTTTATCAAAATGGGTATTTTCACCCTTTAACAAAATATCTATTACGTTTACTATAGGCATTTTATCACGGTAATGACGTTTTGAAGTTATTGCATCAAATACATCCGAAACTGCCAAAATTCTTCCGCCGTAGGGGATTTCTTCGCCCTTTAAGTGTCTGTAATAACCTGAACCGTCATATTTTTCATGGTGAGAGCATGCTATTTCGTTAATTTCTTTAAAATCTTCATTTAAGCCGATATTTTCCAATATATTATGGGTAATACGGACATGCTCCTGTATATGTTTGTATTCTTCGTCGGTTAACTTACCCTCTTTCTGAAGAACGGAATCTCTGATACCTATTTTCCCTATATCGTGGAGGGTAGCTGCCTTTTCAATAATTTCTTTTTTCTTTGTATCCAAGCCTAACTCATCAACAATAAGCATTGAATACAATTTTACTCTTGATGAATGACCTGCAGTTATCTTATCACGGGCATCTATAGAGGATGCTAATGTATTGATAAAGCTGTCAAATAATAGTTTTTGTTCTCTGTAAAGTTCTTTTTGCTGCTCGAATAACTGGGCATTTTCAAGTGCAATACTTGCACTTCCGCCGATTGCAACCAATAAATCTTCGTCATTCTTGGTAAATACGCCGTTTAATTTGTTTAATACCTGAAATGCACCTATGATTTCCTGATTATTATTTTTAATCGGCATACATAGTATGGTTTTGGTTCTATACCCTGTAGCTTTATCCACATCCGGATTGAAACGGCTATCATTATATGCATCAGTAATATTTATTGATTCACCGCTTTTAACGGTATATCCTGCAAGACCCTTACCGGCAGGGAAACGTATTTCCTGGCTATCCATTCCTAAAGCTACTTTAGACCACAGTTCATCTTTTTCTTTATCCAGCAAAAATACCGTACATCTGTCAGCCTGAAGTGCAATCTTTGTTTCTTCGGCAATAACTTTTAATAAAACATCAATATCTGTCTGAGCCGTAATTGAACGTCCGATTTTTACAAGTGATACGAGAGGGTCGCTTGTCGGCGGGAATAAAAATGTCTGGTCAGCTCTGATTTGTTTTATTCTTGCAATAATATATCCCATAATTGAAAATTCATCTTTTACGGCTATTCCAAGTGTTTTTGCATTATTATAATGGCATAATGCAACGGAAGAATCGTTATTCTTATAATAAACTTCAGCCAAGGCATATTCTTTAATAAGTTCTGCCAGATTACTTTTTGAATATTTGGCAAGCTGTGCGGAATCTTTTAAAATAGCCAAAACTTCAGAATTTTTACTTTTATCCGAAAGAGCTTTTTCAAGTGCGGTCAAGCTCAATATTATTGAAATATTTTCCGGAGATTTACTTTTCTTAAATATTTCATCAGCAGCACTTAATTCTTTTTCTGCCTGTTTATATTTCTGCGATAATATATATGTCAGTATATTTTTAATGATTTTTTTACCGTCATTAATTTGCATTTTATCTTCTTCTTTAGCTTTAACCATTATTTATCCTTTTACAACTACCCGTTTTTATTATACAATATTTTTGTTAATAATACAAAGTGTTAAATAATTATTTTTGGAGAGCTGAATAAATGCAAAAAGTTACGATATTAATTCCGGTTTTCAATGAAGTTTCCACGTTAGAGCAAATATTGGATAAAGTGGAAAAAGCCGATTTTTGCGGTATGGAAAAGGAAATTATTCTGATAGATGATTGTTCAACTGACGGTACAAAAGATTTATACCCTAAATTACCTTATAAAGTTTTGTATCACGAAGTTAATCAGGGCAAAGGTGCAGCTTTAAGGGACGGTTTCAAGGAAGCTACGGGGGACATAATAGTCATACAGGATGCGGATTTGGAATATGACCCGGTGGATTATAAACCGCTTATACAGCTTTTACTGGATGGTAAAGCTGATGTATGTTACGGTACAAGGTTAGCCGGCGGAAAACCTTCCCGTTCATTCATGTTTACTCATTTGCTGGGTAACAAATTTTTATCTTTGCTGACAAATATACTTTACGGTTCAACACTAACCGATATGGAAACCTGTTACAAAGCATTTAAGGCAGATTTTATTAAAGGTATAGAAATTAAATCAAACCGATTTGATTTTGAACCTGAAATTACCGCAAAAGTTCTGAAACGCGGAGCAAGATTGTATGAGCTTCCGGTATCATATTACGGCAGAGAATTTTCGGAAGGTAAAAAAATCACATGGAAAGATGGTTTTCATGCCATAAAAGCACTGGTTAAATATAGATTTGTTGATTAATAATATATATAGAAAGGAGAAAATATGAAAAAGGTATTATTATCTTTATTTGTTGCAGCAGTATTCACATTACCGTCAAATGCAGCAACATGGGTTGCCGCAGACAGAGTGGCACCTGTAGGTGCAGCTATTGTGAAGAAAAACAGCCTGCCTTCAACAATACAATTCAAAGTAGTAAACGGAGGAGCAGATAACTCTTTAGCTTCTACGACAAACACTATCCAAATAAGTTCTACCGATTTAACATATACGGGGAATGATAATGAAGTAGCTTATGTTGTAGCACATGAACTCGGCGGTATTATCAACGATAATCTCGGTAAGAAAAAAGTCAGAAAATATTTAAAATCTGCAATTGCAAGTAATTTAAGCTCGGATAACGTTCTGACAACAGCTATGAACAGCGAAGCAGTAACTACAAGAGAAAATATTTCCGATGCAAAAGAAGCTGATGTTATGGGTATAGACTTAATGATTAATGCCGGATACAATCCGCTTGCAGGTATTGTTGTTTTAACAAAAATGCCGGGCAGTACATGGGAAATCGCAACAGGAAAACCTGCAAACAGCGAAAGAGCTACTTATATTTATGATTATTTGACTTATAATTTCCCTTCAAAAGTCAGTGTAGGCTACAATTGTCAGGAATACAGAACATTCCTTGCTTATATTGAACCTCAAGTTCAGGCAAGAAATGATAACAAGAAAAAACTTGCAAAATTCAACAAAACACAAGCAAAAATTAAAGCTAAAAGAACAAAACAGCTTGCAAAATACAAAAATACAAACGGTCTTTCAAGCTGGAACGTAACTTATGAATTATTGCAGTCTTTGACAGAATCAGAGAAAAAATAATTTTATGAATTATATGAATAAAGGTCAGGTTAATCAGCCTGACCTTTATTTTTTATATTTTAAATTTTATGCTTTATACCTTGAAAATCCTGTTTTGATATTGTTATTTATTACACTCTTTACCGTGTCATATTCTGTCGTTAATGCGGTAATTTCAGTATCAAGATTTTTCATTTTCATATCAAGTATATTTTCTTTAGAATTAATTTTTTCTTTTTCACGCATATATCTTGCTTCTGCGACAGCAATACCTTCTTCATCGGTAACTTCTTTGATATAATTTTGTGTAGCGTAGTTAACCTGATAATAATAAAAATCTTCATTCATAGCTGATAAGTACATACTGCCGTTTCTGAGCATTGTTGCCATATAGTCATTATCATGAACATTATTGTTTTCTACCCAGCCGTTTGTTGCAATCTGGTTAAACAAAGTATCGTAGAAATTTGAAACCAATACGTTATCACCTGATGTATCAACAGGAACTTCTATATTGAATACGAAATCTGAAGCATTAAAGTCGTCCGTAACAAAGTTTGAAGTACTTGCTTCTTTTGTTACCTTATATTTTGTAGTAGCCAAACCTTCCATATATGCTGCAAAGTATGTATAAAAGGCTTTTGTCATATTGGTTAAGTTGATATTATAACCATCGTTATACAAATAATCTCTGTGTCCCGGGTTTCTGAGGTATACATAACCTACATAATCCGAAGATAAATCTTTGGCTTCATCTTCAACTTTCCACTGCTTCTTATTTTCAGCTTTCTTGTTATATACAGCGTTAGAAGCATCTAATTCTTCAGGATTGTTACTCAGGCTTACTACTTTTGCAAGTGTTTGTTGTTTAGCATATTCAATAGCAGCCTGTGCAAACTGATCCGTAGAAGGTATATATGCAGCCAATGAATCTACCAATTCTGTCCAGAAAGAACATGAACCTACTTTATCAATAATACAATTCTGTCCGCCGTACTGAAGTAAATCACTGTCTTTATCCCAAGTAGAACCATATAATACCAAATTATGTTCCGTAGGAGCAGTTAAAAATTCAGATAATTTTATTGCCGCCGGATTTACATCTCCATTACTGGTTTGAAATTCTGATTCTTCATTCGGATGTTCTATTTCATAATTTTTATCATATGTATGCAGAGTAGCATGGTCATATAACACCAAGTGCGAACCACTTGTATTAAGAGTTAAATCAGATATATCAACTTCTATCTTACTCAAATAATTCTGCATAAATTCTGAGAATGTAATTTGCTGAGTAGCAGTCTTAGCCATTTCCGAAGTACCCAATCCTGCATTAGGATTATATTGTACATTCATTACACCATTACCTACAGAGCGTGAAATTACACCGTTATCCATCAATCCCTGTATAAATTTATTTCTGATATCGGAAGAAGGAGTACAGCCAAGACCTTCCTGAGGAATACCTGCAGCTCTTGCAGCTGCAGCAAGACCGCCGTCAAGAACAATTCTCCCTGCAGGATCCGTAAGCGGACTCGGTGTAAAGTCATTAAGCTGAGATGGTGACATAAGAAGTCCGTAAGACAATTGCGTAGCTTTGTCACCTGTTCCGTAATAATCGTATATAATTTTAGTCTGATTAAGTGCATCCTGATATTCGGCAGAAACTATATTCATGTCACGGGCAAGAGCAATCTTTTGGTGTGAATATGCCATTGATTGGTATTCACAGTCAGATTTCCTTGCTGTAATGGTTAATAATCTAGCTTGTGATGCTGCCAAACCCATTGTTGTGACCTGATTCCTTTCGATTTCTTAGTAGCATTTCCTAGTCGTTCATGTCTATTTACGGAATTTTCGGCACAAAACTTTAAGTCATCAAAACATGTTTGTAATATTTCTTAACATTGAAAATTATAACAAATTTTTGTCTGAAACAGATTATTTAAATTCTTTTTCGACATCATCTGTAATATCCTCGCCGCCCCAAAATACTATATCTTTTGGCAATACCAGATCATAATTTTGGTTTTTGGCTTTATCGGCTACAACCGAATGAATTTTTGTATTCAAATCGGCAATTCTTTTATTGTAATTTTCATCCATAGAAAGTTTTTGACGATTAATTTCTTCACGATACTTTTCTTCTAATTTAGCCGCCTTATTTGCATCTGTTTCTTTTGAAATTTCTGCCTGAGCTTTTTCAAGAGTCTTTTGCATTTCCTTTAACTTTATTTGCTGCTCAGATTTTAAGTTTTTGATATCAGAAGAATTTGAAATAATTTTTGCCGTATCCACAACCGCAAGTTTTATATTCGTATCGGATACAGCGATATTATTTAAAGAATACCCCACTGCAAAAGCTATTGATGCCAATACTGCAACACTTAATTTTTTATACATGACAAAATCCTCATTTAATTTTACACAATGATATATTCAATTAAATTAAAATATTTTTGTATTACCCGACTGACTGTTATTGAGAAGAATGTCATAAACTTGCAATATTGGTTTGTATATGATATAACACCACTATAAAAACGGATGGAGTGGTAGTGTATGTTAAAGCCTGTTTCACCTAAAGACAGAATTATTTTGGCATTGGATGTTGAAACTTTAGAAGAAGTTGAATCTCTCGTAAATGAATTAAAAGATTATGTCGGATATTTTAAAATCGGATTACCGCTTATAGTCAGCTATGGGTTTGAAGCGGTAAGATTAATTGAAAAATTAGGCGGTAAATGCTATTACGACAGCAAATTCCACGATATTCCAAATACCGTACAAAAAGCCTGCATAAGTCTTGTAAAAAATAATATTCACTTTTTTAACGTCCACATTCAGGGCGGTTCAAAAATGATTGCCGGAAGCGTAAAAGCCGTCAAAGCTGCTGCAAAAAGGCTGGACAAAGAACCTCCCGTAATTTTGGGAGTAACTTTATTATCAAGTTTCGGACAAAGAACTTTGACAACGGAATTATGCGTTGACAAAAATATAGAAGATTTTGTTGTTCAGCTTGCAAAAGTAGCTCATGAAGCAGGTCTGGACGGAGTTGTTGCAAGTGCGGAAGAAGCAAAAAGAATAAGAAAAGAGATAAACGACAAAGATTTTATTATTGTTTGTCCCGCAACAAGACCTACCTGGTCATCCGTAAACGATCAGGTGCGTGTGGATACTCCAAGGGATGCAATTCTCTCAGGTGTAGATTATATGGTCGTGGGACGTCCGATTACTACGGCAGAGAACCGTATTGCCGCTGCTCAGCTGATTTTGGATGAAATATCAACAGCACTCGAAGATATGAAAACTAATGTTTAAGCGGTATTGGAATCAGATATCTGTAAAATTTGTATTCCGGAAAATTATCAGGTAAATAGTTCCAGTATCTTAGTATTAAATGACCCTCTTTTTCAAGCATTTCAGCCTGAGAATCATCTTCCGTAATATAAGGATATATAAACGGAACATCATCTTCCGACAAATTAATTTTTAATTTATTTTTATCCTTAAAACGCTCATGAAATTTATAAAAAACTCTAATCCGTTTATCTTTTTCGCATTTCAAATCGGTGTTTGAAAAATACTTCTCTGAAATTTGCGACATAAATTTAATACTCTGAACATTTAATTTATTTTCATTTTCAACCATTTCGTCATAACTCATATTTTCAAACGGTTCATAATATTCATTATCATATTCAAAATTATTATTGAGTTTTTGAGAAATATTTAAGTATGCTCCATTTTTGACATTAAAAAACTTTCTCAAAGAATTAAATGAAGCTAACCCGCAATCACGCATATAAAAATTATGAGCATTATCAACAATTAAATTAGGATATTGTTCACTCAGTTTAAGCACATTACCTGCACATATACCGAAATAATTCGGGTACAAAATATAACTGTTTTTATCAAAACTTGCGGACGGATAAAAATTATCATCTATATGATAAAATCTTATATTACAATTCTCTTTTCTGACGGCAGAGATTATTGTCGGACAAATATAATACGGCATAAAAATTTCTTTTACATTATAAACCTTTATTATATATCTCAGACAGTTTCTGGCAAGATTTAATTTTATAATATATCTTTTCACCTGATTTATTTTATAACAATTTTTTTATAATTTCATGGTATAATTTCAAAAAATAACAGGGGGTTATATGAATAAAAATATATTGAGAAATTTGTCTTATGGTGTTTACGTTGTATCAACATTAAACGGTGAAAAGCCAACAGGATGTATCGCAAACAGTGCAATGCAGGTTACGCATGATACAATTGCCGTAAGTATTAATCACGAAAATTTTACAAACGAATGCATAAAAAAAGCCGGTAAATTCGCAATTTCAATACTTGGAGTAGATGTGAATGATAATATTATCCCTGTATTCGGGTTTACCTCCGGCAGGGACAGAAACAAATTTGAAAATGTTGAATCCGAAGAAATTGACGGACTTAATGTTATATCAGATTCAACGGGATATATCGTATGTGATGTAATCAATACAATGGAAACCGAAACACACACTATATTTCTTGGCAGAATTATTGACGGTGATACACTGAAAGACCAAATTCCAATGTCATACGCATATTATCACAAAGTTAAAAAAGGAAACAGCCCGAAAGCCGCACCTACATTTATTGAAGATACTCCAAAACCCGAAGCGGAAAACAGTAAACCAAGATATAAATGTACAATCTGCGGATACATATATGAGGGTGATTTGACAAAAGAACCCGATGATTATGTATGCCCGTTATGCAAACAGGGAAAAGAGAAGTTTATAAAAATATAAACTCCTCTTGCAAATAAAATTTTTTCATGTAAAAATGACTGTACTCACATCCTCGAGTATGGCACCGTCATTAAGTGTCGCAATTATTCGAAAGGTAAAAACAAAATGGCAAATATTAAATCTGCAAAAAAAAGAGTACTTACAGCTGAAAGAAACAGAATTAAAAACGTAGCTTTCAAAACTTCTATCAAAACTGCTTTAAAGAAAGTTTTAGAGTTAGCAACAAGTGAAGATAAAGAAGCTTTAAATTCAGCTATTTCAAGAGCATATCAATTATGCGATAAAGCTGTAAGCAAAGGTATTTTACACAAAAATACCGCAGCAAGAAAAAAATCAAGAATCGTTCTTGCAGTTAAAAGACTTCAGGCTTCTGCAAAATAGTTTTTGATTATGCCAAAATTTAAAACGGGTTTTAGAAATATCTAAAACCCGTTTTTATATTCGTGATATAATTTTTTTATGGATGAGAAGAGAAAAATAAGTATAATCGGTTCGACAGGTTCTATCGGAACTCAGGCATTAGAAGTCATAGAAAAACTTCAGGATAAATTTGAGATTATATCACTTGCCGGCGGCAGTAATGTTGATTTATTAAAGCAGCAGGCAGAAAAATTTAAACCCAAATATATTTATGCGGCAAAACCGATATCGGTTGAGGGTATAAAAACTTTATCAAGTCTGGATGAAATTGCTGAAAACAAAGAAAACGACATTATACTTGTTGCCTGTTCGGGGAAAATAGGATTAAAGCCGACATTAAAAGCTATTGAGAATGGTATTGATATTGCCTTAGCAAACAAAGAAACCCTTGTTATGGCAGGGGATATTGTTATGAAAAAAGCGAAAGAAAACGGCGTAAACATTATTCCGGTCGATAGCGAACATTGTGCCATACATCAATGTATAAAAGATATTTCGCAGGTTAATAAACTTATAATTACGGCAAGCGGCGGTCCGTTTTTACATAAAACCGTTGAAGATATGAAAAATGCGACAGTTGAACAAACTCTTAAACATCCCCGTTGGAATATGGGTAAAAAAATTACAGTTGACAGTGCGACATTAATGAACAAAGGTTTGGAAATCATTGAAGCACATCACCTGTTCGGATTTGATTATGATGATATAGAGGTTGTTGTTCATCCTCAGAGCATAGTACATTCGGCAATAGAATACGTTGACGGAAGTGTTATTGCACAACTGGGATTACCAAGTATGCATATACCTATTCAGTATGCAATTACATATCCTGAAAGATATGAGGGTATTAAATCAAGAAGTTTCAGTTTTGCGGAAATTGCAAGGTTAGATTTTGAAAAACCCGATTTTGAAAAATTCCCGACCGTTAAACTTGCATATAAAGCAGGTAAAATGGGTGGAACTGCAACAGCCTGCCTTAATGCCGCAAATGAAGAAGCTGTTTTTGCTTTTCTTGACGGAAAAATAAAATTGTATCAAATTTATCAAATTACAAAAACAATATTTGATAATTATAAGATAATCCAAAATCCTACAATAGAAGAAATTTTTGAAGAGGATAAAAACATAAGAGAACAAACGAAAAAATATATTGAAAATCTTTTAAATAATTAAGAAGCTTTATAAACTTGCATAAAAGTATAAGTTGTTGTAGGATAGATATATTGTTAAGGGGTGTAATACATTTATGAGTGCAGAAGAAAAAGAAAAATTATATTCGGACGTTCCTCCGACCAAGTTGAGAAACAAAGAGGAAAAGTTCAGACCTGCAAAAACTAATAAGTTTTGGCTTTGGGTTGCAAGTATGTTTTTCTTTAATATGCTCCAAAACCGCTTTTTTGCGTTCAGATATAAGGGTGATGAAGACTCTATAGAAAAAGGTGTACCGTCAATAATTTACGCACCGCATTCAAACTGGTGGGACGGAATTGTATTATACAATATTGCACACAGGATTTTTCATAAAGAAATCAGATTAATGATTGAAGAATTAAACAGATTTCCGCTTTTACACAGAGGAGGCGGTTATCCTGTTAATAAAAAGTCCCCTCAGTCAGCAATGAAAGCACTTCAATACTCTGTAGAAGTAGTACAGGATTTAAAAAATCTTTTGTTTATATTTCCGCAAGGAATTATCAGACCGCCTCACTACAGACCTATCGAATTTCAGACAGGGCTTGCATATATAGCACAAAAAGCCGTTAAAAAAGCAGGAAAAGTTAACCTCGTTCCTATAGCTATTGATTACTGCTTTTTGAGAGATAACAGACCTGAAGTTATTGTAAAATTCGGCAAACCTGTTAAGTTGACGGCAGAAGAAAGTGCAAAAATGGACAGAAAAGAATTAACTCATCTGCTTGAAAACGAAATGACAAAAGTATGTGATGAACAGATGTATGATATTTCTCACGGCGAAGTTGATGATTATAAAATCCTGTTCAAACAACATCTTAAATGGTACAGAAGAATAGAACAAAGACTAAAGAAAATCGATATTCCGCCTGTTGCAGATGTGTAGTTTTTGAGAATTTTCAATTAATTTATTTAATAAAATGGTGCGTTATTTTGACGCACCATTTTAAACATTCTTTACGCTCACTTAACACTTGCCAAAATCACCCTGATTATTGGCAGTTCGCAACCTGTTATTCGATTTGTTTTGCTGCTGCAAAACAGTCACTCATATCTATTTTAACTGTGCGGCAGCACCGATACGAACTGTTCACTGTTCCCTGTTTACTGTTCACTCAATCATCAGTTCCCTACACAAAGAACCCCGCTAAGAGTGCCCTTGCTGTAGAGGTCCTCGCCCCCATTACCGAAACTAACGATCCATGCGTAGTAGGCATAGATCTCTGAGGAAGACCAGAACCAGCCTGACTGAGGTAGGTTAGGGTTGCTCGCTTTTTGGTTATAGATGTTTTTCAATGTTCCTCTATCAGGTAAGGTCATGCCTAAACTCTCGCATTTGGCTTTGGCATCATTCCAATTTAGTTGTTGTCCTGTATTTACAACACAGCCAAGACCAGAAATATCCTCACCGGCACAACCTTTTGAAAATGTTGCCGCAAAGAGGTTTCTGATGTCATTATATTTGTTATCAGATGTTTCTTTGTTAGGGTGAGCAGAGCCGTTTACATCTGTCACAAAATCAATTGATGCTGTTGAATTTGATGTATATACAAATTCTTTACTTCTTCCGCCGCCGACAGGTAGTGATTTCTTCACTGCTATCAACGGATCTGTATCATCTATTTTACCGCCTTCAGGGTTGTAATTCAGTATTATTGACGCTCCGTCTGCAAGTATAAGACCAACATTATTTGTATCCGTATTTAGAGATAAGTTCTTACCTTTTTTGGCTTTGCTTACTTCAAACTCGTTTCCGTCACCGTCAATAACTTTTTCTGTAGGCCAGCAGTCTGCTATATGGTTACTATCACAGCGTTTTGACACTTTTAAATACTTTTGCAATTCATCAACAAAGGCTTCTGTTGACGGATATGTTCCGCTGAGTTCACCGTGTGCCTTCATTATATCCATTGCCTGCGTAACTTTATATACAATATTTGCGTGACGTTCTGAGTTCTTACGTTCAGTAACATTTTCAATCAATGCAGGTAACGTTATCGCCGCAACAACACCGATGATACCCAATGTAATCAATACTTCTGCTAATGTGAATGCCTGTAAACCCTTACTGCGAGAGGTTCTTACCCCCCCCCCTAGGTGAAAACATAGTCATAATAATAACCTCCGCTGTTTTCTATCTACATTATCATTATAACATATTTTCAGATAATCGCAACCCCTTTATTTGTATCACGACAAATCATTGCGTCCTACGAGCGATAAAGGCAGGCTAGCCTGCTTTTACAAGTCTTTTTTAAATAAAAATTTAACATCTTTATACAATATATCATTTTACTCTCCCTCTACCATCGGGAGAGGGTAATTTTTCAAGGCGAATTTATGAGCCTTAGAAAAATGGGTGAGGGGTCGAACTTCGAGGTTTTGAAAAAATTAACCCCTCACCCGAATTGCTAAACTCAACTTCGTTTCGTTAACCAATTCTTCCCTCTCCCGTTGGTAGAGGGGACATTTGCAATAATTATTTATAACGACAAATTTTTGTTGTGTAAACTGTAAACTACCTCAAAAACCTTTGAGGGTTCTTCGGGTTTTAGTTTCCCGAAGGATTTAACCTTTTCGGAGGCGGTTATATACAGTTTTCTCTTTGCTCTGGTAATTGCAACATATAAAAGCCGCAGGTTTTCCGCAACAATTTCCTGCTTTAATTCGTTTTCGGTTTTTATTTTATAGTTCGGATTAAGAGCTTTCAGTTTTTCCATAAAATCCGATACCTTGTATTTAAGTTTTGAAAAATCTATGGTTAGATTTCTCTCTGACATTTCCGGTAAAAATACCACGTCAAATTCATCCCCTTTAGATTTATGTAACGTCATAATTTGAACTTTACCCTCTAAAATCCCTTTATCATTTTCATCTTCTTCAGAGAAAAATTTAAATCCGCTAAGACTGTTACGTTTAGCAAGTTCACCCAGTCTTTCAATCAAAACTTCGAGATTTTTTGTTTCAAACGACAGTCTTTTAATCAGTGTTGAAATGAGGTAAACATTCGACTTTTCAATTTCACCCGTAAAATAATATAATCCGATTTTTATTGCAAGTTCATCAGGTGTTAAATGAGGGAAATTTGTCCAATAATTTAAATCCCACTGAAACTGTATAAGAGATTTTTCTTTAATATTATCAACCGGAATACTTATAAACGGATTTTCATATTTACTTATCGTATCTGTATATTTTTTTTCATAAAATCCGAGTTCTGCAAGAGTTTCATAAGAAGCCGAAACAACAGAATTATCAAACGGGGACAATATCATTTTTAATACAGCAAAAATCACTCTGAATATTGATTTTTGTTCAAGGCATTCACTTCTTGTAATACATTTAAGTCCGCTGTTATTTATAAAGTTTGTCCACTCAATAACCTGTCTGTTGTTCCTTACAAGAATACCTGCAGTAGCTTTCGGATTATTTTTAAACGCATTTTTTATTTCTTTTAAAACGAAATTCCTTTCATCTGTCGGAGCAGGGAAAACTCTTGCCTGAACAGCATTTTCACTTACGGGATTTTTACCCTCAACAGGCTGCATAAGAATATGATAAAAAGCGTCTTTTGTTTCAGGCTGCTGTTCTGCATTTAATAAAACTTCGTTTGCGAGTTTCCATACGTCTTCCGTACATCTTTGCGAACAATTCATACTGACTTGCTGACTTGATTCAATGAATTTTCTGAACCCGAGAACATCAGCATTGGTAAATGTCGTTGTGATTGCCTGATTAATATCTCCGCAGCGGATTAAGTTATTATACTTACCGCTCAAAAGGTTTATCAGACTTTGCTGAACAGAAGAAGAATCCTGTGCCTCATCTTCAATTATATAATGACAAATATTTTGATAATAATTTCTTATATCTTCGTTTTCCTCCAATAAACGAACCGACATCAACAAAATATCGTCATAATCTATAAGATTATTTTCATTTAATATTCGTTGATACTCCTCAAAAAATGATTTGAAAAGAATAATTTTTTTATCAGCATTAGATTTTAAATTCTTAAAACTGCCGCGACCGATTTTAAAAACTGAAATTCCCTGAACAAAATCATTCAGCTCCTTGTCATTAATTTTTATTTTTTTTGTAACTTCTCTTATAATTCTTGTTTTTTGAGTATCATCACATATATCAAAATCAGAATTTAATCCCAAACGTTCAAAATTTCCGTTTTCTTTTAAAATTCTTAAAGCCAATCCATGTATTGTACTTATGTAAGGTAACTCGGAAGAATTTTCTCTGACGGATTTTATGCGTTCTCTGAAATTTCTTGCCGCAGATTCCATATAAGTCATTACAAATATATTCTGCGGATTAATTCCACGCTCTAACAGTTTTATAATCAATGCAAGAAGAATTGTTGTTTTTCCTGCTCCGGGAACGGCAGATATTGCCATTTTTCCGTTCTTATAATCAAGAACCGGCTTTTGATCATCTCTCGGTACAATGTGAAACTTTGGAACTTCCGGACTTGAATCGTTTATAACATTCGCTTTTACTTTAATATATTCTTCTATACCGCCGAAATTTTCTACACCGTTTCCGTCAAATAATGATGAATAAGTATAAATATGTTCTTCCGCACAAAGAGTTAATTTTCTTAAAATTCGTGCAGTTTTTTCTTTACCCAATTCAACATTATCCTCAACCGTATATTCATCTTTATTCCAGCCTTTTTGAAAAACCCAAGCATTATATAAAGGACCGGTATCGGACTTTATCCAGTCCTGACTTGATACATCCAGCCAAAACTGATACTTTGTCTTTATCTGATTATCAATAATTTTTTGCGGTGTACCTATTACTAAATTATTTTCATCAACTTCCAGTATCGAATACGGATTTTCAGAAATTATGGAATTTTCGATTTGAGTAATTATTTCTTCTTTTCTTGAATTAAAATCTTCTCCGAACACATTTTCAAAATCCTCTAATTGTTTTATGAAAAAATTAAATTTTGATATTTCATTTTTATCATAATGAGTAAAAGTCATTAATTCTGAATATATATAATAGACCTGCTCGGAAAGTTTTTTATCGGAATTTGATAAACTCCTGACTATCTCTAAAAAATTGTTATACCTTAAAGAGTAATTTTCATTATGAAACTTATAATCAACCAATATTTTTTTACTGTCAAACTCTTTTAAAATATCATGACAATATTTGACGGGAATACCTAAACAATTAATCAAAACAGAACGCAAATCAAATTCCGTTAAAACTGTTTTTAAATTTGAATTTAATTTTAGAATTGTCAAACAGGTCAAAACAAGTTTATTTTGTATTAATTTTTCACTTCCTGTTATATATAAAGGATTAACATTTTTGTTTATACCCTCTGCAAAAGTAAACCTCAGCATCTCATCAACAATAGGAGTAACAACTGATATTTCTGACGGTTTAACTTTGTTTTTAATCAAATCGTTTATCTTATTTATAACAAGTTCAATCATTTTTGAACGCTTTGACGGTGAATAAACAGAAAAATTTTCCAAAACTTCATTCGATGACATCGTTATATTTTTGTATAAATTTTCAGCATCAAATTTTAAGTCGGTATGCGTATCTATAGTAACAGCAGTTTCATCAAACAGTTTTTCAAATTCCCACACGGCAGTTTTATCAGCACTCAAATACCCTATTCTGCTTGAACCTTTTTTATCAAAAGCAATATACCAATCTTTTAACTGAGGTTTTAAAAATTGAATAAAATCGTAACATGCCGGAGTAATTTCATCCCCGTCATCCAATATTAAATACTGAATATTTTTAAAATAATCCGTATTCAAATAAACATGTTCAAATAATAATTCTTGCCTTAAATAATCAAAATCCCTGAAATATAATGTCTGCTTTAACAATTTTTTCAGAGTAAGTTTTGCATCATCTGCAAAAGCCTCGTTTAAAATTCTTGCTCTGTAATCAACTTCATCATCGGAAAGATGATTTTGAACAATAAGAGAATATCTCCTGAATAATTGGTGCAGGAGAGATTTTTTTGAATTATAACCTTTGAACGGAATTGTTTTCAAAATATCTTTCAGAATAAACTGAGAAACTTCCAGTCCGGTAAGGTTCGGTAAGATTTTTGGATTAGGAAACGGATTTTTGTTTTCCAAAAATGCCCAGTTATCATTTATTGTGTTATACACTAATGAAAAATATGAGTGTATCTGTAATTTTTCATAAACATTTATATCAGCACGACTCAAAACTTCTTCGGTAAATTTATTTTTCAGGTTTGAATTTGATACAAGCACAAGAATTTTTGATGCATCAATACCGGAATTTAAAAGCGATACATACTTACCAATCAGAATAGATGTTTTATCCGAAGAAATCGTACCCTCTATAATCAATTATGCAATACTCCTTACGTTGTATTTTATCATAAAAATAAGTGTAAATTTTACAAATAATATACTATTGCATTTTAAAATAATTTATTCTATTATAATCGTAACAAAGAGATGTAACCCATTTTAAAAAATTACAGGAGGTAAACACATGGAAGAATTAATGGAACAAATCGGAACATCTGCCGGAGAAATTTATAACTACTTAAATACTAACGGCACAACAACTTTTTCAAAAATGAAAAAAGAATTAGATTTGAAAGGTAACTTTGCCGATTTAGGTCTTGGCTGGTTAGCAAGAGAAGACAAAGTATCTATTTCTAAAAAAGGTACTTCCGTAAGCGTAAGCCTTAAATAGTTTTAAAATTATTTTTATAAAAAACGCCCGTATAATACGGGTGTTTTTTTATGCAAAAAAAAACCGCCTTCATATAAAAGCGGTAGGGGAAAAGTTACGAAATTTTGTTAAAAAAATAAGGAAATTAAAGGAAAGGAATCAATTAAAACTTTCTAACCGTTAAATACTTTGAATGAACTCTCGACATTCTTATTAACGATATCTTTCATAACCTGATATTCTGTTTGCAAAGCATTATGCTCTGTATCCAATTTTTTCAGCTCCAAATCATATCTGTTATCTTTTGCTTCTAATGAAGCCAAATTATTTTTGTACTCTTGTTCAACTAGAGCAATTTTTCTTTCATCGGTAACTTCCTGTATTGAATTATCAGAATCTATTGAAGTTGAAACAAAACCTCTTTCGACAGCTGAGAACATTTCTAACTGCAAATTGCCTTTTCTCAATTCTGCTTCAAACCAGCCGTTATCTTTCAATGTTTTTGCTTCATCATCTTCTGTATAGAACCCTGCAGAAGCCATTTTTTGGAATAAATTTTTCAGGTAATTTATATATCCGATATTTTCAGGAACTGCTGCAGTCTTTAAAATTTCAGCAGAACTTGATGTACCGTAATAAGCTTCAGTCAGAGATTTTGCATAATCATAAAAATCTCTTTGCTCCTGATTAGTACCCTCATAATTTAACGCTTTAGTGGACTGCTGCCCTGTTGCCAAATCCGTAATTGTATAAGTAGGATAACCGTCAAAAGGTGAAGTGCTGAATGAAGTGAACCCAAAATCAAGTCCGTGTTCTTCATCTTCGCCGAAATGCAGACCTACTGATGTCAAATATTGATCCCAAGCCTCGTGAACAGCTTTATATGCCAAAGCCTTTTCCTGAGCGGAAGCCGTAGTACTGTTTGCTTTTATCGTAATATTTGACTGTGAATAACCTAATTTTGCAAGGAAAACATTAAAATCCCCGTTACCTGCATTAAACGCATCCGCTTGTTTTTGAGTAACAAGAACTTTTCCTTTTTTATCGGTTACAACATACTGTGCATTATTTGCAACCGTATTATAACCCGTCATAAGACCATAAGAAATATCTGTATAAATTTCATCCGAACCGTTAAATCCGGTAAGAACGGTTAACTTTGTAGCCTTTAGAGCTTCAAGGTAATCTTTATTAGCTTGTTCTGTCTGATTAGCAAGACGTATTTTAGCATAAGAAATTCCCTGCCCTGAATGTTCGTTATCACTCATTCGAGCAGTAAGGCTAAGTAATCTCGCTTGTGTTGCAGCCATACCCATATTGGTTAATCTCGTCCTTTCTAATATGCCGTAACTTGTAATCATGTTTACGAACTCATGAGTTTAAAACTTTAATTTTTGAGGAGATAATATTACAATTTTGTAACAATTTATTGCTCAAATATTCATACCAAATAAAATCCTTTATTTATACTGGTTTCAGTCAATTTTGCAAAAATTTTTGCCAAAAATCGCTGCAAAATCGAGATTTTAAAATCTCGGGAATAATTGTGTAGCACTTATTTTCAGGATTTTAACAAATCTTTACGCTACGAAATGTAATT
>CACWHC010000027.1 GCA_902760645.1 uncultured bacterium
TTTATTTAATATTCCATAATGTTTTTTAATTTGTGCAAGTTTATCATTGATTTCAGTAATTTTTGAATTAAAAGAACTTAATTCCATAGATTTTTGTTGAAAAAAATCATCATCATTATTGTTAAGTTCTTGTATTTGAGCAATATAATCTTTTACATCTTTTTCCAGTGCATTAATATCACTCAGTAATTCTTCTTTTTTATTTATAATTTCAGAATATTTTACATTATCCAAATCTTTATGTATTTTTTTTCTTATATCTTTTAAATCTTTAAGAATTTCTTTTTCAAGTTTTTTAAGTTCTTCGGAGTAATCAGTTTTAGCGACATAACCTTTTTTAATAACAGTATTGTTAATAAATTGTAGGGTGATATTTTCAGGTATGGGAAATTTAGCAAGATTTACTCTTGTATTAAAACTTCTGATATCAGACCGAATATCCATTAACGACCTGTTTTGACTTCTCATATATTCCAAATCCTTGTAAAACCCGTTGGCTTTGTCATAAGAAGATTCAATTTGTTTTTTCAAATCCAATAGTTCCTGAGATATAGTTACTTCGTCAATATTGCAGTTATTTTTTCGCATAAATTCTTAATGGCTTTATTATATTCTTTACCAAAATCAGATAAATAATTTATGTATGATGCAAACCTGTTCATTTGGTTTACAATGACGTGTTCATAATAATTTCTTTGTTTGCTGTTCATATTGCCTCCTTGTTTTATAATTGCACAACAATCCGGACTATAACTGCATATAGCTATAGCAAGTACTGATTTTTTAAGGAAAAGGAATTTTCAAAACAAAAATTCCTGTAAATTCAAAAAGCTTTTTAATTTATAAAATACAGTACAACTGTTTTCACGATTTTAAAACCCTGATTTTGCAGCACTTTTTGGCAAAAATTTTTGCATAAATACAAAAACCCATTATAAATAAAGAATTTTATCAATTAAAGAAATTCAAATCGGGTCGAAATTCGTAAATTTGATGTGTATAATTTTTCCCCACATTTGTTACCAACTAAATTTTATCTATAAAAGTGGTGCTGTTCCCGTAATTGCCTTTTTGGTATGTTCATGCAATAATAATATTAATTGAAATTAATATAAGGAAAAGGATTATAACCATGGTAATGAACAGCCCCAGACAAACTTCACGCTTGAAAAGAGAAATTTTGGTAAGATTAATAAAAGCATTTAATTCGGAAGATTTTGCGGAAAATGCCAGATTAATTCCGTATCAGATGCGTCCAAAAGATTTCGAAGCACCGTACAGATGTTGTGTATATAAAGAACGTGCTATTCTTCGTGACAGAGCAATTGCGGGGTTGGGCTTATCAATTGAAGATACGGATGACAGTGTTCATATGGCTGAACTGGCAAAAAAAGTTTTGGACAGAGAAACTCCGGAAGAAAATCCTTTGACGGTTCTGCAAACTGCCTGCAAAGGTTGTGTTCCGTCAAGATTTTATGTAACGGATTTGTGTCAGGGCTGTGTTGCAAGACCTTGTGTTAATACCTGTCGTTTCGGTGCGATTTCCGTAAAAGACGGTAAATCAAAAATTGATACCGAAAAATGTAAAAATTGCGGAATGTGTGCTCAGGTTTGTCCTTATCAGGCAATTATGAAAGTTATTGTACCTTGCGAAAACGTTTGTCCGGTTGGAGCTATTGCAAAAGATGACAGCGGTCGAGCAAGGATAGATTTTGACAAATGTATTTCCTGCGGTAAATGTTCAAGTGCCTGTCCGTTTGGTGCTGTGCACGAAAAGAGTCAGATTATTGATGTTCTTAAAAATATTAAACAGGGTAAAAAAGTTATTGCAATGGCTGCTCCGTCTATGTTTGGACAGCTGCCTTGTAAACCTAAACAGCTAAAAGAAGCTATTTTAAAATTAGGATTTTCTGATGTGTATGAAGTAGCTCAGGGTGCGGATGTTACTTCTAAGACTGAGGCTGCAGAATTTGAAGAAAGAATGCTTGCAGGCGAAGAATTTATGACAACATCTTGCTGTGCAGGATATAACGAATTGGTAGAAAAACATGTTCCGGAATTAAAACCGTTCCGTTCCACGACTCATACACCGATGTATTATACGGCTGAAATTGTTAAAAAAGAACATCCGGATGCGGTTACGGTGTTCTTTAGTCCTTGCGTTGCAAAACGCCGAGAAGCACTGAATGATAAAAATGTTGACTATGTTCTTAACTATGAAGAAGTCGGTGCATGGTTTATTGCAATGGGTGTAAAAG
The DNA here is from genome assembly GCA_902760645.1 of uncultured bacterium. Taxonomy (GTDB): domain Bacteria; phylum Cyanobacteriota; class Vampirovibrionia; order Gastranaerophilales; family Gastranaerophilaceae; genus UBA1221. The sequence goes on from CACWHC010000027.1 coordinate 2,259, forward strand.
TTGAAGAGTGTGATGAATCAGCATTCAAGGTGGAAGCTTCTGCGGAGGCAAGAAATTATGCCGTTACCGGCGGTGTTGCCCATGCCGTTAAAGTTTTATTACCTGAGGAACTTCCGACATATCCTGTCGTTATAGACGGTTTGAACAAACAATCCGTTCGTGATTTGAAAAAATATGCTAAAAACGGCGTTTGCGAATTAGGTAATTTAATTGAAGTTATGGCATGTCACGGCGGATGTTTGGGCGGTAATTCTACGGTTAATGCTTATAAACAGGCGTCAAAACAGCTTGCTCAGTATGTTGAAGAAAGCGAATCCTCAGCTATTAACCACGAAAACATTAACATTTCAAAGTAAGGTTACTTAAAATATCTTAACATGTCGGCAATTTTAGATATTTACAGACCTTTATATACATGTAGGTAAGAAATAGGTTAGATTAGCATGTCAAAAATTGACGCTGTGAATGTAAATAGCAATTATAATACAAATTATATAAGTAACGGACAACAACAGATCGCTCGCTATGGTGTTTCTTATACCGGCGGTTTAGATAGTGATGTATATGAAGGCTCAAAAAGCAAAACAAAAAAAGTTGTTGGCGGTATAGTAGGATTAGCAACATTGACTGCAGGTGCTTTGTGGTTGTGGAAAGGTAAGGGCTGGAGTAAACTCCAAAACTTATACAACAAATTTTTCGAAAAAGCAACGCAGGAAGCTCCAAAGGTTGTAAACCGTGCAAATCCTGAAGTCGCAGAAGAAATTATACAAAAAAATGTAAATCAATCAAAGATTATAAGTAATATTGAAACTGTGAACGCTAGTCAGGCTAATCGCAGAGCTGTGGAAAGAGCAATTAAAGATACTCCGACTCCTGCACAACAGGCTGCGTATGATAAATCAATTGCTTATCAGGCTCCGACAAAAGAAGAAGCTAAAATTATAGCAACGGTTAATAAAGAAGCTGCTGAAAAATCAGCTCAAGCTCGCCAAATCGGAAATAATATTTCTGATGCTCAAGTTCAGTCATTAAAATCTGTTGGTGAGTCTGCCGCAAGCGGTGTTAAAAAAGGCGTATATAAATCAAAAGACGGTTATACTTTGAGTTATAACGAGCAGGGTAATATAGAAAAGATTATTACTCCTGATGGCAGAACAATTATCAAGCCAAAATCAATTTATAATTATGAACAGAAAATTGATTTGACTGATTTAAAAAAAGCTTAATTAACTTAAATAGTGTGTAGTAGTGGAAAAAAAGTCTGAGATATTATCTCAGACTTTTTTTCGCTAATTTTAAAATCCAAATTTTATCAGATACACTTGCGAAGTTGGGTATAATATGTTATAATATTATAAACACAAGGAGGATAGAAACTATGAGTATATCTGCATTTGAGCGTAGGGGGGGGGGTAGAACCCTCTTATAGCAAGGGTTTACGGGATTTTGTAGCTGATAAATTCAGCTATTTTGGGATAGTAAATTTGCCCTCTACCATCGGGAGAGGGCAGAAAATCGACTTGAGCAAAGCGAAAGTCAGATTTTCGGGTGAGGGGTCAAACTTAAAGAAAAAAAGTAATAACTCTCACAAAAAAAGCGTGTTGTCTAGCGGAAAAAGTGGTAGCATAGAGAAGTGGACTAGGTCCACCCCCTCACCAACATCTGCTACCCCCATTTTATGTCATCCTGAACTTGTTTCAGGATCTGACCACCGTAAAACTATAGGGATAACCCAAAAAGAGAATGTCGTAGCAAGTAACATGGGTCAGATGCCGAAACGAGTTCGGCATGACAAAGAGAAGAAGGCAGCATTTACGTTAGCTGAAGTTCTAATTACCCTCGGTATAATCGGAGTAGTTGCGGCAATGACATTACCAACATTGATTCAGAATTATCAAAAACAAGTAATATTGACTCAGTTGAAGAAAAATTACGCAATTCTTAATCAGGCAGTGCAGTTAATGAAAGCAAATTATGACGGTATTGACCCTGTTCAAATGCCTTTTGTTCGTCAGCAATGGGATCACCCTACATATCTTGACGGAAGTTTGTTTGGTCCGGAATTTGCTAAATATCTCCCTACAGACTGGCATCAGTCGGATACCAGTGGTCTAGGTTGTTTTAAGGATGCTGCTTCTTTTAATTATAAAACCCGTGACGGAGGTAACATGGCTTCTGCAACTTGGCACAATACAGGACCTGCGAATGATTATGTTTGGCATTTGACAAACGGTGCTTGTATAACGTTTGCTTATGGTCGTAATTGGGATTGGGACGGTTCTGAATTGAATGCACGTACATTTGTGATTGATGTAAACGGTTCAGATAAAAATCCTAATCAAATTGGTAAAGATTTATTTTTCTTTCACTTTATGCCTGATGGGAGGATTATCCCTGCCGGCAATGAGTTAACTCTTTCAGAGATGCGGAGTCATTGGTGTAGATGCAGTAATTCCGGAGAATTTTGTGCTGCTGAAATTGTGGCTAACGGTTGGCAATTCCCAAAAGATTATCCTATTAAGTGGTAATATGTTTGTATCATAATATAATTGCGAAAGCAATCCGATTGAGTGGGTTTCAGATGTAGTCATATTCAATCCAATCATATTTATTAGCTCACTTGTCGGGTTGTTTTTGTTTTAAAATTTGCATGGAAAACTTGTTTAAGATACAATCTATTGTGCGGTGCTACCGTATTAAATTAGGTTAAAAGAGAAAGAGGAATAAAAGATTATGCTAGGCGGAAATGAGATAAGAGATTTATACCTGAATTATTTTAAAGATAAACATCAGCACACTGTTGTTGAAAGTTCAAGTCTTGTGCCTGATAATCCGACTGTTTTATTAACAACGGCAGGCATGTTACAATTTTTACCTATTTTTTTAGGAATTCAGCCTTGTCCTTATGAACCTGCCAGAGCAACATCTTGTCAAAAATGTGCAAGAGCCGGCGGAAAAGATTCCGATATCGAAAATGTCGGCAGAACCCCTCGCCATCATACTTTCTTTGAAATGTTAGGGAATTTCTCTTTCGGTGATTATTATAAAAAAGAAATTATTCCTTGGGCTTGGGAATTTGTTACGGAAGTTTTAAAGCTTGATAAAGACAGGTTGTGGATTACAATTTTTGAAACAGATGATGAAGCTTTTGATATTTGGAGAAGTGTCGGAGTTCCGGCAGAACGTATTAAACGCAAAGGCAAAAAAGATAATTTTTGGGGTCCTCCGGGTGCATCAGGTTCCTGCGGACCTTGTTCGGAAATACATTATGATTTGGGTGAACAGTACAGCTGCGGACATCCGAATTGCGGTATAGATACATGTGAATGCGACAGATGGGTTGAAATCTGGAATCTTGTATTTACCGAATTGTATCAGGATGAAGAAGGTAATCAATCACCATTGGAAAGTAAAAATGTTGATACAGGTATGGGATTAGAACGTATCACAATGGTTTGTCAGGGTGTTGCATCGACTTTTGAAACAGATTTATTGAAACCTATTATGGATAAGGTTTCTGAAATGAGCGGAGTTCCGTATAAAAAATCAGAAAAAACAGATGTTTCACTAAGAATAATTACAGACCACGCAAGATGTGTAACTTTCTTAATTTCAGACGGTGTAATTCCGGGGAATGAGGGCAGAAGTTATGTATTGAGAATGATTTTACGCCGTGCATTAAGACACGGTAAAATTCTCGGTATGGAACTACCGTTCCTGTATAAACTCGTTGATGTTGTTGTGGAAAATTACGGCAAAGCTTATCCTGAACTTGTTAAGAATAAAGAAAAAGTTATTGATATAATCAAAAAAGAAGAAGAAAGATTTGGCAAAACTCTTGACAGAGGCTATAAACTTTTAGATGAATTTATCAACAGTAAAAAAGACATAGATGGTGAAAGTGCGTTCAGACTTTATGATACATTCGGTTTCCCTCTTGAATTAACGAAAGAAATTGCAGAGGAAAACGGATTGAAAGTTGATGAAGCAGGTTATAAAGTTGCAATGCAGGAGCAAAAAGACAGAGCAAAAGCTGCTACTGCAAAGATTTCCGTAACAGGTGATATAAAATATGCAAAAGTTGAGCAGGAAGTAGGTTCTACTGAATTTATCGGTTATGAAAAGAATGAATGCGATGATGCAAAAATCCTTGCAACCATTGAAGGTGAAGGATACGTTGATGTTGTATTAAACAAAACTCCTTTCTATGCCGAATGCGGTGGTCAGGTAGGTGACAGCGGTTTTATTGAAAACAGTACCCTGAAACTTGAAGTTCTGACTACATTCAAAGTAAATGAATTGTATGTTCACAGATGTTCCGTACTGAACGGTGAAATAGAAATCGGTCAAACTGTCAAAGCTGTAATTGATGTTGCAAGACGTGAAGAAATAAGAGTTCATCATACTTCTGCACACTTGTTGCAGGCTGCATTAATAAGTGTTGTGGGGGATGAAGTTAAGCAGGCAGGTTCTTACGTTGATGACGAACGTATGAGATTTGACTTTACATTCTCAAGAGCAATGACTCCTGATGAAATTAAGAAGACCGAAAATCTGATGAACAAATGGATTGGTGAAGGGTACACCGTAAATACAAAAGTTATGGGTATTGAGGAAGCCAAACTAACGGGTGCAACAGCATTGTTCGGTGAAAAATACGGTGATAATGTAAGAGTTGTATCTATTGAAAAAGACGGCAATTCGATTTCAAAAGAATTTTGTGCAGGTACTCACGCAAGAGAACTGAAAGATTTAAGATTCATAAAAATAGTTTCAGAGAGTGCAATCGCAGCCGGTACAAGGCGTATTGAGTGTGTTGTATCTAAATCTGCTCTGAAATTTGTGAATGATAAAGTTGCTGTAACGGACGAATTATCAGCAAGATTCAAAGCTCACTCTGATGAAGTTATCGAACGTGTTGAAAAACTTCAGGATGAAAATAAAGAACTTCAAAAAGAGATAGAACGATTGCAGGAAGAAAGTGCAAAAGCCAAATTTGCAACTTTCCTTGACAGAGCTCAGGTTATAGATGGCGGTAAATTGTTTATTTCAAAAGTCTTAAATTTGAAACCTCTTGCAATGAAAATCGGTTTGGAATTTATGTCTAAAAAATTGGGTGAAAGTATAATTGTTTTGGCTTCCGATAAAACAGTTACCGTAAAAGTTTCCGATAGTTTTGTTAAAAAAGGTGTTAATGCCGGAAAAATTGTCGGAGAAATTTCAAGGGCAACAGGTGCAAACGGTGGCGGAAGGCCAAATTTTGCACAGGGCGGTATAAAAGACGCATCGAAATTAGACGAAATTCTACCTCAAGTCGAAGCAGAATTAATCAAACAATAAAAATTTGAAAATTAAATAAAAAAATCGGGACGTGGCACTCTGCCGACGAGAAATGTTCGGTGAACATTTCGAGGAGAGGGGTAGCGTGCCACACAAAACGAAAGTTTTGTGTTTCCTTAAAAAATCGGGATGCTCTGCCGAGTGAGGAAGATTGAGTATCTTCCGAGTGAGAGGAAGCAGCTTGGTCCAAGCGTCTGAGTTTGAAAATTGAATAAAAAAAATCGGGACGTGGCGCAGCTTGGTAGCGTGCTACCTTGGGGTGGTAGAGGTCGCAGGTTCAAATCCTGTCGTTCCGATTTTTTCTCATGAAAAAATCTATTTGCCAATGATTTCATTATATTCACGGATTGATATTGTCGTAATTCCTTCAATATTCTTGAATATATCGTTGGTTTCAGCAATAGGATTTGCTGAATTTATATCCGCAACAACGTGAATTTTAGTTAACTGCTCGTTTTCTTCGTTATTTCTTTTGGAAATTTCTTTTAATTTAGGGTAGTTTTTGAGTAAAAAATCATAAATTTCATCAGCTTTTTCGTTTATACAATTTAATGAAATTCTGATACGGGTCATATTTTTGATACCTGAAGATAAAATATGTCTTTCCCAGAAACCGATAGCAACAAGTACAATTATACATAAAATTGTCGTAAGGATTGCAACTCCGAACATACCTGCTCCGCAAGCCATCCCAATACTCGCTACTGCCCAAAGTGTAGCTGCTGTCGTAAGCCCAAATACGGTTGCACCGTGTCTTAATACCGTACCGCCACCTATAAAACCTATACCTGTTACTATTTGTGCAGCAACTCTGGCTGTATCACGAGTTCCGTATTCATCACCTGTTACGGATACCATAGGGAATGCGTATATAGAAAGTATTGTAAATACGCAAGCACCAACACAAACAAGAATATTGGTTCTCAATCCGGCATATTTATTTGCCATTTCTCTTTCAAGTCCGATTGCAAAACCCAATAAGACTGATGAAATTAATCTTATGCATATACTCAGGTCAAATACCGGTATTAAATTTTCCATTTTCTCTCCCCTTACTTGCTGCTTTTAGGATCAAGCACATCTCTAATTGTATCACCTATAACATTAAAGGCAAGTACGGCAACAAAAATTAAAAATCCGGGTGTTAAGAGCCATGGGCGGTAGATAATGTTCGTATATTCCTGAGCTTCTTTAAGCATATTACCCCAGCTTGCATCAGGCTGCTGAATACCTAATCCCAAAAAGCTAAGCCCTGATTCTGATAATATATAAGACGGAACAGATAAAGTCATTGCAACAATAACAAAACTTGTAGTTTGCGGAAGTATGTGCTTGACAATAATTCTTAATCTTGATGCCCCGATTGATTTTGCTGCCTGAACAAATTCCTGATTTTTGACTGAAAGCACCATACCTCTTACTACTCTGGCAAAACCAGCCCAACCGATAAGAGCAAGAATTATTACTATAAGCATAAATCTTTGTATACTTGTCATTCCGCCAGGTAAAATTGATGCAAGTATGATTAAAAGGTAAAAACTCGGTATCGACATAACGGCTTCAGCAAAACGCATCATGATAATATCAACTATTCCGCCGAAATATCCCGATATTCCGCCGTACAGCAATCCTATCGGGAACAGTACAAATAATGCCAAAAAGCCTATTGTCATTGAAATTCTTCCGCCAAAAAGTATTCTTGAAAAAACATCACGCCCGTTTATATCGGTTCCTAAAAGATATAGCCTCCCATCATTATCGGTCGTAATTAAATGTATTTTCATCGGTATTAATCCGAATAATTTATACGATTGACCTTGTGAGAAAAATTTTATGTAATGCTTTTGGTTTCTGTCAATATCATATGTAATTCTGAGATTTTCGTTATCAAAACTTCGGATATAGTTATATGTATATGGTTTTGACAAATGGTGGTTTTCGTCAACTACAAATATTTTTGATGGCGGAACATAAGCCATTGTTCTGTCTGAAAAATCTTTATTGTACGGTGCAATTATATCTGCAAATAACAGTGAAAAATATATTATTCCAAGTACTATAAGTGAAATTCTTGAAAATTTATCTGCCCATAATTTTTTTAAAACTTCTCTAAACATTACCCCTCCTTATTCTAGGATCGGTAATAATCAATAGAATATCAGCAATCAAGTTTCCTATAATGAGCATAATAGCACCCATCATCAATGATGCCATAACAAGGTTAATATCAGAACGCAGTACAGCTTCCAATATTAATCTTCCTAATCCCGGATACTGAAATACGTATTCGGTTAGTGCAGCACCACTTAATAATCCTGCAAATTCAAATCCCAATAATGTTATCATAGGATTAACGGCATTACGCAAAGCATGTTTATATATTACCTTAAATTCGCTTAACCCTTTTGCTCTCGCAAATTTTACATAATCACTGTCAAGAACGTCAAGTAAATTTGCTCTCATTTGTCTTTGTAATCCGGCAAGTGACAACGTAAACAGGACAGTTACAGGAAGTACTAAATGGTGTGATATATCTAATATTTGACCTAACAAACTTTTTTCCAGGAAATCGGAGCTTGTAAGCCCGCCTATCGGAAACCATCCTGTTTTCACGGCAAAAATCAGCAGTAATACGGCAAAGAAAAATGACGGAATTGCCATTCCGATACTTGTTAAGACGGTTAAAATCCTGTCCAGATTAGATTTCCAGTTTAATGCCGCAATTATGCCAATAGGTATTCCTACAAGCCACGTCAGTAAGATAACTATTGTCGTTAATAATAAAGTATTTGGAATTCTTTCTTTTAATTTTGTGCTGACTTGCTCACCGTTGGATGTAATTCCTAAATCTCCTTTTACAAATGATTTTGCCCATTTGCCGTACTGAACTATTATAGGTTTATCTAATCCAAGCCTTTGAGTTTCTTTTTGTAATGTTTCCTGAGAAACTGACGGATTAAGTCTTAATTCCGCAAGCGGGTCTACAGGGCTTAATCTTATTATAAAAAAGCTTATCAGCGATACTATTATTAGCAGCGGTATTGATTGTAATATTCTTTTTAGTATGTATTTTAATATTTGCATTTACTTTCCTATATAAATTTCTTCGATGTTATGTGTTAATCCCCCAAGCATTGATGGATACAAATTTTTAAACTTGGTTCTGATTGCCGATATAACAAGCGGCGAATATATGTATATAAACGGTTTTTCTTCGTATGCGATTTTTTGATATTCATCATAAAACTTTTTCCTTGAATTGAAGTCTGTAGCAAGTGCTCCTTTGACAAACAATTCGTCTAAATTTTTTTCCCATTCAAATCTGTCATCTTTTAAATATCCTGCAGGCCGTTGATTAAACATATGCAAAGTTCCGTCCGACATCCAAACATTTTTCCCTCCGTTTGGTTCAAGCGGACTCCCTGTTAGTCCCATTATAACCAAATCCCAGTCATAAGTATTTACAAGTTTGTTTACAAGAGTATTAAATTCTACGGGTTTGAAATTAACTTTCATTCCCAAATCTTCAAGGTCTTGTTTTACCATGACACCGATAGCTTCTCTTTCGGCGTTTCCGGCATTCGTATAAAGGTCGAACTCTACCGGATTATTGTATTTGTCATGTAACTTGCCCTTTTTATCTCTGTAAAATCCCGATTTTTCAAGTAGTGCTTTTGCCTTTTCAATATCTTTATCGTATGCCGGTAAATTTTTATTAAGATAAATTGAGTTTAAACTTTCTGCTGTATAAAGCGGTGCTCCAAGTCCATTGGCAATATTAAATACCATATTTTTCCGGTCTATGGTGTAATCTAATGCCTGGCGGAAATTTTTGTCCTGAAACCATTTTTGTTTAACCGGATTTACATAATAATTTCCTTTATCATTTTTCCTGTTATTAAGATTTAGCGACAAAAACATAGTACCTGTACTTGGTCCAAGATTGTATACTTCAAAATTGCCATGTTTTTCCATTTCCTTAAACCTTGCAACATTGGCACCCTGTAATCCGATAACGTCAAGTTCACCGCCTTCAAATTTTAGAACTTCATTATTTACATCCCCTACAATCAGGTATACAAGCTTATCCAAATATGGTAATTTCTGATTATTTTTATTTATTATGTAATAATTCGGATTGCGTTCGTATACTACTCTCTGAGCAGGAACGTATTCTTTGATTTTGAAAGCCCCTGATGTTACAAAGTTTTCAGGCGGTGTGTTTGTTGATAAAAATGTGTCAAAATATTCTTTTCCTTTTTTCACTGCGGGTTCAAATATATGTTTTGGTGCTATTGGAGTGGATAAATTCCTTATAAATGGTGCAAATGGCTTAGGTGTTGTGAATTTAACCGTATAATTATCAATTTTGGAAACAGTCGGTAATTCTCCGTCTATTATCATGGAATCTCTTGTAGAAGTGTTGCCAAATCCGTCAAAAATAATATTCTGCCAGGTGAATATTACATCATCTGCAGTTATGAGTCTTCCATCCGACCATTTAATACCTTTTCTCAAATGTATGATATAGTCATTTCCGTTTACGGAAAAATCTTTTGCAAGTTTCGGAATAGGTTGTCCGGTTGTCGGATGTGTGCTTAAAAGTCCGTCATACATAATTTCCGACATTGTAGAAGAAATATTGTCTTTTGAATTAAAAGGATTAAAAGTTTTTGGACCTTCCCCTATTGTAGACGCAATGAGTGTGCCACCAAAAATTCCTACAGGTGCCTGCGATTGCAGGTAATCAATTCCGTTTTCATTGACATTAATTTGGGTAGGGTACTCTCTGAAAAATATTTGATTATTTTGTGTCGTTGTTAATGAACTGTTTTTGGTATCCGGATTGTCAATGTTAATGCAGGAATGTAAAAATAATCCTATAAATATCACTATTAATACAACATAACCCAATTTTTTCATAAGATTATTTTATCATAAATAATGTTTTGTAAATAGTTAAACAGGGGTAATATTACAGGGGAATAATTTTATTGATAAAGTATGATTAATATATCTTAACAAATCCTAAAGATAGTTGATAATTATACCGTAAGTCCATGTTGGAAAGGACTAATCATGGGTTTAGCGGCATCACAGGCAAAATTATTAAGTATAACCTCAAGACTGTCAGACAATGAATTACGCTCACAGTC
>CACWHC010000028.1 GCA_902760645.1 uncultured bacterium
GCTCATACTCGCAACGAAAACTCAACGTTTACGTTGACTCGTATTCGCCTCTCGCCTTCCGGCTCGTGGCTCTGCTCGTGCCTCGGAATCATTTTTCTTTAGAATTAACAAGTATTGTTTGTCGTTTCCAAACTATTCTGTTTTCAATGTTCTATTTTATTGCTTAACTTACCCGACACCTTTTCGGCTGCCAATTACATCAGTGTAATTCTTTGAACTTACATTGTCCTTTGGGGCTAGTCCATCCAGTTCACATTTATGCGAACTTTTTAATCATATTACTTAAATATTTTTTGTCAAGTAGTATAATTTATACTTTTTAATAAATCTTAATATTGCTATTTAAATTTCAAAAAGTCCGTGTACCTTGTACACATGCTATATTTTTACATGGAAAAATTTGAAAATCAAGAACATGGTTCAAAGTTCATTCATATTTGTTTACATAGCAAATTTCCAGCCTTATATTAATCAAATAATTAATATTTCATTAAGGAAATTAAGATTTTGGAAAATCTATTATATAAATATATATATAAGTTTACACATTGTTAGTAAAAAGGAGAGATATTATGTTAAGACCAATTGGTGACAGAGTTGTAGTTAAAATTATTGAAGATACGGAACAGACTTCAGGCGGAATTTTTATTCCTGACAGTGCAAAAGAAAAACCTCAAAAAGGTGAAGTTGTTGCTATCGGGTTAGGAAAAATGAACGAAAAGGGTGAAAGAGAACCTCTTGACGTTAAAGTAGGTGAAACCGTACTTTACGCTAAATATGCCGGAACTGATGTTAAAACTGACGGTGTAGAATACAAAATTTTATCAGTTAAAGATGTTTTGGCTGTAATTGAATAGGATTTAAAAGGAGAAATATAAAATGGCTAAGAAAATTGTATTTAATGAAGATGCAAGAAAATCTCTTCTTGCAGGTATTGATGCTGTAGCCGATGCCGTAAAAGTTACGCTCGGACCTAAAGGCAGAAATGTTATTTTAGAGAAAAAATTTGGTGCACCTCAAATCGTTAATGACGGTGTGACCATTGCAAAAGAAATTGAACTTAAAGATGGTTTGGAAAATGCAGGTGCACAATTGTTAAAAGAAGTTTCTTCCAAAACAAATGATGTAGCCGGTGACGGTACTACAACAGCTTCTGTTTTGGCACAGGCTATTGTTAGAGAAGGATTGAAGAACCTGACTGCAGGTGCTAATCCTATGTCTATGAAACGTGGTATTGACAAAGCTGTTGATATTGCAGTTAAAAAAGTTCAGGAAATGTCAAAACCTGTTAATACTAAAGAAGAAATCGCTCAGGTTGCAGCAATTTCCGCAGGTAACAATAAAGAAATAGGTGAACTGATTGCGGAAGCAATGGAAAAAGTTGGTGCAGAAGGTGTTATTACCGTTGAAGAAAGTAAATCTTTCGGAACTAACCTGAAAGTTGTTGAAGGTATGCAGTTTGATAAAGGTTATTTATCACCTTACTTTGTAACCGATGCTGAAAGAATGGAAGCTGTATTGGAAGATGCTTACGTTCTTTGTGTAAACAAGAAAATCAACATTATTTCAGACCTCGTACCTGTGTTAGAACAAGTTGCCCGTGACGGTCGTTCTTTGTTATTAATTGCAGAAGATGTTGAAGGTGAAGCTCTTGCAACATTAGTTGTTAACACTATGAGAAAAGTATTGAGAGCTGTTGCAGTTAAAGCTCCGGGCTTTGGCGACAGAAGAAAAGCGATGCTTGAAGATATTGCTATTTTAACAGGCGGCGAAATGTTTACGGAAGAACTCGGTATTAAGTTAGAAAATGTTACTACTCAGATGATGGGTAAAGCAAAACGTGTAACTGTTACAAAAGATGAAACAACAATTGTTGTTGGCGAAGAAACAAAACAAGCAGTACAAGAAAGAGTTAAATTAATCAAACGTCAGATTGAAGCATCAGATTCTGATTATGATAAAGAAAAACTTCAAGAACGTATTGCAAAACTCTCAGGCGGCGTTGCTGTTATAGAAGTCGGTGCAGCATCTGAAGTTGAATTAAAAGAAAGAAAATTGAGAATTGAAGATGCTTTGAATGCAACCCGTGCAGCTAACGAAGAAGGCATTGTTCCGGGCGGCGGTGTTGCTCTTATCAGAGTTCAGCAAGAGTTACAAAAACAACTTGAAACTTTGAATTTCTCATCTGACGATGAAAAAATCGGATTCAAGATTTTGACTTCAGCTCTTGATGTACCTTTAAGAGCAATTGCGGATAACGCAGGTGCAAAAGCTGATGTTGTAGTTGATGCGGTACTTTCACATGAAGGTGCTTACGGATATGATGCATTAGACGACAAGTTTGTTGATATGTTCAAATCAGGTATTGTTGATCCTGCAAAGGTTACTCGTTCAGCCTTGGTTAATGCAGCATCAGTAGGTTCTATGTTACTTACAACAGAAGCTGCTGTAGTTGATATTCCTGAAGACAAACCTGCAATGCCTGCAATGCCTGGTGGCATGGGTGGCATGGGCGGCATGATGTAAAATGCGGAAGCCGGTGTGAGTGCCGGTGTCGACATACGTGAGTGTGTCGAGCAGGGCACGAACATTATATCAGCGACGTAAGAGTTTTCAAAGAAAACTCCACAGGAGCAAATGCGGAAGCCGGTGTGAGTGCCGGTGTCGACACACATGAGTTAAAATAAATTTATAAGGTGCGTTAATACGCACCTTATTTTGTTACAAAAAACAATCCGGCGGCCAGGGGTAACTTGGAGGATTACCTGCATTTCGATGAATTTTCACGCCAACCGACCGGATTGCTTTTCAGCAATATTTATTAACTCTTACTATTTCCTTATTCTTCACTTTCCAATGATTCGTGACCTGATTTATGCGATTTTAACAGGACACCTCTTTTAGAAGATTTCACAAATTCTATCATCTTTTCAATATATTCATTTGTAGGAATTTCTGCTTTAATTTTTTCTATTGCCTGAGTTGTATTATATTCATCGGAAATAAGAAGTTTAAATGCCTCATTCATGTTAGTTCTGACTTCCTGAGATACCCCTCTGCGTTTAAGAGCAACAACGTTTAATCCACGCGGAACAGGCGGACGTCCTTCACCTTTTGAATACGGAAGAATATCCTGACGTGAAGCAGAAAATCCGCTAATAATAGCCATATCACCAATTCTTATATTCTGATGGAATACGCTCATTCCTCCGACAAATGCACCAAATCCTACATGGACATGCCCGCCTAAAGTTACGAGGTTTGCCAAAATAACCTGATCGGCAAGAACACAATTATGAGCTACATGCGAACCTACCATAAGTAAACATTTATTGCCTATTCTTGTTGTAAAATCTCCGCATGCCGCACCACGGTGAATAGTTACATTTTCTTTAATTATTGTATCATCACCAATAACAACTTTTGTCGGTTCACCTTTATAACCCAAATCCTGAGGTTCCGAACCGATTGTTGCAAAAGGAGAAATTGTACATCTTTCACCTATTTCAGCATGTTCAATATAAGCATTAGCTATAACTCTTGTTTTACTTCCTATTTTTACATTTTCACCGATAACTACATAAGGTCCGATTATTGCATCATCCGCAATCTGTGCCGAAGGGTGAATTACTGCCGTTTTATCTATCATCTTTCTCTCCTTTTTTATCAATATTAGTTTAATTATATTATAAAAAATCAGTCATATTCAATATTTTAATATAATTTTAATACGCAATAAAAAAGCCTTCCATATTTGAAAGGCTTGAAATTTCTACACTAACCATTTTCGGGCCTACCTACAATTGCCCTAACATTGAGGAATCTATATACTAATTAATAAAATTTTTAATCATTTTTCTCCTTTATGATAATGCTTGCTTGAATGAAATAAACAGTTCGTTGAATTTTGCATATATCGGAGCATAGCTTGTAAAGAGTCCTAAATCTTTACATAATGCTCTTACTGCACTAAGTTTTCCGCCGATTTGGTTATATATACCATTATCTTTTGCGTACTGTTCCATTGCATTAAAGATATGGTTGCTTAAATGCTTTTTGGCGGTACTATTCATTTGAAATTCACCAAATATGGTTTCCAGTACACATCTGTCACCAAAATTGCTCTTGAAATCCTTATCCCAAACATGCAAGAATGCCATTATGTTTTTGGAATTAAGCCTCAATACATTGTCCTGAATTACTCCTTCTTGGCTTGAAGTCCAATCCGCACCGTCTGCAGCAGTAGCTATTTGTTCCGCAATATTTGTTGCTTCCTCTTTTAATCTGTCCGCAGAACGTTTAATTCTTGTATAAATTGCATTTACTTTACCATATATTTCTTCGATTTCTTCCTGCGATTTTCCTGCAACTATTGCATCCTGAAGCTCTTTTAGAGCTTCCTGAAGAACTTTTTTGTCTTTTTTCGGAACAAGTGAAACGTCTTCCTGAACGAGTTCGCCTATATTTTCATTAAGCTTGTTACAATTTTCGGCAAGCTCTTTTTTGGACTGTTCAGCTTCCTGTTCTACTGCCTTATTAATCTTATCCTGAATTCCGGTAACCATTTCACCTAATTCATCATAAAGCTTTTTAATTTCTTCAAAAGGTTTATTCTCCTGAATTGCTTTTTCAAGTTCTTTTTGTTTTTCTTCTATTTTCTTTTTGTCTTCAGCAGATAATTTAGGATTTTTCATTAATTCATCTATTGCAGGCTTAGTTGACTCATCATAAGCCTTTTTAAGAGATTCTAAATCTTTAATTTCTGAATTACCGTTATTGCCGTCATTTCCATTGACCCCATTATTACCGTCAACACCATCGTTGCCGTTTGTACCGTTATTTCCGTTTGTTTTATTCTTTGCAACCGCTGCGTTAAATGTTTGTATACGTTTATATAAATCATTATATTCTTTTTGCAGCTTGTCAACTTCGACAATAGCAGAGCGAACATCCATATTTTTGGACTTCTCAGCAAAATCAGCTATTTTTTTCTGCAAAGCCTCTGCAGTTTCCTTTATTGCTTGAAGTTCTTTTTTCTGATCATCGGTTAAATCATCCGAATTTAAATGCTGTTCTGCACTTTTTACAATATTATCAACATTATTTTTTACAGAATTATAAGTTACTTTTAAAATGGTTCTGTCTGCCCATTGTACACCTTTTGCCTGAGCATCAGCAATCTGCTGAGCACTATTATTTCCTCCTCTGCATAAAGCACTGACATCAGGCATATGGTATGGGTCATACATCATTTGATTAAGAACAACCGCTTCCTGATAAGTAGTTCCCGGCTCATGTGCTGCCGAACCCCAAGGAGTAGCAAAAATATAGGGATAAAATATATTTGCTGCAGCCATGCCCCTGCGAGCTATGTATCTGCCTGCGGCATAAGTATCTATGGGCGGTGCCCAATAGTCACAGCCAAAACCACTATATGCATATGGAAAACTGCAAGGTCCCCAAATCATTTTTTTACTCCTTTTTTAATTTCCCCGTAAAGTTTAAATCCCCTTACATTTATATAAAGTTTTTTATCGGCTATAAATTGCATGACTTACGATAAAATACTTAACATTTCTTAATGTTTGGTTAAAACTTGTGTTTTGGCAAAATTATATAATTATGTTATAATCTCTCTATGGACTATAAAGAATATAACGATTCCGAGAGAAAATATTATTCACAAGATTTTAAACATATGAATACATTGATGAAACGTATTCGTAATGCTTTTATACATGATGTTACCGTCAAAATGACGAACATAAATTTAAAAGGTATATGGGATTTTAATTCCAAAACAGGATTTACATATATTACGTTGTTTCAGGAAGGTAAAGCCCCTTTAAGATATGGGAGCATACGCAGTGACCTTGCAGATACAATAAACAGATGCATTACAAAAATCAGAGAAAATAAGAGATTTCCGGAATTTGATATAAAAGATAGCAGTAAATGCCGTATCTTGTTAGAATTTGTTATTGATAAAAAACTCACGGATTTAAGGCATTTACAGGACCGAAAATTTGATGAGCATCGCTTTGAGCCGGGGGTTACGGGACTGGAGTTAAAGAATGTATTTACCGATATACCGATTTTTTATATGCCTACGGATGCAATAGTAAATAGCCAGATGTCATTAAATCAGGCACTTATAACCATGATTAAAAAAACTCCCATAGGCAAAATGACTAACAGTAATCCTGAAAGAATAAAAATTTTATCCGAATCTGATGATTACGAAATGTATTTATTCAGAAGCAGAGCCTTTGTAACATATTATGATAATATAATTCCTATTTACAGAGGAAACATTTTATATAATGAATTCAGTTATGATACATTGCTGATGCAGTTTATAAAAACTTCCGATTGGCTTGTAGAAAATATGTATGATGACGGAAGATTTTTATATTACTACGATTGTGCGGAAGACAGTTTTAAAGATCATGAGCATCCTAACAGAAAAGAAGATAATTTATACTATAATGACTTGCGTCATTGCGGTGGTGCCATTACTTTGATGAAAGCCTATCTGCAAACCCATAACAACAAGTACTTAAATGCCGCCAAAAAAGCCATTGAATTTACTTGTTCTATTTCCAGTACACACGACTATGACGGTGAAAATGCCTATTTTGTCTTTTATAACAATAAAGGTAAACTCGGAGGAACCGGTCTTGCTCTCATAATGATGATGCAATACAGAATAATTACTCAGGATAAGACTTTTGATGAATATATTAAGGGTTATGCAAGACATTTAATGAGCAGGATGTGTGAAAGCGGAGAATTTATGGGTTATTATATTCATCCGCAATACCACAACGGGGAACCGCTGACTGAAATGACTGATGAAGAAAGAAAAGCTACTTTCTCATTCTATTATCCAGGCGAAGCCTTGCTTGGATTAGCACTATTTATGAAGCATTTTAAGGATGACGAAAAACTCAACAATGAAGTTCGACAAAAATCAAAAATAGCTTTAGACTGGATTGTAAATGAAAGGCCAAAATTGTATGCGGATTTATTTACAGCTCTGCCTTCAGACGCATGGCTTATGCAGGCAATTGATGAATTTGCAGAGGATGAAGAATTCAGAAAAGAAGATTATATAAATTTCGTATATACTGATGCACAAAGCATGATGGATAGAATGTATAAAAAAGATGATTCACCATATCTTGATTATGAAGGCGGATTTTATTATGAGTACGGTGATCACTATTATCCGGACGGAGCACGCTCAGAAGGACTTGTGTCTGCATATTACCTTGCCGAAAAATTGGGAAATAAGGAATTTGCACAAAAAGTGCTGGATGCCTGTAAATTAGCAGCAAAAAGTCAATTTTCATTATTTAATTGCGAAGAATATACTTTTTCGCATAAAAATCCTAAAAAATCAGCGAACGCCATAAGATTTAAAAATACAAGACAATGGGTAAGAGTGGATTCCATACAACACGTTGCATGCTTCTTTATTCGCTTATACTGGACTGAAAATAAAGTTTTCTGATTCTTAAAAAACCTTTATATAACATTGAAAAAATAGGGTGTATGGGTTAAAATTTTTTTCAAAAGAGGATTTATGATGACTGACATACAAAAACGTATATTAATAGTAGATGATGACGATGAGATCAGGGAACTTTTAGAATTTGATGTATCTCAGAGCGGTTATTTTGTAGATACGGCAAAGGATGGTCTTGAAGGTTTAAACAAAGCACTGAACAATTCCTATGACCTGATATTACTGGACGTGATGATGCCAAAAATGAACGGATTTGACGTTTGTAAAAATATCAGACAGGCAAAATTAGCTATTCCAATTCTTATGCTAACCGCAAAAGGTACTATTGACGATAAAACCGAAGGATTTGACTGCGGTGCGGATGACTACCTTGTAAAACCTTTTGATATTCAGGAAGTTTTACTTCGAATAAGAGTCCTTTTAAGACGAAATCAGGTTGAAGAAAAAACATCACTTTCAAATGAAGTTTTGAAAGCAGGAGATATAGAGATTTTCCCGGAAACATTAGAATGCGTAATTGTAAATAAAAAAACTAAACTTACACCAACAGAATTTGAAATTTTATACAGTTTGATGCAGCACTTTAATAATCCTGTTACTCTTGCAACTTTATTGGATGAAGTATGGGGATATGACAGCAATGAAGATGTCAGAATGCTGAGAGTACATGTAGGTGGTTTAAGAAATAAAATTGAGCCCGATACGAAACGACCAAAATATCTTCACACGGTAACAAATGTTGGTTATAAACTTACCCCGTTTGCGGAGAATTAATTTATGAA
>CACWHC010000029.1 GCA_902760645.1 uncultured bacterium
AATGATTTATATCGAAATCCTTTGGTAAATCAACTCTTGGCTGCCTAACCTCACTGTTCATTGCACCCTCAAACCCCGGCATAAAGTCCTTCGGCATTAACCATGGGTCAATTAAAAATCTTTTATTGTTATAAATTACAATTATTGTTGCGTTTCTGATTTGATGAATTTTCATAATATAACTCCTTAATGGTTGCAATGGTGTCCTTCGCCATGGTGATGGCAGTGCGCGTGATCATGACCTTCGCCACCGCATGCGTTTTCACCTGTTTCAAGAGAATTTGCCATATACTTTTCTAATACTTCTCTAATCGGTAGTTCAGGACAGCCTGCAACAACTTCAACTCCGTTTTGCGCTAAACTAGTCATTGGTCTTGCGCCCATTCCGCCAGCTAAAACTTTGCTTACACCTTGTTCTGATATCCAGGCAGCACTCTGACAAGAAATACCATCTTCAGGTATTTTTTCTTCAATGCTTAAAATTTCTTTTGTTTCAGGGTTAATTTCAGCAAAAGTAAATGAATCACAATGTCCGAAATGTCCGCATAATTTTCCCTCACTTGTCGGAATACAAATTTTCATAACCATATCTCCTTTTAATTTTTCTATGTTACTCTGTAATAAAATAGCACTTTCAAGAGCTTGCGTATCTGTAAGATTATGCCTTTTGGCGTAATCTCTTAAAATATTTAAAATGTTTTCATTTATTCTTCTGTTGAACGGTACTTTTTTAAGACAGGTTTTCTTTCTTCCTGCCATTTCACGTTTTCCGCCCCAATTAGATTTTCGACAACATTTCATAATACAAAACTAACACGCTTATTTGATTATGTCAATACATAATCAAGAATTATTTCTGTAACCAACTCCTGCTCTATAACCTGATATTGAGTACAATAATGGCAGAGCAGGCTCTATCCATTTAAGTCCTGATAGCAAAGATACGGTCGCAATATCGTCCGCGTGCAAACTAATGTCCAAAAGTTCAGGTGTTCTTTTTTCTTTTATATCTTTGTTTTTGCAGATTACAGGATTAACAACCTTATTTGCTATGAAGTTTGCGATTTTACTTCCACCGATAACGCCTGTTAAGATAATACCTCCAATCATTCCAATACATCTTGCAGCTTTTGATTTAATATTCATTTTCTCTAATATCCCCAGAGCTGTGCCCGCTCCGATATTACACATAAATATGTTTGCAAGATATTGATACATCCCTTCGTTTACTTTATCCTGCACTCTTCTCTTCCAATTTTCTTCAGTTATTTTATCGGCCGCAATTCCGCCTAATACACCTCCTACAACCGGAACAGCACCATATATTGATAAATATCCTATCTCCTTAAATATATCTTTTGCCTGAATATTATCGGGAGGAGGAATAAGTCTATTTGCTAAATCTTTTTCTCTATTAAAAAGTGTAGAAATATCTTTTAGCGATAATAAGTTACTTTTTGATTTTTCCAATATGTTTTTTAAGTCTGTATTTGGATTTGTTTTAATAAAACTATCAACCAATTTTTTGTTTTGTGCCTTAACTGCTAATAAATTAAAAGGCATTTTTCGACCTGTTAATTTAGATGCAATATACGGTGCTGAAATTGCAGAAAGGGCAGTTGCTCCCAGTATAACACCATTTTTAACTGCTGTTTTTTTCTTATCCTCTTTATTTGGGGTTTTATGAACTTTATTTACAAATATTGAAGCTGCACCTATGCTTAATCCTAATGGTACATATCTATTTACTTTTGCTGTCAGAATCGGTTGGTCGAGGTATTTTCCTATTGCTGAGATTGCGTTCATTGTCTTTTCCTTGTCTATAATTGTCTATAATCTCAGGATGATTATTACAATAATCGGTAAAATTTTTTATTTCGCTTAGTATATTCTCAGAGATAATATGCTCTATTTTGCAGGCATTTTCGCTTGCTTCTTCGGGACTTATGTTGAGAACTGTTTGAAAAAATAACCTTAACGTATTGTGTGTGTTATAAACTTTTTTGGCTTCTGAAAGGCCTGTAGGAGTGAACGAAATTGTTCCGTAGCTCTCATAAGTTATAAGTCCCTTTGAGACGAGTTTAGACAGAGCTTCTGATACTGATGCGCGGGAGATATTTAGCATACGTGCTACATCTGTACCTTTTACCGTTTTATTTTCTTCTTGTGCAATGAAGATTGCTTCTAAGTAATCTTCAAGCCCTGCTGTTAAATTTTTATCTGCCATAATTTACCATAATAATTTCTCCTTATGATATAATTGTAAGGCTAGCCTAACAAATTGTCAAGAGCAAAAAAATTTTCCTGTAGAAGTTTTTAATGTACCTTTTTTAAAGCACTGTAATTTACATAAGAAAGATAATTTGTTTAATTCTCTCTGACAATTCAATAAACTTTTTATATTATAATAAATGTGGTTAGAGTAATTGCATAAAAGTTTTGTATAAGCAATATAAAGCATACAAAAAGCCGAGAGTATAAAACTCTCGGCTTTCTGTGTTTGTCAAAATATTTTTAGCATAATTCCGCAT